>NZ_JBFWPA010000021.1:0-76337 GCF_050250235.1 Pseudorhodoplanes sp.
GGCGGAGCCGAATGTTTCGACCGCGATATCCACGGATCGAAACAGGCTGGTCATACCGTCGCGGATCGAGGAATCGTCGTCGATGACGCAGACGATAGGCTGCTGTGTCTGCACTGGCTCCGTCTGTTGATGACCTTGCGATGCCATTACCAGTCTCGGAGACGAGATGTTCCTGAACAAACCCGATTTATCGGATATAAAGTGAGTATATGGATGTGTATGGCTGGTTCGTGCGGACATTTGAGGATCAGGGCCTGCGCTCGTCAAGAAGTGACTTCTTCGGCACTGCAACACAGCCGACGAAGAATCGTAATGTTGGTTTGACTGCTGTTATTTGCGCTTATCAAATAGCCGATCTGAGACCATCATGGATTTGACCTTCCGCAAGACGTAGCCGAGATGAACCGTCTGACCCAATCAATGTCGCGGGTTCCCGAAATTCGTCGGGATGCCGCTTTTTACTGGCGATTGATGCGCACCATGATCGCAGGGCTTGCTCTGGTCTCACTGACCGCGTCGGCTTACGCGCAACGCCCGCTTCCGACTGAGGAAGCCGCAGCGGACGCGCTGGTGGCTGCGCTCAGGTCCGAGCCGGGCGGAGGCATCCTTGATGTCGTTGGCCGGGCGGCTTTCGATATCCTGTCATCTGGCGACGATGTTGCCGACACGGCCGCTAGAAAGCGGTTTGTGGACAACTATGCGCAGAAGCACCGCGTGGTGATGCATGGGAACCGGGAGGCGACCCTTGTTGTCGGATCCTCGGATGTAGCATTCCCAATCCCGCTGATCCGGACCAGTGCCGGCTGGCAATTCGACATGGCGACGGGCCGCCAGGATCTGCTTCGGGCACGGATTGCAAGGAACGAGGCGAAAGCGATCGAAGCAAGTCTTGCTTTGTTGCGGCTCAGGAAAGCTACGCCGCGATGACGGGAAAGGACGGTGACAGGCGATATGCCCAGCGCATCATCAGCCGTCCGGGACTGAAAGACGGGCTATATTGGCCGGCCATCAATGGTCAGCCGGCGAGCCCCCTGAGCAAGATGGTCGATCGCGCTGTGGCGGACGGCTATAAGCCAAGGCCGAGTTCCGCCTATTTCGGCTATCGGTTCAAGGTCATTGCGAAACAGGGTCCCAAGGTCGCGGGCTCAATCCGGACCAGACGTGGCGCCGGGTTCAGGCCGCCGGCGGAAAATGACCCGAACATTCGTTTCCGTTGAACTGCGGGACGATCGATGAATTTGGTGCGTCAGCTTCTGTTCGGAGGCGGTGTCAGCGCAATCAATATTGCGATTCATGCGTTCGCCATGACGGCCGTCATCCAGGTCGCCCGCAAGATAAGCCGAAGGTGTCCCGCGGACACCTCCGCAAATCTCGTCATGCTCATGATGGTGACGGTCCTCGTCATCACGCTGGCGCATTGCTGCGAAGTTGCCGTCTGGTCGGTCGGCTATTGGCTTGCTGGCGTAGTTCCGAATAGCGGAAGCGCGTCGAATCTCTATTTCGCCTTCGTCAACTACACGACGCTCGGATATGGCGATATCGTTCCGGTCGAGCGCTGGCAATTGCTCGGACCGATGGCGGCGATGAATGGCGTCCTGTTGTTCGGCTGGTCGACCGCGGTTATTTTTGAGGTGCTTCGTCGATCGGTCGCGCGGACCGGCAACGACGCTGCAGGTTTGCCGACCTATGATGCCGTACCACCGCGCGAAAATCCGATGTCCGGCGAATGACTCCGGAACGAGGAGAGACACGCGCAACACTAAACCAAAGTACAGTTTATCCAAACTTCACAGCATGTTGGCGTCGGCCCAAGGCTCAAGCTCGCACCGGTGCCGGTCCGGAGATCAGACAGAATGGCGAAGCGCGGAAAGTCGAAAAAGCGGTCGAAGGAAGCGGCGGCATCCCAGGATGCAGCGGCTGCGGAGAGAATGCCGCGCAAGGAGTACGAGAAGGAGCTTACAAAGCTGCAGGTCGAACTCTGTCACCTGCAGGAATGGGTCAAGGCCAAGGGTCTGCGCGCCATCGTGGTGTTCGAGGGTCGCGACACCGCGGGGAAGGGCGGAACGATAAAGGCGTTGACGGAGCGCGTCAGTCCGCGCGTATTCCGGGTGATTGCACTGCCTGCGCCGTCCGATCGCGAAAAAAGCCAGATGTTCATCCAGCGGTATTTCGAGCGATTTCCGGCGGCCGGCGAAATCGTGATCTTCGACCGCAGCTGGTACAACCGCGCCGGCGTCGAACACGTCATGGGTTTTGTGGGCGACCGCGAATACAAGCACTTCCTGGAACTGTGTCCCGAAATCGAAAAGCACATCGTCGATGCTGGCATCGTCCTCATCAAGATCTGGCTCGAGGTCGGAATGGAGGAGCAGGAGCGGCGGTTCAAGGCGCGGATCGAAGATCCGCTCCGCCAATGGAAACTGAGCAATATGGACCTCAAGTCCTACAGCCGCTGGTACGACTATTCGCGCGCCCGGGACGCCATGTTGAAGCAAACCGACAGCGACCATGCCCCCTGGGCGATCGTCCGATCCGACGACAAGCGGCGCGGGCGGCTGAATTGCATCGCGCACATCCTGAAGGCGATTCCATACAAAAAGATGGCGCGCCCAAAGGTCAAGTTGCCGGCGCGCGAAACCAAGCACGCCTACGACGACGGCGCGGCCCTTGAAGGTCGACGCTTCGCTGAGCAGCGTTATTAGTCTCCCAGATCGTCGTAGCCTTGACTATTGTTTCGCGAGAGCGGACTCCACGCAATCAACGAGCTTTTGCTCCGAGCAGGGCTTGGTCAGGACACTATGTACGTGGCACTCGCGAATCCGCGCGGTTGCGACGGCATCGGTGAGAGCGGTCAGGAAGATGATCGGGAAACGGCAGCCGTCGCGGACGAGTTGTCGGTGGAGTTCGAACCCGTCAACCTCCGGCATCGTGATGTCCACGATTGCGCAGCAAACCGACGATTTGGAGCCGTCCCAGTCAAGGAAGGCGCGCCCGGATTCGAAGGTCTGAACCTCGTATCCGAGCGACCGCAGGAGGCTGGCGGTGCCTTCCCGAACGCCATGGTCGTCATCGATGATCGAGATCATGAGACCTTTCAACTAAATACGCGGCCGCCGGTTCCGCAGCGGTGCCAGCGAGATTTCATGCTTCGGCTCTCAGGATTGCCGGACCGCTGTGCGTGAGATATCAGCTAAGGCAGAAGGGTCGAGTCCATTGTTCCTTAGAATATCACCGGGCGCCTAATTCTCCGCGGAGGATGGTCGGCGCGAGCAGCCGATCATCCGTCAAGCGCCTGCGGGACGAACGCTAATGCCCGCTGAATACAAGCTCGCGGATCGGCAGAAGCAGTGCCTGAATGCGTAAAAGCATCGCATGCACCAGACCTACAGCGTCGATTGCATGCAATCCGAAGCGCCGGAACGAGCCGATATCCTTGGATGCAAGCAATTCGTGATTGCTGGTGTAGGCGTTTGCGATGCAGTTCGAGCCCGGGGTTACGCCCTCCAGGCCTCCGGGATAAAGCGGCTCGAGGACCACGAATATCGTACCTGGCTGAACATTCTGTCGGACGTCGATCAGTTGCTCGCCGCCTCTGAACTGGCCCGCAGCGATGGCATCCTGCACACCGGTCACGACCATCGGGATGATGACCCATGGCTTCGAGATGCATGTCGCCTCTGCGACCATGCCTGCCTTCATGACCTGTGCCTCGATCTGGGAGAAGCCGGCGGCGAGCGCATTGCGCCTATCCGCGGGAATGAGCACTCCGGCCGGGCGCGCGAATGGGTTCACGATGTCGCCGACGCGGAGCGCAAATTGTTCGACGCGGCCGGTCACGCCGGCGCGGATCGTGGTCTTGTCGAGGGCGACCTGGGCTTCGGCGAGAGCCGCCTCTGCACTCGCCTTTTGTGCGGGCAACACGACCTCGACCTTGGTCTCAACGGCCTGCATCTGGGACTGCGCTGCATCGACGCCACCCTGCCGCGTCTTCACAAGGTTCTGCAGCCGCTCGATCTCCCGGCGCGCTACGATATCGGCGTTGCGACGGTTCAGTTCCGCCTTGGTTTCGAGTTCATCGATCGCCTGCTGCAATGCTCCCTTCGCCTGATCGACCTGCCCGGCCGCTGCGGCGATTTCGGCGCGGCCCTGGATCATCTGTGCGTCGATTTCAGTGACGCGCCGCCGCGCCGTCTCCAGTTCGGCAGCCTGTTTAGAATCGTCCAGCCTGAAAATCGGGTCGCCCTGTTTTACCTGGTCGCTCATGCCGACATACACTTGGGCGACGCGGCCATTGGTTTCGGACACGATGGGTACCGCGCGGAAGGAGGCGATGACGGCTTTCGTCGACGGATGGAAATAGAAGATCGTCGTGATCAGTGCGACGGTCAGTAGCAGGCATCCGATGATGCCCCACCGCAGCTCGAACCATACCGAGTAGAGCGTAATCTCCTTACCGATGCGCTTTCCCTGAACGTAGCGCCGGTAAAGATAGTCGGGCAGGATCGTCAGCAGGGAGCAGAGAAGAAGCTCAAGCATATTTCAGTGCTCCAACTGCTTCTGGCTGATCGCAGCGCGCTCGATCTCGTCTGCGGCGAGGTTTCCTTCCCCGGGTGGAATGCCTGCCAGCTTTTCGGCCGATCCGGCAATTCGACGAAGTGGCGTGCCGAAATCAGGAATGTCTATAAGCGCCAAAAGGAGACCGGCGACCCAGAATACGTGCTGGTGCGTAAACAACGCCAGCAGTCCAAGCACCGCCACAATTTCGAATTGCAGCTTCTGGGATCGGTGCGCCATGCGCTCGGGCAAGGTGTGCAGGCGCAAAAAGATATTGCCGACGGCCAGGACGGCGATGAGAAGAAATATGCCCATGATCCACATCAGGACGTCGGATTGATCCGGCGAGGTTATGAACCACGGCAGGTGATGCGGCGCTGCGGGATGGGCGGTATGCGTCATGTACGGTACTTTCGCTCTTTTTGCATGCTCAGGCTTTGGTCGTTCCACCGGGGCCGGACCAGAGGCGCCTCACGGTGTTGAACATGCGACGATAGTGAAGGGCAATCAGAAAGCATACAATTGCTATGGCCAGGACAAGGCCGATGATTGCCCGCGACAGGAAAAAGTTCGGGGACCCGGGCTCGGTAAAGACGGCCGGCACGGCATGCAGCCACTCGAAGAATCGATCGAGAACACCGAACATTTCAATCAAACCTCCGCGCCGGTCATCAAACCAGTATTATAGCGCGGTTGCGTCGCGCGTGAAACGACCGAACTCGCACTCAAACGAATGGACTGGGCGAACTATCCTTACGCATCGGAGGGTTAAACCAATGCAGCAGCCCATGGTCCGCTTTTATCTTGTTCTCGCGGCGTGGCCAGCAGATGATAAAAAGCCATGAGTGCGCGCCCCGAAGACTATGCTGCGACGGAAGCGCTGCGGGATGGGAGCCGCGTCGAATTGCGTGCCCTACGTCCTTCCGACCGGCGGGATCTTGAGAATGCCGTCGACCGGACCAGTCCGCTTTCCCTCTATCGCCGGTTTTTCGGCGTCAAGACGGTCTTTACCGAGGCGGAAACGCACTATCTCGTCGATGTTGATTTCAAGCGGCATGTCGCGCTGGTCGCTGTCGTCGAGGAGGGCGGACGTCCGACGATTGTCGGCGGAGGGCGTTATGTGGTGGTCTCGGACGGCAAGGCTGAGGTCGCGTTCACGATCATCGATTCCTACCAAGGCAGGGGGATTGGCAGCCATCTCATGCGCCATCTCGCGCTGATCGCGAAGTCGCAGGGCCTTCGGCAGCTGGTGGCGGAAGTCCTGCGCGAGAACGTACCCATGCTGAAGACATTCGAGAAGAGCGGTCTTCCTATAGAGACGCGCTCCGAGCCCGAAGTGGTGCACGTCACGCTCGACCTCTGAAGAGATGCGCAGGTGTATCCGCACATGTTGCGACGCAGCTGGGCACGCGTGCAACGGCGAGATACTCACCCGATCGTATCGCGCGTCTACACCTAGGTTCAGTTCACGCCGACCATTGAGACATTCTATTCCAATTCAAATCCTGCCGGAGAGCGGGTCCATTGGAGGAGACGAAACATGGTCGCACCCAGAATCCTTGGCATCGCGGCGGCGCTGCTGACGGCCGGTGCATTGCTGGCAATAGCGGTACCGGCCTCGGCTCAGCAAAAGCAGAAGAAGATCAGCTACGAGGAAGCCTTCAGGCGCTGCAAGGCTTTCATGGACAAGGAGAAAGGGAGCCTCGGGGCGGGTACGACCTCGGACGCCAACAAGTCCACCCGCGGTGCGGCTTGTATGCGGAAATTCGGCTATCGACTCTGACGGCACGCGCAGACACGCACGTCGCGCGGTTGCATCGCAGCATCCTCCAGCATTCGTCCCAGTGCGGTCTGCTGAAGATGCGAGCTACCCATCTGCAGGAAAGACACCACACCTGATTTGACCGGGAGTTTCACATGCCCAGTTCAGCCGCCCTCAGCATGACGCGCAGCGAAGAGAACGCGTGGCGAAATTTCGTTCCGGGCGACTGGTGCACGGCAATCGACGTCCGCGATTTCATCGTGCGCAATGCGAACCCCTATGCCGGTGACGAAAAGTTTCTCGCTGGGCCGACATCGCGGACCAAGGCGGTTTGGGCGAAGCTGCAGCCGTATTTCCAGGAGGAGCGCAAGAAAGGCGTGCTTGCCGCGGATGCGAAAACGCCTTCGACCATGCTGGCGCACAAGCCGGGTTACATCGACCAGCAAAACGAGGTTGTCGTCGGCCTGCAGACAGACGAGCCTTTCAAGCGGGCCATCTTCCCGTGGGGCGGCCTGCGCATGGTCGAGGCCGGATTGAAGGCTGCGGGCATCGAATCCGACCCGCTGGTACACGAGGCATTCACGAAGTACCGAAAGACCCACAACGACGGCGTGTTCGACGCGTATACCGATGAAATTCGCGCTTGTCGGAAATCGGGCATCATAACCGGGCTTCCGGACGCCTATGGCCGTGGTCGCATCATCGGCGACTACCGCCGCGTCGCCCTTTACGGTGTCGCGCGCTTGATCGAGGCAAAACAGGAGGAACGTAAGCAGGTCGACGACATGTGGCCGACTGACGAGATCATCCGAGTCCGTGAAGAATTGTCCGAACAGCTTCGCGCGCTGAACGATCTCGCAGAGATGGGCAAGCGCTATGGGTTTGACATTACGAAGCCTGCGGCCAACGCGCAGGAAGCGTTCCAGTGGACGTATTTCGCCTATCTCGGTGCGATCAAGGAGGCCAACGGCGCCGCAATGTCGCTTGGACGAGTCTCGACGTTTCTCGACATCTATATCGACCGCGACCAGAAGGAAGGCGTGCTGTCCGAAGAGGGTGGGCAGGAGCTGTGGGACCAGCTCGTCCAGAAGCTTCGCATCGTGCGCTTCCTTCGTACGCCCGATTACGACGCCTTGTTCAGTGGCGATCCGTATTGGGCGACGGAATGCGTCGGCGGCATGGACATCAGCGGCAAGCCACTTGTCACCAAGAGCAGCTACCGGATGCTGCATACCCTGACAAATCTCGGACCGGCCCCGGAACCCAATATAACGGTTCTCTGGTCGAAACACATGCCCGAAAATTTCAAACGGTACTGCGTGAAAATCAGCAAGGAGACGTCGTCACTTCAATACGAGAACGACGACCTGATGCGGCCTTATTGGGGCGACGATTACGCGATCGCCTGCTGCGTCTCCGCGATGAAGCTCGGCAAGCAGATGCAGTTCTTCGGTGCGCGCGTTAACCTCGCCAAGGCGCTGTTGTATGCCATCAACGGAGGCCGCGACGAGGTGTCGGGAGATCAGGTAGCGCCTCCGACGCCGCCGGTGACCGCCGATGTGCTGGACTTCGAAGAGGTCATGGCGAAGTTCGACACGACGATGGAATGGCTCGCGCGCACCTATGTGCATGCAATGAACTGTATCCACTATATGCACGATAAGTATTTCTACGAACGCCTGGAAATGGCGCTTCACGACCGCGACATCCTGCGCACCATGGCATTCGGCATCGCTGGCCTGTCGGTGGTCGCCGATAGCCTGTCCGCTATCAAATACGCAAAGGTCCGCGTTGTGCGCGACGATACCGGTCTTGCCGTCGACTACGTCATCGAGGGGCCGGGGGCGAACGCCGTTCCCCAGTTTGGCAATAACGACGACCGGGTGGACACGATCGCCGCCGATCTCGTCACGAGCTTCATGCAGAAGATCCGCAAGCATCCGACTTATCGCAACGCGACGCATACCCAGAGCGTGCTGACCATCACCTCCAACGTTGTCTATGGCAAGATGACTGGCAATACTCCTGACGGCCGGCGCAAGGGCGAACCGTTCGGGCCGGGAGCCAATCCGATGCACGGCCGCGATAATCACGGCTGGCTCGCCTCCTGCCTGTCGGTGGCGAAGCTGCCCTATAAGGATGCGCAGGACGGCATCAGCTACACCGTGTCGGTGGCGCCGCAGAAGGCGCATCTCTCCGAGCAGCAACTCATCGAGGCGGCCACCAAGGCGTTCGATATGTATTTCGATCACGGCGGTTTCCACATGAACCTGAACGTGATCGACAAGGAAACGCTCGAGGACGCGATGAAGAACCCGGACAAGTACCCGCAACTCACCATTCGGGTGTCGGGCTATGCGGTGAACTTCGTGCGCCTCACCAAAGAGCAGCAGCAGGACGTGATCAGCCGCACCTTCCATGGACAGGTGTGAGACGCGCGCGCCGAAAGCCTTGGGAGGGCCCCATGTCACAGCTCGGCACGCTTGAGGCGGGCAGTCGTCACGACCTGCGGGTCGGGAAGTCACCTGACGCGCCCGATGAGAGTGAGGTAATCGACGAGAAGAGTGGCACTTTTGGCTATGTGCATTCCTATGAAACCTCGTCCCGCTACGACGGGCCGGGGTTGCGCGCGGTGCTGTTCGTCTCTGGCTGCCTTCTCCGCTGCACTTATTGCCACAATCCCGATACCTGGCATTTGAAAGACGGCACCTACATCCCCGCGAAACAGGTGCTGGATCGGCTTGCGGGATTCGCGCCCGCTCTGCGATCGCTCGACGGCGGCCTCACGATTTCGGGCGGGGAGCCGATGGTGCAGATGGCGTTCACCGGCGAGATATTGGCCGGCGCCAAGAAACTCGGACTTCACACCGCGATCGAGACATCCGGCTATCTCGGCGACCGTGTCACCGACGAATTCCTGTCAAATCTCGACCTCGTTCTGCTGGACATCAAGAGTTCGGACCCCGGGACCTACAAGAAGGTGACCGGCCGCGATCTCGCGCCGACGCTGCGTTTCGCGGAGCGGCTCTCGAAGATCGGAAAGCCCGCCTGGGTGCGGTTCACCCTGGTGCCGGGCTATACCGACGATCCGGCAAATGTGGAAGGCATCGCGGCATTTGTCGCGCCCATGAGAAATGTCGAGTGGGTGGAAGTGCAGCCGTTCCATCAGATGGGTGCCTTCAAGTGGCACGCGATGGGTCTTCCCTATGTCCACGAGACCACACCGACTCCGACGCCGGATCTCATTGGCCGCGTCATCGGCCAGTTCCGCTCCGCCGGTTGCAATGTCCGCTGATCGTTGAACGGCGCCTCGCCACTCGTGTTTCCGGAGACCCTGCCATGATCGACCTTGCCCGCGACATCATCGGCAGCCAGCCGATCCTCGCGATCTTTCTCGCAATCGGCGTCGGCTATCTGGTGGGGCAGATCAATCTGGGCGGATTTTCGCTTGGTGTCGGTGCCGTTCTGTTTGTCGGTCTTGCAATTGGCGCCTTCGCGCCGAATGCGAATATCGTCGGCCCGATCGGGCTGACCGGACTGGTGATGTTTCTCTATGGCATCGGCATTCTGTATGGGCGGCAGTTCTTCGAAGGAATGGCCGGCGCCGAGGGACGCAAATATAATTTCCTCGCTCTTCTTGCCGTGGTTGCAGGCCTTGCGGTTGCGCTTGGACTTGGGCACGCGTTTGGGATCAAGATCGGCCACACGCTTGGGATGTTCGCAGGTTCGATGACAAGCACGGCAACACTGCAGGCCGCGCTTGAGGTGATGAAGAACAGCGATCCGTCGATCGGCTATTCGATTGCCTATCCGTTCGGCGTCATCGGCCCCATTCTGGGCATGTATTTCATGACCCGTCAGGTCAAGCCGAGCTTTCCGCCAAAGGCGCAGCGGTTTCACATGGGCGAGATCGCGCTGGGCGCAGCCGCGGAGGGCCGCTTGCTCAGCGATGTCAACAAGGATCTGCCGGCCGGCGTGCAGATCACGATGGTGCGGGTGGGAAATGAGAACGTCATGCCATCGGAGGACCTCGTCCTGACCCGGGACAACGGCCTGCTGGTGGTATCTCACAGCGAGGAGGCTCTCGCGCAGGCCGCGGCGAAATTCGGGCGTCTCGAGCCCGGCATCCTGGTGAAGGACCGCTCTGCGCTGGACTACATCCGGGTCTTCGTCGGCAAGGCGAGCATGGTCGGAGTGCCGCTGTCGAAGCTTTCGTTGCCAGGGGGAACACGGCTTCTGCATGTCCGCCGTTACGATGCGGACATCGTTCCGAACCCCGACCTCATGCTGGAGTTCGGGGACCGCGTCGGCGTGCTGGTACCGCCGGCACGCAAGGAAGAAATCCGAAAGGTCTTCGGCGACAGCGTCAAGGCGACGTCCGAATTCAGCTATGTCTCGCTCGGCATCGGCATGGTGCTGGGGATTCTGCTGGGGCTGGTTCCGATCCCGATCCCCGGCGTCGGTGTCGTTACGCTCGGCATCGGCGGCGGACCGCTGATCGTCGCCCTGATCCTTGGCAAGCTGCGCCGCACCGGACCGATGCTCTGGACCATGCCGCTGCCGGCAAACATCGTCCTGCGCAATTATGGGCTCGCGATTTTCCTCGCCGCGGTCGGCATCAATGCCGGCCAGCCCTTCGTACGCACGGTGACCGAGTCCGGGTTGACGCTCCTGTTCATCGGTGCCGCCGTGCTGCTCACGACCGTTCTGATCGTCCTGATCGTCGGCTACTATGTGATGAAGATTCCCTACGACGACCTTATGGGCGTCACAGCCGGCGCGACCGGAAATCCGGCCATCCTCGTTTACGGAACGCGAATGGCGCCGACCGAGCGTCCCGACATCGGCTATGCGATGATCTTCCCGTCCGCGACTATCCTGAAAGTGGTCGCAGTGCAGATCGTCGGTCTGCTATTCCTCGGTGGCGGCTAATCGCACCGGCGCAATCATGACTGACAGCCCGCAGCCGCAGCCGGTTAGCATAGATACAATCCTGCCGTCGGCTATGGCTCAGCGCGCCGAGGCGGGCGGTGTCGCGCGTGCAGCGATGGACCCGCTGGCGGTGTTCGTTCTCAGCATCCTTGGCGGCGCGTTCATTGGTTTCGGCGCGGTCTTCGCGACAACGGTTGGCGCCGGCGGGATCGGACCGGACGCTGTTCTGCCTTATGGCGTGATGCGGCTATTGACCGGCCTTGTGTTCGCCACCGGTCTCATCATGGTTGTGGTCGCCGGTGCAGAGCTCTTTACCGGCAACAACATGTTGGTCATGGCCTGGGCCGGCGGCAAGGTTCCGACCTGCGCCATGCTCGGCAACTGGTGTATCGCTTTTGCCGGCAATTTCCTCGGCGCGATTGCCACCGCTGCGCTGGTATTCATTTCGGCACAGTATTCATTCGGGGGTGGAGCCGTGGGGCATAACGCGCTCGCGATCGCCAACAGCAAAAGCGCGCTGAGTTTCGGGCCGGCCTTCATGCTCGGCATCCTTTGCAACGCGCTGGTCTGCCTCGCGGTCTGGATGTGTTATGGCGCTCGCACCACGATCGACCGGGTCGTAACCATCATTCCGCCGATCTCGGCCTTCGTAGCGGCCGGTTTCGAGCACAGCATCGCCAATATCTACTTCATCCCGATGGGGCTGTTCATCAAGACGTGGGCTCCAGACAACTTCTGGAGCGCGATCGGCAAATTGCCGGCGGACTTCGCGGCGATCACCTGGGACAATTTCATCTTCGCCAATCTGATACCGGTAACGCTCGGCAACATCGTCGGCGGCTCACTTATGGTGGCTGCGGTCTACTGGTTCGTGTATCTTCGCACCAAACCGACAGCGTGACGGCCGTTTGATGCGAGCATCGTATGAGCGACACGTCGGATGAAGTTGCTCACGCGAATCGGTCCGGGGCAAGCCGGATCGGCGGAGCTTGGACGTGGCTTCGGCAGTACCGTGCGACGTGGCTGCCTCACGATGTTGTCGCAGGAATCACGCTTGCGGCCTACGCGATCCCGGTCTCGTTGGCTTATGCCGCGCTCGCCGGCCTACCGCCTCAGGTCGGCGTTTACGGTTACCTGCTCGGCGGCATAGGATATGCACTGCTCGGTTCCTCGCGCCAACTCGCGGTCGGACCGACCTCCGCGATATCGCTGATGATAGCTGCGAGCGTCGGTGCGATGGCCGACGGTGACATGCAGCGCTACGCGCAGATTGCTAGTCTCGCGGCCTTCACGGTTGCTGTGCTTGCCTTCCTGTCGTGGCTGCTGCGTCTCAGCGTCATCGCGCTTCTGATCAGCGATTCCATTCTGGTCGGCTTCAAGCTCGGCGCAGGCCTTACGATAGCGATGACCCAGCTTCCCGGCCTGTTCGGGGTTGCGGGAGGCGGGCATAATTTCCTCGAGCGGCTGATGGTGCTGGCCGGGCAACTCGGCCAGGCCCAACTGATCGTCATGGCCATCGGCGTTACCGCCTTCGTGCTTCTGCTGCTCGGAGAGAAGTGGCTGTCGGGACGCCCGGTGGCGCTTGCAGTCGTGGCGCTTGCGATCGCGTCTGCGACCCTGCTTGGCCTGCCCTCTATGGGGGTACCGGTAACGGGCGAAATCCCCGCAGGGCTTCCAGGTCTGGCGTGGCCGGAGCTTCGGCTGCGCGATGTGGAAGGCATCGTGCCGCTCGCTGCGGGATGTCTGTTGCTCGCCTATGTCGAAGGCGTCTCGGCCGGGCGGACCTTTGCTGCAAGGCACGGCTACCAGCTCGATATGCGGCAGGAATTCCTCGGTATCGGAGCCGCAAATTTCGCGGCTGCCTTGGGGCAGGGCTATCCGGTCGCGGGCGGATTGTCGCAGTCGGCCGTCAACGACAAAGCCGGAGCGAAGACGCCGCTGGCTTTAGTCTTCGCATCGGTCACGCTGGCGCTCTGTCTACTTTTCCTCACAGAGCTGCTCGAAAACCTGCCCAAGGCCGTGCTGTCCGCTGTGGTGCTGACGGCGATCATGGGGCTGTTCGATTTCCGCGCCCTTGCGTACATGTGGCGCGTCAGCCGGCTCGATTTCTATGCCGCGACCATCGCGCTCGTGTCAGTGCTGCTCCTGGGAATTCTGAACGGTATCCTGCTTGCGGCCTTCGCCTGCATCGCCCTGTTGCTGATGCGCGTATCGCGTCCGCATGTCGCCTTTCTCGGCCGCATTCCGGGTACGCAGATCTATTCCGATCTGGAACGTCATCCGGATAATGAGCCATCAAAAAGCACAATAGTCGTCCGGCCGGAAGGCTCGCTGATCTATGTCAACGCCGCTGCCGTGCTGGATGCTATCCGGACTCGACTGGACAGCCATCGGATGTCCAGTATCCGTCTGCTGATCTGCGACCTGTCGGCCTCGCCGTTTATCGATCTGGCAGGTTCGCATATGGTACACGAACTGCACGCTGAGCTTGCCGCGCGCGGTATCGCGCTCCGCATCGTCGGCGCGCGTAGCTACGTGCGAGATTTTCTGAGGGCGGACGGTGTCGGCGAAAAGGTCGGAGGTATCGATCGCGCCATGACGGTCCACGACCTGATCGGGGAGGCTGAGCACGAAAGTGTCGCAAAAGGTGAGTAGCGTCGCCGTGCCTGACCCGGCCCTGCGAAGGCCGTGTGCCTAAACCTAAGTACAGTACCACCGAACGGACGGTCATGGTCGGCTCTGCGTTGAGTTCCGGCACCCGTTTCCGGCGGTCGTTCGGATCCGGCGCGGCCACGCATCACTTTGTAGCGTGGGAGGATGCACACCATGACGACCAGTCAGCCTTCGTCCGAACCGGTAAGCCTGCCGGCAATTGCGTGGTTTACCTCAGCGAGTGAATACGCCATCGACGCCGCACAACGATCGCTGTTGTTTCTCGATGTGATGCGGCAGCGGGGGAACGTCTTTCGCGAACATGCCGCAGAAGACGCTCCGCATGTCCTCGAGTTCAAATGCGAATTGGTGATGGACGGCCGCAAGCTTGACCGCCCTGTCAACTACGTGCTTGCCCGTATCGTGCCGTCCGACGATGTGCAGATCGGTCTGACGGCGCGTCCCTTCGTGATCGTCGATCCGCGAGCCGGGCACGGGCCGGGTATCGGCGGCTTCAAGGCCGACAGCGAGATCGGCATGGCGATGCGCGCCGGCCATCCTTGCTATTTCGTGGGCTTCTTGCCCGAGCCCATGCCGGGCCAGACCATTGCCGACGTCGCCCGCGCCGAGGCAGAATTTCTGGCCGAGGTTATCAAGCGCCACCCTCAGGCGGATGGCAAACCCTGTGTGATAGGCAACTGCCAGGCGGGGTGGGCGGTCATGATGCTTGCCGCACTGCGTCCGGAATTGTTCGGCCCCATCATTATAGCGGGCTCGCCATTGTCATACTGGGATGGTGTGCGCGGCCAATATCCGATGCGCTATTCCGGCGGATTGCTCGGCGGGAGCTGGCTGACCGCACTGACGAGCGACCTCGGCGGCGGCAAATTCGACGGCGCATATCTGGTCCAGAATTTCGAGAACCAGAATCCTGCAAACACACTGTGGACCAAGCAATACAATCTCTATTCCAAGATCGATACCGAGGCCGAGCGCTATCTCGGCTTCGAGCGCTGGTGGGGCGGCCACGTCAATCTGAACGCCGAAGAAATCCAGTTCATCGTCGACGAGCTCTTTATCGGTAACAACCTCGCGGCTGGCCGGATCAAGACGCCGGATGGCACGGCGGTGGATCTGCGCAGCATCCGCTCACCGATCGTGGTGTTCTGCTCCAAGGGCGACAATGTCACGCCGCCGTCACAAGCGCTGGGCTGGATCCTCGATCTTTACGATAGTGTCGATCAGATCCGCTCCTACGGCCAAACCATCGTCTATACCGTGCATGAGGATGCCGGCCATCTGGGCATCTTTGTCTCGGCGGGAATTGCACGCAAGCAATACAGCGAATTCTCCGACAATATCGATCTGATCGATACGCTGCCACCGGGCCTCTACGAGGCAACCTTCACGAAGCGGTCGGCAGATGCCAAGAATGCCGACCTTGTCAGTGGTGATTGGTTGATGCGCTGCGAGGCGCGTACCCTCGACGACATCCGCGCGCTTGGCGGTAATGACGGAGAGGATGAACGCCGCTTTGCAACCGCCGCGCGCGTCTCCGAGACCAATCTGGCGCTGTACCGGACTTATATGCAGCCGTTCGTAAAGGCGGTCGCCAACCCGGTGCTCGCCAACTGGATGCAGCAATTTCATCCGCTGCGCCTGCAATATGAACTGTTCTCTGATGCCAATCCGTTCATGGCGCCGGTCAAGGCCGCCGCCGAACGGGTCCGGTCCGAGCGCAAAGAGGCGTCCGCCGACAACCCCTTCCTTGCGATGCAGGAGAAGGTGTCGCAGCAGATCGTAACTGCACTCGATACGTGGCGCGAGACAGTCGAGCAGGCCGCCGAGCGCACATTCCTCACGATTTACGGTACACCCGCCTTGCAGGCAGCGTGCGGCGTCGATCCGCAGACAAGCCAGCGTTCTTTACGCAAGGCCGCGAAAAGTCCGCTTCATCAGCAGCTCGTTGGGAAGCGCATTGCGGAGCTCCGAGCAAAGATCGGCACGGGTGGCCTGCGCGAATGCATGGTTCGTGCTGCACTGTATATCGGCATGGCGCGAGGAGCAGCGGATGAGCGCGGCTTCGAGACCATCCGCAGGATCCGGCTCGCCACCACCGAAACTCAGAAGCTGACGTTGGCGCAGTTCAAGCAGTTGGTCCGCGAGCAATTCTCCATGCTGCTGATCGATGAGGAGGCCGCTCTTGCCGCCATCCCATCGCTGTTGCCGCCGGGAGCGGACGAGCGCAAGGCCGCGCTCGCCGCAGTTCAAGAGGTGGCGACCGCCAGCGGAGATCTTGCCGGGGAGGCGGCCAAACGCATGGAGCGCGTAGCCGGCCTGTTCGACGGCGGAAAGCCTCGGCTCGCACCAGTCGAAATGCGGACCCAAGCGAACTCATGAATCGTAGGTGTGAGACACGTTATGGCTGCTTCTGAAGTGGCGGTCCCGATGGCGAAGCCGCACGCCAAATACGAGCAACTGATCGCGCGCGCCAGGCAAGCGCCGGCATCCTCGACCATCGTGGTCCATCCGTGCGACGAGACCTCTTTGCGCGGACCCGTCGAGGCGGCGGAAGCCGGCATCATCACACCGGTCTTCGTCGGCCCCGCCGCGAAAATCGCAGCGGTTGCCAAGCAGCACAACATCGACATCGGCAAATACGAGATCGTCGACGTCGAGCACAGCGAAGTTGCCGCCGCCAGGGGCGTAGAGATGATCCGCGCCGGCAAAGGCGAACTCCTGATGAAGGGAAGCCTTCATACTGACGAACTGATGCGGGCCATCACGTCGTCCGCCACCGGGTTGCGGACCGCGCGCCGCATCAGTCACGTGTTCATCATGGACGTGCCGTCGCATGCCGACACCCTGATTGTCACCGATGCGGCGATCAATATTGCCCCCGATCTCGATGTGAAGCGCGATATCGTGCAGAACGCTATCGACCTTTTTCAGCAGATCGGGGAGGGGGCGCCCCGGGTTGCGATCCTGTCCGCGGTCGAGACCGTGACGACAAAAATCCCGTCGACCATAGACGCCGCGGCCCTGTGCAAGATGGCGGACCGTGGCCAGATCACCGGCGGAATCCTCGACGGGCCGCTGGCTTTCGATAACGCCATCGATCCGGACGCGGCGCGTATCAAGGGCATCAAGTCGGAGGTTGCCGGGCGCGCTCAAATACTGGTGGTGCCCAATCTCGAGGCTGGCAACATGCTGGCGAAAAATCTGATCTTCCTGTCGCATGCCGACGCCGCCGGTTTGGTGCTCGGAGCGCGCGTTCCCATCATCCTGACCTCGCGTGCGGATTCGGTCCGTACCCGGCTGGCTTCCTGCGCCATCGCATCGTTGTCCGCGGATGCGCGACGGCGCAGCACCGCACTTCCGGCCGCGTGAGCGCGAAAAATGGAAAAGATCCTCGTCGTCAACGCCGGTTCGTCGAGTGTCAAGTTCCGTGTCTATTCAGTCGAAGAACGTGCGACGCTACAGCAAGTGATCAGCGGGCAGATCGACGGCATCGGCGTGCGGCCAAGACTGAAGGCCAGCGGTACTGGTGACGAGAAGCTGATCGACCGGAGTTATGACCCTAACGAGATTCCCGACGTCGCATCCGCCATGCGCGTTGCTGGTGCCTGGCTACGGGACGTACAGCATGTGACATTCACCTCTATTGGCCACCGGGTGGTGCATGGCGGACCGAATTTCGACCGGCCGATCTGCGTGGACGAGGCCGTCCTCGCCGATCTCGAACGCTATGTCCCGCTTGCGCCGCTACATCAGCCGAACAATCTGGCGCCGATCCGCATCCTGCTGGAACGCTTTCCCGACATGCCTCAGGTTGCCTGCTTCGATACCGCGTTCCATCGTGGCCACAGCGATGTCGCGGATCGCTATGCAATTCCGGACAAGCTCTATGCCGAAGGGGTGCGCCGCTACGGCTTTCACGGCCTGTCCTATGAATACGTCGCCGAGCGCATGCGCGAACTGATGCCGGACCGAGCCGGGGGCCGGATTATCGTCGCGCATCTCGGCAGCGGCGCATCGATGTGCGCGATACAAAATGGTCGCAGCGTTGAGAGCACGATGGGTTTCACCGCTCTCGACGGGCTGCCGATGGGAACCCGGCCAGGCCAGATCGACCCCGGGGTCGTGCTCTATCTCCTCAGCGAGAAAGGGATGAGCCCGGCTGCCGTGCAGGACTTTCTCTATAAGGAATGTGGGCTGAAAGGGTTGTCCGGTATCAGCAACGATGTCCGCGACCTGCTTCAAAGCAGCGAGCCCGGTCCGGCGTTGGCGCTCGATCATTTTGTCTACCGGATCGGGCTTTATACCGGTTACCTCGCCGCATCGCTCAATGGGCTCGACAGCTTCGTGTTCACCGCCGGGATCGGCGAGCGGTCGGCGCAGATGCGCGCGCGGATCGGTGAAAAGCTCGGCTGGCTCGGCGCCAATATCGATCCCGAAGCGAATGGGGAAAATGCGCTTCGCATCTCGCATCCCAGCAGCCGTCTCGGCGTCTACGTCATTCCGACCAATGAGGAACTGATGATCGCGAAGCATACGCTTGCGGTCCTGTCGGCGGCCGGTAGCGACGATGCCGTGCACAGGAGGACGGCGTGAGTATTCCCAAGGCTAAGGCACCACTTCTGGAAGGAAAGAAGGGTCTGATCGTTGGCATAGCAAACGATCAGTCCATCGCGTGGGGTTGCGCGCGCGCATTTCGTGCGCTCGGCGCCGAGGTCGCCATCACCTACCTGAACGAGAAGGCCAAGCGCTTTGTCGAGCCGCTCGCAAAGGAATTGGAAGCGCCGATCTTCATGCCGCTCGACGTAATGGTCGAAGGACAGACAGAGGCGGTATTCAAGCAAATCGAGGCGCAATGGGGCGGAATGGATTATTTGATCCATTCGATTGCTTTTTCCCCCAAGGGTGCTCTGCATGGCCGCGTGATCGACGTCTCGAAAGAAGGCTTTCTCGCCACCATGGATGTGTCGTGCTGGTCGTTCTTGCGGATGGCCCATCTTGCAGAGCCCTTGATGAAAAACGGCGGCAGCATGTTCGCGATGACCTATTATGGCAGCGAGCGCGTGGTGAAAAACTATAACATCATGGGCGTAGCGAAGGCGGCGCTTGAGGCGTCCGTGCGCTACCTCGCCGCCGAACTCGGCCCGAAGGGCATCCGCGTGCACGCCATTTCGCCCGGCCCGCTCGCAACGCGGGCAGCGTCCGGCATCCCTGAGTTTGACGAACTGCTGGAAAAAGCCAAGGAAAAAGCACCAGCGCGCAGCTTGGTCAGTATCGATGATGTCGGCGTCGCCACGGCATTTCTTGCGCACGATGCAGCGAGGCTGATTACCGGCCAGACGCTTTACGTCGATGGCGGGTATCATATCATCGACTAAAGCAAATCTTGAAAGTGTTGGAGACGACAATGGCTGGTATCGACGACATCCTTCCCAACGCCAGGGATAACCTTCGTAAGGCGGCGGAAATGGAAGCGCAGAAAGCCGCCGAATACATGAAGAAGCGGCAGGCAGCCGAAGCAGAGAAGAAAGAGCTGCTCGACAGGCTCAGCAAGCCGTCTGGCGTCAGCGATGAAGAGCGAATGAAGCGAGCGGCCGCCATCATCAACCGTGCGGTCGCCAACGGCCTGACCGAAGTAGAGATCGCGCGATTTTCCAACAAGTTGTTCACAGACAAAGGCCGCGCCATCAATCAAATGGAGGCGGGTTGGGAAGAGACGCTAACCGGTCTGCCGAAAGAGCTTTACGAATTTTGGAAAAAGCATCTCGAACCGCGCGGCTATCACATCAAGTTTCAAATTGCCGATTGGCCGGACGGCATGCCGGGCGATGTCAGCATGACACTGATGTGGCGATAGCAACGTCGAAAAATATCTGGGAGGGGTGATATCATGAATCGTCGAACGGTGGTTTTCTCTGCAACCTTGGCAGTTCTTTCAGTGATTGCCGCTGGCTGGGCGTCGGCAGCCAAGGCCCAGAGCCAAACGGGAACGGTCAACCTCAATGTTACCCGGGCCGGGTTCATTGTCGGAATTGGCGGAGGATCGGGCACACTGAATTTCAGGGGCAGGACCTATCGGCTGGCTCTCGGTGGTATCAGCGCCGGAACCATCGGTGTATCCGGTGCGCAACTTGTCGGCACGGCGGAAAACCTGCGGAGCGTCTCCGACATCGCCGGCACCTATACGGCCGTTTCGGCGGGTCTCGCCGTGGCGGGCGGCGCGCGGTCGGCCGTCCTGCAGAATGCCAGAGGCGTCATCCTGCGAGTGCGCGGCCAGCAAGTCGGCTTCGAGGCGTCGCTCAGTCTGAGCGGACTGACGATCAGGCTGCAATGAATAGCGCGCAGTCGCGGGAGCGAGCGTTCGGACGCAAAGCTGGTCAACAACGACATCGGCCGCTCTCGTGGCGGACTGAGCACAAAGATCAATGCCGCCGTCGATGAAAAAGGCGCACCGCCAGCGATTTCATTGTCCGGACCGGACACATGGGTCACAGGCCGTACCCAAGACATGGGTGACAAGCTCGTGCCGAGCCGGTTGAGAGGAGTTTCTTGATGCGTTCTGGCGCTCGGCGCGCGGTTGCATGGGTTCAACAGCAGCCGGCGCTCGGGTCACGCGGGATCGGAGGGCTTCGTGAGGGCCATTGTGTTTCTGTGCCCCCCGCCGGGTCAGGCTCCTCCACGCTTGCGTTTTGAACCGGCTGCGACCCGCGAGGCCAGTTCTCGCGTCGAGGGAATCCGCCGCCCCGGATCGGCCGACACCGCTTCGTCACGTGCAAGATTCTCGATGATGGCGAGCAAGGTCTGCCGGGCGGCCACGATGTGCTCCCCGGGCACGCCGGCGACGGCGACGCGGTTGACGTCCTCCGCGAGCGGCACGAGCTTGTCCCGCAAAAGCCGCCCTTTCGGCGTGAGAAAGACATAGACCTTCCTGCGATTGCCCGGCATCTGCCGCCGCGCGATATAGCCAAGCCGCTCCATGGCGTTGAGCGCCGAGAAGGTCGTGGGCTCCATCAGGCCGGCTTCTTCGCTTAATTCGCGCTGCGTGAGGCCATCCTTTTCCCACAGGATGCGCAGGAAGGTCCAATGGCCGAGCGACACGCCATGCGCGGTCAGGCGCATCTGCAATGCTCGTAGAAGTGCCCGCGTAGCGTCCTTGACGAGGTGCGCAAGACGATCGTCGGGCACAGCCTCGCGCCAATGCTTCAGGATGTTCTCGGTGCCGCCGCGCTTGCGTTCGTTCATCGGAGCGCTCCGCGCAGTCCGACCTGATGGCGCAGCATGATCTCGGCCTGCGCCTGCGACGAGTCGCGGATCGCCAGGCAGACCTCCAGCGTCGCGCAGGACCATTCGCCGTCATGCAGCGGAGGCCTGCCCTCCACCACCGCCGCATAGAATTCGTCGATCACTTCGGCGCGCGGAATCGGCGGCACCGCGACCTTATCGAGACGAGCCGCCTCGTCGTCGTAGATCATCACGCCATCGGGCACCGGGCGCAGATCGGCGTGCTCGCACGACACGATGACCGATCCGAAATGCTGGTGCCGACGATCGGCCGGAGCGGCCGGCGATGGCGCATAGCCGCTGCCGCCATAATTGCGCGCCGCCTTCAGCGCGGCCTCCTCATCGGAATTGCGCGCCGCCCGCAGAGCCCTGCGCATGGCCCCGTAACGCGCCGGGTCCTTCGGCAATCCCATCTCGCCGATGAATCCCAGGAATTCGTCGGAATCGAAATGCGCGTAGCCGCTATAGGTGCAGGACGCGACCACCTCGTCGGCAAATGTCAGCAGGGCGGAATAGGCGCCCTCGGTCGGCCGCCGCGCATCCCAGTTCGCAGTCATCGCCCGCACGCTTCGCACGCGGCCGCCGCCCAGCAGGCGCACGATGTCGATCTGGTGCGCGCCCTGGCTGAAAATGACGCCGCCGCCCTGCGCGGTGTCGAGTTCCTCCGGCCGGCGCGGGCGCACCATGTAGTCGGTGTAGTTGAAGGCATGGATCATGCGTACGGCGCCAAGGACGCCGCTGTCGATCAGCTTTCGCGCATGCAGGACCGGTGCATCGAAGCTGTGACTGTGTCCGACGACAAGCTGAACGCCGGCGCTCCGCGCGGCGTCGATCATCGTCCGGCATTCATCGATCCGGATCGCGATCGGCTTTTCTACCAGCACATGTTTGCCGCGTGCGGTTGCGCTGACCACGTGAGCGGCGTGCATCTGATGCGGCGTCGCGACATAGACTGCCTCGACCGCCGGATCGTCGCACATGGCCTCGACCGAGTCATAGGTCGCGGCGTCGAAGTCGGCTGCGAACCGCTGGCGCGCTTCCGGCCGCAGGTCGGTCGCCGCGACCAGCGCGATCCGCGGGTCGGCCGCAAAGGTCGGCAGCATCAGCGTGAAGGCACGGCCGAGCCCTGCAATTCCGAGACGGATGGGGCGTCCGGCCATGCGCGCTACCGATCGATCACGAGTTCCGGTGTTTTCGCGCGCGATACGCAGATCATGATCTGGCTGCTGCGTTCGGCCTCCGTCAGCACGAGATCGCGGTGGTCGGCTTCGCCGGCAATCAGCCTGGTGCGGCAGGTGCCGCAGGTGCCGCTCTCGCAGGAGCTCGGTACGTCGTAGCCGGCGGCGCGCATGGCTTCGAGAATGGTCGTGCCGGCCGGCACATCGATGGTCGCGCCGCTTGACGCAAGCCTGACCTTGAATGGCGTATCGTCTGGCCGTCTTGCATCGGCTTCGCTGAAAGCCTCGAAATGAATCGATGTCGGCGTCCAGTGGCCGGTGGCGTCGCGGACCGCTTCCATCAACCCTCGCGGACCGCAGCAATAGATATGTTCGCGGTTCTTGCGTTCCTCCACGATCGGCCAGAGATCGAGCGCTTTCGACGGATCGCCGCCGTCATAATGAATGACGACCCTGCCCATGTGCTCCGGCGCGCTCAGTTCCTCCCGAAACGCGGTCATCTCTGGCGTGCGCGAGCAGTAATAGAGCCTGAATTTCTTGGTCGGGTCGTTCTTCAACGCGTGGATCATTGCGATGAATGGCGTGATGCCGATGCCGCCGGCGATGAAGATGAAATTGTCGCCGCGCTGCGGCAACGCAAAGGCATTGTCCGGCGCCGAGATCATCCACTCGTCGCCTTCCCTGGTGTTGTCGATGAGATAGATCGAGCCGCCGCGACCATTGTCCTCGCGCTTGACGGCGATGCAGTAGTGATCGCGCGCCGCCGGGTCGCTGCACAGCGAATATTTCCGCATCAGGCCGTTCGGGACTCGCAGGTTGATGTGGGAGCCGGCGGTAAAGGCCGGCAGGTCGCCGCCGTCCGGACGGCGCATCTCGTAAAGATGGATGCCGTCGGCGATTTTTTCGGCACGGGTAACGCGGACCGGGATGTCAGCTTGCGGGATCGAACTCATGGCCGGATGACTTGTTGAAGGGGCTGCAGCTTTGGTCGCAAATTCTGGTGCGGCGCACAATCGCGGCGTCGCGCCGCCTCAAGGACCACTAGCAAGTATTGGATTCGAGTGGAGCTTTGGATTTGACATTCGCCTGTTGAGCCTGGGTCGGGCAGGTGGCGAATGTCAAATCCGCTCCACTCGACAATAGGCTGGAATGACTATAGGATAAAAACTTAGAGGGCTAATATTTTCTCCGGGGCCAACCCGGTCCATGGTCCTTAAAGCGACGCCTGGGAGGCAAGCCGATGATGACCGCAGAGGAAAACGACCTGCTGTGTCGCGTCGAAGGCGATGCGCCGATGGGTCAGATCATGCGACGCCACTGGATGCCGGCCTGCCTGATCGAGGAGGTGGCCGAGCCGGACGGCGCGCCGCTGAAGGTCAGATTGCTCGGCGAGGATCTCGTGGTGTTCCGCGACAGCGACGGGCGGCTTGGAATCATCGACGAATATTGTCCGCATCGACGGGTATCGCTGGCATTCGGCCGCAACGAGGAATGCGGACTGCGTTGCCTCTACCACGGCTGGAAGATGGACGTGGACGGCAATGTGGTCGAGATGGCGTCCGAGCCGCCCGAGAGCGGCTTCGCGGAGAAGGTGAAGGTCAAGGCCTATCCGGCGCGCGAGTGGGGCGGCTTCGTGTGGACCTATATGGGACCGGCCGAAACGATGCCCGAGTTCGAGCCGCCGGCCTTTGCGCCAACGCAGAATGCCCAGGTTTCCATCGTGAAGATCCATGTCGGCTGCAACTGGGCGCAAATTCTCGAAGGCCAGATCGATTCGGCGCATTCATCAACCCTGCATTCATCCGATATGAAACCTGCCAAGGTGGATGCGGCGAAAGCCGTCGAGACACACTGGCTGCGGCCTTCGACCGACAAGGCGCCCCGACTGCAGGTCGAACGCACGAGCTTCGGCTTCCACTATGCGGCCATCCGCCGTCCGATCGCCAACGCCAATGTGAACGACTATGTGCGGGTGACGGTGTATGTGGCCCCATTCACCGCGCTGATTCCGCCGAACAACGAATACAATGTGGCGACATTGCTGGTGCCGGCGGATGACGAGAACACCGTGTTTCATTTCATCGCCTGGAGCGACCAGGACGCCGCCTGGGCGAACAAGAGCGGGATCGATCAGGAAGTGTGGCGCAAGTTCAATGTCGCGCAGCCCGGCATCGACCTCGATCGCAGCTTCAACAACCTGCGGACCCGCGCCAACCATTACCAGCAGGATCGCAACGCCATGCGGCTCGGTGACTTCACCGGCATCAAGGGCATTCCCAATCAGGATATCGCGATGTGGGAGACCATGGGGCCGATTGCGGACCGCACCAGGGAGCGGCTCGGTGCGAGCGATCTCGCGGTGGTGGAATTCCGCAACCTGATGGTCGATGCAGCGCGCCAGATGCGCGACACCGGGATCGCCATCGGCCGGACCTCTCCCCACATCCCGCAAAACAGGATTCGCTCGTTCGAGGGTATCGTGCCGAAGTCGACAAACTGGCGCAGCTTCACGGTACCGTCCGACCAGGATCAGGAGAAGGTTGCCTGACACGGTAACAACGGATTGAATGATCACATACGACGTCTCGACAAGAAGACGCATCACGCAGGGAGGAAGTGAATGAAACGACGGACGTTTGGTCCGCTGCTTGGGCTTGTTGCCGCCGGCATTCTGCTCGGCTCGCAGCCGTCGCTTGCGCAGGACAAGCTGAAGCTTGCGGTCGGACAGCGCGGCAACTGGGACACCTCCGTTTCCGAGGTCGGCCAGCGCGCGGGCATTTTCAAGAAGCACGGGCTCGAGCTCGACCTCGTCTACACCCAGGGTGCCGGCGAAACACAGCAGGCCGTCATTTCCGGGAGCGTCGACATTGGCGTTGCTGTCGGAATTATGGGCGTCCTGAGCGCTTATTCAAAGGGCGCGCCGGTGCGGGTGATCGGGGCCGAGACGACCGGAGCATCGGACCTTTACTGGTACGTGAAATCGGATTCGCCCATCAAGTCCCTGAAGGATACTGCCGGAAAGACCCTGGCCTATTCGACCAACGGGTCCTCGACCCACGGCATCGTCACTGCCTTCATGAAGCAATATGGTCTGACCGCAAAGCCGACCGGCACCGGCGGCCCTCCCGGCACGCTGACGCAGGTCATGTCAGGACAGATCGACGTCGGCTGGGCGGCACCCCCGTTCGGACTCGACCAGCTCGATCAGAAGCAGATACGCATCGTGGCCAGCGGCAACGACGCTTCGGCCTTCAAGGGCCAGACGGTTCGTCTGCTGATGACGACGGCGCCGGTATTGCAGGCGAAGAAGGACGCCATCACCCGGTATATGAAGGCATATCGTGAGACGATCGACTTCATGTATACGGATGCCGGGCTGAAGGTCTACGCCGACTGGCTGAAAATCCCCGAGGCCAAGGCGCGCCGCACCCGCGACGACTTCTTCCCCAAGGAGGCGATCAATCCGGACCGCATCATCGGGCTCGATACGGTCGTCAAGGATGCGGTGGCACTCAAATTCACCGCCAACGAACTGACCAAGGAACAACTGAACGAACTGATCCAGATCCCGCCGCGCTAGCACCGGGTCGGGATTAGCGGCCATTTGCGGGCGGTCAAGCCCCGCGAGTGGCCGCTTTTTGCCGCCTTTGCTTGGCTCCCCGAACTTCTGCTAGTACCTCGCCCGGTTCGGCAAGAAATCCAGATGCGCCGGACCAGCGGGGTTCGAATGCTCGAAATGCTGCGCGCGATTGCGCGTTTCGTCAGTGAAAAGGTCGGATGGCACCGGATCGGATTCGCGATCAGCGTCATCATTATCGCCGTGGCCGCAGTGGTTCTCTACCGCATGCTGCGCGGGATCGAAATCGACGAAGTATATGCCGCCATTCGCGCGACCTCGGGCCGCGACATCATTCTGGCTGCCTTGTTCGTCGCTTTCGGCTACTTCACCCTGACTTTCTACGACTTGTTCGCGCTGCGGACCATTGGCCGCAATGATGTGTCGTATCCCACCGCGGCGCTCGCGGGATTCACCAGCTATTCGGTCGGACACAATGTCGGCGCCAGCGCGTTCACCGGCGGGGCCGTGCGTTACCGCATCTATTCGGCCCATGGCGTAAGCGCGATCGAGGTCGCCAAGATATGCTTCATTGCGGGCCTGACCTTCTGGCTCGGCAACGCCACCGTGCTGGGTCTCGGAATTTTCTATGCGCCCGAAGCGGCGAGCGCGATCAATCACCTGCCGGAATGGTTCAACCGCGGGCTCGCGGGCATCACGATCATCGTACTGATTGCCTATGTGGCATGGGTCTGGGCCCGTCCGCGGGTCATCGGCCGCCATGGCTGGCAGGTCACCTTGCCGGGCGGACCGCTCACTTTTCTGCAGATCGTGATCGGTATCGTCGATCTCGGCTGCTGCGCGGCGGCAATGTATCTGCTGCTTCCTGAACAGCCGCACATCAATTTCATCATGCTTGCGGTGATCTTCGTTTCCGCGACGCTGCTTGGCTTTGCCAGCCATTCGCCGGGCGGGCTCGGCGTATTCGACGCCGCGATGCTGGTCGCGCTCTGGCAGTTCGACAAGGAAGAATTGCTGGCCAGCCTGCTTCTGTTCAGGCTGCTTTATTATGTCCTTCCGTTCGCGTTCGCGCTTGCGATACTGGGCGCGCGCGAGATCATCAAGGGCATGTTCTCAAACCGCGTTCCGCCGCTCGGATCGATCGCGTCCGATGTCTTCGTGCCCCCCGCGAGCGAGCGCGTGGCCACCGGCAGCGATACCCGCTCCCAGAAAGCCTCAAAGGCCGATGGATCGAACCGGTGAACAGCAACGGGTGGCCGCAAAGCCCGCACGTGCCGGCGGTTATGATGCGTGGTTCATGGCCGCGATCGCGGTCGCGACGATCGCGGTTGCGGTCTCGCGCGGCGGCCTGAGCGCGGCGGCCGGCCTTTCCGCTGCCGCCGTGGTGATCGCCGCGGCCTGGTATTTCAGCCGGCGCGCGCGTGCGCATGTGGAGATCAGGCAGGATGCGCCGGCCCCCGATCAGCGCGCCGAAACGCTCATCTCCGACGTGATCGCGGCGCTGCCGGATCCCACGGTTCTGCTGGATGCCGACGGCCGGATCGTCACCATGAATGCATCCGCAAGCACGATCGCGCCCGCCCTGCGGCGCGGGGAGCCGG
The DNA here is from genome assembly GCF_050250235.1 of Pseudorhodoplanes sp. Lineage (GTDB taxonomy): Bacteria > Pseudomonadota > Alphaproteobacteria > Rhizobiales > Xanthobacteraceae > Pseudorhodoplanes. Next base: position 27,556 of record NZ_JBFWPA010000021.1, read on the forward strand.
CATCGCTTGCGCTGCGCATCCCCGAAGTCATCGACGCCATCCGCCGTGCCGCGCTTGGGCGCAAGCCCGAGCGGGCGGAGTTTGCAGAACGGGTGCCATCCGAGCGCTGGTTCGAGGCCTTCGTCACCCCGCTGCGGGCCGATGGTGGGAACGGGACCCGGCCGCGCCTGCTTCTCACGTTCCACGATCTCACCCCGATCCGGCGCGTCGAGGAGATGCGGGTCGATTTCGTGGCCAATGCGAGCCACGAACTGCGCACGCCGCTCGCGGCATTGTCCGGCTTCATCGAAACGCTGAAGGGGCCGGCGCGAAACGACACCGCCGCCCGCGAGCGCTTCCTCGACATCATGGAGGCGCAGGCCAAGCGCATGGCGCGGCTGATCGACGATCTGCTGTCGCTGTCGCGCATCGAACTTGCCGCGCATGTGCGGCCCGAAACACCGGTCGAATTGCTGCCGATCGTGCGCCAGGTGATCGACGCGCTGCAGATGCTGGCGCGCGACCGCGGCGTCACCGTCACCATCGATGCACCGAAGGAGCCGCTGATCGTGTCGGGGAACCGCGACGAGCTCACCCGCGTATTCGAAAATCTGGTGGAAAACGCGCTGAAATACGGCGCGTCGGGCAAGCGGGTCGAGATCACGCTGTCGCGCGCCTTTGCGGTCAGCGGCGGCGAGGAGGCGGTGGCGGCGGTACGCGATTACGGGCCCGGGATTTCGGCGGAGCATCTGCCGCGGCTCACCGAGCGCTTCTACCGGGTCGATGTCACCGAAAGCCGCGAGCAGGGCGGCACCGGTCTCGGCCTGGCGCTGGTCAAGCATATCATGAACCGCCATCGCGGCCGGCTGTCGATCGAGAGCCGTCCGGGCGAGGGCGCGACTTTTACCGTCCGCCTGCCGGTGTCCACAGGCGCCGGTCCGGGTCAGCGGAAAAGCGGCTGACGGATCAGCGGCTTGGGCTGTCATCTGGCTGTCATCCAGACGTCATAGAAGCTACCGCATGTCACCCCTAGTGAGCGGGGTGACCGGACGGGCTCCCCCAGGATTTGCCCCCGCGACCGTCCGGCATGCAACGAAGGAGAGAGACCTTGAAACACCAAACCCTCGCTGGCGCATTCGCGCTTGTGACGGCCGGCGCGCTGTTTGCCGGCGCCGCCGAAGCCCGCGACCAGATCCGCATCGTCGGCTCGTCGACCGTCTATCCGTTCACCACCGCCGTTGCCGAGCAACTTGGCAAGACCGGCGGCGTCAAGACCCCGGTGGTCGAATCGACCGGCACCGGCGGCGGCATGAAGCTGTTCTGCGCCGGGGTCGGCGTCGAGCATCCGGACGCCACCAATGCCTCGCGCCGCATGAAGAAGAGCGAGCTCGAAATGTGCCAGAAGAACGGCGTCAAGGACGTCGTCGAGATCAATATCGGCTTCGACGGTCTCACCGTTGCCCAGTCGAAGCAGGGCGCGCCGATCAAGCTGTCGCTGCCGCAACTGCTGATGGCGGTTGCCAAGGAAGTCCCGGGCCCGGATGGCAAGCTGATCCCGAACCCGAACAAGATGTGGTCGGACATCGACAAGTCGCTGCCGAACACCAAGATCGAAGTGCTCGGCCCGCCCCCGACCTCCGGCACCCGCGATTCGTTCCACGAACTGCTGCTGGAGAAGGGCGCCGAGCAGATCCCGGCTCTTGCTGCCCTGAAGAAGTCGGATGCGAAAGCCTTCGATCGCGTGTGGAAGACCCTGCGTGAAGACGGCGCCTATGTCGAAGCCGGCGAAAACGACAACGTGATCGTCGCCAAGCTCGAGCAGAACAAGAATGCGTTCGGCGTATTTGGATTCTCGTTCCTCGAGGAAAATTCGGCCAAGCTGCGCGGCGTGCCGCTGAACGGCGTAGCGCCGGAATTCGACGCCATCACCGGCGGCAAGTATCCCGGCGCCCGCCGTATGTATGTTTATATCAAGAAGGCGCATGTCGGCGTCGTGCCCGGCATCGACAAGTTCGCTGCGGAATATGTGTCGCCGAAGGCGCTGGGCGAGGACGGCTACCTCGCCAAGAAGGGTCTCGTGACCCTGCCGAAGGCGGAAGCCGACGTGGTGCGCAAGTCCATCACCGACATGAAGCCGGTCGCTGCTGACGCGCTTGGCTCATAAGCCACAACAATCCACAGCGGGCAGTCCCAGTGGCTGCCCGCTCTACCGTCAAGCGGCCGCGAGAAGTCCGCAATTCCGTGTTTTTGCTGAGGGGTTGAGGCGATGACGTCGTGGTATTTTCTGGGCCTCGTACTGCTGGTCATCGTCGGCTATCTGTTCGGTCGTTCGCGCGCCAACGCAGCCGGTCAGTCCGAAGCGCTGCATTCGCGCCCGGCCTATCATGGCTCCTTCGTCGTCATCAGCATCCTCCTCCCGATGCTGCTGATCTTCGCGGTGGCGGTTCCGATCTCGGATCGCATCGTGAATACCCAGGCGATATCGGCGCTCGATCCCGCATTGCTCGATGACGATCTGAAGCGCGGCGCAGCCCTGCGCGACATCGTCGCCGTCGCAACCGGCCGCTATTCCGGTGAGCCCAGTGTGGCGCTGAAGAACGCCGCTGACGTCTACGCCTCGCTCCGGTCGTGGACCAATACCATCATTATCGGCGCCGGCTGGATTTTTGGCCTTCTTGGGCTTGCCTACGGACTGCGCATGCTGTCGGTCCAGTTCCGCGCCCGCAATCATGTCGAGACCGTTGTCAAATACGTGCTTCTCGCAGCCGCCTGCGTCGCTGTGCTGACCACGGTCGGCATCGTCTTCTCGGTCCTGTTTGAGACCGTACGGTTCTTCCAGAAGGTCTCACCGCTCGATTTCATCTTCGGGACGCAGTGGAGCCCGCAAACCGCGATCCGTGCCGATCAGGTCGGTTCCTCCGGCGCCTTTGGCATCATCCCGCTGGTCACCGGCACGCTGCTGATCACTTTTATCGCCATGCTGATTGCCGGACCGATCGGTCTGTTCGCCGCCATCTACATGGCGGAATATGCGACGCCGCGTTTCCGCGCCTGGGCCAAGCCTCTCCTGGAAATCCTGGCCGGCATCCCAACCGTGGTGCTGGGCTTCTTCGCCGCGCTCAGCCTCGCTCCCTGGGTGCGAGCAACGGGTGAAGCGGTAGGCCTCAATGTCGCGTCCGAAAGCGCGCTCGCTGCGGGCATGGTGATGGGAATGATGATCATCCCGTTCGTGTCGTCGCTGTCGGACGACGTGATCAACGCGGTGCCGCAGTCGCTGCGCGACGGCTCCTACGGTATGGGCGCGACAAAATCGGAAACCATCAAGAAGGTCGTGCTGCCGGCGGCCCTGCCGGGCATCGTCTCGGCGTTCATGCTCGCGATCAGCCGAGCGGTAGGCGAGACCATGATCGTGGTGATGGCCGCGGGGCTTGCCGCCAATCTCACCTTCAACCCGCTCGAAGCGGTCACCACCTTCACGGTGCAGATCAAGACCATTCTGGTCGGCGACCAGGAATTCGAGAGTGCCAAGACGTTGGCCGCCTTCGCGCTCGGCTTTGTCCTGTTCTTCTTCACGCTGACGCTCAACGTCATCGCGATGCAGATCGTGAAACGGTATCGGGAACAATATGACTGACACCACCCTTCCGGGCGTCCGCTCGATCGATCTTGGCACTGACGTCGCGCGGGCGCGGATCAAGGCTCGCTATCGCGCGGAAAGCCGTTTCCGGTTCTACGGCCTCGCGGCGATCGGGGTTACCGCTCTGTTTCTGGTTGTCGTTCTGACCGACATCGTGCTCAAGGGCTATCCCGCCTTCACGCAAAACGTGATGGTGCTGAACATTGCGGTCGATCCGGTGGAGGTTGATCCAAAGGGGTCGCGCAATCCGGATGACATCAGGGCCGGCGACTTCGATGCCCTGGTGCGCAACTGGCTGCGCGCAGAGTTTCCGGGTGCGAAGGATCGTATCCAGCGCCGCCAACTCGACGGGCTTTTGTCGTCTGGTGCGGCGGATTATCTGCGTGAACGGGTGGTCGCTGATCCCTCGCTGATCGGTCAGACGGTTGCCGTTCCGGTGCTGATGTCGTCGGACGCCGACCTCTACTTCAAGGGAATCGGGACCCGCATTGTCAGAACGCCCGGACTCGGAATGGCCACGCCCAGCGCGGCGACTGGCGAGATCGAAATCACGTCGACGTCCGGCGACTTCGCCAATACGCTTGCGCTGGTGAAGCAGGGGCTGACCACCCGCGCGCGGGCCGACCAGCGCGAGGCGGAGCGCCTGCAAGGGCTGGCAAGCCGCGCCGCTGCCCGCAGGACGGAACTCGAAAACACGCTTGCGAGCGCGAAGGCCGCAAACGACGCGGGTCGTATCGCAGCGCTTGAAGGACAGATAGCGGCCGCTGGCGACGAGGCGACAAGCCTCGGAACCCGGTCCAAGGAATTGTTCGCAAGCGCTGCCGAACTGGAAAGCCGCTACAAGAATGCAGCCGCGCCGGAAGTTCTGAACGAGCGTCTTCCCAGTCTTCTGGTCGCGATCAATGGCGGCGTCGTGAAGATCACCGAGGTGAGCGCGAGTTCGGTGAAAGGCGAGACTGTGCTGCCACTGTCGTCGGCCAGCCCTGCAAGCCCGAACAGCTGGCAGGTCGTCGTGTACGAAACGCCCGAGGCAAGCCGTCGGGTCAACGACCGCGTCGTCACCTGGCTCGAAAGCCTGAAGGCGAAAGGCATCGTCGAGAGCCGCTTCAACTGGCGGTTCTTCACCGCGGGCGACAGCCGCGAACCGGAGCTTGCGGGCATTCGCGGCGCGCTGGTGGGCTCCCTCCTGACGCTGGCTGTGACCCTTGTGCTTTGCCTCCCGATCGGGGTCGCCGGAGCGATCTATCTCGAGGAATTCGCCCCCAAGAACCGCATTACCGAAATCATCGAGGTCAACATCAACAACCTTGCGGCTGTTCCGTCGATCGTGTTCGGCCTGCTCGGCCTGGCGATGTTCCTGAACTTCTTCGGGCTACCGCGGTCGGCGCCGCTGGTGGGCGGTCTGGTGCTGGCCTTGCTGGTGCTGCCGACCATCATCATCGCGTCGCGCGCCGCGCTCAAGGCGGTTCCGCCTTCCATCAAGGAAGCGGCGCTGGGCGTCGGCGCATCGCAGCAGCAGGCGATCTTCCACCACATCCTGCCGCTGGCGATGCCCGGCATCATGACCGGCACGATCATCGGCATGGCGCACGCGCTCGGCGAGACCGCGCCGCTGCTGATGATCGGCATGGTGGCCTTCATCGTCGAGCCGGCAACCAGCATCGTCGATGCCGCTACCGTATTGCCTGTGCAGATTTATCTCTGGTCCGATCTGCCGGAAATCGGGTTTCAGGCGCGAACCGCGGCCGCGATCATGGTGCTGCTGGCATTCCTGTTTCTGATGAACGGGACCGCGATCATCCTGCGCAAGCGTTTCGAGCGGCGCTGGTAACAATTCGGAGTAGGAGATGTTGTCGATGGATGCCATGGTGCAACCCGCCGCCTCTGCCGGCGCGATCGAAATCGCCGGCGCGCCGGCGAAGCCGAAAGTTACCGCGCGTAACGTCAACGTCTATTATGGCGAGAAGCACGCGCTGAAGGATGTCAATGTCGACATTCCGGCGCGGTCGGTGATGGCCTTCATCGGGCCGTCCGGCTGCGGCAAGTCGACCTTTCTGCGGTGCATCAACCGCATGAACGATACCATTCCGATCGCGCGGGTCACCGGCAAGATCGAAATCGACGATCTCGACATCTACGACCGGTCGCTGGACGTGGTGCAATTGCGGGCCCGCGTCGGAATGGTGTTCCAGAAGCCGAACCCGTTCCCGAAGTCGATCTATGAGAACGTCGCCTATGGCCCGCGCATTCACGGTATTGCGCGGTCGAAGGCGGAACTCGACGAAATCGTGACATCGAGCCTCAAGCGTGCCGGCCTTTGGGAGGAGGTGAAGGATCGCCTCACCGATTCCGGAACGAGCCTGTCGGGCGGACAGCAGCAGCGACTGTGCATCGCTAGGGCGATTGCGGTGGGCCCGGAAGTCATTCTGATGGACGAGCCGTGTTCGGCGCTCGACCCGATCGCGACGGCGCGTATCGAGGAACTGATCGACGAATTGCGGCAGAACTTCACGATCATCATCGTGACGCATTCGATGCAGCAGGCCGCGCGCGTGTCGCAACGCACCGCCTTCTTCCATCTCGGCATCCTGGTCGAGGAGGGCGCTACCGAGACGATCTTTACGTCGCCAAATGACAGACGCACCCAGGACTACATCACCGGCCGATTCGGCTAACCGTTCTGCAGAGGCAAGGACCAGAAAAATGCCCGAACATATTGCCAAAGCGTTCGACGCCGACCTTGAGGAGCTCAACCGCATGGTTGCGGAAATGGGCGGCCTTGCCGAGAAGGAGATTGCGGACGCGGTCCAGGCATTGACGCGTCGCGACATCGACCTTGCGCACAAGCTGATCGCGGCGGACCACCAGATCGACGCGCTGCAGCGGGATATCGAAGAACGCGCCATCCTCACGATCGCGCGCCGGCAGCCCATGGCCATCGATCTGCGCGAGGTGGTGAGCGCACTTCGCGTTGCCAACGAGATCGAGCGCATCGGCGATCTCGCCAAGAACATCGGAAAGCGCGCGCTGGACCTGAACGGCGAATATCCGTCGCTGAAGCTGATCCGCGGCGTCGACCACATGGGCGGTCTGGTGCTGACCCAGCTCAAGCGCGTGCTCGATGCCTATGCCGCACGCGACGTCGATGAAGCCATGGACGTATGGAAGCGCGACGAGGAAATCGACGCGATGTGCGTGTCGCTGTTCCGCGAATTGCTGACCTATATGATGGAAGACCCGCGCAACATCACATTCTGCATCCACCTGCTGTTCTCGGCCAAGAACATCGAGCGCATGGGCGATCACGCCACGAATATCGCCGAGACCGTGTATTATATGATCAAGGGCGAGCCGATCGCGTCGGAGCGGCCGAAGGCCGATACCACGAGCATCGCGCCTGCGGCCGCCCAGGGATGAACGGAAGCGGCGAGATGAACGGGCCAAACGCGCGCATCCTGATCGTGGAGGATGAGGAGCCTTTGTCGCTGCTTCTGCGCTACAATCTCGAGACCGAAGGCTATGACGTCGAGACCGTGGCGCGCGGCGACGATGCCGATACCCGGTTGCGGGAAAGCACGCCGGACCTCGTTGTGCTCGACTGGATGCTGCCCGGCCTGTCCGGCATCGAGCTGTGCCGCAGGCTGCGGGCGCGGCCTGAGACCAAGTCGCTGCCGATCATCATGCTCACCGCGCGCGGGGAAGAGAGCGAACGCGTGCGCGGGCTGTCCACCGGGGCTGACGATTATATCGTCAAGCCGTTCTCGGTGCCGGAACTGGTGGCTCGCATCCGCGCCTTGCTGCGCCGTTCGCGGCCGGAGCGGCTGGCCGACGTGCTGACGCTGGGCGAGATCGAGCTCGACCGCGTCAAGAAGCGGGTGTCGCGCGCCGGCCGTGATGTCGATCTCGGGCCGACCGAGTTCCGCCTGCTGGAGTTCCTGATGGAGCGGCCGGGCCGGGTGTTCACCCGCGAGCAGTTGCTCGACGGCGTCTGGGGCAGCGAGGTCTATATCGACGAGCGCACCGTCGACGTCCATGTCGGTCGGCTGCGCAAGGCGCTCAACCGCGGCCGCGACGGCGATCCGATCCGCACGGTTCGCGGATCGGGCTATTCCATCGACGACCGGTTCGGGCGGCCCGGCTGATCCGGCGGCCGCCTGCCGCGAGATGTCAGCTTCTGCCTGCCGGCCGCTTGTCCCGGCGCGCCGCCGGCGGCTGGTAGGCGATCCGCGAGTGATAGGCGCAATAGGGCAGGGTGGTCACCGCATTCCCGCCGCAGAAATAGAATTCGGCCGATGCCGGGTCGCCGATCGGCCATTTGCAGGTCTGTTCGTTCAGTTCGAGCAGCGTCCGGCGCTGGCCGATCGGGATCACATTCTCCACCGGGGTGGGCTCGGCCTCGAAGTCGAGGTCATAGGCATAGGCCTGCGCCAGTGCGGTGTTGCCGCGGATGGCAGGACGCGACACCCGTAACATGTGCGACGTTCGCGGCTTTCGCTGTCTCGGGGCACTGGAAGAGGGCGCCTTGGTGCGGCCGGAAAGGCCGAGGCGATGCACTTTGCCAATGACCGCATTTCGGGTGATGCCGCCGAGTTCGGCGGCAATCTGGGAGGCCGAAAGGCCGTCGGACCAGAGTTTCTTGAGCTGCTCGACCCGTTCGTCGGTCCACGTCATGGGTTTCTCCTTGCTGCCGCGGAGGCGAGTACCGGCCGCGGAATCCATTCCCGTCGCCGGACAGCCGCAGGCTGCCAGCGGGACGCCACACACGCAGATGTATCTACTGGTCTGTCCGCCGCACGAGATGTCGTATCTGACCGGCCTGACACTACACAATCGCTGGACTCGGCCGCAAGAGTCCGGGACCCATGCGTCCCCACTCTCGTTGCTGTCCGGACCCGCTTTTCCACCCCTTATTGGCGGACATGCGGCATCGCGCTACCGGCCGCGTCGGTTGACACCCGAGGGGCCGCCCCTAAAATGTCTGTCGGAGTGCCGCCCGCCGGGGCGGCACATTTCGTTTATGCTCTGACATTGTCGTCCACTGCTCTGCCGGATGTTCCGCCGTGGTCTCTCACCTTCTGCCGACCTATGCGCGTGCCGACCTTGCTTTCGAGCGGGGCGAGGGCGCCTGGCTGACCGCGACCAATGGCGAGCGCTATCTCGACTTCGGGTCGGGGGTAGCGGTCAATGTGCTCGGCCATGCCCATCCGGTGCTGGTCGAGGCGCTGGCCGATCAGGCCCACAAGGTCTGGCACGTCTCCAACTTGTTCCGGATTCCCGAAGCCGAGCGGCTGGCGGAGCGGCTATGTGCGGCAAGCTTCGCGGATCTTGTCTTCTTCTGCAATTCCGGCGCCGAGGCGATGGAATGCGCGATCAAGACCGCGCGAAAATATCACGCGGTGTCCGGTCATCCGGAGCGCGTCGACATCATCACCTATGAGGGCGCCTTCCACGGCCGGACGCTGGCGACGCTGGCGGCCGGCGGTCAGCCGAAATATCTGGAAGGATTCGGCCCGGTCGCCGGCGGCTTTGTGCAGGTGCCGTTCGCCGATCTCGAGGCCACGAAAAAAGCCATCACCGACACCACCGCCGCGATCCTGATCGAACCGATCCAGGGCGAGGGCGGCGTGCGCGTGGTGCCGCCGGAATTCCTGCGCCAGTTGCGCCAGTTGTGTGACGAGCACGGCCTCATGCTCGTGTTCGACGAAGTGCAGACCGGCATCGGCCGCACCGGCGATCTGTTCGGCTATATGCATAGTGGCATCGCGCCCGACATCATGGCGCTTGCCAAGGCGCTGGGCGGCGGCTTTCCGATCGGGGCGTGCCTTGCGACCGCGGAGGCCGGCAAGGGCATGACCGTCGGCACCCACGGCTCGACCTTTGGCGGCAATCCGCTGGCGACCCGCGTCGGCAACGCGGTGCTGGACGTGGTGCTGGCGCCCGGCTTCCTCGAACACACCCGCAGGATGTCGCTGCTGCTGAAGCAGCGGCTCGCCGAACTCAAGGACCGCTTTCCCGCGGTGATCGCGGATGTGCGCGGCGAGGGGCTGCTGCTCGGTCTGGTCTGCGTGGTGCCGAACGGCGAACTTGTGACGGCGCTCCGCAACGAAAAAATGCTCGCAATCGCGGCCGGCGACAATGTCGTGCGGTTGTTGCCGCCGCTGATCATCGACGAGGCCGGCATTGCCGATGGCATCGCGATGATCGAACGCGCCTGCGAAAAGCTTTCTCATGCCGCACAGCCCGCCGTTCCGGCTGCAGTCTGATGGCCAAGCGCAGCATCCGCCATTTCATCGATCTGATCGACATTCGGTCCGCCGACCTGCGCGCGATCATCGCGGCCGCGCGCGCGATGAAGAAGTCGAAGGGACGGGGAAGAAAGCCGCTGGCCGGCCAGACCCTCGCAATGATCTTCGACAAGCCCTCGACGCGCACCCGCATCTCGTTCGAGGTCGCGATGCGTCAGCTTGGCGGCGACGTGGTCACGCTGACCGGGCACGAGATGCAGCTTGGCCGCGGGGAGTCGATTCCCGATACCGCGCGGGTGATGTCGCGCTTCGTCGACGCGGTGGTGATCCGCACGCTCGAACATGATCTCGTGACCGAGCTGGCGCAATACGCGACCGTGCCGGTCATCAATGCGCTCACCAAGCAATCGCATCCCTGCCAGGTGATGGCCGACGTGATGACTTTCGAGGAGCATCTCGGCCCGATAAGAAAGAAAACGGTGGCCTGGACCGGCGATTCCAACAACGTGCTGACCTCTTGGATGCAGGCGGCCGAGCGCTTCGATTTCCGCCTCAATGTCGCGACCCCTCCGGAATTGAAGCCGCAGCAATGGCTGCTGGCCTGGATTGCCGATTCTGGCGCCGCCATCCATGTTGGAGCCGATCCGGAAGAGGCGGTGCGGGGCGCGCATTGCGTGGTGACCGACACCTGGGTCTCGATGGGCGACGAAGCCAGCAAGGCCAACCGGCACAACCTGCTGAAGCCCTATCAGGTGAATGGCAGGCTGATGGCGAAGGCGCGGCCGGACGCCATCTTCATGCATTGCCTTCCCGCGCATCGTGGCGAGGAAGTGACCGACGAGGTGATGGACGGGCCGCAATCGGTGGTGTTCGACGAGGCCGAGAACCGCTTGCATGCGCAGAAAGGCATTCTTACTTGGTGCCTGAACGCAAGCGCGCGGTAGGCCGCCTCACCTGACGCTTTATGGCCGGGCTTGTCCCGGCCATCCACGATTTTGGCATTGCCAGAAGAATGACGTGGATGCCCGCGACAAGCGCGGGCGTGACGGCCGAGGAGCCTGCCCTTCAAACCACGACTGCCTGATGAACATCGACATCCCCACCCGCAGCCCTTTGCCCCGGACCGCCGACGATACCATTCTGCCCTTCGAGGTAGCGGCGCTCGATCTGCGTGGTCGTGTGGTGCGGCTTGGGCCCGCGCTCGATGAAATCCTGACCCGCCACAATTATCCGCTGCCGGTCTCCAAGCTGCTTGGCGAAGCGGTTGCGCTTGCGGCCCTGTTCGGTTCGTCGTTGAAATTCGACGGACGCTTCATCATGCAGACGCAAGGTGATGGGCCGGTGCGGATGCTGGTGGTCGATTATGTGACCGGCGGCCGCATCCGCGCCTGCGCCCGCTTCGACAAGGCGCGCGTGGCGGACGCAATTGCTGCGGGCACGGCGTCGGGCGGCGAACTGCTCGGGCGCGGCCATCTGGCGATGACCATCGACCAGGGCTCCGACATGAACCGCTATCAGGGATTGGTCGCGCTCGAAGGCGGCGGCCTCGAACAGGCCGCACACGAATATTTTCTGCGCTCCGAGCAGATACCGACCCGCGTGCGGCTTGCGGTTGCGGAGGAGATGCGCAAAGGCGACAGCGGCGTCACGCATTGGCGCGCCGGCGGCATCATGCTGCAATTCCTGCCCGAGGCGCCGGAACGCATGCGCATGCCCGATCTCGATCCGGGTGACGTGCCGGAAGGCGTGACGCTGGATATGGTTCCGGAAGACGACGCCTGGGTCGAAGGCAAGGCGCTGGTGGAGACCGTCGAGGATATCGAGCTGATCGATCCGGATATTTCCACCGAGCGGCTGGTCTATCGGCTGTTTCACGAGCGCGGGGTGCGGGTGTTCGACAGCGCCAATGTGGAAGCGCAATGCTCCTGCTCGCGCGACAATGTCGAGGCGATGTTGCAGAGCTTCTCGCAGGACGATCGCGATCACATGGTGGAAGACGGCAAGATCGCGGTGACCTGCGAGTTCTGCAACCGCACCTATGACTTCGCGCCAGGCGAGGTTGGAGCCCACGATTCCGGAGCGAGCGAGACCGGGGCGAATTAGTCCCGGTCGAGCAACGCCTTGCGGTCACCTCTCCCCGCTTGCGAGGAGAGGTCAGGGTTCAAGTCTTTCTGACGGCACGCGTCGCGCGGCAGAGCGGAGGGCTTGAACGCCGATGGTTCATCCGGCCCTTTGTTCGCAAGGATTGGCGGTAGAGCCACGCGCGCTCCTGATATTCCATTTGAGAGGTTCGGTTGCGGACTGTTCTCGCATCGTGTCCGGATAAGCAGGGGAGACAAGTGATGAGCGATGTGGAGCGGCAAGCTCATTGGGAGAACGTCTATCGGACCAGGCGCGAGGGCGAGGTCAGTTGGTTCCAGGATAGTCCCGAAATCTCGCTCGATCTCATCGCCGCGACCGGCGTCGGCCCTGATGCGTCGATCATCGATATCGGGGGCGGCGCATCGCGGCTGCCCGATGCGCTCGTGGCGGCCGGGTTCTCGTCCATCACGGTGCTCGATCTTTCCGAAGAGGCGATGCACGTGTCGAAAGCCAGACTCGGCGAACGGGGCGCGACGGTGAAATGGATCGCCGCCGACGTGACGATCTGGCAGCCAATGGAGGTCTATGATGTGTGGCACGACCGCGCCGCCTTTCATTTCCTGACCGATCCGAAAGATCGGGGCGCCTATGCCGAGCGCGTGCTCCGTGCGGTCCGTCCCGGCGGACATGTCATCATCGGAACATTTGCACCCGACGGTCCGGAACGATGCAGCGGTCTGCCTGTGGTTCGGCATGATGCGGATTCGCTCGGAAAAGTCCTGGGTCCGTCATTCGCTCTGGCCGAGACCCGCGGTCACGCGCACCGGACCCCGACGGGAGCCATTCAGCAGTTTCAGTTCAGCCGGTTCCGGCGTTCCGAATAGGCCGGCGGAACGCTACCCTTCCGGCTTCGAAGGGGGACGATCGCAACCGCCGGTGCGGATCAATTGATCGTGCGCGGGGCGTGGACGCTGTCGAGTGAAAAGGCCGGGATATCGATATCGAAATTCTCGCCCTCCTCGGTCACCATTCCGTACCGTCCCGCCATGATGCCCGAGGGCGTCTGCAACGGAACACCGCTGGTATATTCAAAGCGCTCGCCCGGCGGGATCACCGGTTCCTCGCCCACCACGCCTGCGCCCCGCACCTCCTGCACCCGCCCGAATGCGTCGGTGATATGCCAATAGCGGGTCTTGAGCTGAACCGTCTCGCCGCCATTGTTGACAATTCCGATGGTGTAAGCCCAGAAAAACTGACCCTTGTCCGGCGCCGAGCGGTCCGACAGGAAGCGCGGCGTGACAGTGACTTCGATATTGCGTGTGACGGCGCGATACATGCGGAGCGCACTCGGTCCGGGTTCCGGAATGAATATCAGCTTCATTTCCCGGCTTGCAACCTGAACCGCGCTCGGCGAATGTCGCGGCGAGAGAATTCCGGAACAACCGACACTGCGATGGCTCCCGCGATTCCGACCGACCGCGACCTGCGGCTCGACCTGTTTCGCGGACTCGCGCTCTGGTTCATTTACCTCGACCACATCCCCTCCAACATCGTCGCCTGGGTCACGATCCGCAATTACGGCTTCAGCGACGCCACCGAGATATTCATCTTCGTGTCCGGGTTCACCGCGGCCTTCGTTTATGGCAAGGCCATGAGCGATTATGGCTTCGTGGTATCGAGCGCGCGCATTCTGAAACGCGCATGGCAAATCTACGTCGCGCATATTTTCCTTTTCGTGATCTATATGGGCCAGATCGCCTATGTGGCGCGCGGCTTTCAGAACCCGCTCTATGCGGAAGAAATGAACATCCTGGAGTTCCTGCAGCAGCCGGACGTGACGCTGGTGCAGGCGCTGCTCTTGAAGTTCAAGCCGGTCAACATGGACGTGCTGCCGCTCTACATCGTCCTGATGGCGTGCTTCCCGCCGGTGCTATGGCTGCTGCTGCGCAACGCGACACTCACACTCGCGCTCTCGGTGCTGCTCTATGCGCTGACCTGGGAATTCAACTGGAACTTGCCGGCCTATCCGAGTGGTAGCTGGTACTTCAATCCGTTCGCCTGGCAGTTGCTGTTCGTGTTCGGCGCGTGGTGCGCGCTCGGCGGCGCCGAGCGCCTGAAATGGCTGCTGCGGTCGCGGATCACGCTCGCGGTTGCGATCGCCTATCTGCTGGCGGCGTTCTTCGTGACGCTGACCTGGTATATCCCGCGACTGGCGCCGCTGGTTCCGCACTGGGTCGCGGAGCATATCTACCCGATCGACAAGACCAATCTCGACGTCTTGCGTTTTGCGCATTTCCTGGCGGTCGCCGCGGTGACGGTTTACTTCATCCCGCGGGACTGGCCGTATCTGCGCTCGCCCTGGCTCAAGCCGGCGATCCTGTGCGGGCAGCATTCTCTGGAGATTTTCTGTCTCGGGGTGTTCCTCGCCTTCGCCGCGCATTTCGCCAAGGTCGAGGTCTCGCCCGGCATCCCGATGCAGGTCCTGGTCAGCGTATTAGGCATTTTCATAATGGTTGCCGTGGCTTGGGTTCTGTCATGGTACAAGGGGGCAACGGCGCGCAAGGTCGCCGTCCGCCCGGTTGACCGCGGCGCCAAACCCTCGCTAGGAGGCGAGGCATGAGGGCTTTGATTTCCGGGCTTTTTGCGCTCGCGCTGGTTGCCGCGGCGGGGCCGGCACCGGGCCAGACCGAGGCCGACAGGCCGCGGCCATCCGAGCCGCTGGCGGTGCCGCAGCCGGACGGCGACCCCTGCGAGGTGCCGGGTCATATCCTTTTTGGCGAAAGCAGGCTCGACCACGTCAAGAAGGCGGTGGAGGAGCACAAGCGCCTGACCGTGCTTGTCGTCGGCTCCGGGTCCTCGGCCATGCCCGGACCGGACGGCGCCGGAAAGGCCTATCCGGGCCGTCTGGAACAGGCCTTGCGCAAGCGCTATCCGGGCGTCGATATCAAGGTCGTCGCGCTGGCGAAATCGCGGCAGACCGCAGCGGATATGGTGCAAAACCTCGAACAGGCGCTGCTCGACCGCAAGCCGGATTTGGTGATATGGCAGACGGGAACGGTGGATGCGATGCGCGGGGTCGACCCGGAAAGCTTCCGCGCGTCGCTTGACGAGGGTATCGATCATATCGTCGATGCCGGTGCCGACCTGATCCTGATGAATATGCAATACAGCCCGCGCACCGAAACCCTGATCTCGCTCTCGAACTATGCCGACATCATGCAGGTGGTGGCGCGCGACCGCGAAGTGCCGCTGTTCGACCGGCGCGAGATCATGCGCCACTGGAACGACAACGGAAATTTCGACCTGAATCTGGCCACCAAGGATCTGACGACCGCCTTCAAGGTGCACGATTGCCTCGGCCGCGCGCTGGCGTCGCTGGTGGCGGAAGCGGGCAATCTCGACGGCATCAAACCGAGACCGACCCAGTGATGGTGATTGCCCGCCCTTTTCCCGTTCGCTTCTGTCTCCTGATGGCGGCCATGCTGGCCGCGGGCGCAGGCCTGGCCCGCGCCGAGGACAGACCGCTTCCGCAAATTCCGGCCGCGGCACCACCCTGCGCGGCCCCCGATGACATGACGCGGCTGATGAATCCGCTGGCGCGAACAGCCCGCAGGCTCGCGGCCGGTGATCCGGTGAAGATCGTCGCCATCGGCTCCTCCTCGACGGCGGGCGCGGGCGCCAGCGCTCCCGACAAGTCGTATCCAGCCCGGCTCGCGGTCGAGCTTGAAGCGCGATTTCCGGCGCAACCGATCACGGTGATCAATCGCGGCGTGAATGGCGAGGAAGCCAGGGACATGGTGGCGCGCCTCGACGCCGGCGTGCTCGCGGAGCGGCCGGATCTGATCCTGTGGCAGGTCGGCGCCAATGCGGTGCTGCGCGACAGCCCGATCCCGGCGGTGCGATCCGACATTCTGGAAGGCCTGCGGCGCATGAAAGCCTCGGGCGCCGACGTGGTGCTGATCGATCCGCAATTCGCGCCGAAGGTGCTGGCGAAGAAGGATGCGGATGCCATGGTCGATCTGCTGGCCACCACGGCGAAGGCGCAGCAGGTCGAATTGTTCCGCCGCTTCGCGGTGATGCGGCACTGGCGGCAGATCGCCCGCCTGCCGTTCGAGGTGTTCATCTCGCCCGATGATCTGCACATGAACGACTGGAGCTATGGCTGCCTTGCCAAGCTGCTGGCCGGTGCCATCGCCGAGGCCGCCACCCGCACCACCCTGACCGCGCGGGCGCGCTAGGCGCGGCGAATTGCCGGGATAAATCGACCACGGCCTGATGCCCGGCCTTGTGCCGGGCAACCACGCCTTTATCCAATGGGCGAAGTGGGACGGCCGGGAGCCGGGCGGGCAAGCGAAGCCTTTCCTTCGGCGGTTGTCCCGGCATGACGGCGGAGCGGGGAGCAGACAACTTGGCGCGGACCTTCAATGGAGGCGGCAGCGGCATTCTGCCGGACCGGCTGATCCTCAGCCTGACCGCGGCGGGCCATGTGCGGCCGTCCGCGCCTTACGCCGAAGATCAGGTGCAGCCGGCCTCGCTCGATCTGCGGCTGGGACCGGTCGCCTATCGTGTGCGCGCAAGTTTCCTGCCCGGGCCGCAGGCGACCGTGTCGGACCGGATCGACGCGCTGCGTCTGCACACCATCGACCTCAGCAATGGCGCGGTGCTGGAAACCGGTTGCGTCTATATCGTGCCGCTGATGGAAAGCCTCGCGCTTCCCGCCGATATCTCGGCAACCGCCAACCCGAAAAGTTCGACCGGCCGGCTCGATGTGTTCACCCGCGTGATCGCCGATCATTCGCGAGGCTTCGATCAGGTGAAGGCGGGTTACGAGGGGCCGCTCTATGCCGAGATTTCGCCGCGTACCTTTCCGGTGCTGGTGCGGCAGGGTTCGCGGCTGTCGCAGATTCGCTTTCGCCGCGGCGACACCATTCTCGACGCGGCGCAGCTGCGCGTCCTGCACGAGCGCGAACGGCTGGTCGATTCCGACGACGCCGATCTCACCGACGGCGTCGCGGTCGGCGTCGACCTGTCCGGCGATCTGTCCGGCGGGCTGATCGGATATCGCGGCAAACGGCATACCGGTCTGATCGATGTGGATTTGCGCTCGGGCTACGACGTCGCCGAATTCTGGGAGCCGATGACGGCGCGTGCAGACGAAAGCCTGATCCTCGATCCGAACGAGTTCTACATCCTGGCTTCAAAGGAAGCGGTGCAGGTGCCACCCGACTACGCTGCTGAGATGGTGCCGTTCGACCCGCTGGTCGGCGAATTCCGCGTGCATTATGCCGGCTTCTTCGACCCGGGCTTCGGCTATGCGGGGGCCGGCGGACGCGGTGCACGTGCCGTGCTGGAAGTGCGCTCGCGCGAAGTGCCGTTCATTCTCGAGCATGGCCAGATCGTCGGGCGCCTCGTCTATGAGGCGATGCTGGCGCGGCCCGACACGCTTTACGGACAGGGCATCGGCTCGAATTATCAGGCGCAGGGGCTGAAGCTCTCGAAACATTTCCGAAGCTGATGGCTCTGCCGCTCGATGCGACGGCGCTGACCCTGTTCCTGCTCTCGGCATTTTTTGGCGGCATCACTACGGGTCTCGCCGGCTTCGCCATGGGGCTCGTGGTGTCCGGCGTCTGGCTGCACGTGCTGACGCCGGCCCAGACCGCGGCGCTGATCGTGGCCTACGGCCTGTTCGTGCAGGCGCACGGCGTCTGGAAATTCCGGCATGTGGTAGATTTACGCCGGGTCATGCCGCTGATCGCGGGCGGCGCCATCGGCGTGCCGCTCGGCATCGCGCTGCTCTCGTATCTCGATCCGTCTTCCATACGGCGCGCGGTCGGTGTGCTGCTCGTGCTCTATAGCCTCTACGGTATGCTGCGGCCGAAACTGGCACCGCTGCGCGCGAGCCTCGCCGCCGATGGCGCGGTCGGCCTGGTTAACGGACTGCTCGGCGGATTGACCGGCCTTGCCGGACCGGTGGTGGTGATCTGGTGCCAGCTCACCGGTGTGCCGCACCATGCACAGCGCGCGATCTTCCAGCCGGTCATCCTCGCGGCCTTCGTGATGACGGGAATCGGGCTTGGGCTCCGCGGCGAAATCAACCGGGACGTGCTGACGCTGTTCGCGTTGGGGATTGTGCCGGTCGCGGCTGGAATCTGGTTCGGCGTGCGTCTGTACGGACGACTTGACGAAGCGGGCTTTCGCCGGGTGATCCTGATCCTGCTGCTGCTTTCGGGGCTGGTGCTCCTGATACCGGGGTTGCGCTGAGCGCAGCTGCGTCAGGCTTGCGGCGGGCCCGGTGGTTTGGCTATGGTCGCCGCGCGCGGGCGTAGTTCAATGGTAGAACGGCAGCTTCCCAAGCTGCATACGAGGGTTCGATTCCCTTCGCCCGCTCCAAGACTTTGGCGGATTTTGGCTTAGAGCTTTGCAGCCGGTTTTGCAGAGCGATCCGGGCGGGGCGGATATACTCCCGCCCGGTATCGTTTCATTTTCGCGCCTACATCGTTTGCCCGCGTTCGTGTTATCGATTGCATGGCGCGATTGTCAGACATGCCAACGCCAAACAGGGCTGCCTCGTTAGGAACCGGCCTTGCTTTCAAAGCGGAGACTGGCCGAAAGCTGTCTGACTTTGATCGCGGTTATTTCGACGTAGTGATTTTGGAAATGTCAATTCGCAACGTTGTGAAATCCAACTCGCATCGCTGATGAAAACCCGTTGCGGTTGTGTATAGAATTTACCACTCTACAACCTTCGCACAAAAGATTTGCATGAGGGGGCGAAATTGCCAGACATCTGGGTGAAGGTTGACATTGATCTCTTGTTGGGTGCCTCACCTGCCACCGACTTTACATCTAATCTTCACCAACAGCAGGGTGGCGTGAACTACACGGTGTGGTTTCAGCCACGAACGTCGTGGCAAGACTACGGAAGCCTCCGCGTCAATTACGGCCATATCCCGATATCCAATACGGACCCACTTTTCCCCCGAGGAAACCCGGTTCCCGTGCTCGGCGGGGAGGAATGGTTCCTATATTGGACAGGAATAATTGCTGGCGCCACTGACAATCATGCCGACACGCTGGGCACGATCCCCGACGAATCCAGCAATGGATTTACGCATCCCGACTATCTCTGGAGGCACGTCTTACTTCCGGATGAAGCGGAAGATGAAGTCCAGATTTCCGTTGCGGATGAGACGGCGACGGAAGATTCCGGCGTTCTCAAGTTCCAGGTAACGGCAACTGGTATTGCATCCGGTTCAGTGACGTTGCAGGCGGGAATCAACCTTCAGCCGGACCAGCTCAGATTTTCGAGTGCCACCATCCCATTGGCCGATTTTACTTTTGCCCCCAATCAGACCGTAACACTCACCAAAGACAACCCGACCGGATATTTTTCTGTGACGTTGCTCGACGATTCATTGATTGAAGCCGACGAGAAATTCTCGCTCAGCATAGAGCACATTGGAAACACGACAACGCAGCAGATTAACCTCGTAGACGCTCACGCCGTCGGGACAATCGCGAACGGCGACGACGGTCCCGCTCTTGATACGGCAGGTGTAACGTTTCTTCCCTGGACAGGCTTGTCATTTTCGGGCCTGTCGCTCCACGACACGAGCCTAATCAAGACATATGTGCAAGACGATTTGATGGCATGCGTTCTGCGCGTCGAGGCGGCACTCGATATCAACTTGCCCGATTTCAAGATACAGATCGTTGGCAAGACACAGGAAGGCAGCATTTTGGCGTCGGCTGCGGCAAGCTATTCAAAAACGATTGTTCCGGCAGACAAGAAGTTCGGTAGTTACATCGATGTTCCCGACCTTTTGTGGTCGCTCCGAAACGCAGGACAAGACGCGAACCTCAACGAACCGGATATGTACATCTATCTCGACCCTAACAAGCTCAAGGATTTTTACTCCGGCGACTTCTTATACGATACCACGAGTATCATGCTCCATGAATTCGCGCATGGCTTGGGTGTGGGATCATCTGGGGTGCTGTTTTCGAATACTCCATTTGAGGCGATGACAAAAAAGGTCGGCGACTCATTCTATTTCACGGGAGCAGAAGCAAAAAAGATTTCCAAAAAGGGAGCATTGCTAGACCCAAACGATAAATATCATCTTGATCCTTCGACCCATGATTTGTTTGACACCTACGGAGCCGGAATGCCTCCCGGCAAAACGTTATCAGAAATGGATGTCGCGATACTCAAAGACCTCGGCTATACCGCGAAAGTCCCGAAATGGTGGTCGAAGGAAAAGAAGAAGAAGGACAAGGACGTGGATCAAAGTATGGACCGCAAGCAATTCGACGGAGGTAGCGACTCGGACGCGCTTCAGTTCGCGACTGTGTGGGACCACGACTGGATCGTGTAGTGGAAGGGGCGGGAAGTGCCGGCAGCTTCCCAAGCTGCATACGAGGGTTCGATTCCCTTCGCCCGCTCCAACTGCGCAAGGCGACGCCGCGTCGGCGCGTCGCAATTGTCGAAACGCAGTGGAGAAAGCGACACAAATCGTCTCATTGTGTCGTTTGACATGCCGTTTCGTCCCGCCTGTCCCACAAGCGCCAAACTAATGCCGCGCGAGCGACGCGATTGATTCCCATCTCGGTACGGTCGCTGGATAACCCTGAGGGTTGTGGCGGTCGAGCCGCCGGTCGAGCCGGTGCTTCGAGCTTGATGAGGAGTGCGAAATGCAAAAGCCGATCAATTCCATTAGCTCCTTGGAGCTGCGGCGCTGGGCGATGGAATGTTACGATCAGGCGATCAATCCGCGTGCCAGTGGCGAGGAACGTGAACGCCTGCTGAAGATGCGCCAGAGCTTGCTGACTCTCGCCGAGGAGCAGGATTGGCTGAACGGCAAGGCAAAGTGTCCCGCCGATGGCGGGCCTGCCGGCGACCGCGTGGGACTTTGATGCCCGCTCATCGGGTGCAGCTCAACAAGGCATCGCGGCGCAGCCACCTCGCTTCAGCCGGACCTGGGCAATTCTCCCGGTCCTCATATGAAGCGCGGTACTTACTGACGTGGCTGTGACGGCACCGTCGGTGGCGTCGGTGTGTCGGGCAGCGGCGGTTCTCGCGTCGCTGTGCCGGTCGTGGTCCGCTCAGCACTTGGCGCGTCGGGATTGGTGGCCAGCGGGGAATCGTCCTTCGCGTAAAGCCAGACTCCGGCGCCGATGAACAGCGCGAACAGGGTCAGCAAGATCACCACGTGATCCGAGCGTTTCCTTTCATGCGGACGCACGTTCGGATTGGCGTCTTCGGGGGCGCGCGCGTCGCGATCCGGGTCATAGGTCATCTTCAAAAACTCCATCGCCTCGACGACAAGCGCGCCGGACGCATATGGTTCCCTGCGGGCGCGCATCGCGAGCGTTCCGTACAATTTTATCGAATTTGCTCATCGCGAATTTCCCGTATTGAACGCGGCCGGCGGCGGCGGCGCCGTGGTCTTAGAGCGCCGTTAAGTCGCAGGAGGTATGACGCCGCGAGAAGTCACATCCGTGGAGAAGGTCGCGTCATGCGCCGTATTGGAACAGCCGGTCTCACCATCGCCGCCGCCGCCGTACTCGCGCTGGTCGCACAGCAGGTCTCGGCCTGCACCGGCATCATGCTGAAGACGAAGGATGGCGCGATCGTTCACGGCCGCACCCTGGAATTCGGCGTGCCCGTTGACACCTCGGTCGCGGTGATCCCGCGCGGGCAGGTCTTCACGGGTCAGACGCCGCAGGGTGACGGTCTCAAATACACGGTGAAATATGGCGCCACCGGCATCGTCGCCTTCGGCAATCCGCGGCTTCTCGATGGCGTCAACGAAGCCGGTCTCGCTGCCGGATCGTTCTACTTTCCGACGTTTGCCGGCTACGCCACGGTGACGCCGGAAAACCAGGGCAAGGCGCTGTCGCCGGCCGATTTTCCGAACTGGGTGCTGACGCAATTCGGCTCGGTCGATGAGGTGCGCAAGGCGGTCGAGAGCGGCTCGGTCGTGATCGCACCGACCGTGCTGGAGGGCTGGGGGCCGGTGGCGCCACCGTTCCACTATGTCGTCTACGACAAGACCGGTGCCAGCCTCGTTATCGAGCCGGTCGGCGGCAAGCTTGTCGTTCACGACAACCCGCTCGGAGTCCTGACGAATTCGCCGTCATTCGATTGGCACATGACCAATCTGCGCAACTATATCGCGCTCAATCCGCGCGATGTGCCGCCGGTCAAGATCGACGGCCAAACCTTCAAGGCGCTCGGCCAGGGCACCGGCATGCTCGGCCTGCCCGGCGATTTCTCGCCGCCCTCGCGGTTCGTCCGCGCCGCCGTGTTCAGCGCGACCGCGATCCCGGCCGACAATGCCGACAAGGGCGTGGACCAGGTGTTCCACATCCTCAACAATTTCGACATTCCGATCGGGGTTTCGCGCGAAGTCACAGCGGGCGCCGTCTATTCCGACTATACGCAGATGACGGTCGCGCGCGATCCGCAGAGCCAGCGCTACTATTACAAGACCTATGACGACCAGACGATCCGCATGGTCGACCTGAAGGCGTTCGATCTCAATGCCAAGACGATCCGGCAGATCAGCACCAGGAGCGAGCAGCCGGTCGTGGACATGAGCGCAAAGCTGAAGCCGGTCAACGAAGCCGCCACCAGCGGCTCGCGCTAGAGGTCCCGGGGCCGGCCCGGCGTGTGCCGGGCCGGCCTCCCGTTCATCATGAACGGAGCGACATTCGTCAACGGCCGAATCCCGACGTATAGTGCGGCATTCAATCCTCCGGCGCGAGGAGCTGTGCCGTGTCCGACTGCCTTCACTGCGACATTCACGATCTGCTTGAGCCCGAACTGGTACGCGAGGGCGCCGATCTCGGTATGATCGCGGCCAAGGTCACGGAAGTGCTGGCGGACCTTGTGGTCATGGCCGGCCCCGAAGATCGCGCGGCCCTGCTTGCCGATGTGATCGCCAATCTCGGCCATATCGTGCTGGAAAAGAGCGAGCAGCCGCAGGGCGCGGGCAGCGGCGAGGCAAAGCCGCGAAGGCATTGATCGGCTCCCGGCAGCCCGCCCCCAGGGGCGTTCCAGGGGAACCCGCCTGCAGCGCCCGCGTTGTCGGGCATGGGCCTCGTGGTTTCATTCAGGGATGCGCGTACCAGGAGGGTGAGAGCCAAGCTTTGCGCGCTGGCCGACAGTCATAGTCCCGGGATGGTTGAGACCGCCGACGGGTTGATTGACGCGCGGCGCATTTTCTGCCGCGACGGGATCGCCCTGCTGATCGATCGCTACGGCTGTCAGACCAGACTTGGCTATGGCGAAATCACCGACGTCAGTCCAGTCCTGTCCGCCGCCGACATCATCCGATTCTCCGACTGGCAAATCGTGGATGCGGAGGATGTGCCTGCCGAGGCCGCGACCATCTTGCCATTCCCCACGAGCCGCCCCGGCTGATCCGCTCGCGGCATTTTCATTGTTGCTGACTCTTCTGACGCGCCCGGCGAGCGAGGATGTTCAGCATTTCGATGAACGCCGAGAACGCCATCGCGGCATAGATATAGCCTTTCGGGATTTTCGCGCCAAAGCCCTCGGCGATCAGCGCCATGCCGATCATCAGCAGGAAGCCCAGCGCGAGCATGACCACGGTGGGATTGCGGCTGATGAAGTCGGACAGCGGAGTCGCCGCGACCAGCATCACGAATACCGCGACGCAGACCGCGATCACCATGATCGGAATGTCATCCGTCATCCCCACGGCGGTAATGATGCTGTCGATCGAGAACACGATATCGAGCATGATGATCTGGCTGATCGCCGCGGCAAAGCCGAGCTGGACGGTCTTCTTGTTGTCGAACAGGTCGGGGCCCGGGTCGTGATCGACATTGTGATGGATTTCCGTCGTGGCCTTCCAGACCAGGAACAGGCCGCCCGCGATCAGGATCAGGTCGCGCCACGAAAAGGCGTGCCCGAACAGCGTGAAGATCGGCGCGGTGAGCTGCACGATGATCGCAATGGTGCCGAGCAGGACGAGCCGCAGGATGAGCGCGAGCCCGATGCCGATCATCCGCGCCGTGTGCTGACGCTCGGGCGGCAGCTTGTTGGTCAGGATCGCGATGAAGATCAGGTTGTCGATGCCGAGCACCACCTCCATGACGATCAGGGTCAGGAGTGCGGCCCAGGCGGTGGGATCGGCGGCAAGTGCGAGGAGGTAGTCCATCGGGTGTCGGCAGGCTCACGGGATGCGGCATCCGGCGCCGGCCGTGCGGACGGCGCCGGGGCCATTGACGCACAGGGAAGGATTTGGTTCCAGCCATCGTTCACGCCGATGGGAGTTGATCGCGGCGCCATCCCGGCCTATCTGGCAGGAATGGCGGAGACCCTCCCAGGCGCGGCGCCGCGCCGCATCTCCTGGCCGCTGGTGGCGGCCGGATCGGTCATCGGCGCGCTGGTGGCGATCGCCTGCGCGCTGTGGATTCACTACGGGGCCGAAGTATTCTTCGAGATGCTGCGTGCCGGCATCGCAGCCTGCTTCTGATCCCATCATCCCGATGACCCAGCAATCCCGACGCATCGTCACTTTGATGGCTGCATTCATTGCCGGGCTTGCGGCGGTATCGGCGGTCATATTCGTCGTTGCCGGCCGGCTGCCAAGCCCGGTGCCGGCGCCGTCCGCGATCGGCGGTCCGTTCCGGCTGGTCGACCAGAACGGCGCCGTGGTGACCCAGGACGACCTGAAGGGCAAGCCATCGCTGATCTTTTTCGGCTTCACCCATTGTCCCGACATCTGCCCGACCGCGCTGTTCGATATGACGCAGGTCTACAAGGCGCTCGGCCGCGACGGCGACAAATTGCGGGCGTTCTTCGTGACGGTCGATCCGGAGCGCGATACGCCGGAAATCCTCAAGGAATATCTGTCGAGCTTCGATCCGCGGCTGCGCGGTCTGACCGGCGACACGGCGGCGGTTGCGGCGATGGAGAAGGCGTACCGGGTCTACTCCAAGAAGGTTCCGCTCGAAGCCGGCGGTTACACCATGGATCATACCGCGCTGGTCTATCTGATGGACAAGGAAGGCCGCTTCGTCGCGCCCTTCAACCTGAAACGCAAGCCGGAAGCCGCGGCGACCGAACTGAAGCGGTATCTGTAATCACCCGCGCGCCCCGCGCGCTATGACGGGTTCGGCAGACCGGATTCCCCCATTCCGCGCCGTGACGTGCGCGCCAGTCCATGCGGGGTCTTTTCCCAGCGATAGGGCGACCAGATCAGCTGGAATACGGCGCGCCAGGCGGCGGCCGACAGCAGCATCCAGTATAACGGCAGCAGGATCAGATAGCCGGCGCTGCCGAGCAACCTTCGCCGCGACAGCCCGATCAGGCCGATCAGGGCCGACAGCAGATAACCCGTGGTCAGCGTCGTCAGATAGAGGCCGGCGAAAATCTGGTCGAAGGCGCCGGCCTTGTCCGACCAGAGCAGCCCCGAAGCCAGTTGGCCTGCCAGCACGCCGGCAAAGACGCCATGAACGAGCGCGGCAAGCACGGCGCCGCCGATCACCAGCTGGAAAACCAGAAAGCCGCCGGGGCCAAGCTCTCGCCACAGCCTGCGGGGCTCGCGCATATGCACCGCCCAGGTCTGCAGATATCCCTTGAACCAGCGGGTGCGCTGCTTGATCCAGGGTGCGAGGCGTGCGGGTGCCTCCTCCCAGGTCGAGGACTGCACGAGCGTCGTATGATAGCCCGCCCGCGCCAGCCGGATGCCGAGATCGGCGTCTTCGGTGACATTGTAGGGGTCCCAGCCACCGAGCTCCCGCAACGTCGCGGTGTGGAAATGATTCGAGGTTCCGCCGAGCGGCAGCGGCATGCGCCAGGCGGCGAGCCCGGGCAGGAAGACATCGAACAGGGCGGCGTATTCGGCGGTGAAAAGCCGGGTCAGCCAGCCGTCGGCGGTGTTGTCGATGGTGAGACGCGCCTGCACGCAGGCGAGGCGGGGATCGCCGGCCGCGAAGGCCGAAAGGGCAATGCGAAGTTGCTGCGGTTCCGGCCGGTCCTCCGCATCGAACACCGCCACATAGCGGCCGCGCACGAATGGCAGGGCCGCGTTCAGGGCCTTCGGCTTGGTGCGCGGACCTGCGGAGGGCGCGATCACGATTTCGAACGGCGGGGCAAGATCCAGCAGGTCGAGCGCAAGCCGCGTCGCCATGTCGTCGCACTCGACCACGATCTTGATGTCGAGCCGTTCTTTCGGATAGTCGAGCCGCGTCAGCGCCGCGACCAGCGCCGAAACCGATTCCGCTTCGTTATAGACGGCAACGATGATCGAATAGACAGGCAAGGTATCGTCGCCACGCTGCAGATGCGGGAATTGCGGGATCGATGACAGCAGGAGCGCGATGACGCGCAGTCCGCTCCAGCCGAGAAACACCAGCG
This sequence comes from Pseudorhodoplanes sp., assembly GCF_050250235.1. GTDB lineage: Bacteria > Pseudomonadota > Alphaproteobacteria > Rhizobiales > Xanthobacteraceae > Pseudorhodoplanes. The sequence goes on from NZ_JBFWPA010000021.1 coordinate 53,894, forward strand.
CAAGCGCCATGTCGGCGGCGACGGTCAGGCTGGATTGAAAGGCGATCAACAGCGCGGCACACGCCATGCCGGTCGCAAACCAGGCGAGTGGAGTCCGGCTTCGCGCGGTTCCTGCGGAAAGGCCGGGTTGCCGGGCCCGCAGGTCGAACGCCGCGCGGCAGGCAACAGCGACCTCCGCTTCACGGTGAACGAAGGCGCGCAAGTCGTCCATCGTCGTGACCCGGAGCCTCGACCGCATTTCCGGATGACGGCTGAGTGCCCCGATCAGAAAGCGCGCCGACAGATGCCACGGCGCCACCACCCAGACGAGCTCGTGACCCTCGCGGATCGGGATGATGCCGCTTGCCACCCCGGACAGCAGATCGTCGTCTTCGACCGGGCAGGCGGCACGGGAGGTGTGGCGCAGCGTCGTGATCGCGATGCCGTAATGGCGTGCCAGCGCCCGCACATAGTCGCGGTCGCTCAGGATGCCCTCGGTCACCAATACCCGGTCCGCCCCGGTCCGCGTCTCCGAGGCGCGCAACTCGGCGGCTGCGATGCGGGCCGGCGGGACCAGATGCCGGACACAGTCGATTTCGGGACAGGGCGCAAGTCGTGCACGGATTCGTGCGTGGCGCGCTTCCGGCCTTGAACCCGGCCGCGCGCCGTAAGACATATCGCGCGCATGCCGGCCGGTCGGCTCGGCATGGAACACAGGCCCCCGCATGGCCGCCCCACGACCGCTACTGATGCTACGCTGACAATGCTGCTATAGAGACGCGAAATCAGAGACTTGGACAACGGATGCGAGTATTGCCGATCTCCTTCGCTCGTTACCACCAAAAAGTGTGGGGTCTGCCGATTGCCCGTGCGGTCGCCGTCGTGGCTTTGACCGCAATGGCGATGCCGGCGGCGGCCCAGCCCCATCTGCCGCCGCCACGCGAGATTGCGCCCGCGCCCTCTCCCTATCCCGGCTTCTGGGATCCCAAGCGCCGTCCGGAGCGACCGGACATGTCCCGCCTGACCCAGATCCGCTTCATGACGGAAACGGACTATCCGCCCTTCAATTATGCCGACAAGGAGGGGCACCCGGTCGGCTTCAACGTCGATCTGGCGCGGCTGATCTGTGAGGAACTGAAAGTCACCTGTACCATCCAGATGCGCCGGTTCGACACGCTGGTGCCCGCGCTGAACGAAAATCGCGGTGAGGCGGTGATCGCGTCGATCGCGGTGAACGCCGAAACCCGCAAGGTGATGGACTTTACCGATCCCTATTACCGGGTGCCGGCGCGCTTCGTGGCGCTCAAGGCAGTTGCGACCCCGGTTCTGAAGCCCGAGCAGCTCGAGGGCAAGAAGATCGCAGTGGTCGGCGGCTCGGCGCACGAAGCCTATCTGAAGACTCTGTTCACCGAGGCGCAGCCGGTCCCCTATCTCACCGCCGATGCAACGCGGGAGGCGGTGCGCCGCGGCGAGGCCGATTATGCCTTCGGAGACGGCGTCGCCTTGTCATTCTGGATCAACGGCACCGATTCCGAGGGCTGCTGCGCCTTCGCCGGCGGCCCGTTCTTCGAGAGCCAGTATTTCGGGGAGGGCGTCGGCATCGCCGTGAAGAAGGGCAACGACACGGTACGCCAAGCGTTGAATTATGCGCTGTTCCGGCTGTGGGAGAAGGGGCGCTTCACCGATCTATGGCTGCGCTATTTCCCGGTCAGCCCGTTTTGAACGGGTTGCGTAGGAGGATGCGTGTGCTATCAATGCTATCATGGAGATAGCAAATGGCTAGCTTGCATGTCCGTAACGTCCCGGACGAAATCGTAAGGCAACTGAAGCTCCGTGCCGCGCGGCACGGCCGATCGACAGAGGCCGAGCATCGCGAGATTTTGCGGCAGGCGGTTTCGGGCGAAAGGGGTGACGCATTTGAAGAACTCGCGGCGCGGCTGCGCAAGCTCACTGAAGGCCGGAATTTGACCCCTTCCGAGGACCTTGTCCGAGAAGGCCGGGATGAGAGGTGAGACCTCTCGTCATCGATGCCAGCGTCGTCTTGAAGTGGTTGCTCGCAGAGCCTGAAGCGGCGTCAGCATTATTGCTCCGTCGGCAATATCATCTCATCGCGCCGGAACTGATCCTTCTGGAATGTGCCAGCACCTTCTGGAAGCGCGTCCGTCGCCGGCAACTCTCCGTGGAAGAAGCGTTGATGCTTGTGGAAGCAATCCCGCTTGCTGGTATCGAAATCATTTCGATGCAGTCGGAAGCGAGGGCGATCACCGATTTGGCACTCGAGCTCGATCATCCGGCGTATGATTGCGCCTACATCGTGCTCGCGCAAAGCCGACAATGCCGGTTCGCTACTGCTGACACCCGATTGGTCACGGCAATCGGCAGGGCAGCGCGGAACGACCTCAAGAATGTCGTTGTCGCCTTCACCGACTTGGTTCAGTGATGAGCCCGCGACAATTCAGTTCGATGCCAACCCAGTCTACCGTCACCCTGAGAGCCTAGATGTCTTCTGAAACGCTGCGTTCCCTCGCCGAGCAATCCGGCGCCTGGCCGTTCGAGGAGGCGCGCAAAATCGTCGCGCGCCTGAAGAAGAGTCCGAAGGACGAGGTGATTTTCTCGACCGGCTACGGTCCGTCCGGGCTGCCGCATATCGGCACGTTCGGCGAGGTGGCCCGCACGACGATGGTGCGCCACGCCTTCCGCGTGCTGACGGACGACAAGATCAGGACGCGGCTGCTGGCCTTCTCCGACGACATGGACGGCTTGCGCAAGGTGCCGGACAACGTGCCGAACGGCGAGATGCTCAAGGAAGACCTCGGCAAGCCGCTGACCAGGGTGCGCGATCCGTTCGGCACGCATCCGAGTTTCGGCGCGCACAACAATGCGCGGCTCCGCGCCTTCCTCGACACCTTCGGCTTCGACTACGAATTCCTGTCGGCGACCGAGTGCTATACCTCCGGCCGCTTCGACAAGGCGCTGCTGCAGGTCTTGTCGCATTACGACAAGGTCATGGCGGTGATGCTGCCGTCGCTGCGCGAGGAGCGCGCGCAGACCTATTCCCCGTTCCTGCCGATTTCGGAGCGCACCGGCATCGTACTGCAGGTGCCCGTCACGGCGCATGATCCGGCGACCGGTACCATCACCTACGAAGACCCCGATACGAAAGAAAGCGTGACCACGCCCGTCACCGGCGGACGCTGCAAGCTGCAATGGAAGCCGGACTGGGCGATGCGCTGGTATGCGCTCGGCGTCGATTACGAGATGGCCGGCAAGGACCTGATCGACTCGGTGAAGCTGTCGGGCGAGATCAACCGGGCGATCGGCGGCACGCCGCCGGAGGGCTTCAATTACGAACTGTTCCTCGACGAGAAGGGCCAGAAGATTTCCAAGTCGAAAGGCAATGGGCTCACCATCGACGAATGGCTGCGCTATGCATCGCCGGAATCGCTGTCGCTGTTCATGTATCGCGAACCGAAGGCGGCGAAGCGGCTGTATTTCGACGTGATCCCGCGCAACGTCGACGAATATTTCCAGTTTCTCGACGGCTATCAGCGGCAGGACGACAAGCAGCGGCTGTCGAACCCGGTATGGCATATCCATTCCGGCCAACCGCCGGCGCCCGACATGCCGATCAACTTCCAGCTCCTGCTGACGCTGGTGTCGTCGTCGAATGCGGAGAATGCCGAGACCCTGTGGGGCTTCATCGCGCGCTATCGGCCCGGCGTCAGCCCGCAGACCCATCCGCGGCTGAACGCGATGGTCGGCTATGCGCTGAATTACTATCGCGACTTCGTATTGCCGACGAAAAGCTTCCGCGAGCCGGCCGATCGGGAACGGGCCGCACTGATGGACCTGCGCGATGCACTTTCCAACATGCCGGTCGATGCAACGGCGGAGAAAATCCAGGACGTGGTCTACGAGATCGGACGCCGCGAGCCGTTCCTCGACGAGAAGAAGAAGGCGAAGGACGGCAAGCCCGGCGTGTCACTCGACTGGTTCAACATGCTCTACCAGGTGCTGCTCGGGCAGGAAAAGGGGCCGCGCTTCGGGACCTTCGTCGCGGCGTATGGGTTGAAGAACACGGTCGACATGATCGACGGGGCGCTGGCGCGCAGCGCGTAGCACGCGTTCATGTCCCGGGCGCAGCGCATCACAAGCAACGCGAAGTGGTGCGCTGCAGAACCGGGACCCATAGAAAAACGGAGTGTAGGCCCCCGCTCTGCGGTGCATCACTCCGCTGCGCTACGTGCTGCACCGCGTCCGGGCACGAGGACTACTGGCTCGCCCACATGATTCGCGCAACCCAGAGCACGTCGTTCATCGCCAGCGTGCGCGCGGGATGATCCGGGTTGAGCGAATGCAGTTCGATCGTCTTCGCGGTCTTGCGTGCGAGTTGCTTGACCATCACCTCGCCGTCCTTGGTCTTGACCACGACGCGGTCGCCGCGGCGGGTGGGTGCGGCCGGCGACACCACGATCACGTCGCCCTTGCGGAAGGCCGGCTCCATCGAGTTGCCGGATATCTCGAGAGCGTAGGCATGCTCGTCATTGACCGAGGGAAAGGCTATTTCGTCCCAGCCCTTGCCGACCGGGAAGCCGCCATCGTCGAAATAGCCGCGCGAACCGGCCTCCGCGAATCCGATCAGCGGCACGGCTTGCGTGATCGGCCGCGCCGTTTCCGAAATCAGCGCGATGAAGGTCTCGACGCTGGTCCCGGTTGCGGCGAGCGACTTGGCGACCGACTCGGTCGAGGGCCAGCGGGCGCGGCCGTCCGGCGTGATGCGCTTGGACTTGTTGAAGGTGGTGGGATCGAGCCCGGCCTTCTTGGCGAGGCCGGATGCCGAAAGCCCGGCGCGCGCCGCGAGCCGGTCGATGGCGGTCCAGATCTGGGCGTGCGTCAGCATGGCAACCCCATGCGCTGCGAACGGATCGGCTGGTATGACTTCTGTCCTACCATTCGTATGGGATTAGTGCCGTTTGGCCGCGCTGTCCAGCCCTGCCTTCGCGTTTCTTGTGCGCATAGCGGTCGCTGGCTAGGTTCGTTCGCCTGAAACTGGAGTTCCTCCGGCGTGATCGCCCTTCTCGAGCGCCTCGCGCGCCCGTTCCTGCATCGCTTCGACCCCGAAGAGGCCCACCGGATCGCGCTCCGCGCCCTGCAATGGGCGCCGTTGCCGGCCGCCCGGCCCGATGATTCGCGGCTGGCGGTCCGTGCCTTTGGGCTGAACTTCCCCAATCCGGTGGGCCTCGCGGCCGGTTTCGACAAGAACGGCGAGGTACCCGACGCGCTGCTGCGGCTCGGCTTTGGGTTCGTGGAGGCTGGCGGGGTGACGCCGCGGCCGCAGGCCGGGAATCCGCGTCCCCGGCTGTTCCGTCTGGACGCCGACGGCGCCGTCATCAACCGGCTCGGGCTGAACAGCGAGGGCGCGGCAGTGGTGCTGCGCCGTCTCGCCGCCCGCGCCCATCTCGGCGGGATCGTGGGTATCAATCTCGGCCCCAACAAGGACAGTGCGGATCGCACCGCGGATTATGTCCGGCTGGTCGAAGGCTTCGCGCCGGTGGTGTCCTACATCACGATCAACGTGTCATCCCCGAACACGCCCGGCCTGCGCAACCTGCAGGAGGCGAAGAGCCTCGATGATCTGCTCGCGCGGGTGATTGCGGCGCGTGACCGCGTGCGCGCGCATGCGGGTCCCACGCCGCTGCTGCTCAAGATCGCGCCCGATCTCTCGCTCGTCGATCTCGACGACATCGTCGGCGTTGCGCGCAACCGCAGGGTCGACGGCATGATGGTTGGCAATACCACGGTGACGCGTCCGCCGAGCCTGCGCGAGCGGGAGAAGGCGATCGAGCAGGGTGGATTGTCGGGCAAGCCGCTGTTTCCGCTGTCGACGCGGATGCTGGCGGAGACCTATGTTCGGCTCGAAGGCGCGATGCCGATCATCGGGGTCGGTGGCATCGATTCGGGCGATGCTGCGATTGCCAAGCTGCGCGCCGGCGCAACGCTGGTGCAATTGTACAGCGGCCTGGTGTTTCACGGGCTTGCGCTGGTCCACAGCATCAAGCAGGCGCTGCTTGCGCAGGCGGAGAAGGGTCCGCTGGCCGAGATTGTCGGCATGGACGCCGCCGATATCACCGCGCAACCATGGCCGGTGTGATGCAGCGTAAGTGGATGCCGGGTTCGCGCGCTTTCAGCACGCGCCCCGGAATCTGCGCTGGTAGTTATCGCCCCTTGGGCGCGTTCATCAGCCGCAGGATCAGCCAGACCGGGATCACGATCACCGCGCCGAGCAGGAAGTAGCGCCAGACCCAGTTCAGCGCGTCGAAGCCGAGATTCCAGATCGTCTCGAACAGGCGCCGGATGCTGTTGATGATGTTGTAGGGGTCGAGCCCGAAGGTCACCATCACGAAGCCGACCAGGATCGACAGCAGGATCAGCCGGCCTGCGACAGCGAGCGGCGAGCCGCCGAGAAAGCGCGTGACGGAATCGCTCTGCGCGGGCGCAGGCCGTGACGTCTCGATCGAGGCGCGCGGATCGTTGGTCGACATGGTCCCCTCCATCCGGCATGAATCCGGAAGTCCATCATCTAGTCATGGGGCAGCGGCTTGCAAGCCGCCCTGCAATCGGCCGCGGCCCCGCTCGATCGATTCGACCATTTTCTCCAGCGTTTCCAGCCGGTCGGCCTCCCGAGGCGGCTTGTCCCAGCGCAGCCGGGAGATACGGGGAAAGCGCATGGCGATACCGGATTTGTGCCGGGTGGAGCGTTGCAGCCCCTCGAACGCGACTTCCAGCACAAGCCCTTCATCCGGCCCGTATTTCACCGAGCGCACCGGCCCGAACCGCTCGATCGTGTTGTTGCGGACATAGCGGTCGATCCGGATCAGTTCCTCGTCGGTGAAACCGAAATAGGCCTTTCCGACCGGCACCAGCGTCTCCGCGCCATCGATCCGCGTCCAGACCCCGAAGGTGTAATCGGAATAATAGGATGAGCGCTTGCCGCTGCCGCGCTGCGCATACATCAGCACCGCATCGACCGTGAACGGATCGCGCTTCCATTTCCACCACAGCCCCTTCGGGCGGCCAGGGACATAGGGCGCATCGCGCCGCTTGATCATGATGCCTTCGACCGCATTGGCGTCCTCGCCCGCACCGGCGGCAGCCGGATCGGCGCGCGCTGCAGCGAGTTCATCCCAGCTCGCGAACGGCACGAGCGGCGAGAGGTCGAGACGCGGATGCGCGTGGCGCGCGATAAAGTTTTGCAGGCGCTTGCGGCGATCTTCGAACGGCAGTTCGCGCAGGTCTTCGGTGCCGTCGACCAGAAGATCGTAGGCGCGCAGATGCGCGGGATAGTCGGCGACGAGTTTCGGCGTGACGGCTTTGCGGTTGAGCCGCTGCTGCAGCACGTTGAAGCTCTGCACGCGATGATCGCGCAGGATCAGCAATTCGCCATCGAGCGAGCCGTTGAAGTTCAGCGACTCGATAAGATCGGGGAAGCTTTTCGAGATGTCTTCGCCGGTGCGCGAATACATCCGCACGATCCGGTCGCCGCGCTCATTCATGCCGGCGGACGCCTGCACCCGGATGCCATCCCATTTCCATTCGGCGAGAAAGTCGGCCGGATCGAGCTTCTCGAAATCGGATTCCTCGATCGCCTGCGCCAGCATCGCCGGGCGGAACGGCGCCGGGTCGCTGGTCTCCGGCCTGTCGCCGCGGCCTTCGAACCAGGCGAACAGGTTTTCGTAGGGAGCCTCCAGTCCCGACCACATCAGCTCGATCTCGGTGACGTCCTTGTCGCCGAGCGCGGCGGCCGCGGTCTTCGCAAGCCGCGCCGAAACGCCGACGCGCAACGCTCCGGTGACAAGCTTGAGCAGCGCCCAGCGCCCGGTCTCGTCCAGCGCATCGAGCCAGCGCGCGATCTGCGCCGGCAGCTGCGTCTTGCCAAGGGTGTTGAGGGTGGTGACGACGTCGGTGATGGAAGGAATGAAGTTTGGCCGCGCGTCGGGCAGCGGCCACATCAGCGCGATCGTCTCCGAGGTGTCGCCGACGAAATCGCGCGACAGCCCGAACAGGACCGGATCGGTGCGCTCGGTGATCAGCGCACGGATCATGCCGGGCTTGGCGTATTGAAATGTGAGGCTGCCCGTGAGTGCGGCGAGCGCATAGCCGCGCTCCGGATCTGGCGTGCTGCGGAAATAGTCTGTCATCAGCCGCAGCTTGTTGTTGCGGCCCGGCTCGTAGGCGAGGCGATCGAGCAGTTCGGCGAAGCGGTTCATGCAGGGTTTCCCGCCTCGCCCTTGTCGGACGTACCGTCGGTCTCGTCCTCGTCACCGTAGCCGACGATATCGAGCGGCCGCGCCTTCAGCCCCTGCGTCCCGCACCAGTGAACCAGCGCGTCCTCCTGGCCGTGCGTCACCCAGATTTCGGACGCGCCGGTAGCGGCGATGGTGTCGCGCAGGCCGTCCCAGTCGGCGTGGTCGGAAATCACCAGCGGCAATTGCACGAGGCTCTGTCTTGCGCGCGCCCTCACCCGCATCCAGCCCGAAGCGTAAGCCGTCACCGGATCGGGGAAGCGGCGGGACCACACCTCCTTCAGCGCGGACGGCGGACACAGCGTGATGGTGCCGCCCAAGTCCTGCTTCTTCACATCGCGAACCGGGCGCAACTCGTCGAGATCGATGCCCTTGGCGAGGTAATAGCGCGACAGCGTTTCCATCGCGCCATGCAGATAGATCGGCTCGCGGTAGCCCGCCTTGCGGATGAGCGCGATGACGCGCTGCGCCTTGCCGAGCGAATAGGCCCCGACCAGATGCGCGCGCTCCGGAAACAGCGAAACCGAATGCAGGAGCTTCGCGATCTCCGCATCGGAATCCGGGTGGCGGAAAACCGGCAGCCCGAATGTCGCCTCGGTGATGAACACGTCGCAGCGCACGAGTTCGAATGGCGTGCAGGTCGGGTCCGGCACGTCCTTGTAGTCGCCCGACGCCACGATCCGGCAGCCGCCTCGCTCGACCGCGATCTGCGCCGAACCCAGCACATGGCCGGCCGGATGGAACGTCGCCGTGACGCCGTTCAGGGTCACGGTCTCGCCATAGCGGATCGCCTGCGTGGAGTCTGCGAAATCCTCGCCGTAGCGCAGCCGCATGATGTCGAGGGTTTCCTGCGTCGCCAGCACGGCGCCGTGCCCGGCCCGGGCATGGTCGGAATGACCATGCGTGATCAGCGCCCTGTCGACCGGACGGGTCGGGTCGATGTAAAAGCCGCCGGTCTTGCAGCACACGCCGGACGGGGTGGGGAGCAGCAGGTCTTCGGGACGCATCGTGCCTACATAGGTTCCGGACAGGAAAATCGCGAGAATGTCTTCAACGCGGCAAGCGCAATCGCTGTTTCAGTCGTCGGGCGACCTGATCGCCGACCGGCGCTACGGAATGGCGCGCGAGTTCCGCGAGCGGGGCGACCACGCCGCCGCGCTCGATCTGCTGGAACAGACCGTCGAGCGGACACCCGGCTTTGCCGCGGCGTGGTTCGACCTCGGGCACCTGCGCGAAGTGGCGGGGAACCGGGATGGCGCGGTGGCGGCCTTTGAGCGGGCGCTGGCGGCGGACTCGTCCGACCGGCATGGCGCGGGTTTGCGGTTGCGCCTTCTGAACATCGGCGGACACGCGATGTCGGCGGATTACGTGCGCTCGGTGTTCGATCAATATGCGGCGAAGTTCGACCATGCGCTGGCGGCGCTGGCCTATTCCGCGCCGGAACTGCTCGCGCAGGCCGTGGCCGAAGTCTGCCGCGCGCAGAACCGTCCGTTCCATTTTGCCGCCATGCTCGACCTCGGCTGCGGCACCGGGTTGTCGGGCGCCGTGTTCCGGCCGGTGTGTGACTGGATCGAGGGTGTCGACCTGTCGCCGGGGATGATCGCGCAGGCGCGCCGCAAGAACCTTTACGACAAGCTCGATGCCGGCGACCTGACCGAGAGCCTCGACCGCCACATCCGCGCCGATGCGCGTTTCAACTTGGTCGTGGCTGCGGATGTGTTTGTCTATTGCGCCGACCTGACGCTGATCGCAGCGCTGGTCCATGACGTGCTCGCGGCCGAGGGGCTGTTTGCCTTCACGGTCGAGACGCATGGCGACGGCGGCGTCATCCTCGGGCCGAAGTTGCGGTACGCCCATGGCGAGGCGCATGTGCGAACCGCGCTGGAGGCGGCCGGGCTGGCGATCCGCACGCTCGTGCCGGTCTCGACCCGCATGGAGGCCGATGTGCCGGTGCCCGGATTGCTGGTGATCGCGGAGCGCGCCCCGGCTTCGCCATTGTCCGCACGATAGAGTGGGGCGTGGCTCTTCTCGATCAAATCGCGACGCCTGCCATCCTCCCGGACGTCTTTGCGCGCTGGTTCGCCGCGCGCGGCTGGGCGCCGCGTGCGCATCAGCTCGAATTGCTGAAACGCGCGCGCGAAGACAAGTCGGTGTTGCTGATCGCGCCCACCGGCGGCGGCAAGACGCTGGCGGGATTTCTGCCGACGCTGGTGGAGTTGAGCGAGGCCGACACCCGCAGTGCCTCTTTTCCCCTCCCCCCGCGAAGCGGTGGGGAGGGGTTAGGGGTGGGGGGCAACGTAAGGAAGGCAGGCCGCGGCCCCCCCCCCCCCCCCCCCCCCCCCCCTTTGGGGGGGGGTGGGTTTGGGGGGGGGGGCCCACGTAAGGAAGGCAGGCCGCCCCCCCACCCCCGACCCCTCCCCACCACTCGCTGCGCTCATGGGGGGAGGGGAGAAGAAGCGGCTCGTTTCCACAGGTCGAGGTGTGCAGCGCACCCAAGGCCTCCACACTCTCTACATCTCGCCGCTGAAAGCACTCGCGGTCGACATTGCGCGCAATCTCGAAACGCCGGTCGCGGAGATGGGGCTGCCGATCCGGATCGAGACGCGCACCGGCGATACGCCCGTCTCCAAGCGCACCCGCCAGCGCCGCGATCCGCCCGACATCTTGCTGACCACGCCGGAGCAGCTTGCGCTTCTGCTCGCGTCGGCCGATGCGCCCTATCTGTTCGGCACCCTGAAGCGCGTGATCCTCGACGAACTCCATGCGCTCGTCACCTCGAAACGCGGCGATCTGCTCTCGCTCGGGCTGGCGCGGCTGTTTCGCCTGGCGCCCGGCCTGCACACCATCGGCCTGTCTGCGACCGTCGCCGAGCCCGACGATCTGCGCCGCTATCTGGTGCCGCAGCCGCAGGAAGGGGAGACCCTCGCCGATCTCGTGATCGCCAAGCCCGGCGCCGAGCCGCATGTCACCATGCTGGAGCCCGATACCCGCGCTCCCGACTTTTACATTCCCTGGGCCGGACATTCGGCGCGCCACGCCCTCCCTCAGATCTACGACCTCATCAAACGCCACAAGACCACGCTGGTCTTCGTCAATACCCGCAGCCAGGCGGAACTGATCTTCCAGGAGCTGTGGCGCATCAACGACGATGGATTGGCGATCGCGCTGCATCACGGCTCGCTCGATGTGGCGCAACGGCGCAAGGTGGAAGACGCGATGGCGGCCGCCAAGCTGCGCGCGGTGGTGTGTACCTCCTCGCTCGATCTCGGCATCGACTGGGGCGACATCGATCTCGTCATCAATGTCGGTGCGCCGAAAGGCTCGTCGCGCCTCCTGCAACGCATCGGCCGCGCCAATCACCGGCTCGACGAGCCCTCGCGCGGCATTCTCGTTCCAGCGAACCGCTTCGAGGTGCTTGAATGCCGCGCCGCGATCGAGGCGGTCGCGGACAATGCGCAGGATACCCCGCCGCTCCGCACCGGCGCGCTCGACGTTCTCGCACAGCATGTGCTGGGCACCGCCTGCGGCGAGCCGTTCGATGCCGACGTGCTCTATGACGAGGTGACGTCCGCGGCGCCGTATCGCGATCTGACCCGCTCCGACTTCGACGCAACCATCGATTTCGTCGCGACCGGTGGCTACGCGCTGAAAGCCTATGAACGCTTCGCCAAGATCAGGCAGGACAAGGCCGGCCGCTGGCGCGTGACGCATCCAAGGTTCGCACAGGCCTATCGCATGAATGTCGGCACCATCGTGGAAGCCGTGATGCTGAAAGTCCGGCTCGTGCGTTCGCGCGGGGGCGCGAGCGGCCGCACCGGCCCGATCGGACGGGGAGGGCGCATCCTCGGACAGGTCGAGGAATATTTCGCGGAGACCCTGGCGCTCGGCGACACCTTCGTGTTCGCCGGCGAGGTGCTGCGCTACGAGGCGATGGTCGAGGACGAGCTTTACGTTTCGCGCGCGACCGATGACGATCCGAAGGTGCCGTCCTACGAGGGCGGCAAGTTCCCGCTCTCGACCTATCTCGCGTCGCGGGTGCGGAGCATTCTGGCGACGCCGTCCGAATGGAAGGCGCTCCCGGCTCCGGTGCGTGAATGGCTGGAAATCCAGGAATGGCGCTCGGTGCTGCCCGGACCGCGCGAATTGCTGGTCGAGACCTTCCCGCGCGCCGACAAGCATTATCTCGTCTGTTACCCGTTCGAGGGCCGGCTGGCGCACCAGACGCTTGGCATGCTGCTGACCCGGCGGCTGGAGCGCGCGCGGCTGCGCCCTCTCGGGTTCGTCGCCAACGAATATGCGCTGGCGGTGTGGGGCCTCGGCGATGTCGCGCAGAGAATCCGGCGCGGGGAACTGTCGCTCGCGGCCCTGTTCGACGAGGACATGCTGGGCGACGACCTGGAAGCCTGGCTCGCCGAGTCGATGATGATGAAGCGGACCTTCCGCACCAACGCGGTGATCGCGGGACTGATCCAGCGCCGCTCGACCGATCGGGAGAAGACGCGGCGGCAGGTCACGATTTCCACCGACCTGATCTATGATGTGCTGCGCAAGCACCAGCCCGATCACCTGCTGTTGCGTGCGGCGCGTGCCGATGCGGCAACAGGTCTGCTCGATATCAAGCGGCTCGGCGAAATGCTCTCCCGGATCAGGGGCCGAATCGTCCATAAGCCTCTGGAGCATGTGTCGCCGCTCGCGGTTCCGGTGATGCTCGAAATTGGCCGCGAGACGGTGTACGGCGAGGCTGCGGACGCGCTGCTTGCGGAGACCGCGGACGAACTGGTCAAAGAGGCAATGACGGGGGTTTCGGGTGGTCGCCACGGCGGCAATTAGCGGGCCGGATTACCGGATCGACGAAATAGGACTGTCGGGTGCGCGACTGGCGGTCGATCCGGCGGGCATTCTCTGGTGGCCGGCGGAACGGCTGCTGGCGGTCGCCGACCTGCATTTCGAGAAAGCATCGAGCTTCGCGCGCCATGGTGCATTGCTGCCGCCATTCGATACCGCGGCGACGCTGGCGCGGCTGTGCGAGGCGATCATGCGCTACCGGCCGCGCACCGTGCTGGCATTGGGCGACAGCTTCCATGACGGCGATGGCCCGCTGCGGCTTGGCGACACCGACCGCGACATGATCGCGGCGCTCCAGCAGGGCCGTGACTGGGTCTGGATCGCGGGCAATCACGATCCCGACCCTGCGGTGGGCATCGGCGGGGTGTTCACCCCGGAGCTCTCCGTCGGATCGGTGACGTTCCGGCACGAGCCGCGCGGGCAGGCCGGCGAGATCGCGGGCCATCTGCATCCGATGGCGCGGATCAGCGCGCGCGGCCGCTCGGTCAGCCGCAAGTGCTTTGCCATCGATGACGAGCGCATGGTGATGCCGGCCTTCGGTGCGTTCACCGGCGGGCTGAATATCCGCGCGGCGGCGTTCATGACCGTGTTCGGCGCGCTTTCCTTCCGCGCGCACATGCTCGGTGCGACGCGGCTCTATGCGGTCGACGCTATGCGCTGCCTGCCGGATTGATCAATCCTTCCGGAAAATCACCGACGCGAACCAGCCGGTCGCCAGCGCCATCAATGTCGTGAACAGGCCGTACAGAATGCCGTGATTGGCGGCGGCATTGACGATGAACTGCTCGATCCCGACCTTCACAACTTCGAGCGCGGAATGCGCCCGGGCAAGCTCGGTGCCGTCGGCGAACAGTCGCACGTCGACGTCGTAATTGCCGACCGGCGCCTCGGCTGGCAGGCGGATGGTGGCTCGGAACAGGTTGGGCGTTAGAAACGTGACACCGGCCGGCTCTTCGACATAAAGCTTTCGCTGCTTGCGCAACCGGATCAGCGCTTCGCGGAAGATGTCGTGCTCGCCGGACTGGATTTCGGAAGTCAGCGCCGGCCTTGGCACAAGATACATGCCGATTTCCTGGCGCCGAAGCAATTCTGCCGACGCGATCTCGCCAATCGGCCGGTTGCTCAGCACGCCGAGATAGGTCGGTGTCTTAAGGAAAGAGCGCGATTCCGCATTGGTCCAGATGCCGAGCACATGGTCCTTCTTGCGCACCACCAGCGTTTCGCGCGGACCGGCGACCGTGACGATAATGTCATACTCGCCCTTGCGCGAAACGGTCTTGGCGTCGCGCTCGATCGAGCCGAACAGCACCAGTTCGATGCCGGTGAAGCTCGACGTGACCAGCACCTGATGGCTGGACAGCGACGTGATCAGCCGTTCGGCGCCGGCAGGCATCGCCGCGAGCAGCAATAGAGCGCAGGAGAAGGCGGCCCGTCGCATCATGCGCCGTCTCCGGTGAAGCGGATGGTGAACAGTTCGGAGGGCTGGATCAAAAGGTCCAGAGCGAAGCGGACGCCGACACCGAGGACGAGCAGGCCGAGCAGGAAGCGCAGTCGTTCCGCCTTCATGCGCTGGCCGGCGCGGGCGCCGAACTGGGCACCGACCACGCCGCCGACCATCAGGATCAGGGCAAGCAGCGCGTCCACCAGATGGTTGGTTGCGGCATGCATGACCGTTGCCGACGCCATGGTGACGAGCGTGAGCACGGTCGAGGTGCCGATCACGGTCGCGGTCGGCACGCGCAGGAAATAGATCAGCATCGGCACCAGCAGAAAGCCGCCGCCGATGCCCATCAGGGCTCCGATGAACCCGATGAGGAACCCGATCCCCAGCACCGGAAACGCGGAAACGTAAATCTTCGATCGCTTGAACCGGACCTTGAACGGAAGTCCGTGCAGCCATGTGTGACTGCCGGGGCGCCGAAGCACGACCGGGTAACCCTGGTGGGCCCGGATGATGGCGCGCACCGATTCGCTCACCATCATGCCGCCGACCGCGACCAGCAGAACCACGTAGGAGAGCGCGATCACCAGATCGAGCAGATCGGCCGATCGCAGCAGCGTGAAAATCCATACGCCGCCCGCGGTCCCGATGATGCCGCCGGCGAGCAACATCATCGCAAGCGGAATGTCGATTGCATTTCGACGCCAGTAGCTCAAGGCACTCGACGCCGAGGAGGCAGCGATGTGGCTCGACACGGTTGCAACCGCGACCGCCGGAACAATGCCGATGAAGATCAGGAGCGGCGTCATCAGGAAGCCGCCGCCGATTCCGAACATCCCCGAGATGAAGCCGACCGCCAGCCCCATGCCAAGCAGAAGGAACATGTTGACCGGAAGATCGGCAATGGGGAGATAGATCTGCACCAGCGTCCCGGATACTTGCGCAAGCCATTCTTGACGGGGCATGCCCCGCGTGACCATCGCGGCAAATAATCCGGCGCGCGGCCGCCGAATGACGCCGCGTTTGAGCCCATCCGTACAGGACTGTGCGGATTAGTCGAATGATTTGTCGCTGGCCGTTCGGGTTTCGCGGCTAACCTTAGGACGCCGTGACCTTCACGACACTACCGGCACGCGGCTTCTTGCCAGGTGCCGTTTCGGCAGCCGGACGGTCCCAGCCGCCGGGAGGTGCGCTGACGGTGACGGCATCGTCGGGCTGCGGCTGCGCGGTGAAGGACTGTACCGCAGAGCGGGCGGCTGCAAGCGAGCCGGCGTCGAGTTTCGAGCCGACATCATCGCGCTTCTTGGCGGCGTCGCGATCGCCCTGAACGGCGGCAAGCGAGAACCACATGTAGGACTCGGCCAGGTTCTGGTCGACGCCAATGCCGCGCGCATGGAGGATCGCGAGATTGTACTGGCTGTCTGCGACGCCGCGTTCGGCCGCACGGCGGAACCATTGGGCAGCCGTCTTGTAGTCGGCCTTGCCGTCCACTCCTTCGGCATAGAGCACGGCCAGATTGTGCATCGCCTTGGCGTTGCCCTTTTCGGCCGCGGCTATGTAGTGGCGGCGCGCGACTGACAGGTCTTTCCTTACACCTTGGCCCTTTTCGTAGAGGCCGGCGAGGCGGAAATGCGCCGGTGCGAGCCCGGATTCGGCTGCGCGCTCCAGCCAGCGCAGACCCGCTTCGGTATTCTGCGGAACGCCACGTCCCTCGATCTGGCGCACGCCGACCTCGAATTCCGCCGCCGGCTCTCCTTTTCTGGCGGCATTGCGCAGCGCAAGCGGCAGCTTGTCCGGCAGCGGGGGTATGGGGCCGCGTGCCAGCGCGGGTTCGGGGACGATTCGCTTGCCCGGTGCGCCGATCGAACCGGTCGGCGCAGGGTCTCCGACCGGCGCTTCGACGGTCGGCGACGCAACCTTCGACCGCTCCGGCACGATTACGCCTGAGGATGGTGTTGCAAAGATCTCGGGCTTTGACGGCAACACGGCGGGGGCGGCGATTGTCGGCGCGGGCTGCGTCTCAGGGGTCTCCGCAACGTCGAGCGCGGCGGGGGCGGTGATTTCGGCAACCGACTGGTTGGCCGGATCGAGCATGTCGATGGCGACTCGCGCCGACGCGACGACCAGAATGATGGCGCCGGCACCCACGAAGAGCGAGCGCACCTTCTGGCCGATGGACTTGCCTGACTTGTCGCCTTCGTCCGGCTTGCCGGCAGCCTCCGGCGCCGTGGCGGCCGCGGCCTGCGCCGCACGGCGTGCCGCCGCGATGAAATTGGTCTGGCCCGGATGATTGGCGCCGCCGGGCTTCGCATTGCCGATCGCTGCCTCCGAAGCCGCGATTCTTTCTGCGGCGGAGGCGGGTGGGCGTGCGCGCGGCGTGCCGGAGCCCGGCTCCAGGGGGAAGTCCGGCGGCAGGCTTGAATCGATCGGGTTTCGCTCACGTCCCCGGGATGCGGTGGGCGCGGCTTGAGGCGTTTGTGTAGCCGCTGCTGCGACCGGCCGTGAGCCCTCCGCCGCCACGGACTTTGGGCGAGCGTCGGGCCTGGACTGGTTCTGCACGACCGGCTTGTCGGCTTCCTGCCCGCGCGGAGCGACCTGCGGCGGGCTGTTTGAAGGCTCCGGCATGCGTGGCCGTTCCGCTGCAATGACCGGCGGCTCCGAGGGGGAAAGCGGCACCTGCAGCTTTGCCGCTGGCATCGGCGCTGGCGCCGGCGCGAGCATGGGCGTCGGCGCAGGCATCGGCGCGGGGGCTTCCGCCGCAAAACGCGCCTCGCGAATGCCGCCTTCGATAATGGCCAGCCGGTCGACCAGATGGCCGAGGGTGGAGTGAACGGCTTCGAGGGAGTCTTGTGTGCGGATCAGATCGCGCTTCAGATGGTCGACGGCAGGCGTGGGATCGATGACGGGCTGCGGCGCGGGAATCTGGATCGCGTCGAGCCGTGCCGTCAGATCGGCGAAGCCGCGTTCGATCGCGCCGAGAACCGGAAGACTGGCGATGCGCTGCTCGATCGAATGCAGCATGTCCGCGTCGATGCCCTTGGACGTCGCGGCGACGCGCTCGACCTTGGCAGACAATCCCTTGATCTCTTCCGAAAGGCCAGCAAGCGTATCGTTGGACGCGACATTGGCCACGATGTTGCGAAGAGCTCCGATGGAGCTCTCGAGCTGCTGCAGCGAAGCGGGGTCCTGGTACAGGCCGGCCGACTGGTCGATGCGGTCGGACAGATTGCGGATGGCCTGCTCGAATCCCGCCAGACTTTCGGCGGGTTTGAGGCTGCGGATGGCATCGCGCACGTCGGCGAGCGAGCGCTCCATCCCGGCAATCGCATCCGGGTCGACGCCGGCGGCGCGGCTGATGTCGATGCGTTCCGCGAGCCGGCGCACCTCCGCCTCGAGCGCTTCGATGGCGTGGCGCGGCACCGCCTCCATGAGGCGGTTCGAAATCTCCGCCAAATCCTCGCGAAGCTCGCGCAGCGCCCCGCTGAAATCGGGCGCCGGCTGGCGAAGCGTCTCGATCTGGGCGGTCAGGTTGCGGATCTGCGATTCCAGACCGGACAGGTCGGGTCCGGGCTGCGGCTCCGGATAGCGCGGCGGCTCGGGATAGCGAGCCGGCTCCGGCTGCCAGGACGGCACCAGCGGGGGCGCATATGGCTGCTGCCGCGCATGGGGCGGTGCGTAGGGATCGACGGCCGGGTGGTATTGCTCGGGCGGCAGCGGCGGCGGTGATGACGGCACGAACGGCCTGGCGGCGGACGGATCGCCGTCCAGCGCATGCATGCGAGCGGCGATCTGGGCGACCGCGTCCTCGATATCCAGCCGGGCCGGCGGCTCGGAATACGGATAGGCCGGCGGGCCATAGCCGGGGGGCGGCGCCGGCCGATAATGGCCGGCCTGAGGCGGCATGGGCGGCATGGGCGGCATCGCCGGTCCCCGCGGATCGCGGCCCGGCGGCCGGTAGCCCTGCGGCATCGCCGGCTGGGCATAAGGATCCGGCCGGGCATAGGGATAGGGCGCGGCACCGTAGCTTGCGGGAGGGAAATAATAGGAATTGGGCTTCGGCGCATGGGCGTCCGGCCGCGCACCGTTTTCAGTCATCCGCACGCGCTCGTTCATTGCATGACCCGCATCGCCTGATGAGGCTTTCGCGCCTTCGCGGCACCGCGATTCCCTAAAGATTGGGGTCTTCAGGAAAGCGGCCCGCCCCCGGGAACAGACTTTTTCGCGTCAGGGTAAACAAGCGGTTAACCGATGCGATTTCTTAAGGATTTGTGGCCGTCGCGCGGCGGCCTGAAACCAAATAGCCTAGGCAAACGACCAGCGAAGGTTCTGGCGATTCGGGGGAAAGCGATGCCGGTCTACACCGCGCCGACGGACGACGTGATGTTCCTGCTCAACGATGTGTTCCGCATCGAGCGCCACAACAATGTGGCGGGATTTGGCGATGCGACCCCCGATGTGGTCGAGGCAATCCTCGTAGAAGCCGGCAAGCTCTGCGCCGAGGTGCTCACGCCTCTGAACCGTATCGGCGATATCCAGGGATGTACGCGCCACGAGGACGGACGCGTCACCACGCCGGAGGGATTCAAAGGCGCCTACGACCAGCTGGTCGCCGGCGGCTGGGTCGGGCTGTCGGCGCCCACCGAATTTGGCGGGCAGGGACTGCCCGGCACGCTGACCGTGATCATCAACGAATTCATGGCCTCGGCCAATCTCGCCTTCTCGATGTATTCCGGGCTGGTGCAGGGCGCGGTCGCGGCGATCCTCACCCATGGCTCGGACGAACAGAAACGGAAATTCCTGCCGAAGATGATCGAGGGCGTGTGGGCCGGCACCATGAATCTCACCGAGCCGCAATGCGGCACGGACCTTGGCCTGCTCCGCACCAAAGCGGTGAAGCAGGCCGACGGCAGCTACAAGATCTCAGGCACCAAGATCTTCATCTCCGGCGGCGAGCAGGACCTGACCTCGAACATCATCCATCTGGTGCTGGCGCGCATCGAAGGCGCGCCGGAGGGCACGCGCGGCATCTCGCTGTTCATCGTGCCGAAGGTGATGGTCAACGACGACGGCACGCTGGGCGAGCGCAACGGCGTGGTGTGCGGCTCGATCGAGCACAAGATGGGCATCCACGGCAATTCCACCTGCGTGATGAATTACGACAACGCGACCGGCTATCTGATCGGGCAGGAGAATCGCGGGCTCAACGCCATGTTCGTGATGATGAACGAGGCGCGGCTCGGCGTCGGCGTGCAGGGGCTGGCGCTGTCCGAGGTCGCGTATCAGAACGCGGTGATCTACGCCAAGGAGCGGCTGCAGGGCCGCGCGCTGACGGGGCCGAAATTTCCCGACAAGCCGGCCGATCCGATCATCGTGCATCCCGACGTGCGGCGCACGCTGCTCTCCATCCGCGCCTTCAACGAGGCGGCGCGCGCGCTCACGATCCAGACCGCGCTCTATGGCGATCTCGCGCAGCGCTCGCAGGATGCGAAAGAGAAGCAGCATGCCGACGACATGATGGGCCTCCTGACGCCGGTGGTGAAGGGCGTGCTGACCGATACCGGCTTCGCCAACGCGGTCAACGCGCAGCAGATGTTCGGTGGCCACGGCTATATTTCGGAGACCGGCGTCGAGCAGTTCGTGCGCGATGCGCGCATCCCCATGATCTACGAGGGTGCCAACGGTATCCAGGCGCTCGATCTGGTCGGGAGAAAGCTGCCGAAGGACGGCGGCCGTGCGGTGATGGCGTTCTTCGCCGAGGTGCAGGGCTTCGTCAATGCGCACAAGGCCGATGAGACGATGAAGCCGATCGTGCAGCCGCTCGACGCGTCGCTCGGGCATCTGCAGGCGGCCACGATGTGGTTCATGAACAACGCAATGAAGAACCCGGACAATGCCGGCGCCGGCGCGTCGGACTACATGCACATGTTCGGGCTGGTGGCGCTGGGGCTGATGTGGGGGCGGATTGCGCTGGCGGTGAAAGAGAAGCTGGCGGAGGGCACGGCGTCAGCCGGTGCGTCACTCGATGCGCAGGCGCTGAAGAACAAGCTGATCGTGGCGCGGTTTTTCGGCGAGAAGATGCTGCCGGAAACGGCGGCGCAGCTGAAGCGGATCGAGGCGGGGGCCGGGAGCGTGATGGAGATGGCGGAGGGGGGGTTTTAGGGGAGCGGATTTTATCCTCAGCGCATTACCGAAATTTCGATTGAGGCTAATCAATGAGAATAAGCAGGGTTATGCTGAGTGAATTTCGTCGCTTTAGCGATCTAGAGATCAAGGACGTTCCCGACACCGCCCGTCTCGTTGTGCTGGCGGGACCTAACGGCTGCGGGAAGTCCTCGTTATTTGATGCGTTTTCGGTATGGCATCAAATCAATGCGAGGCGCAGCTGGCAAAACGATACTAGTTACTACTATAAAGGTAATAGCCGCGCTGAGGATATTCAGAAAAGGATCAGTCTTGAGGTCTCCGACGCAGCTGATCCCACGCACAAGGCATCATTCTATTTCCGGACCGCATACCGGAACGATCCGGAATTTTCTCTCGATCGCCTGAATCGAATGCCCCCAATAGAAGAGGAGATTCGAATCCATCGAATGATCGAAAGCGACGCGGTTGTAACGCAGAATTACCAGAGATTGGCTTCGCAAGCGTTCGAAGACGTGTTTGCCAACGAAAGCGCCGAAACAACCATTGGTGAATTTCGCGAGAAAGTCATTGGTGACATACGCGAAGCTACCAAGCGTTTGTTTCCTGAGTTGGTGCTGAACAGTTTGGGAAACCCGCTCGCCAAAGGCACTTTTAGGTTCGATAAGGGCGCGACGAAGGGATTTGAATACAAAAATTTGTCCGGCGGAGAGAAGGCTGCGTTTGATCTAATTTTGGATTTTGTAGTCAAGAAGCGCATTTATTCGGATAGCGTCTACTGTATCGACGAGCCTGAAGCGCACATGAACACGCGCCTTCAGGGCGCGCTGCTTGGAGAGTTATTCAGATTACTTCCCGAAAGATCGCAGCTTTGGGTAGCTACACATTCAATCGGGATGATGCGAAAGGCTCGCGAACTTCACGATGAGAATCTCGGGCGGGTTGCCTTTCTCGATTTCGGTGGCCACGACTTCGACCAAGCTGTCGTGATTACACCATCGCGCCCGACTCGAGCCTTTTGGGAGGGCGTGTTGAACGTCGCGTTGGACGATCTTGCAAATCTGGTCGCTCCGAGAGAGGTGATAGTTTGCGAAGGTAATCCCGCTGGGGCAATCCCAGGAAAAAACGCCGAGCATGACGCAACCATCTACAATACAGTTTTTGGAGATGAGATGCCGGATGCAAAGTTCGTTGCGAGCGGAAATTCAAAAGAGGTTGCGGCGGATCGGCTGGGATTCGTCGCCGCTCTCCCGAAGTTGGCTATAGGCATCAAGGTCAGACGATTGATCGATCGAGACGATCATGCGCCCGCTGACGTTCAGAAGATGAAACGGGACGGCATTACGACTTTGGGACGGCGCCATCTTGAAGCCTATCTCTACGACGACGAAGTGCTCGCTGCGCTTTGTGAATCAGTTGGCAAGGCGCTAGAGGCTAAAAATGTAATAGCGGACAAAGCGCAAGCAGTTGCCGCTAGCGTCGCTCGTAACAACCCGCACGATGACATTAAGTCAGCCGCAGGCGCTATTTATGACAAAACCAAGAGAAGGCTTGGACTGACTGGTATCGGAAATGATCAGATGGCTTTCGCACGAAATACCTTGGCTCCGCTGTTAAAGCCGGGGATGGCCGGTGACGCCGACCTGATGAGAGATTGGTTTGGACTCTAAGCTAGCACAGGTTCGCGATTGCGGCGCGGGGTCCCCGCCTTCGCGGGGCCGAGCGGGAGCGGTTG
>NZ_JBFWPA010000022.1:0-75908 GCF_050250235.1 Pseudorhodoplanes sp.
CCGGCGGCCATCTCGGTGCCGGCCTTGGGGTGGTTGAACTCACCGTCGCGCTACATGCAGACTTCGATACGCCGACCGATCGGCTGATCTGGGATGTCGGGCACCAGGCTTATCCGCACAAGATATTGACCGGCCGCCGCGGTCGCATCCGCACCCTCCGACAGGGGGGCGGATTGTCCGGCTTCACCAAGCGGGCGGAGAGCCAATACGATTGCTTCGGCGCGGCCCACTCCTCCACGTCCATTTCTGCCGGCGTGGGAATGGCGGTGGCTCGCGATCTGTCGGGCCTTGCCCACAATGTGGTCGCGGTCATTGGCGACGGTGCGATGTCGGCCGGCATGGCCTATGAGGCCATGAACAATGCCGGTGCGATGGATTCGCGGCTCATCGTCGTCCTGAATGACAACGCGATGTCGATTGCGCCTCCGGTCGGCGCGATGTCGGCGTATCTCGCGCGACTGATTTCCGGGAAGACCTATCTCTCGCTGCGGGAAATCGGCAAGCAGTTCGCGAGTCACTTGCCCCGATTCATGAAGGATCAGGCGGCGCGTGCTGAGGAATATGCGCGCGGGATGGTGACCGGCGGAACGCTGTTCGAAGAACTCGGCTTCTATTATGTCGGCCCGATCGACGGGCATAATCTCGATCATCTTCTGCCTGTTCTGCGCAATGTGCGGGACGCCAATATCGGTCCAATTCTGGTTCACGTCGTGACCCAGAAAGGCAAGGGCTACGCTCCGGCCGAAGCGTCGCCGGACAAGTATCACGGCGTGGTCAAATTCGATGTAGCGACGGGCCGCCAATCCAAGGTCAAGGCCAACGCGCCTTCCTACACCAAGGTGTTCGGCGATAGCCTTGTCAAAGAGGCGCAAAAGGACGATCGAGTCGTCGCTATCACCGCTGCCATGCCGTCGGGCACCGGGGTCGACATCTTCGGCAAGGCCTTTCCGGAACGGACCTTCGATGTCGGCATTGCCGAGCAGCATGCCGTGACCTTTGCAGCCGGGCTCGCAACCGAAGGTTTCAAGCCCTTTGTGGCGATCTACTCGACATTCCTGCAGCGCGCCTATGATCAGGTCGTCCACGATGTGGCCATCCAGCGGCTTCCGGTGCGGTTTGTTCTGGATCGCGCCGGCCTCGTCGGCGCAGACGGTCCGACGCATGCGGGATCGTTCGATGTGGCTTATCTTGGGTGCCTGCCGCATTTTGTGATGATGGCGGCCGCCGACGAGGCCGAACTCGTTCATATGGTTGCGACCTCCGTAAGCATCGATGACAGGCCATCCGCGTTGCGGTACCCGCGGGGGGACGGCGTTGGTGTCGATCTGCCGGATGCCGGGATTCCCCTGGAGATCGGAAAAGGCCGCATCCTGCGGGAAGGCAATGCGATTGCGCTCTTGTCATACGGCACCCGACTCGCCGAATGCATGAAGGCCGCCGACATGCTCGCGGCTCATGGACTGACCGCGACGGTTGCCGATGCGCGCTTTGCCAAGCCGCTCGATATCGAGCTATTGATGCGGCTGGCGAAAAATCATGAAGTGCTGCTGACGGTCGAGGAAGGGAGCATCGGAGGTTTCGGATCGCATGTCCTCCAAACCCTGGCGGAGCACGATCGCCTCGGCCGCGGTCTGAAAGTTCGTTCGATGGTCCTGCCGGATATCTTCATCGATCATGACACCCCGGCTGCCATGTACGCAAAAGCCGGGCTCGATGCGAACGGGATTTTCACCAAGGCCTTCGCGACCCTCGGAAAGGATGTCAAGAAAAGCATGGTGCAGCTTGCTTAAATCCGATCAAGTCATCGACGCGGATGCCCGTACGCTCAAGGTTTTTCTTGCGCAGCCGAGGGGATTTTGTGCCGGCGTCGTCAGGGCGATCGATATCGTCGAGCGCGCTCTGAAGAAATACGGTCCGCCGGTCTATGTCCGACATGAAATCGTTCACAACAAATATGTGGTCGAAGCGCTGAAGGCGAAAGGCGCTCGCTTTGTCGAGAACGTTTCCGAGATTCCGGATGGAGCTGTTGCCATCTTCAGCGCGCATGGTGTTTCGAAGGAAGTCGAACGCGAGGCCGAGGAACGGAACCTTCCGGTTATCGATGCGACCTGCCCTTTGGTCACGAAAGTTCACAATCAGGGCAATCGATATGTCGATCAGGGACGAACCGTGATCCTGATCGGACACGCCGGACATCCGGAAGTCGAAGGGACGATGGGGCAAATCCCGGGCACGGTCGTGCTGGTTCAGACCGTCGCGGACGTCGAAAAGCTCGATCTTCCGACCGATGCGCCCGTTGCCTACGTGACCCAGACGACGCTGAGCGTCGACGACACCCGCGATATCATTGGCGCGCTCACGCGTCGTTTCACCGACATTCGAGGTCCCGATATCCGCGATATCTGCTACGCGACCCAGAACCGTCAGAGCGCCGTCCGGGACCTATGCAAAGTGGCAGATCTCATCCTGGTCGTGGGCGCGACCAACAGTTCGAATTCCAACCGCTTGCGCGAGATCGGGGCCGAACTTGGAATTCCGAGCTATCTGATCGCCGACGGGTCGGAGCTCGATCCGGCGTGGCTCGATGGTGTGGGTATTGTCGGAATTACTGCGGGAGCTTCCGCGCCCGAGGTTCTGGTGGACGACGTAATCCGCACCCTTAATCGCTTGCGGCCTGTCGAGGTGGTGACCCTGCCGGGGCGCGAAGAGAATATCACATTCCGTCTGCCGAGCGCTCTGGCGTCGGCGTAGCCCCGCGGTACATCGGTTCATGACCATTCCATTCCACAAAGAATTCCGGATCGGCGCTTACCTGCTCAAGCAGAAGCTGCTCGGCCGCAAGCGCTATCCGCTGGTGCTGATGCTGGAGCCGCTGTTTCGATGCAACCTCGCCTGCGTCGGCTGCGGCAAGATCGATTATCCGGATGCGATCCTCAACCGCCGCATGACCGCACAGGAATGCCTCGATGCTGCCGACGAATGCGGCGCTCCGATGGTCGCGATTCCGGGCGGCGAACCGCTCATCCACAGGGAGATCGGCGAGATCGTTGCGGGGTTGGTGGCACGCAAGAAATTCGTGTCGCTGTGCACCAATGCGTTGCTTCTCGAGAAGAAGCTTCATCTGTTCACGCCGTCGCCCTACCTGTTCTTCTCTGTGCATCTCGACGGGCTGCGCGACCACCACGACAAGGCGGTGTCGCAGAAGGGCGTGTTCGACAAGGCGGTGAAGGCGATCAAGGCGGCGCAGGACAAGGGCTTCGCGGTCAACGTCAACGCTACGATCTTCGACGGCCATTCCGCCGAGGACATCGCGGCATTCCTCGACTATGCCAAGAGCATGAATGTCGGAGTTTCGATCTCGCCGGGCTATGCCTATGAGCGCGCGCCGGACCAGGAACACTTCCTCAATCGCAGGAAAACCAAGGAGCTGTTCCGCAAAGTGTTCGCGCTCGGGAAAGAGCGCGGGAGGGGCAAGGGCTGGAAGTTCATGCACTCCAGCATCTTTCTCGACTTCCTCGCCGGCAATCAGGAATTTGGCTGCACCCCTTGGGGGATGCCGGCGCGCAACATTTTCGGCTGGCAGAAGCCCTGCTACCTGCTCGGCGAAGGCTACGCCACAACCTTCAAGGAACTGATGGAAACCACCGACTGGGATTCCTACGGCACCGGGAAGTATGAAAAGTGCGCCGACTGCATGGCGCATTGCGGTTACGAGCCGACCGCGGCGCATGCCGCCATCAGCAATCCGCTGAAGGCGCTGTGGGTATCGCTGCGCGGCATCCGCACCTCGGGGCCTATGGCGCCGGAAATAGCGATGGATCACCAGCGGCCGGCGCAATACGTGTTCTCGTCGCAGGTACAGATGAAGCTGTCAGAGATCCGCGCCGCGGAAGCCGAAGAGCGGGCCAAGAAGACGGCGACAGCGGCGTAACGACGCGAACGCGCGCTCCGAATCGATGCCGGCCGCGATCAGCGCCGGTAATTGACCGGGCCGGCGCAGCAATCCCCCGATCACTTTCGACGGCGCCACATTGCCGTCGGGGGTCAGCGCATCGCTCGCCAGACCCGGCAGGCAGCGCGTCGCCGGATCGCTGATCGCGCGCAACGAAGCGAAAGGAAGACCATGCTCGCGGGCGAAAGCCGCCGCGATATGCGACTCCATGTCGACGGCGAGCGCATTGCTGATCGAATGCAGCGCGACCTTGTCGGCGGATTTGGTCAGCACCCGATCCATGCCGGCAATCAGGCCGCGATGGAGCCGCACTGCGCCTTCGAGTTTGGAAGCCATCGCGTCGTGCCAGTCGAGGGTTACGTCGTGGTGGGCATCGCCTGCTCTGACATGGGTCGCCAGCACGATATCGCCCGGTTTCAGACCCGGCGCGAGGCCGCCCGCGAGGCCGAAGCTGAGGATGCCTCCAATCCTTCCACCGCTCATTCCTGCGAAAGCGGGAAGCCAGTCTTTTTGCGCTGGGTCCCTGCCTTCGTGGAGACGAGCGGGATGCAGATTCATGAGGCGTTCTCTCAACAGGACCGGTCTGCCGCCGCTGCACAGCGTCGTCACCCCCTGGCCCGACGCAATATCCGCCTCGCGCTGAAGTCCGGTGACCACAAGGATCAGGGATTTTTCAGCGGTCATGCGCGCAGCATCACATGCCGAATGCGACGCGGCGGTCGTTCGCTGCGGTCAGATTGCGATACCGCGCTACCGCCCAAAGCGGGAAGAATTTCCGGTAGCCGTGATAGCGCAGGTAGAACACCCGCGGAAAGCCGGTAGCGGTGAAGCGCTCCTCGTCCCACAGACCGTCGCCGTTTTGATGTGCGAGCAGATATCTGACTCCGCGCTGCACCTGCGGGTGCTCGACCTTGCCGGCTGCCATCAGCCCAAGCAATGCCCATGCGGTCTGCGAAGCCGTGCTGGGCGCCGGCTCGTAGCCCTTGTAGTCGAGCTTGTAGCTCGCGCCGTCCTCACCCCAGCCGCCATCGTCATTCTGGATGCTGAGCAGCCAGTCGGCGGCGCGCGCGACCGTGTCGTCGTCGGCGCCGAGCCCTGCAGCATTGAGCGCGCACAGGCAGGACCAGGTTCCGTAGATGTAGTTCAGGCCCCATCGGCCATACCAGGAGCCGTCGGAAAGCTGCGTCTTGCGCAGATAGCCGATGCCGCGCGCGATCGCCTGCCGGCCGGCTTCATCGGGCGGAAGTTGCGCCAGCATCGAGATGCATCGCGCGGTGACATCTTCCGTCGGCGGATCAAGCAATGCGCCGTGATCGGAGAACGGGATGTTGTTGAGATAGCCGTAGGTGTTGTCGGCGTCGAAGGCCGCCCAGCCGCCGTTCTTGCTCTGCAGGCCAAGCACCCATTCGCGGGCGCGCGCGATCGCGGGATCGAAGCTGCTCGTGCTGTCGCTGGCCTGCGCGCGATCCATCGCCATCGCGACCACCGCGGTGTCGTCGAGATCGGGATAATGCGCATTGTTGTACTGAAACGCCCAACCACCCGGCCGCACGTCAGGGCGCTGCTCGGCCCAGTCGCCCTTCACGTCCAGCACCTGCAGCGGGATCAGCCAGTCGAGGCCCGCCTTCGCCGCCGTCTTCGCCGGATCGCTGCCGGCTTCCATCATGGCATGGGCGGCCAGCGCGGTGTCCCAGACCGGCGAGACGCAGGGCTGGCAATAAGCTTCGTCGTCCTTGATGACCAGCAGCCTGTCGATTGATCGTCGTGCGATGGCCCGATCCGGATCATCCTCCGGATAGCCCAGCGTGTCATACATCATCACGCTGTTGGCCATCGCCGGATAGATTGCGCCGAGCCCGTCCTCCCCGTTCAGCCGCTCCTTGACGAAGCCGAATGCAGCATCGATCGCGCGCTTGCGCGTGGTCTTCGGAAACAGCGGCTCGGTCGCGCGCAGCACGACGTCGACGCCCCGGAAGAACAGGAACCAAGACCATTTCTGGTGCGGCGCCTTCTTCACCCCACCAACCGATTTCGGGTCCTCGAGGAACAGTTCGTCGATGGTGACGCCCTTGCCATTGCGCGCCAGCGGCTTCAGCGCGCCGAGAACCAGCAGCGGTACGATCACCGTGCGCGCCCAGTACGACACCTTGGTCAGGTGAAACGGAAACCAGCGCGGCAGCAGCATGATCTCGACCGGCATCACCGGCACCGCGTGCCAGCTCACCACCCCGTAAAGCGCAAGCAAGGCACGGGTAAACACATTGCTGCGCGATGCGCCGCCGCGCGCGCGGATGGCCTCGCGGGCACGCCGCATGTGATCGGCATCCGGCGGATCGCCGATCATCTTCAGCGCGAAATAGGCCTTCACGCTGGCGCTCATGTCGAACGCGCCCTCATGGAACAGGGGCCAGCCATCATGCCGGCCCTGGATTCGGCGCAGATAGACCGCAATCTTGCGCTCCAGCTCCGCGTCGACCGGCTCGCCGAGATAATGCCGCAGCAGCACGTATTCCGCGGGGATGGTGGCGTCGGCTTCGAGTTCGAATACCCAGTGCCCGTCGGGCTGCTGCATCTTCAGCAACGCGTCGGACGCATGGGTCACGGAGCTTTCGAGACGGTCGCGGGAGAGCGGCGTCGCCGGATCGTTGATAATATGCATCATCCCGAGGGTATCATTTCTGCGGCACGCCGGCCGGAGCGGATGGCGCTCTCGATCGTTGCGGGCAGCCCGGTATCGGTCCAGTCGCCCGCCAGAAAAAGGTTGGGCCAGCGTGTCCTGGGGCCGGGCCGGCGCGCATTCTGCTCGGGCGTTGCGGCGAATGTTGCACGCCGCTCGCGCACCAATTGCCATTTTGGAAGCGGCGCGTCCATCTCCAGTATGTCCGAAATCTCCCTCCAGACCGTCTCGGCAAGCTCCTGCCGCGGCAGCGTCAGCAGGCGATCGGCATGGCTGATGGTGGCGGAGATACGGTGCCTGAACGCAAAAATCCACTCGACATTGCGGTTGATCACCCCGGTCATGAACGGCGAGCCGGTGGGCGGCGCAAAGTCGTAGTGAATATTGATGATGGCCCGGAACTGATCCGGTGCCGTCAGGCCAGGAACCAGCGTCGCTGCCGCATAAGCCGGGACCGCGAGCACGACGGCGTCATCGGGCGCAACAGCGATTTCACCGTCCCTGAAGCGGATTGCGCTCACCTTCTGGTCTGCTACCGACAACGCTTCGAGTTCATGCTCGAATCGTATGACCGCGCCCCGCTCCGTGAGCCAGGCCAGCGCCGGATCGACAAAGGCCGTACTCAGGCCCTGCTCGAACACCAGCGGCCGGCAGGCGCGCCCTCCGCGCAGCAACGTCTCGCGCGCGATCTGCGCAGCGAGTTTTGATGAGCCGCTCGGCGTATCAATGTTGAGCGCGGCAACCATCAGCGGATCGAGCAGCCGGCGATAGAGTTCGCTGTCGCGGTCGATAACCTCCCGCAGCGGGCGGTCCGCGCCGCCAATGAGAAGCGGCAGGAGCTTCAGGTAATCGAGCAGCGCCGTTCGCGGAACACGGCTGCCGGCATCGAAGATCCAGGTCGGCAGGTTGCCGTCACCCAGCCGGAGTATCCAGCTTTCCCCATTGGCGCCGTCAACAAAGCGGAAATCCGCCGGCGCGAAATCGGGTGCGATGCCGATCGCCTTGAGATAATCCACCGCGCAATGGTTGCCCGACAGCAGCAGATGCGTGCCGTTGTCGATATGCATTCCGGTCGCGGCGTCGTCATAGGAGCGGCAGCGGCCCCCGGCCTGGCGCGTCGCTTCATGCACGCTCACGCCAATGCCGGCCTTCGTCAGTCGAACGGCGGCGGAAAGGCCGGCAAGACCTGCGCCGATGATGTGAACATGTCGCGGCATCAGATGAAAGCGTAGCGCAGGATCGCCAGAATGAGATGCGCGCGGTTGATGCGCACCCGCTCGCGCGGCGGCGCGAATCCACGCCGTTCGAGCGCGTCCAGCATCGGGGCATAGGCTTCGGCCATGATGCGGGGCGCTCTGACGGCCGTACGCGGCTGTCGATCCATGATCGCGCGCGCCTTGCCGAAATGCTCGCGCGCGGCCGCAACCAGCGGCGCGCAGGCCGGGGTCAGGTCGGTCTCTATCGCGTCCTTCGGATCCCTGATGGCGACGCCGACCGCGTCGAGATATTCACGCGGGAGATAGAGCCGACCGATGCCGGCATCCTCGTCGATATCGCGCAGGATATTGGTGAGTTGCAGCGCGCGGCCCAGATGATGCGAGAGCGCGATGCCGTCGGCCTCCGGCACTCCGAACACCTTGACGGAGAGCCGTCCGACCGCGCTGGCGACCCGGTCGCAATAGAGATCGAGGGTCGAGAGGTCGGGTGCGCGGATGTCGGAGACGACGTCCATCTCCATGCCGTCGATGACCGCAAGGAAGTCATTCTTGCGCATCCTGAATTGTTGCAGCGGCTCGATGAAGCCGCTCATGCGTCCGGCCGGCTGCCCGGCATAGAGTGCCTCGACATCGGCGCGCCAGGAGTCGAGCGCGGCGAGGCGGGCATCGCGCGGTCCCTCGGTATCGGCGATGTCGTCGACCTGGCGGCAGAATTTGTAGATTTCGAACATCGCCTCGCGCTTGGCGCGCGGCAGGATGCGCATGGCGAGATAAAATGAACTGCCTTTTGCAGGCGCCGCGGGGTCCTCCCCGGAGGTTTCGACCATCGTCATGATCTCACATCCTGCGGCCTCTTGTGCGATGACCACGGCGAAATCATTCTGCGTCCCAGTGTGCGGCTCACCGCGGCGACAAGCACTCCGATCAACGTGCCGCGACCCAGGTGAACCTTGTCCCGGAGGGGATCGCGTTGCTGGATGATCGAAAGCAGCCGGTACGCGAGAGCTTCGATCGCGGCTACTTCGCACGCCAGCCGAAGGTCAGCAATGCATCGCGACAAGGATGCTTGCGACGCCAGGCATTGCTCCGTGCGCCCCGCCAGCCGGTGGAGACAATCCAGCAACGCAGGTGACGAGGTGTGTCCGCCGAGTGCGTCTGTCGCCGTCCCCGCCGCGATCAGCGCGTCCTGCGGAATATAGACCCGATCCAGATCGCGGTAGTCCTTGCCGCAATCCTGCAAGTGATTGATGATCTGCAACGCGGCGCATAGCGTGTCGGACGCGGGCCAGGTCGATGCATTCTCGCCATGCACGTCGAGCACAAAGCGGCCCACGGGCATTGCGGAATAGCTGCAATAGTCGATCAGTTCGTCCCAGTCCGCATATCGGTTCTTCGTAACATCGCGGCGGAAGGCGATCAGCAGATCGAGCGCGTGCCGTGGCCCGAGCGAGCGGGTTTCGAGGCACTCGCGCAGGCGAACCGAGACCGTATCATCCGATGTCTCGCCCGTCAGAGATGCGCGCATGCGGTCGAGCTGGTGCAGCTTGTCTTCGCGCGGCAGGGAGGGATGATCCGCAATGTCATCCGCGGTGCGCGCGAAATCGTAGAAGGCCATGATGATTGCGCGGTGTTTGGCACTTACCAGGCGCGAAGCGACCGGAAAGTTCTCGTCGCGATGTCCTTTGCCAGAACGAAAGGCTGCCGACTGTTCCATCACGCTTTTTTGGCCTGGTAGCGGCCCTTCCAGCGGCCACCTCTTCCGAACATGTGCTGAAATGCTGAACTCAGCGTGAATGCCATATAGCCGGTCGCAATGGCCGGCAAGGCCGGTGCCCAAAACGGTGACGAACCGTAGAGCCGCAAGGTTGGCCAAAAAGTGACCGTCATGATTGCCCAAGTGGCGAGCCCAAGCAGTCTTTCAGTTGTTCCCCCGAAAAAAACGACCAAAACCGGCGTCCAGTAGGTGAGTGCCATACCCGCCAGCGTCAGGATCAGAAGGAGCGGCGAATATTGAAGCTGGGCATAGGCCGACCTCGACACCATGGCGTGAATGTCGGAGATGGCTTCCGAAATGCGGATGCTGTGGACGCGTTGCGTCAGTCCAAGCCAGATTGGGCCCCGTGCCTTCATTTCTTTGGCGAGCGAGCAGTCGTCGATTAGCGCGTCGCGTATGACGGCGATCCCACCGGCCCGTGCGAGGGTATCGGCTTTGATCAGCATGCAGCCGCCCGCCGCTGCGGCAGTGGACCTGCGGGGATTGTTGACCCAGGAAAACGGATACAGCATCTGGAAGAAGTAGACGAAAGCCGGAACGAAGGCGCGCTCGGCGGGCGATTCGCAACGCAGCTTGACCATCAGGGATGTAAGAACGGAGCCGCTTGCGGCAGCGTGCGACACCAGCCAGGAAAGCACGTCGCGATCGTAGACGATGTCGGCATCGGTCAGCAGAAGGTATTCCGGCATCTCGGCATTGGCATGGGCCACGCCTTGGTGGAGCGCCCACAACTTGCCGGTCCACCCCGGCGGCAAAGGCTTCCCTCGAATCAGCGCGACAGGCACGGACGAATTTGTTGAGCGGCGAAGGCGTTCGGCAATCTCTGCGGTGCCGTCATCGCTGTTGTCGTCGACCATGACGATGGAAAACGCTCCGGGATAATCCTGGTCCAGCAACGATCGCAAACTCATTTGGATACTGGCTGCCTCGTTGCGCGCCGGTACGATCGCGACGATCCTGGGTAGCGGGGAGCGCGTCGTCGAAACGCCGTCGTCTCGAACGCTCGAGCGCCAATAGCCGCCGCGAAACAGCAGGCAGTAAACCCAGATTGCAAGGCTGGAAATCGTCGCCGCAAGTATCATGGAGGCGTCAACCCTGTTATTTCCCGAATCCTGCGGATGTTGCAACCGCTGGGCTTTATGGCAGAAAATGAGGAAACTGCCGCCACGATTCCAGCGGTTCCTGCATACGTCGCTGGTCGAGGCGACGACAGGTGGCGTTGGCGCCCGGAGGCGTCCGGTCGGCAAGTCCGGACATTGCGAATGCGCGTCAGGGACGGCCCGCGCCGAGCGACTCCATTTCCGGTGTGACGACGGGAAATCCTGTGCTAGATCGCCTGTGCGCATAGTGCATTGAGATTTGCAAAGGATACTCGAGACGCACGTGGCCAGTCGGGATACCCAGCGAGCAAAGTCTTCGCTGCCGCGTTACGAAGAAATCCGCCGGCGTTTCGAAGAAGCGATTCTCTCCGGTGCGTGGCCGGCCGGACGCCGGGTTCCGTCGGAGCGCGAGCTGGTCGAGGAATATGGCTGCGCGCGCATGACCGTCAATCGCGCGCTTAGCGCGCTGGCTTCCGCCGGCCTGATCGTGCGCCGCCGACGCTCCGGAAGTTTCGTCGCGACACTGAATGCCCAGAAATCGGTCGGTGAAATTCACGATATCGAGGCCGATGTCCTGAAGTCCGGCCGGCACTATCGCTATCTCTTGCTGTCGCGTGCCGTCAGGCGTGCCACCAGCGCGGATCGCGCGCGGATCGGCGTGCGGTCGGGCCAGCAGATCCTTGCCGTCAAGGGGCTTCATTTCGCGGCCGGACGCCCGCACGTGGCCGAGGACCGGCTGGTGAACCTGTCTGCGGTCCCGGATATCCGAAGTGTCGATTTCAACCTGATCTCTCCGGGGAAATGGCTGTTCAATGAAGCGCCATGGAGCTTCGGCAAGCACAGCATCCGGGCCGTCTGCGCCTCCGCCGCCGAAGCCAGACAACTCGATATCGCGAGCGGCTCTGCCTGCCTTCTGGTCGAACGCATGACCTGGCAGGGCAGCACGCCCATTACGGCCGTGCGGCTGCTCTATCCTGGCGATCAGCATGAGCTGATCGCTGAATTCAGCCCCTCGTCACAAGCCGAACGCGTTTAGCGCCTTCCGCAAGCCCCGCGTGTCGCGGTGTCGTGCCGTACCGCGGTTATATGTATAGACAAATGGAAGATAAGGCGCGACAATTGCATCCGCGCTTGATCTCGAGCTTTTCCCAGGGGGCGCTCATGGCCTATGCGGCGGCGAAAGATATCGGAAGCGAAATTCCGGTCATCGACATGGCTCCGCTGATTGACGGAACGCAGGCGCAGATCGAGCGCGTTGCGGACGACATCCGCCGTGCGGCGATCGACATCGGCTTTTTCTATGTGAAGAATCACGGCGTTTCCCAGATTCTCTATGATCGCGCGCTGACGGCGGCGAAGGCTTTCTTCGCTCTGCCGCTCGAAACAAAGTCGCAGCTTGGAATAAGCAAGCGGCATCGCGGCTTCGTCGCCATCGGGGGGGCCAATGTCGCGCAGGGAAAACGCATCGACGCCAAGGAGACATTCAGCTGGGGGCTGGAGCTTCCGGAGGACGATCCGGACGTGATCCGGATCAACGGGCTGCCCGGACCGAATAACTGGCCGAGCTTCTTCCCCCAGCTGCAGCCGGCTCTCTACGACTACTTCCTGGCGTCGTTTGAATGCGGGGACCGGCTCCTCCGCGCGATCGCGATCAGCCTCGGTATCGATCCGGAATTCTTCCTCAAGCGATACAGCAAACCGTTCGCGCGCGGGCAGATCATTCATTATCCCCCGCAGTCACCCTCCGCGGGCGTGGAACAGTTCGGTATCGGCGAACATACCGATTTCGGCGCAATCACGCTGCTCTGGCAGGACATGAACGGCGGGCTGCAGGTCAAGAGCCGCAGCGGCGACTGGGTGCATGCAACGCCGATCGAGGGGACCATGGTCATCAATATCGGGGACCTTCTCGAGCGCTGGAGCAACGACCGCTTCAAGTCGAACCCGCACCGCGTCGTGAACAAGTCGGGGCGAGACCGGTATTCGCTGACCGTGTTCTACGATCCGGATTACCCAACCATCGTGGACCCGAGGGAGATGGGTCTGCCGCCCGGCATGACGCCCAAATACGAACCGGTCGTCGCCGGCGATCACATCCGATCGCGGTTCGACAAGACATTTTCGTACCGTCAAAAGTGACCGTTGCGGAGCCCATGACCTGCAATGTAACTCAAGGCCAGGTACGCGTGCTTTCTGGCAACGACATCGCAAAGCTCCTGCCGCTTCCCACCTGCATCGAATTGATGAAGACCGCACTTGCCGCCACCTCACGGGGAGACGTGATCCAGCCTCTGCGGCAGGTGATTGGATTGCCGGGCAACGACGGTGCGCTCAGTCTGATGCCCGGAGCGCTGGCCGATCCGCGCTGCTTCGGAGCCAAGGTGGTGAGCGTTTTTCACGGCAACTTCGCGATCGGCCGACCTTCCCACCAGGGTGTTGTGGTTCTGTTCGAGCCCGAGCGGGGTTCGCTTGTCGCACTGATGGACGCAACCGAGATCACCGCTCGCCGCACCGCCGCGGTCAGCGCGGTTGCCACCGATGTTCTTGCGCGACGCGAGGCCGGCGATCTTGCGATCCTCGGCTACGGGCAGCAAGCGAGCGTTCATCTCGCGGCGATGTGCGCTGTCAGGACGATCCGTCGGGTCCGGGTGTGGGGCCGGTCCAGTGCGAGCGCACAGAAATTCGCAGCGCGCGAGAGCGAAAAGCATGGCGTTTCCGTTGAATCCGTCTCCACGGCGGCCGCATGCGTCCGCCATGCGGACATCATCTGCACAACAACCTCGGCTGAGTCCCCGGTGCTGAACGGTGCCGATATCAGCCTCGGCGCGCACCTCAACCTCGTCGGGTCGAGCGTTCCGGAAACGGCCGAGGTCGATGCCGAGACGCTGAAGCGCGCCCGCGTTTTCGTTGATTTTCGCGAAGCGGCGCTTGTCCAGGGCGGCGAATTGCGGCGCGCGATGGCGTCGGGAGAAATCTCGCCCGCTCACGTCCTGGGCGAGATCGGAGAGGTGGTGCTCGGACGTGTCGAAGGCCGCCGCACCGATACCGACATCACCCTGTTCAAATCGCTTGGGCTTGCCGCCGAGGATCTGGTCGCCGCATCAACGGCAAGAAGCTCAAGATCGTGAAATTCGATACCGCCGGGCAACCGGAGCAGGCGGTGGTTGCCATCCGGCGCTTCGCTCGCGACGAGAAGGCGCTGGCGGTGATCGGGCCGTTCCTGTCGAGCGAATGTCGGGTCGCGTTTCCGGTCGGTGACCGTGAGGGGATCGCCATGATGTCCTCGGCGTCATCCGCGCCTGGCCTGACTGACGGCTTCCAATACGCGTTCCGCAACACGATGGATGAGTCGGTCAAGGTCAAGCGTCTGCTTGACATGATGGGCGAGCGCAAGATGCTGGGTAAGTCGGCTTCGGTCGCCTACGCCGCCGATGATTTCGTCTCGAAGTCGCTCGGCGCCGAGGCCTTTCCGAGGCTGCTGAAAGAGGCGGGGCTGAAAGTCGACGGGTCGGTCAGCTTTTCCTTCAATGCATTTGACCTCGCCCCGCAGGTTTCGCAGCTGATGGCCAATCCGAGTGACACGGTCGGACTTTCAGCACCGCCGGAATCGGCGGCCAAGTTTGTCCGCGAATTGCGCCGGCTTGGCCACAAGGGCCGTGTCATCGGTGGGTCTGTCTTTGCGACGCCGGAATTTCCGGGCCGGGTCGGCGAAGCCGGGGACGGGACCTTGTCGACCGTCACATTCTTCAGCGGGCTGGATAACCCGCGCGTCAAGAAGTTCGTCGCCGATTTCCTCGCCCTGGCCAAGGAGCGCAAGCTCCCGGAGGTGCTGCCGCCGAGCCAGTTCGATTCCGCGAGCTTCGACGTGGTCTACATCTATGCCGATGCATTGCGCCGCGCCAACGTGACGGGCGACCCCTCCAAGCTTGCCGCGGAACGAAAGGCGGTTCGCGACCAGATCGCGGGGCTCAAGGATTTTCCGGGCCTGGAAGGCCCGCTCACGATGGGTCCGAAGGGTGACATGATCAAGAACGTCTATGTCATCGAAGCTCAAGGCGGGAACTGGAAGTTGTTCGAAACCATTCGCTGACGGCGATCGGAGCGGCGCTCCTGTCATTAACGAGCGAACATGATTCCGTCATGCCCTCCGCCCAGGACTCAGCTTCGCAGACCGAAGCTGAGTCTGCCGCGTGGCGCCTGCGATGCCATGGTGCATGTTTTCGGGCCGCAGGCGCGGTTCCCTTACATGCGCGACCGCAAATACGACGTTCCCGACGCCCCGCTCGAGGATCTGTGGCGCCTTCTGGATTTCCTCGGATTTGATCGCGCGGTGCTTGTCCAGGCCTCGGTTCATGGCGTCGACAACAAGGCGATGATCGATGCGCTCGCGCGGGGCGGAGGGCGGCTTCGGGGCGTGGCATTGATCGATGAGACGTTTTCTGAGGACGATATCGCGCAGATGAACGCGGCGGGTGTTCGCGGTGTCAGGTTCAATTTCGTGCGGCTCCTGGGCGGACCGCCGCCGTTGTCCGTCTTTGAACATGTGGTGGAGACGATAAGGCCGTTCGGCTGGCACATTGCGCTGCATGTGGGCGGCGAGGAACTGATCGAATACGGTACGCTGTTCGAACGGGCAGATGTGCCCGTCGTGATCGAGCATATGGGGCGGGTGGATATCTCCGGCGGTCTCGAACAGCGGTCGTTCCGATGGATGATCGACCTCGCAAAGACCAGCGGTTTCTGGATCAAGATCGATATGGGCGACCGCCTGTCGCTGCAAGGTCCGCCCTATGACGACATGGTCCCCTTCGCGCGGGCGATTGTGGAGGCGATACCGGACCGGACGATATGGGGAACCGACTGGCCTCATCCGATGTACCAGGCCGGCAAGATCATGCCCGACGACGGCGACCTTGTAGACCTGCTGGGCCGCTATGTGCCGGATGCCGAGTTGCGCCATCGCATTCTCGTCCAGAATCCGCAAGCGCTCTACGGCTTTCCCGAGATGCGGCAGGCCGATGTTTAGTCAGCAACTCGTCAACGGCGTCATGCTGGGAAGCATCTATGCCCTTGTCGGCGTTTCGTTCACGATGACAATCGGCATTCTGAACTTTCTGAATTTCAGCATTCCATCCATCTTCATGCTCGGCGGCATGATGAGCTGGGCCTTCATCGTCTGGGGCGGTCTACCATGGTTTGTCGGTGTCGCGCTGGGTATCGCGACCGGCGGCGTCGCGTCGCTCGTTGTCGAACGGTTCACCTACCGCCGCCTCAAGAACTCGCATCCCGACGTGCCTCTGATCAGTTCGGTCGGTTTCCTGGTGCTGTTCGAGAATCTCGTGATCGTCTATTTCGGGGCTTATATCCAGCGGTTTCCGACGCCGTTCGGCGATGCGAACCTGCGCGTTGCCGGGCTTGTTGTCAGTATCCCGCAACTCTGTTCGCTGCTGATTACCGCGATCCTGGTTCTGACGCTTCATTACATCCTTCGTCGTACCCAGCTTGGCCGGTCCCTTAGGGCAATCGCGGAAAATCCCAACACCGCTCTGGTGGTCGGGATCAATGCGAACCAGATTGTGCCGATGCTGTTTCTGATCAGCGGAATCTTCACCGCACTTGGCGGGGTCATTTTTGCGACCAACTATCATCAGGTTTCGCCCTTCATCGGCAACGAGGTGACGTTGAAAGGCGTGGCGGCCATGATCATCGGTGGCATGGGAAATATCTGGGGCGCCGTCCTTGGCGGCCTGCTGCTCGGGCTGACCGAAGCGGTGTCCATTCATGTTTTCGGCGGGTCTGTTGCCGAGGTCGTCATCTTCGCTTTCATCATCCTGCTGATCTGCGTGCTTCCGACCGGTCTGTTCGGCGACCGCAACATTCGATCCGAGCGGGTCTGATATGAGCGGATACGCCGAAGGCATTCTCGTGATCATGGCGCTGAATATCATCACCGCCTACGCGACCTATCTGCCGCTCAGTGCCGGCCAGCTCAATCTCGGCGTCGCCGGCTTCATGGCGATCGGAGCCTATAGCGCGGCGTTTCTCGGCAACGAATTGGCGTGGCCGGTTGCGGCGACCGTCGCGGCCGGCGCCGGCGTTGCCGGGATCGTGGGGGCCGTGATCGGCTATCCGGTACTCCGTGCGCGGGGCATTTACCTCGTGCTCGCGACGCTTGCTTTCGGCGAACTGGTCCGGACCGGGATACTCAATCTCGATGTTGTCGGTGCCGCCGCCGGCTATCCGGTAAAGGGCTATGTCAGCTACTGGGTCATCTGCCTCGCGGCGGTTTGCGTCGTCGTCTTCGTCACCTGGCTGACCTATACCCCGTTCGGTCTGGCCATGGTCGCCGTGCGTCAGGACGAGATCGCCGCGGAGCAGTTCGGAGTTACGATCCGCAACACCAAGACCATCGCGTTCGCGCTTGGCGCTATGCTGGCCGGTCTCGCCGGCGCCCTGTATGCGCACCATTTCAGCTACATCGAAGCTCAGAGATTCAGCGTGGTCGCAAGCGTCTATGTCGCGATGTATGTGCTGCTCGGCGGCGTTCAGACCGTTGCCGGACCGCTGGTCGGAGCCGTGTTCTTCACATTGCTGCCCGAGGTGTTCCGCGTCGGCGATACGTGGCGCTTTGTGATTTTTGCGGTCGTGCTCATCCTGACGATGCTGTGGCGCCCCGAGGGTCTCATCGATCGTGATCTGGTCGAGGCCGCAAAGCACAGGCTTGCGCGAATCCTGCGCAGGTCGCGCGCGAGGCCGACGTGACCGGCACCGCAAGCCCGATTCTTGAGATCAAGCGGCTCACCAAGGAGTTCGACGGCCTCAAGGTCATCGACGACATTTCCCTGACGCTCATGCGCGGACGCCGGATCGGATTGATCGGTCCCAACGGCGCCGGCAAAACCATGCTTTTCAATCTTATCACCGGAGTTTATCCGCCGACGGCTGGCTCCATCAGTATCGACAGCCGGGACATCACAGCTGCACCGGCGGTTCGGCGCGTCCATTACGGAATTGCGCGCACATTCCAGAACGTGCGCCTGCTCGGGCATCTCACGGCGCTGGAAAATGTCCTGCTGGGACAGCATGTGCGGATGAGCGCCTGGCAAATGGTCATCCCGGTCATGGCCGGCAGCGGCAATCGCTGGATGGAGGAATGCAGGGCGGGGCTGGAGGAAGCCGGGCTGGGAGCGCACGCCCATACACAGGTCCGAAACCTGCCGTTCGGCATTCGAAAGCGCATCGAGGTCGTACGCGCGATCATGACGCGACCGCAATTGCTTCTGCTCGACGAACCCGCCGCAGGCCTCAATGAGGCCGAAACCGATGCGTTCAGAGATCAGCTGGATGATGTCTCCAGGCGTGGCATTACGATATTCGTGATCGAGCACGACATGAATTTCGTCAGCAGGTTCTGCGAGGATCTGATTGCGTTCAATTTCGGACGGAAGATTGCCGAGGGAACGCCCGATCAGGTCCGCATGAACGCCGAAGTCCGGCAAGCCTATCTGGGATTATAGGGCGGCCGATGACGCTTCTGTCCATCCAGTCGCTCAACGTGAATTACGGTTACATCCAGGCGCTCAGGGATGTCGCGCTGCATCTCGATGCCGGCGAAACCGTCGCTGCGGTGGGGGCCAATGGTGCCGGCAAGAGCACGCTCCTGCGGGCGGTCATCGGCGCCGTCACACCTGTGGCTGGTGTCATCTCTTTCGCCGGAAAGGATATCGGAACACTGTCTGCTCCTCAGCGCGTCGCCGAAGGCATCGCCATGGTGCCGGAAGGCCGTCAGGTGTTCGTGAGCCTGACCGTCGAGGAGAATTTGCTCGTCGGGATGTCAGCGCGGCGCGATCGCGACAATCATCGTGAGGACATCGATCGCATCTACGAGCGCTTTCCCAACCTCGCGGAGCGACGTCACTTCGAGGCGCGCGTATTGTCAGGCGGAGAGCAGCAGATGCTGGCGATTGGCCGCGCGCTGATGGCGAGGCCGCGACTCCTGCTGCTCGATGAACCTTCGCTTGGCCTCAGCCCGGCCTATGTGAATCGCGTCTATGCGCTCCTAGAAGACCTGCAGCGGCAGGGCATGTCGATGCTGCTGGTCGAGCAGAATGTCACGCTGGCGCTGAAGCTTTCAAACAGAGCCTATGTTCTGGAGCTGGGACGCGTTGCTCTCTCCGGGAAGTCTTCAGACCTCATGCAGTCTCAGCGGCTCCGCGAAGCCTATCTCGGTCGCGAGACATAGTCGCGACGACGGTCCAGCGTCGATCGGCCCACGTCGGACGGGCATTGCCTGTCTGGAAAAAATGTTTCCGGACAGTTGACACGTTTGGTTTGCTGGGGCACGCTGACTTTGCCGGACTGAAGCGATCGTTATGCGCGAGCCCTCTGGAAGGAGCTACGATGACCGACGAGCAGAACGCCAAGATGTGGCGATCCCGGTACAAGACCATGGACCGCCGGGAGTTTGTCATCGCTTCCCTTGCTGCAGGAGCGATGACGCTTGCGCCCCGGCACGTCAGCGCCCAGGCGGGCACGCCCTATCGGATCGGATTGCTGCTGCCCTCAACGGGTGCCGGAGCCAACTGGATGGCAGAAGCGATCCGCGGGCTTCCGGTTCTGGCGGCGGAGATAAACAAGACCGGCGGCCTGCTCGGAAAGCATCCGATCGAAATCATCTACCGCGACACACAAACGAAGCCGGATGTGGGCGCGCGCGAGGCGCGCCAGTTGATCCTGAACGAGAAGGTCAATGCGATATTCGGCGTCTATTCCAGCGCGGTAGCGCTTGCCGTTCAGGAAATCATCCACGAGCACAAGATTCTGCATTTTGCAGCAACGAGCAACAGTTCGACCCTCACGACCGAGAACCATACTCCCTATACCTACCAGTGGTGCCCGGACAGCGACATGCAGGCTGGTGCTGTCGTAGTAGCGGTTAGCAAGCTGATCAAGGAGCGCAATTGGAAGAAGTTTGTAAGCATCGGCCAGGACTACGAATGGGGTCGTGCGACTCACAGGGGATTTGTTACCGGGCTTTCGAAGGTGGCGCCGGAGGTCAAGGAGACGAAGCAGCTTTGGTTCAGGCTGGGAGAAACCGACTTCACATCCTATATCGCGGCCATTATGGCCGAGAAGCCCGACTTCGTTTATCCATCGATTGCCGGCAAGGACAACGAGACCTTCATCCAGCAAGCGCAGGGTGCGGGCCTGCTGAAACTCACCGCCTATCCTGGCGGCGTGATTTCCGTCGTCGAGTTGCGGCAGCAACGCAAGTCGCTGCCGCGGGGACTGATCGGGCTGACTCGCTGTCCGTTCTTTGCGCATATGGATCAGCCGCTCATGCAGAAGTATGTTTCCTTGCATCGAGCGAAATTCGGTCCGGATTTCTACCCCGACGACTGGGCGTGCCTGTATTTCGACGCGCTCATGGGGCTCGAGCAGGCGGTGACGCGAGCCAATTCCATTGACACCGAGCAACTGCTCAAGGTGCTCAAGGGCGGCACCTTCGAGACCTGCCGCGGCAAGCTGAAATTCCGCGAGGCAACCAACCAGCTCGATTGCCCGTCCTATGTCGGCGAGGTCTGGGATTCGCCGGACTATCCATTCCCGATCTACAATCCGAAGACGATGATCACGGTCGAGGGAAACACCGTCTGGCGCGACGACGAAACGGTCAAGGCCAAACTCAAGAAGCGCGCATGAGCCGGTGATGGCCGCCCCGGACTGCTGGCGCGGCGTTGCGAGATGTGTGCGCGCGATGAAGGCGCAACAACCGAAGCCATCCTTTCCTGCAGCTGCGGCTTCGGAGAATGCCGGTGCCTGACGTCAACGCGCTCCTGATACAGCTGTTTGCCGGCCTGTCGCGCGGCATGGTGCTGTTCCTGCTTTCCGCGGGCTTGTCGCTCATATTTGGAGTCATGAACATCCTGAACTTTGCGCATGCAACGTTCTGGCTGCTCGGCGGCTACATCACGGTAACGATCTTCACCTCTCTGGCGGAGACATTCGATCCCAGCTTTGCGCTGCTGGTTCCGGCCGTAATGGGTGCTACCGCGATCATGGTCCTGGTGGGTCTGCTGGTGGAGCGATTTCTGATCCGGCGGCTTTACGGCCGCGATCTGCCGGAACAACTCCTGCTGACCTTCGCCCTTGTCCTGATTCTTGGTGACGTGATCAAGCTGATCTGGGGCGTGCAGAACCGGCGCATATTCGTCCCAACGCCGCCAATGGAGGCGTTCGGAGTCTTCGTCAATCCATACTACTTCTTTATCATCGGCTCCGGCATTGTGGTCGCGATCGGGCTGTGGGCGCTTCTTCACCGCACCAAATATGGCAAGATTGTCCGCGCAGCCGTCTCGAGCCGAGAAATGGTCAGCGCGCTCGGAATTCGTATTCCGCTCATCTATGCCAGCGTTTTT
Source organism: Pseudorhodoplanes sp. (assembly GCF_050250235.1). Taxonomy (GTDB): domain Bacteria; phylum Pseudomonadota; class Alphaproteobacteria; order Rhizobiales; family Xanthobacteraceae; genus Pseudorhodoplanes. Next base: position 21,139 of record NZ_JBFWPA010000022.1, read on the forward strand.
GCTCTCGGTGTCGGCATCGCGGCGTTTGCCGGCGGCATATTCACCCCGCTGCTCCCCATGGCGCTCGGAGTCGATATCGATATCATCGTGCAGTGCTTCGCCGTGGTCGTGATCGGCGGATTTGGCAGCATCCTCGGCACATTTGTCGCGTCTCTGCTGGTGGGAATCGTCTACTCGTATTCAATTCTCATCTGGCCGGACGGGGCGCTGGCGATCGTTTATCTCATCGTCATCGCCGTTCTCGTGTGGCGGCCATGGGGCCTGTTCGGAACCGAGCTGCGGGTATGAGTGCCGTGACCGAGCAGGAAAAGGCGGGCCTGGACATGCCTGCACCCAAGCCCGACCGGCTGGCGGGACTGAACGCAGGTGACCGGCTTTCCGTCATCGTCGCCTTGCTGATATTCGGATGCCTCGCGCTTGTGCCGCTGCTCCCGGGGCAATTCTGGACCTACGTCGCGACGGAGATCCTGATCCTTGGCCTGTTCGCGATGAGCTTCAACCTGCTGCACGGCTATATGGGACAGATTTCATTCGGTCATGCCGCATTCTTTGGGCTTGGTGCGTATACGACAGCCATGCTCATACGCTACTTCAAGGATGCAAGCGGCAGCGGCGAGATCGGATATGCGGAATTCTTCTTTTCGCTTGTCGCTGCGCCGCCGATCGCCGCCGCAGGCGCGCTTGTCGTAGGGTATTTCTGCGTAAGACTCACAGGGATCTACTTTGCGATCCTCACCCTCGCGTTCGGCGAACTGGCCTATTATATCGTGTTCTCCTGGTACAGTTTCACCAAGGGTGACGACGGCGTGCAGGGCCTGCTGCCCCCTCGCTTTTTCCAGGACCCGGTCAATTATTACTATTTCACGATGCTTGTGGTCGGCGCCGCGCTGGTGCTGATGTGGCGCATCGTGCAATCGCCGTTTGGTTATTCACTGCGCAACATCCGCGACAACCAGCGGCGCACCGCATTTCTCGGAATCAACGTCCGGGCTCACATGCTCGTCAACTTCGTGACCGCCGGCGCTTTCGCCGGCGTTGCCGGCGCACTTTGGGCACCATTTCAGCGCAGCGTCGCTCCGGGCCTTCTGGGCTGGCAGGAGTCTGGCATTGCCGTTTTCATGGCTCTGATCGGAGGCACGAAATATTTCATCGGACCTATCGTTGGTTCCATCGTCTACACGTTCCTCCACGCCTGGGTGACGACGTTCACCGTCTATTGGCCGCTCACAATCGGGATAGTCATTCTGCTTATCGTTCTGTTTGCTCCGGGTGGGGTGCTCGGACTGACGGCGGATCTCATGCGACGGCGACGGAATTCGCCCGATCCGGAAGCGGGAGCGCCATCCCTGCCGCCCGAGGGACGTTTGGCGCCATGACCAGCAACCTGCTTGAGGTCAAGGGCCTCAGCAAGAGTTTCGGCGGAAACAAGGTCACGCAAAACGTGACTTTCAACCTCGCCGAGAGAGCGAAGGAAGCAATCATCGGCCCGAACGGAGCCGGCAAGAGTACGCTGTTCAACCTCCTCACCGGGTATCATGCGCCCGACAGCGGCTCCATCCATTTTGACCGCACCGATATCACAGGCTGGTCTCCGCACCGCATTTCACGCTCCGGCATCGCCCGGGCATTCCAGATCAGCAATATCTTTCCAAGTCTGACCGTTCGCGAGAATGTTCGCTCGGCTGTACATGCGCAAATGGGACAGTCGCTGAACATGATCGGAAGCGCGCGGACGATCGGAACAGCGCGTACCGACGAAGTCATCGAACTGTGCAATCTGCAGGATCGGCGGGACGTGACCGCGGGCGAACTTTCGCAAGGCGACAAGAAAAAGCTCGAGCTTGCTCTGGCGCTGGCATCAAGGCCAAAGCTCCTGCTCCTCGATGAGCCGACCGCCGGCATGTCTCTTGAGGAAACGCGGTCGACCATGGACCTCGTCGATCGCCTCAATGACCAGCTTCGATTGTCGGTGCTGTTCACGGAGCATGACATGAGCGTCGTATTCAACCATGCGAGCCGCGTCACCTTGCTGCACCGGGGTGAAATCATCGTGCAGGGCTCGCCCGACGAGGTGCGACACGATCCCACCGCCCAGAAGATATACCTCGGCGAGCACCAGATATGATTCATCTGCAACTCGACGATGTGCACACCCATTATGGATCCAGCCACATTCTCTTCGGTATTCACCTTGAGGTGACGGAGGGGCGGGTGGTGTGCCTGCTCGGCCGAAACGGAGCGGGCAAGACAACGACCATGAGAACCATCATGGGCCTTGCACGTACCAGCAGGGGAAAGATCGCCTATAACGGCAAGAATATCGTAGGCGCGGAACCGCACGATATCGCGCGCATGGGCATAGGGTTCGTTCCCGACGATAGAATTATCTTCCCCGATCTGACCGTGCGCGAGAATCTCGAGATTGCGGCGCGCAAGGGGCCGGGCGCAGAGAAGTTCGACTGGACGATCGACAAGATCTACGACCTCTTTCCGGTCCTCAGGCGGCTTGACCGGCACATGGGCGCCTATCTGAGCGGTGGCGAACAGCAGATGCTCACGGTCGGGCGCACGCTCATGGGAAACCCGTTGCTTCTGCTGTTAGACGAACCGGTGGAGGGTGTGGCGCCGATTGTCGTACAGGAGCTTGGAGAGAAGATCCGTACCCTGAAAGCGATGGGCCTCACCATCCTGATGGCGGAGCAGAACCTGCATTTTGCAACGCAGATCTCAGACTATGCCTATGTTATCGAGAAGGGCCTGATCCGGTATCAAGGCACGATGGTGGACTTGGCGGAAAATGAGCAGGTCAAGCAGAAATACCTGATGATCTAACCGGTCTCCTATGATCGCCATCGCTGCGGAGATTGCCTTATGTCACTGGTCCTGAATCATGCAATGGGCTGCATCATAGCCCGCGCCTGGTCGGACAGGAAATTCCATGGCCGGCTCATGGATGACCCGCGTGTGGCGCTGCGCGAACTCGACATTTCGATACCGCAATCGACGACGATCGTCGCGGTGGAAAACACGCTGGATCGGATTGGGCTGGTACTCAGTGCGCCGCCTGCGGCCATGCCGTTGTCCGCGCTATCCGAGATCCGGGACTTTGGCGAAGTGTATCGCGATCCCCGCTTGTGGCCATTGAACTGGCTGGCGCGCGATCCCGTCGCGGCGAGACGAATGGTGACGGATCCGCGACGCGAACTGGCGAAGCTTGGCGTCGTGGTTCCGGAGGCAATGGATGTTTCATTTGTAATCAATACGTTTGATATGGTGCACCTGGTTGTTCCCGCCTTGCCGGCGGGCATGACAGATCGTATCGAGTCGATTCTGAAGTCCGTGTCGAGCGGCAGTGTGCCCGCCGCACTTCGTTTCGGGCGCCTGTTCGGCGATTCTGCGTATGCGACCTTGCTTGATTCAATTCGGGAAGCTGCAGGATCACGCACATGATCGAGACGCAGACAGTCGTGTATGGCTACGTGGATGGGGCCTCGCTGCTGGCGGATATCGCGAGGCCGCGTACGGGAGACCGTCTCCCGCTGATCCTGTCTGTTCACGGGGGCCGCTGGTACTATGGAACGCGCAGGGACACCGGCGCCATCGATGTGCGGCAATGGGCCGGATTCGGTTACGTTGCGATGAGTATCGACTATCGGCTGGTGACCTGCACGCCGGCGCCCGCCTGCTATCAGGACATGCTGTGCGCGCTTCGATGGGCTCATGCCAACGCGGGTGATTTTGGAATCGATGCCGCGCGAATCTTCCTCATCGGCATGTCCGCGGGCGGCCACATGGTTTCGCTTGCATCCACCCTCGGCGAGGGGCGTTTCCCCAGATCAGGCGGATGGGACGACTACCCTGCCAGCTTCCGGGCAGCGGTGTGCGTATCAGGAGCGTACGATCTGGTGAAGCTCGACTGGGGTGCCGGATGGGCGCCCGCGGGCGAGCCGTTTCCTCATGCGCGCGAATACGCGTCCCCGATTCGGCATGTACACGCGCGCGCGATGCCCCAGCTTATCCTGCACTCGGACGACGATCCCTCGATTCCGATCGAGCAGGTATTGCGGATGGAACGGGCGCTGGCCGATGCAGGCGCGCCGCACCGCTTTATCCGCTACACGGATCGCGGACACATGTTCATAACCGACGAAGTCATTCGCCACGCAAGGGAATTTATCGACAACCACTGCGAGACCATGTGATGCCGTGGAGTGCAGCACGGACCGATCTAGCTAGATCGGATCCCAGGCGAAGATGTCTGACGAGCGATCCAGAGGCGTGAAATTTGGCGCGAAGGCGCCTTTGAGCTGTTCATCGAGCGTCTCGGGCGTCCAGCCGTCGGAGCGGTGGATGGTTCGGATCGGGCGATTTTGGCTGAACAGAAAAATCTCGTTGTTACGTACAGAGAATATCTGGCCCGAGATTCCGGTCGCCGCATCCGACGCCAGGTAGGTCACCAGGGGTGCGACTTTCTCCGGCGTCGTCTGCTGCAGCCGTTCGACGCGCTTTTTCTCGGCTTCCGTCTCGGCGCGGATGGAGCCGATCATCCGGCTCCACGCAAAAGGCGCGACGCAATTCGAGCGGACGTTATACGCCTGCATGTCCAGCGCTATGCCTCGAGACAGGCCGACGATACCGAGCTTTGCCGCCATGTAATTGGCCTGCCCGAAATTTCCGATCAGCCCCGAGGTCGACGTCATGTGGACGAAGGCCCCGGAATTCTGCTCACGAAACAGCCGGGCGGCAGCGCGCGAGAGGTTGAATGAGCCGTGCAGATGAACGGCAATGACATCGGACCAGTCCGACCAGCTCATCTTGTGAAAAATTCGATCCCGAAGGATGCCTGCGTTGTTCACGACGGCGTCGACACGGCCGAATGCCGTGACGGCGGCCTCGACAATCCGGTCAGCATTTCCCGGATCGGCAATGTCGAATGTCAGCGGGAGTGCGGTACCGCCCTCCTTCAAGATTTCGTCGTTGACCTCTTTCGCTGGTGCCGAATCGGTGCCCGCGCCGTCGAGTGAGGCGCCGACGTCGCAGATCACGACTTTGGCGCCTTCCCGCGCCATCAGAATGCAAATTGCCTTTCCGATCCCGCGTCCGCCGCCGGTTACGATCGCGACCTTTCCGTCCAGTAGACCCATGCTTCTTTTTCCTTGATGCGATCAATCGTAACGATGGGTGTCCGCCTGCTCGAGGACGATCCGCGCGGCAGCTCTCCGACTCGCCAGATCGCTCAACGCTTCGGGTGCGCGCGCGATCGGCCAGACCACCGTTGGTACCGGCTTCACCAGTCCACGCTGAAACAGATCGAAAATGTCGTGCCAGCATTGGGCAATGAGGTCGGGATGCCTTCGGCGATAGTCGCTGATCTGCATGCCTGACAGCGATATGTTCTTCAGGAGGAGGTAATTGGTCTGGATCTCCGGGATATTTCCGCTGGCGAAGCCAACGATAACGACCCGGCCCTCCCATGCCACCGCGCGCAGCGTATTGGCGAACAGCGGACCGCCGATCAGATCGACAACAACGTCCGCGCCCTTGCCTTCGGTAAGCCGGAGGATTTCATCCCTGACAGATGCGGATTCGGACCCGGGCAGGATGATAACCCGGGCGCCCGCAGCCCGCGCCACGCCGGCCTTTTCCGAACTCTGGACGATGGAGAGAACATTGGCACCCGTGGCGCGCGCCAACTGCGTTGCCGCGAGTCCGACGCCGCTGCTTCCTCCCAGCACCGCCAGCGTCTCGCCGGACCGGAGCATTCCGCGCCGATGGATTGCGATCCATGCGGTATCGAAGATCGATGACAATGAGGCCGCTTCGGCAAATGTCATTGAGGCCGGAAGCAGAAAACAATCCTTTGCCTTGACGGCCAATCGTTCGCCAAAGCCGCCGATATCCGCCAGAGTCAAAACGCGATCGCCGGTCTTGAACCCGGACACGTTCCGGCCCACGATTTCGATCACCCCCGCGGGACATTTTCCCGGAATGAAAGGCAACGGCGGCTTGAACTGATAGCGTCCGGCCACAAGCAGCGAGTCGGCGAAATTGACCGCCGTCGCGCGCACCGAGAGGATGACGCCGTCATCGGCGAGGATCGGCTCTGGCACTTCTTTGGAGATGAGGTTGGTGTAGACGCCAAACTCGGAGAGAACAAGCGCGCGCATCAACTGGCCAGCCGGATCGCTTGGGGGACGATCTCGCCCTCCTTCACGCGCTTGACGAGATCCGGTTTGCGCACCTTGCCATTTGTCATGACCGGAATTTCCGAAAGCTGCACGAAATATTCCGGCATTTCATATCGAGTGAGGCCGGCCTCCGCCATCCGCGCGAGAATCTGGTCCGCTGAGGCCTCGCGGCCGGGCTTGAGCATCACGGCGAGGCAGATGCGTTCGCCCAGGCGCTCGTCCGCCAGGGGGAATACGGCCGCGCGCTCGACCGCATCGTGGCGCATGACGAAATCCTCGATCCGCCCAGGATTGATGTTATGGCCGCCGCGGATGATGAGGTCCTTCATGCGGCCGGTGACATACAGATAACCGTCCTTATCCTGCCTGCCGAGATCGCCGGTCATGAACCAGCCGTCCGAATTGAATGCCGCTTCGGTGGCGCCCTGATCGCCATAATATCCGAGCATCAGGCTCGCGCCCCTGCCTCCGATCTGTCCCACTTCGCCCTGCGCGAGCGGCCTGTCGGGGTCCTGGATGTCGAATATCCGGACTTCATATCCAGCGCAGACCTTTCCGCAGGTTTGCAGGATCCTTTCCGCGGAGTCCGAGGGCCGCGTGTATTGGTGAGCGCAGTTCTCGGACATCCCATAGCCGCTCTGAATCGGAACATAGAAGGAGAGCAGGCCTTCAACGACGGAAGAGGGCAGGGCGGCTCCCGAAACCCTGAAGCATTTCAGTGTACTGACCTCAGGAACTCCGGCACGGCGCAGTTCACCAAGCAGGTCGATCGCGTGCGTGGGTACGCCGACCAGATAGTTTGCACTGGTTTCCACGATGCGATTGAGAACGCTCGCGCCGCGAGCCAGATCGTGCAGCACGAATTCGCCGCCATTTACCAGCGAGGTCAACCATCCGCTGATGCCGAGACCGTGGCTGATAGGGCTGAGCGAGTAGGTCACCGTATCCGCATTGAAGCCCCAGTCCGCCGACATCGAGCGAAGCACGGTGATCAGCGAATTGTCGCTGTGCATGACTCCCTTCGGCACCCCAGTAGAGCCTGATGTAAACGATAGATAGCGCACGATGTCCGGGTCGTTGTTGATCCAGTGCTGCGGGCGCTGCCCGGGCGACAACGCGTTGAACTGGCCAAAAGGGACTTCGTCCGCGCATTCGACCGGAACAAGTTTTTCAACCTGGCGAAGAGAGGAGACGCCTTCCAGCGCCTGACCTATATCGTCCTTGTCGGAATCGGCCCCGAACCCCGACTGGTAGATGAAGGCGCTCGCTTTGACGCGCCGCAGCAACTCGACGACATCCGCCGCCGTGTGGTTGCGGTCTGGCGAGGGGCAATAGACCTGGCCGCCGCGCGAGCAGGCGATATGCGTGACCGCGCATTCCAGCCGGTTGGGCATCCACGTGACGACGCGTTCGCCGGATCGCAGCCCATGGTTCGCAAACGCGTCAGCCAGCGCTTCCGCGCGGTCGAGCAGTGCGGCGTAGGTCAGCCGGCGCGTCTGTTCGCGCACGGCAACGCGCTCGGGAGTGCGGGCGGCGTGCCTGCGCACGATCGCGTAGAGCGTTTCGTCCCGCCAATGCCCGGCCGCGTAATGGCGCCGTCGCGCGTCTCGATCAGCGAGGGCCAGTATGGGCGCGTTCATTAGCCTATTCGATCCGTTGCGTTGACATCACCGTCCAGAATATCTACCAAATGCTTGTTCAAAATTCAAACCCGCTTCGAGAGGGTGGATATGCGCGGACTCGCTGGAAAGAGTGTCATCGTGACGGGCGGCGCCAGCGGCATCGGGCGGGAAATCTGCCGGCGGATGGCGAGCGAAGGCTGCGCGCATGTCGGCATCTTCGACCTGAACGAGGCTGGAGCGCACGAGACCGCCGGACTGCTCCGCTCCGATGGGAATTCCGACGTCGCTTCCGTTCATGTCGTGGATATCACCGATTATGATGCGGTGCAGCGTGCGGTGGAGGCGTTTCTGGCCGTTGGTGGCGGGATCGACATCCTCGTCAATTGCGCCGGCTGGGATCGGCCCACGCTGTTTCTGGACAGCAAGCCGGATCTTTGGCGCACAATGGTTTCCATGAATCTCATGGGTCCGATCAACATGCATCATGCCGTGCTTCCCCATATGGTGGAGCGAAAAGCCGGCAGGGTGGTCAATATCGCGTCCGATGCGGGACGCGTCGGCTCCTCTGCGGAAGTGGTCTATTCGGCATGCAAGGGCGGCGTCATCGCGATGACCAAATCACTATGCCGCGAACTGTCCCGTTACAACATCACCCTCAACGTCATTTGCCCCGGGCCGACGAATACGCCGCTTCTCGATATCTTTACCGGCTCCACCGAGAAGGGGCCGAAGATGCGCGAAGCGATGATCCGCGCGACGCCGCTTGGCCGGCTGGCAGAGCCCTCCGACATGGCCGGAACTGTCGCGTTCCTGGCGAGCGACGACGCCGGTTTTATCACCGGGCAGACGATCAGCGTCTCCGGCGGATTGACCATGCATGGCTGACTATTTCGGATCTTCGGCGACGCCGTAATAGAAGAAGCTCAAGAGCCGGTCGGCGAGCGCAGAGATCGGCTGCTTGGAAGCGTCGTACCAGTCCACCGTCCAGTGCAATGCCCCCAGCAGGAACAGCCTCAACAGCGTGAGATCGACCTCTGGTTTGAGTTGGCCCGCCGCCTTCGCCTCTTCGAACAGCGAACGCCAGTATGCGGCGTATTGCTGGCGCAGCACCAGGTTCCGCTTTCGAATCACAGGCGGGGCGCGCTCGAACTCGCGGGCGTTGGCGCGAATATAGTCGCCCTGGCTCAGCAGGGCGTTGAGATGCGCGTGCACGGCGGCGCTGACGCGGTCGCGCGGCGTAGCCCTTGCGGGAAGCGCTTCCACCGCAGCCCTGACCGCATTGTGAAGGGCGATGATGCCCTCCTGAAGGACTGCATCCAATATGTCTTCCTTGGAATCGAAATGATAATAAATGCTGCCGGATATCATGTTGGCGCGGTGAGCGATGTCGCGCAGCGAGGTGTCCGCGTAGCCCTTGCGCCGGAAAAGATGCGCCGCAGCGTTCAATATCCGGCGTCGCGACCGTTCCGACTTGCGGTAGGGCGCCCGGGTCTTCGACGCGGCGCGCGCGGCGCCTGAGCCGCGCCTGGCGGGCGCAGAGCCCCTTGAATCCGTGTTGGGTGGCATTTCCGAAGCCATGGCGTGATTGCCATCTCTGTAACCTCGCTCGCGCTATTCGGCAACGCAGCAATGTGATCGAGGGCGCCCGCATTCAAAATAAATCAAACGATTGATCGGAATTTATTATTGTGCCATGTTCGGCGCTTCCACTTGGAGCAGGCGGGAATGGCGGAAGAACCGCACCTTTTGTTCGAGACAAGGTCCGCGGTGGCGGTGCTGACGTTCAATCGGCCGTCCAAATACAACTCGATGTCCGGGCAGCTTCTCGACGGTCTGGAGCGGGCGCTCGATGACATCGAGCGTCGCTCAGATGTGCGGGCGCTTCTGATTTGCGCGACGGGGAAGCATTTCTGTACCGGAGCGGATATCGACATCGTCCTTGGATGTGTCGCGGATGGCGAGGCAGCGGTCGAGCGCTGGCTGCGGCGCGGTCAGCATCTGTTTCGGCGTATCGAGGCGCTGCCGATTCCGACCGTGGTTTCGATCCAGGGACTGTGCCTTGCCGGCGGGCTCGAGCTAATGCTCGCCTGCGATATCGCCTTCTGCTCCGAGACTGCGAGGTTCGGCGATCAGCATGTCAATTTCGGATTCTTGCCCGCCTGGGGCTCCAGCGAGCGGCTGCCGCGGCTGGTGGGCACGAGGCGCGCTCTCGATCTGATGTATAGCGGCCGCCTGCTGTCGTCGGCGGAAGCGCGCGAGTGGGGCTTGGTCAACGCCGTGATTGCGGACGACAATCTGCAGAGCCACGCCATCTCCTATTGCGAAACGCTGACGACCAGAAGCCGCTCCGGGCTTGCCGCAATGAAGCGGATGGTGCGCGAGGGGGCCAGCGTCGCGCTCGAGGACGCCCACCAGCGCGAGTGCATGTTGGCCGGGCGCCAGTTGTTGTCGCGGGACGGTGCGGAAGGCTTCGAGGCCTTTCGCGAAAAGAGAAAGCCGGTCTTTGCATGACGGCATGTGGGCAAACAGGATGAGAGTGGACCGGCGAAATCCCCTGAAGGGTCAGCACGCCGTTGTAACCGGCGCGTCGCGCGGGCTCGGACGCGCGATCGCGCAAGAACTGTATGATCTCGGCGCGAATGTGACCTTGATCGCGCGTTCGGAGGCGCTCCTCTCGGAAACCGCTGCTTTGCTGCCCGCGACCCCTGGCCGGGGAGTCTGCGTTGCACCCGCCGATGTGACGGACGGCGCTGCGCTGAAGCATGCGATCGACAAAGGTCAGGGACAATTCGGTGCGGCAAATATCCTCGTCAACAATGCCGGTGCGGCCGAGGGAATTCCGTTTTTGAAAATGGATATGGCTGCGTGGCACCGCACCATGGACCTGAATGTAACCTCCGTTGTCGTTGCCACCCAGCACGTGCTGGGCGCCATGGTCAAAGCGAATGCCGGACGGATCGTCAATATTGCGTCTGTCGCCGGCCTGAAGGGCGTGGCCTACGCGTCGGCCTATACTGCCTCGAAGCACGCCCTGGTCGGGTTGACGCGAGCGCTTGCGCTCGAGTGCGCCAGGCGGGGCGTGACGGTGAACGCCGTGTGCCCGGGCTATGCGGACACGCCGATGCTCGAAAAGTCGGTCCGCAACATCATAGAGAAAACCGCGCGATCGGAAGATGAGGTCCGCAAGACACTCTCGGCCGGAAACCCGCAAGGCCGGTTTGTCACGCCGGAGGAGGTTGCCGCCGCCGTCGGCTGGCTCTGTCTGCCTGCCGCCGCATCGATCAACGGGATCGTGCTGCCGATTGCAGGGGGAGAGGTCTAGGACGCGCACGAAGGCGCCTTTCATGCATCCAAAAAATCAAACAAGCGTTCGATAGAAACGTGAATTTGCCAACGGAGCGGATAACCGCCGGCGAGAAGTCACCGGGAGCAAACAAGGAGGAACATATGAGACTGACGAAATTTGCGAGGTGGTCCGTTGGATTGGTCGCCGCCGCCCTGTCGCTGAATGCGTCCGCGGCACTCGCCCAGGAATCGAATTATCCAACGCGGCCGGTCCGGATCATTGTTCCCTATCCGGCGGGTGGTTCGAACGACATCGCGGCTCGCATTCTCGCGCAGAAGCTCTCGGAGCAGATGGGCCAACAATTCATCGTCGAGAACCGCGGCGGTGGCGGTGGCAATATCGGAATGGAAGCCGTCGCCCGGTCCGATCCGGACGGATACACGCTGTTGCTGACGGCGCCGGGTCCGCTGGCGGTCAACCACGCCTTGATGAAGAACATGCCGATCGATCCCGCGAAGGCGTTCACGCCGATCGCGTTGATCGGAGAGGTCCCGGTTGTTCTCGTCGTTCACCCGTCCCTGAAGGTGAAGTCGGTTCAGGAACTGGTCGCACTGGCCAAATCGAAGCCGCGCGGTCTGAACTACGCTTCTTCCGGAAACGGCTCTTCGCATCATATGGCGGCGGAGCTGTTCAAACATATGGCGGACGTTGAAATCGTGCACGTTCCCTACAAGGGCGCCGCGCCGGCCTTGAACGATGTCCTCGCGGGGCATGTTCCGATCATGTTCGACAGCATGCCGGGCGTCATCAGCCACATCCGCGACGGAAAGATCGTCGCCTTGGGCGTCGGAACGCCGGGCAGAGCCAAGGTTCTGCCCAATGTGCCGACAATCAGCGAAGCCGGCGTGCCGGGCTATCAGTCGCCTGTCTGGTACGGCCTCGTGGCGCCGGCCGGAACCCCGGCGCCCGTGGTGAAGAAGCTGACCGATGAGGTCATGCGCGCACTGAAGGATCCCGATGTTGCCGGGCGGATGTCGAAAATCGGAATCGACCCCGGAACGATTTCGGGCGCCGAATTCGGAAAGTATCTCGCCGACGAGACCGCCAAGTTCACCAAGGTGATCCAGGTCTCCGGCGCAAAGGTCGAATAGCGCATTCAGCGCGAACAAGACGGTCGCAAGACCGGCACATGAAAGGAGATGGGCGTGATCGCTGCCAATCCGGTGACGTTGCCTTTGTCGGAGTACAAGGCAAGACACGTGCTTTTCGATGTCGTCGGAAAGGTTGCAACGATCACGCTCAATCGACCCGAGCGCAAGAATCCTCTCTCGTTCGAGAGCTACGCGGAAGTTGGCGACATTTTCCGAGCCGCGCAACTCGATCAGAGCATCAAGACATTCGTCGTGACTGGAGCGGGCGGCAATTTCAGTTCCGGCGGCGACATGCACGAGATCACGAAGCCTCTTCTCGACATGGATACGGTCGGCCGGCTCGCCTTCACGCGCATGACCGGAAGTCTGGTCAAGGCTCTGCGTGCGGCCCCGCAGCCCGTAATTTCCGCTGTCGATGGAGTCTGCGTCGGCGCCGGAGCGATCATCGCCATGGCCTCCGACCTCCGCCTGGGTACGCCGAACTCGAAGGTTGCATTCCTTTTCAATCGGGTTGGCATCGCCGGATGCGACATGGGAGCTTGCGCCATTCTGCCGCGCATTATCGGGCATGGGCGGGCGGCGGAATTGCTGTTTACCGGGCGTGTCATGGGCGGCGAGGAGGCCGAGCGCAGCGGTTTCTACAGCCGGCTCGTCCCGCCGGAGCAATTGCTGCCGGAGGCGACCAGGCTTGCGACCGAACTCGCCAGCGGACCGACTTTTGCCAATGCGATGACCAAGCGAATGCTCGAAATGGAATGGGCAATGTCGGTCGAGCAGGCGATCGAGGCTGAAGCCGTCGCCCAGGCATTATGTATGGAGACGCAGGATTACAGCCGCGCCTATCACGCATTTGCTGCAAAGCAGAAGCCTGTATTCGAGGGAAATTGATGCTCGCGGCGACGCTCGCCTGGCCGTTCTTTGCCGAGCGGCATCGGCGCTATGCAAAGGATCTCTCCGACTGGGCGGTGCAGCACTTGCCGAAGCGACCGCAATCCAATGTCGACGAGGTCAGCCGCGATCGGGTGAAGCAACTGGGCGCGGCGGGCTTTTTGTCCGCCATCGTCCCGGCGGGATTTGGCGGCGACTCTCCCGAACTGGACGTGCGGACCATCGCACTTGGGCGTGATATCCTGTCCTTCCATTGCGGCCTTGCAGACAGCGGCTTTGCCATGCAGGGCCTCGGGAGCGGGCCGATCACGCTGTTCGGCTCGCCGGCTCTGAAGCAACGATATCTGCCGGGCGTTTGCGCAGGCACCCTGATCGCCGGACTGGCGATGTCAGAGCCCGACGCCGGTTCCGATGTTGCCGCGCTCTCCGTCACCGCGGTTCCGGACGGACATGAACACGTCCGCATCAGCGGAACCAAGACCTGGATATCGAACGGCGGCATTGCAGATTTTTACGTCGTCTTCGCCCGCACGGGCGAAGCGCCAGCGGCCAAGGGCCTGTCGGCTTTCGTCGTCGATGCGGATTCCCCGGGCCTCACGGTTGCCGAACGCATCGAAGTGATGGCGCCTCAGCCGCTTGCGAAGCTCCGCTTCGACGAGGTTCGCGTTCCGGTCGCCCACCGGCTGGGCGCCGGGGGAGAGGGCTTCAGGGTAGCCATGGCGAATCTGGATATTTTCCGTTCGACGGTCGGCGCCGCAGCGCTGGGCTTTGCCAGACGCGCCCTGGATGAAGGCGTGGACCGCGCCAGGGAGCGAGAGATATTCGGCGGCACGCTGGCGGACTTGCAGCTTACGCAAGCCGCGCTTGCGGAATGCGCGATCGAAGTAGACGCCTCCGCGCTGCTCGTGTATCGCGCGGCCTGGCTGAAGGACAGCGGCGCGCCGCGCGTTACGCGCGAGGCATCGATGGCGAAATATTTCGCGACCGAAGCGGCCCAGCGCGTGATCGACCGGGCTGTTCAGTTACATGGTGGGCTAGGCGTCACGCGCGGCGTGAAGGTCGAAGAACTGTACCGTGAAATACGGGCCCTGCGGATCTATGAAGGCGCCAACGAGGTCCAGAAAATTGTGATCGGCAGGGACATCATCAAATCCGGAGCGCGCGCGTGAGCACCGGTCCGAAGCCGGTCCTCACGCTTGCGGAAGCTGTCGCTACCTACGTTCCTGACGGTCAGGAACTTTTTATCGGCGGGTTTGCCTACAGCGATCCCATGGCGCTGGCGCATGAACTCATCCGCCAGAAGCGCCGCCAGCTCTATGTCATGAAGACGTCCGGTGGCGTCCTGGTCGATCAACTGGTCGGAGCCGGTTGCATCGACAAACTGCTGCTCTGCCATGTATGGAATTCCGTCGGACCGGTGCCGGCGCACTGTTTCCGGCGCGCGATCGAGCAGGGGCATCCCCACCCGATCGCGATCGAAGAAATGAGCTTCGGAGCGTTCACGAGCGCGCTGATTGCCGGCGGCTGCGGCTTGCCTTTCATGCCGACGACGCCTGTGCAGGGCGCCGGCCATTTCACACAGCGCACTTTCATGCCTGACAAGTTCGCGGTGGTCGAGAGCCCGTTCGATGGCCGGCCTGTCTGCGTGGTTCCTCCGTTGCGGCCCGCGCTTGGCGTTTTCCATGTGCATCGGACGGACCGCTTCGGTAACGCGCAGCTGTTCGGACCGACGGCCGAGATGCGCTACGCCATCGCCGCCTGTCAGAAAGTCATCGTGATTGCCGAGGAACTCGTTCATACCGACATCGTGCGTGAAGCGCCGGAAGCAACCGTCGCTCCGGGATTCATGGTTGACGCCGTGGTCGTGCAGCCATGGTCGGCCCATCCGACCGACGCCTACCGGTATTATCTTCGCGACCTCGATCATCACGCACTTTACGGACGCCTGTCGAAGACGGTTGATGGCTATCAGCAATATCTCGACGAATGGGTATACGGCTGTGCGACGTTTCATGATCTGCTTGCGAAAATTGGAGCAGACCGTGTGGCGGCGCTTCAGGCTCGCGCGCGCTGGTGGCAGCAATGACCGACGCTTCGCTCTTCGAGCAGATGCTGCTGACGGGTGCAAAGCGCATCAAGGACGGGTCGGTCCTGTTCGTCGGATTTCATTGGCCGATGCTGATGACACGTATCGCACGGAGGCTGCACGCGCCCGATATCGTCGTCATCTACGAAAACGGCATTGTAGAGGACCGGCTCACCTCCGTGTTGCCGACCTCCCCATCCGACCTGACCGCAGCCGAAGGCGCAGCTGCTTGCGCAGGGAGCCTCGAGTCGCTGTTCATGTGGCTCGCATCCGGGCGCGTGCAAATGACTTTGCTCGAAGCGGTCATCGCGGATCGCTTCGGTAATATCAACACCACGGCCATCGGTCCGTACGAGAAGCCGACGGTGCGGTTGCCGGGTTCCGGCGGAGGCACGGAGTTGGCTAGCATGGGGCACGGCTTGATGCTGGTCAGCGCAAGCACGGCCGCCCGCAGCTATCCGGAACGCGTCGACTACAACACGAGCCCCGGATATCTTGCCGGGCGTCAGCGGCGCACTGGGCTTGGGTATGATCCAGCCACCGGTCCGCAATGTCTCGTGAACCCGTTTGGCGTCTTCGAATACGACCAGAACGGGGAGATGTACGCAGCTGCGCTTCATACCGGTCTCTCGGCGAAGACCGTACAATCAGCATTTGCTTGGCCCATCAGAGCGGAACTCGCAACGGAGCTGCCGGGACCCTCGGTCGACGACCTTCGCATCGTGCGCGAGGAGATCGAAAACGCCCGCAAACGGCTTTACGTTCTGCCCGCCTCCGCCTGATCGGGCCAACCGGCTGAATCAGGCATCAGCGGCGATGAGCCAATCGTCACGCTTGAATCCCGGGGATGCGAGCCCGCCCGCTCGGATCCGAGCGGATGCGACACTGGGTGATGCCAACCGAGACAATGCCTTGCAGGAAATGCGGGAAGGGTTGTGATCCAGGCCATCTTCGTAGAGGGTTCATTCTAAGGACAAACCATGGGGGCTTTTTAGGAGCAAGCGATGGAATGGCTGGTCAACGACGCCTTGCCGATGCTGGCGCGCTTCTTCATCGTCTGGATATTCCCGTTCAGCTTTGTCGACAAGGTCATCAATTGGGACAATGCGCTCAAACAGGCGACATCGAGCTGGCTTCCTGGCGGACCGGTCCTCCTGGTCCTGGCGATGGCTGTCGAGTTGCTGACGCCGCCGATGATCGTGTTCGGGTTCTACGACGGGATCGCGGCCTTTATTCTTGCTGGCTATTGTGTCGTGACCGCCATTGTCTATCACGCGTTCTGGACTTACCCGCGCTTCTGGTCGCCGCAGAGCGAGGGCTATCCGCATATCTGGGATTTCTTCAAGAATTTCGGTCTGGTAGGCGGGCTGATTTTCGTCATGTATTCCAGCGGCTTCATCAAGGATGTGTCGTCGCGACTCTAGGCGGCGCTCGTTTCAACCGAAACTTGACGAAGCGTTTTAGCGAAGGAGGGCGACTTGGTCGAACCAGCGACTGCGAAGATCGCCTATTGGCATCTGTGGGCCGACGATCGCGGCGCGACCCACCAAACCCGGTGTGAATTGACCAGCTTCGAATTGCAGAGCATGGGCGGCAAGGCGGCCGCCCAGTGGAACGATTGTCTGCTCTCGGGCGAAGCCACTCTGCTGTTCGCCGTACTTCCGGTCGGATGGATCGGCGAGTGGCACACGAATCCGAAGCCGCAATGGATTTCGGTCGTGTCGGGACGCTGGTTCGTGGAATCCACGGACGGCATCCGTGTGGAAATGGGGCAGGGGGACCTCGCCTTCGGCGGCGATCAGAACGCGGCGCCGGACGCGCAGGGCAGGGTCGGACATCGCTCCGGAGCGATCGGCAGCGAGCCTTGCGCGTTGATGATCGTCCAGCTCGATCCCGCGGTCTGGTCCGGCACCAGGCCCGGCACCTTCAAATAGGTGTAGGCACCGTGCCGGTTGGACAACTCAGCGGGATCATTATCACGGTCGCAGACCTTGCAGGGATGGCCGCCTTCTATCGCGAAGCGCTCGGGTTCGCGGTTGAAGCCCAGCAGCCAGCCGACCGGGCTTGGCTCCGGCTGCTTGGCGTTGAGGAGGGCACCACGGCGCGTTCAGTCGACGTCCCGATTGGACGGCAGACCCTGAAGCTCATGGCGTTCGATCCTCCCGGGTTCCCATACCCGTCTCCCCGCGCCTCGAACGACCAGTGGTTTCAACATCTCGCGCTGGTGTGCGGAGGGATCGAGAAAGTCTGGCAACGCCTGTCGGAAGCCGCGGCGGGCGCCGTCACCGAGGGCGCCCCGGTTCTGCTGCCGGCCAATACCGGCGGCGTCATAGCTTTCAAGTTCCGCGATCCCGAAGGGCATCCGCTCGAACTGATCGCATTTCCGCGAGGGACTGGCGATCCAGTCTGGCAGAACGCGGGCAATGGCATAGCAGGCTACGATCACACCGCGATCTCGGTCATGGATATCGATCGAAGCATCGCCTTCTACACGGGCCTGCTGGGCTTTCGCCTCGCCGGACGAACTCTGAACCAGGGTCCCGAACAGGACCGGCTCGACGGTCTTACCGGGTGTGAAGTCGACGTGGTAGCGCTCGAGCCCGCGCTCGTCGCGACACCGCATGTGGAGCTCCTGCATTATCGCTCGCCGCGGGGGCGGACCCTGGCGTCGCCGGTCCGTGCCAACGACGTGGCTGCTGTGTGCCAAATTCACCGCGCCGACGATCTCGACATGCTCGTCAGGCGGCTGGAGGCGGAACATGTGACGTTCGTGAGCTCCGGCATCGTGACCTTGCGGGATGGCGGCAAGGCCGCGGCCATCCGCGATCCCGACGGCCACATCATCGTGCTCACGGAATAGGGCCCGTCCCTTGCCGCGCGACGGGGCCTGCCGTCCTCGTATGCCTATTCCATCATCCGGCGATAGAGATCGAACATGATCCAGAAGCTGCCGCCCAGCATGATGCAGATGAGCACGGCAGCGAAGGCGAGGGCGATCAGGTTCTCCCGCGGCGTGGTGCGGAAGCCGATATGGAGGAAGAAGCGCAGATGCACCAGCACCTGGAGGACGGCTGCGACGGCGATCACAACGATGGTCGTGTGGCGCGGCGCGGCGCCGGTCATCACCAGCCCAAAGGGAATCGCCGTCAGCAGGACGGCAAGCGCCAGGCCGACCAGATACGGCCTGACGCTGCGTTCGACCGGCAAGCCGGATGCATCCATCTAGAGTACCCCCGGAAGATAGACCACGGAAAAAATCGCGATCCAGACGATGTCGAGGAAGTGCCAGAACAATCCCAGCCGGACCAGCCGTGAGGCGACCGGTGCGGTCAGCCCCTTGATCAGGATCTGGCCGATCATCACCACGATCCAGAGAATGCCGACGCTGACGTGAAGTCCGTGGGTGCCCACCAGGGTGAAGAAGGCGGACAGGAAGCCGCTGCGGTCCGGCCCGGCACCACGCGCAATCATGCCGCTCAGTTCGATATATTCGAGGAAAAGAAAGCCCGCGCCCAGGGCAATGGTTGCGACGAGCCATATCAGGACATGGAATTTCCTGCCGTTGGCGAGTGCGACGCTCGCAAAGCCGAACGTGGTGCTGCTCAACAGCAGCAATGCGGTCTCGGCGGCGGCGTGCTCCAGGCTGAACAGTTCCCTGCCCGAGGGACCACCGGCCGTATTGCCAAGCATCACAACATAGGTCGCAAACAGAAGCGCGAAGATGATGGCGTCGCTCATGAGATAGAGCCAGAAGCCGAACGCCTTCTCCTCGTAACGCTCCGCGGACAGGGCGGGTGGCCTGACCGTGCCGGGTGTGACGGTGTCGGCGGTCATGTGGAGCCCTCGGGCACCGGCTCGCCGGCGAAACCGGGTTCGTCCGCCATTTCGTTTCGCGGCGCTCTGGCGAGCTGCGCGAAACGCGCGTCCTCGATGGCCTGAACCGCGCTCGCCGGCATGACGTAGTCCGAATCGTCGTCGGAGGCGCGCACAATGATCGCCAGCGCGATGGCCGCGAGGCACAGGATCGCAAGCCACCAGATGTACCACACCACGGCGAAGCCGAACGCAAAGGCAGCGCCGCCGATGAAGGCGGCGATGAAGGTATTCCTGGGCAAGACCAGATCGACGTAACGGTCGGGGCGCTTGTAGGCAACGCCGCGCTGCTTCATGTCCCAGAAGGCGTCGGTGTCGCCGACCTGCGGCAGCGTGGCAAAATTGTATGGCGGAGCTGGAGATGACGTAGCCCATTCCAGAGAACGGCCATTCCAAGGATCTCCGGTCAGATCGAGCGCGCGCTCGCGGTCCTGGATGCTGACGGCAAGCTGAACCACAAGGCAAACGATGCCGAGAAAAATGATGAAAGCGCCGGCGGCGGCGAGAATGAGATGCGGCTGCCACGCGGCAACATCGTAATGCTCCATCCGTCGCGGCATTCCGAGCAGTCCGAGCACATAGAGCGGCATGAACGCCACATAGAAACCGATGATCCAGCACCAGAACGACCACACGCCCCACTTTTCGTTCAGCTTGAATCCGAAGGCTTTCGGGAACCAGTACATGTAGCCGGCCAGATAGCCGAACAGCACGCCGGGGATGATCATGTTGTGGAAATGCGCGACCAGGAATGTCGTGTTGTGCAGCATATAATCGACCGGCGGCATGGCGAGCAGCACACCGGTCAGCCCTCCGATGACGAAGGTGACGAGGAATCCTACGGTGTACAGCATCGGTGCCTTGAAGATGATGCGACCGCGATACATGGTCAGCAGCCAGTCGAACACCTTCACGCCAGTCGGAACGGCAATGATCGTGGTCATGATGCCGAAGAAGGCGTTGACGCTGGCGCCGGAACCCATGGTGAAGAAGTGATGCAGCCAGACGGTGAAAGACAGGATGCCGATGGCCATGGTGGCGAGCACCAGCGAAAGGTAACCGAACAGGCGCTTCTGGCTGAAGGTGGCAACCACTTCGGAGAACACGCCGAAAGCGGGCAGGATGAGAATGTAGACCTCCGGATGCCCCCATATCCAGAACAGGTTGATGTAGTTCATCATGTTGCCGCCCATGGCATTGGTGAAAAAGTGCATGCCGGCGGTACGGTCGAGCGCAAGCATGCCACAGGCGACGGTGAGGGCCGGGAAGGCGAAAATCATGAGCACGCTGGTGACAAGCACGGTCCAGGTAAACAGTGGCAGGCGGAACAGCGTCATGCCGGGGGCGCGGCACTTGATGATGGTAACGAGGAAGTTGATGCCGCTCATGGTCGAGCCGGCGCCTGAGATGAGCACGGCCCACAGCCAGTAATCGACGCCGACTCCGGGATTGTATTCAGGCCCGGAATAGGGTGGATAGCCGGTCCATCCGGCGGTCGAGAACTTGCCGATGACAAGCGATATCAGCACCAGTCCCGCGCCCGCGCCGGTGAGCCAAAGGCTTACGGCGTTCATGAACGGAAACGCGACGTCGCGGGCGCCGATCTGCTGCGGCATGATCAGATTGATCAGTCCCGACAGGAAAGGCATCGCCATGAAAAAGATCATGATGGTGCCATGCGAGCTGAAAATCTGATCGAAATGCTCCGGCGGCAGATAGCCATCATTGTTGTAGGCGATCGCTTGCTGGCTGCGCATCATCGCCGCGTCAATGAAGCCTCGCATCAGCATTACGAGCGCGACCAGCACATACATGATGCCGATCTTCTTGTGGTCCAGGCTTGAAACCCAGTCGAACAGCACAAGGCGCCATGCACCGAGATAAGTGATTGCGGCGATCACCGAGAGCGCGCCGAGCACGGTGACCGCGGCGCCCGACGCCGCAATGACGCTGTAGAACGGCAACGAATCGACGGTCAGCCTACCGAAGATGTCCACCATGCTTCATTCCGTTGAGGGCGCCACCTGACGTGGAGCTGGCGTGATCGCCATGTTGCCATTTCGCTATGATCGCTTCGAACAGCTTTGGCTCGACATTGGAATAGTAGGTCACGGGGACCCTGGCGCTCGGCTTGGCAAGGCGCTCGTAGGCTTCAGCATCGAGGACATCGGCCGACGTCTTCACCTTCGCGACCCACGCCTCGAATTCCTCCTGACTGGCGGTGGAGATGGCGTTGAACTGCTGATCGGCGAAGCCGCGGCCGCTATATTGGACATTGCGGCCCATGAAACGCCCCGGCTTGTTGGCCAGCAGATGCAACCGCGTCTGCATCCCCGCCATGGCGTAAATCTGGCCGCCGAGTGCCGGAATGACGAACGAGTTCATCACCGTGTCGGAGGTGATCCTGATGGCAAGCGGGGTGCCGGCGGGAAATACCAGTTCGTTGACCACGGCGATATTCTGTTCGGGATAGATGAAAAGCCATTTCCAGTCTTGTGCCACTGCCTCCACCTGCAACGGCCTGACGCCCGGATCGATCGCCTTGTACGGATCGAGCTTGTGGGTGCCGGTCCAGAGATGAAAGCCGAGCCACAGGATGATGGCCGCCGGCACACTCCAGACGACGGCCTCGGCCGGCCAGTAATAGGCGACGTCGGGCGTGTAGCGCGCGTTGCGGTTGGTCCCCCGATATCGCCAGGCGAACCACGCGGTCATGATGAAGACCGGGACGATCACGACCATCATGATCGAGACGGCATCGAACAGAAGTTGCCGCGCCGCGAGCGCAACCGGACCGCTCGGATCGAGATCGGGACTTGTCACCAAGCCGCAGGCGCTGCAGAGCAGCACCGAACCGAGAGCCACAACCATGCACAACGATCGATAAGCAAGAGCCGATTTCACAATCACATGCCTTGCGATTCGATTGGGCAATCGGATTTCTCGATCTCAAGATGAAGGTTAGCAACCTCTGTCGGAATGTGCGAGGGCAAAAGCGCGCAAGCCTATGGGTGCGGGATTTTGTATTGAAATGTCCGTTGCGAAGACACTTGCCAGAAAGCACCTTGATGAATCGTCGAGGCAGCTCGCCCCTTGTGAATGCCCTCGGCAACAGCTGCGCCCGATCGTCGCATCGGCCGACTTGATTTTCCACGAATGGTCTATGGACCATTCCACTTCCAAAGGAAGTGATCTGTGCCTAAAGTCCAAACTGCTGATGATTTGAAGTCATGCACGCGCACCGCAACCCTGACCGGGCGAATTGCTGATTTGATGAAGCGCGATCTCGCGATCTTATCTCGGGCAGATGATCGGAATCTCGGGAGGACGAGCCAGCGGGCGGCCTCGGCCTTACGGTACCGAGGGGGGTGGCGATGGCGGGTCCGATAGAAGACTACGCTCTGATCGGGAACTGCGAGACGGCTGCGCTTGTCGCCCGCGATGGTTCGATCGACTGGCTTTGCTGGCCGCGCTTCGACAGCGGCGCCTGCTTTGCCGCGCTCCTCGGCACTCCCGAGCACGGTCGCTGGCAGATCGCGCCGGCCGATCCCGCGGCAAAAGTCACGCGCCGCTACCGTGAAGATACCCTCATCCTCGAGACCGAGTTCTCGACCAGCGAGGGAGCCGTCACCGTGGTCGATTTCATGCCGTGGCGCGACGGCGGCAAACCGTCGCAGGTGGTGCGGCTTGTCATGGGCCAGCGCGGCAAAGTCGCGATGTCCTGCGAATTCGTGCTGCGCTTCGGCTATGGCTCCGCGATCCCGTGGGTGACACGTCTCGATGATGGCGCCATGCGGGCGATTGCGGGCCCCGACATGACGATATTGCGCACGCCGGTCGAACTGCGCGGCGACAATTTCAAGTCGGTTGCCAGATTTGTTGTGTCGGAAGGCGAAACCGTGCCGTTCATCCTGAGCTACGGCCGATCCTATCATGACGACCCGCCCGATCCGAGCGATCCGATGGCGGCGCTGAAGGACACCGAGAAATTCTGGCGCGACTGGGCTGCGGGCTGCCGCGAGACCGGCAAGTGGTCGGCCGCCGTGCGGCGTTCGCTGATCACACTCAAGGCGCTCGCCTATCATCCGACCGGCGGCATCGTCGCGGCCCCCACCACGTCGCTGCCCGAACAGCTTGGCGGAGCCCGCAACTGGGACTATCGCTATTGCTGGCTCCGGGACGCAACCTTCACTTTGCTGAGCCTGATGAATGCCGGCTATTATCAGTCGGCGCGGGAATGGCGCGAATGGCTGGTGCGGGCCGTAGCCGGCAGTCCGCAGCAGCTGCAGATCATGTATGGCATCGAGGGCGAACGTCTCCTCACGGAAGTCGAGCTGCCGTGGCTGCCCGGCTATCAGGGCGCCAAGCCGGTGCGCATCGGCAATGCCGCATCGAATCAGTTGCAGCTGGATATCTACGGAGAGCTCATGGACGCTCTCTATCAAGGTCATCGTGGCGGCCTGGGCCAGCTCACGGCTTCATTCGATCTGCAACGCGCAGTGCTCGGTCACCTCGGCGAAATCTGGCGCGAACCGGATGACGGTATCTGGGAGGTGCGGGGCGGGCGCCAGCACTTCACCTATTCCAAGGTGATGGCGTGGGTTGCTTTCGATCGAGCCGTCAAGTTGACCGAGGAATTCAACTTCTCAGGGCCGGCAGATCAATGGAGAGCCACGCGTCAGGAGATCCACGACGACATCTGCCGAAATGCGTTCAATGAAAAGGTCGGAGCCTTCACGCAGTATTACCGTGCCAGCACGCTTGATGCGAGCGTCCTGCTGATGCCGCTGGTCGGCTTTCTGCCTGCAACCGACCCTCGAGTCGCAAGCACGGTCGCCGCGATCGAACGCGGCCTGATGGTGGAGGGACTGATCATGCGCTACGATACGCAAAGCGGCAAGGATGGGCTGGCCCCTGGAGAAGGCGCGTTTCTGGCCTGCAGCTTCTGGTATGTGGACAATCTCGTGCTGCAGGGCCGACTTGCGGAAGCGGAGCAGATGTTCGAACGACTCTGTGGACTGCGCAATGACGTCGGGCTTTTGTCGGAGGAGTACGATCCGCGTGCCAAGCGCCTTGTCGGAAATTTTCCTCAGGCGTTTTCACATATCGGACTGGTCAGGTCTGCGCACAACCTGACGCTTGCCGAAAATGCGCTCACGCAGCGCGCCGCGCACCAGCCGGGTACGGCGCCGGCGGAGGCTGCATCGGCGCCGCAGGCTCGGGCGACAGCACAACCGTCGAATTGACGAAAGTGGACTGAGGCGGACGTGACCACCTCTCCCGGTCAGGACGATCCAGAATTCATCATCCATCGCGAAGCGTTTCGTGCGGTGCTTGGCGACGATTTCCGTCGCGTCATGCTGATAGAGACCAATGCGCATGAAGGGCCGGTCTATGTCGATTCGGAGCATGCGCTCTATTTCACCACCGTACCCGAGCCTGGGCCAAAGAACATCGCCATCAAGCGGCTCGCATTGACCGGGACGGAATTTCCTTTCAGGGCGCAAGCGCTCGACACGGTCCGTTTTCCGTCGAACATGGCGAACGGCATGACGCTCGACCGCGACGGCCGGCTTGTGATCTGCGAGCAGGGGACGCGCGAGACGCCGGCCCGCATCAGCCGCATGGATATCAAGACCGGATCGGTCGGGACTGTGGTCGATCACTGGCGCGGACTTCGTTTCAATTCGCCGAACGACGTGGTCGTGAAGAACGACCGCACAATCTGGTTCACGGATCCGAATTATGGCGAGCTCCAGGGTTTCAAGGGCGCGCCCGAGGTGGGCGCCTTCGTCTATCGGCACGATCCGAAGACGGGCGAGACTGCGGTGATCGCCGACAGCTTCAACAAGCCAAACGGGCTCGCCTTCTCGCCGGACGAATCGGTGCTCTACATCACCGACACCGGCGCCAATCAGGCGCCGGGCACCTATTTCGTCGGTCTTCCACATCATGTCCGCGCCTTCGACGTGCATGAGGGGCGCCATTTGCGCAACGAGCGCCTGTTTGCGGTCGTCAGTCCCGGTGCTCCCGACGGCATCAAGCTAGATGCGGAGGGGCGGGTGTACACCTCGTCGGCAACCGGCGTACAGGTGTTCACGCCGGACGGCGATCTCCTTGGCGAGATCAGAGCGCCGGGCGTGGCCAATTTCACTTTTGGCGGCCGCGGCAACGATGTGCTGTTCATTCTGGGCGACACGCAGATATGGCAGGCCAGGCTCAAGGTCGCCGGCATGCGGACTTGCTAAAGCTGCCGGCCGGACGGTCGCGGAACAGGGAAACGCCATGCTTGTGAGGCCGTATGGAGTGACGCCGGGGGGCGCTGCGGTCGAGCTTTACACCCTGGGACGCGACAGGGGGCTGCGTGCGGAGGTTATCACCTATGGCGCGACAATCGTCGCGCTCGAAACACCGGACCGCAACGGTGTTCGCGACAATGTCGTACTCTCGCTGTCGTCGCTCGCCGCGTACATGAACCAGGACGCCTATCTGGGCGCGATGATCGGACGCTATGCCAACCGCATCGGAGGCGCGTCGTTTATCCTGGACGGCCGTGAGTATCGGGTGTCGAAGAACGAGGGCGACAACTGCCTCCATGGCGGTGGCATCGGATTCAACAAGGCGGTTTGGCAAGTCATCGATGCCACCGATAAACCGGAATCGCGCCTCACGCTTCGCCATCTCAGTCCGGACGGAGACCAGGGCTTTCCCGGCGCTGTAGTTCTGGAGGTCACCTATGTCGTGTCAGGTGACACGTTGCGGATTGAGTATCGAGCGGAAACCGACCGTCCGACCGTCGTCAATTTCACCAATCACTCGTATTTCAACCTCAGCGGCGGAGCCAGCGCGAGCATTCTGGACCACGAGGTGACGATCGCCGCCGAGTTTTTCACGCCCGTCGACGACCGTTTCATCCCGACCGGAGAGATGAGGGGCGTCGCCGGCACGCCCTTCGATTTTCGGAAGCCATATGCGATCGGTGCGCGCATCGGCGCGCCGGACGACCAGCTCGCGCTGGCCAATGGATACGATCACAACTTCGTATTGGGGCCGGCGAACGGCGACGTCCGGTTCGCGGCGCGCGCACGTCATCCGTACAGCGGACGCATACTCGACGTGCACACATCCCAGCCCGGCGTTCAGTTCTACAGCGGCAACAATCTCGATGGAACGTTGCGCGGGCGGAACGGAGAGCTTTACGGCCGGCACGCAGGTCTTGCCTTTGAAACGCAGCACTTTCCCGACTCCCCGAACAGGCCTCGCTTTCCGAGCACCGTCCTGTCTCCCGGTGATTACTTCATCAGCACGACGGAGTACCGGTTTGGTGTTGATTGAAGCCGCTTCCCGATTCATCATTTTGCTGTCATTTTGAGTCCTTCGCGAAGCGGAAGAACCCGGAATCCATCAATACGCGTTGAGTATGCATCTTGATTCCGGGTTCGCCACTTCCTGGCGCGCCGGAATGACCAGTCGATGTACCTGAAACCGTATCATCCCGTCGCCGCGAGGTGCTTTCCAAGGCGCAAGCCCCAGGCATAGATGGTCAGCGATGGATTGACACGGCTCGCGCGCGGCAAGGCGCTGCCGTCTCCGACATAGAGGCCTTCCATGCCGTGCACCTTGCCATGCGGGTCGATCACGGATTTCGACGGATCGCTTCCGGTCACCATGCTGCCCAGCGCATGCGCGGTACCCGCCAGGCCCATATATTTCTCGAAGCCGACTAGACCTGCATGCAGCAGGCGGTCGATCCACGCATCGACCAGAGCCTGATGCTCTTTTCTCGCTTTCTCCATGCGGTCGAGGCTGTAATCCATGACCGGCTGGCCGCCCGGACCGCCTGAGATGATCCGGTTTTGCGGAGAGGACGAGTCCTCCGTGGTTGCCCAGAATCCGATTGCCCGCTTGCCGAGGAACCTGTCGAGGAAGCGCGGCATTTCCGGCGGGACTTGCGTGGCGAGAAGTTCTTCATCGATCCAGCCGAGACACTGCATCGAAGAGTGCGGGAATTTGTCGTTAAAGAGGACAGCCGTCTTGCGGAGCACGTCGTGGTCCTTGAATGGCGAGAACCCGAGCACGGCAGAGTTCATGTGCATCTTGAAATTCGCGCCCACCAAATCACCGCAGGGCAGTGTGATTTCACTCGCCCGGAGATAGTCCTGGAGAATGCGCGGGCTGGTCATGGCACCGGCGGCCAGCACAATCGTCTGTGCTTCGTGAGTGGAGCCGTCGGCGCACTTGACACCAATGATGCGGCGCGGATCGCCGGGCGCCGCAACAAGCTCGGCGACCGGATCACCGGCGATGAGCTTGAAATTCGGCCTGCCGCGAATGTGATCAATCAGGTTGCGTTCCGCGTCCGACTTGTAGCCGGACGGCGATGCAAACCCGTCGAAATGCTTCGCCTCATCCGGATTGGTGAGGATGTCCTTCGACAGGCCGAGTGGCAGCGGTTCCAGTTTCCAGCCCGGATCGGCGGTTGTGATCCTGTCGAGCAGCGCCTGAAGCTCGGGTTCGTTCGTGAAGGTGTTGATCCTGAGGAGTTCGGTGGCCTGGTCGTAATAGGGCTCGAGTTCATCGTAGCCGAACGGCCAGTCCAGCAGGTCAAAATCCGGTTCGGCTTCGAACTCGACGGGCCGGAAGCGGAACAAGGCTGCGCCGTACCACTTGGTCTTTCCGCCCACGTTGTAGAATTCGCTTGGGACGACATCGCGCCCGCCTGCGTCATGCCAGACGGTATGGTTCTTGAATACGCCGTCGACAAACACCTGTCTGACGCTCAGAGTGGAGGCATCGCGCGGCAGAAACGGACCCTTCTCGATGAGGAGAACCTGCTTGCCGGCCAACGCCAGCTGATAGGCGACGCTGCTGCCGCCGGCGCCGCTGCCGATGATGATGACATCGTGTTTCGCCGTCATGATGCTCTCCGTCAGTGCGCGACGTCAGGGCGCGGGCAAAACCTCAAATCGGAACGATGGCAAGGTTGCCGATCAAATCACCGATGCTTAGGCTCGACCGCGCAAGTGGTCGTTAAGCGTGGGCCAGTTATGGAGTGCGACAACGACCCCTCTAGTGTCCCGAATCCGAAGTTCGCTCAACCCCGCGACTCCTTCTCAAGCGAACTTCGGATTCGAAGGACACTAGCAACGTATTGATTCTAGTGTCGTTTGGTTCAGAAATTCGCTTGAAATTACTCGCCGCGATTATGAAGCGAATTTCTGACCCACGACAATATATGGAGTGCCACGCATGTCTTTGCAGAACAAGGTCGCGATCGTCACAGGCGGCAACAGCGGAATCGGCCAGGCGATTGTTCTCGAGCTGGCCCGGCAAGGCGCCGCCGTTGTCATTGATTACGTGGTTCATCCGGAGGCGACTGAAGCGCTGGAGCAGCAGATCGGCAAGCTGGGCGCCCGGGCCATCGGCGTGGAAGCGGACATCAGCAAGGTCGCCGATCTCCAAAGGCTGGTCGATGCTGCGGTGAGCAGGTTCGGCCGGCTGGATATCATGGTGAACAATGCGGGAATCGAAACCCGCACCTCGGTTCTCGATACCACCGAGGATCAGTATGACCGCGTCATGGAGGTCAATCTCAAGAGCGCGTTCTTCGGAACGCAGATCGCGGCCGCCCAGATGATGAAACAGGGCGGCGGCGGCCGTGTCATCAACATCACGTCGGTGCATGAGGACTGGCCCATGCCCGGCAATACCGCCTATTGCCTTGCGAAAGGCGGGATGCGGATGCTCACCCGAACCGCGGGTGTGGAACTCGCTCCCCACGGCATTCTGGTCGTCGGTGTGGGCCCGGGCGCGGTGGCGACGCCGATCAATCTCAGCACAATGAACGATCCGGCCAAGCTCAAGCGGCTAGATGCCGCCATCCCGCTGGGGCGCATGGCCCGTCCTGAGGAGATTGCAAGCGTGGTCAGCTTTCTTGCCGGCGAGGGGGCGAGCTATCTGACTGCCACGACGATTTTCGCGGATGGCGGCATCATGCAAGGCAGCGTCGGCCTCTAGGCCAAAGCCGTCCGTGACCCATGATCCGCTCCGTCAGCAGACGGGCAGGTTGAACAGTCTGGCGGCATTCAATCCGAGGATGTTCCGCTTTGCCTGCTCCGTCAGAAAGGGCAGATCGTAGATCATTGCCGGCAGATCGAAGTCGTAGTGGGGCCAATCCGACGCGAAGAGAAGCTGGTTCTCGGCATTGATCATTTCCAAGGTCACTTCCAGTGCCTTCATATTCGTCGTTTCCATCGGCTGGGTGGTATACCAGCAATTCTGGCGCATGTATTCGCTGGGGAGTTTCTTGAGCTGGGGCGCTTCCGACACTCGCATCAGATAGCCTTCGTCCAGCCGTTGCATCAAGAACGGCACCCATGCGAGACCGCTTTCGACCCACAGGCTCTTCAGCTTCGGAAATCGCTCGGGGATTCCGTTGAGAATCCAGTTTGTCATGTGCACCATGTTGCACCAGGCGAATCCCAGGGCATGCATGCCGACGAAGCGGTTGATGGTCGCGAGTGACTGATCGTACCAGTGGTAGGCGGCGTGGAATGCGACAGGCTTCTCACACTCGTTCAGCATCGCATACAAGCGCATGTACTCGTTGTGATGGACCGCCCTGTACCGCGTGCTGGTGATGCAAAATCCGATGACACTCTTGTGGCCGGCGAGCTCCGCGACAGTCCGCTCCGCCTCGCGCGGCGTGTTGAACGGGATCAGACCGAGTACCTTGATCCGGTCGTCTGCGGATGCGATCCGCTCCAGCAGCCATCTGTTATATGCGCGAGACAGGTAGACTTCCATTTCCGGCTGCGGGTGCATTCCCAGCAGGAGCATCGGCGTCGGGAAAACCACCATGTACTTCAGACCGAGCGAGTCGATGGCGCGTCTCGTCAGCACCACGTCACGGTGATCGGTCGTGTCATCTACCGTTTCGCGCTGTGCGGTCTGATGTGGAATTCGTCCGCCGACGTCCTGGTATTTCAGGCCGGCGTCACCATTCAGCGCGTACGGCGACACCATGACCTCCTTCTGCCAGCGTCTCGCCTGATCCCGGACCACCGGATCCTCGATATACTCGACAACTTCCTCCCATGAGATCGACTCGACGTGATGGGCGTCAATGTCGCAAATGAACCAGTCTTTCAGCTTGGTTTCTGCATCGCGCCGGGCATGGCGGAGAATGTCGCGGGTATCACTGAAGATATCGATCTGCGGAAGCGGTGTGACCTTCGGCTGGCTCTTCGATCGGATGTTCATGATGTTGATCCTGAATCCTGCGCCTCGCTCGGCAATGGTGCGTCCGTTCGTGTCGCCGGCTCCGCATGGGGTCCGGACGTGAAGCCGGCATCGTCCGGTCTTCGCCGCCACCAGAGCGCGAGTTCCATTGGACTGAGCGACATGGCTCGGAGAAGTTCGGTCGCCGCGGTGATGACCTCGGTCGCGCAGACATATTCGTCCCTCTCTCCCATGAGGGGACGGAATGTCCTGTCTTCGCCGTCCGTCTTGGCGTAGTATAGTTTGATTGCGGCCGTGAGCAGCCTTGCGACCGCTTCATCGGAGACGCTCAGCTCGCCGCCATTGCCCTCGCGGTTGCTCTGCAGCGCACCCCAAATTCGCGATGCGGCATCTTCGATCTGGCTGCTTGGATCGTTTCGGAGGATGTGGCTAGACTCGGACATAAACGCGACCGTCAGCAATGCGCAGCTCGATCTTGCGAAGGCGGAGCGCCGGATTTCCGACATTTTCGCCGGTACTCACATCATACTCGTAACCGTGCCAAGGGCAGACGATGTTTGTCTGTCCTGGTCTGTAGTCCAGCGTCCGAACACTGCCGTCCTCGGCGATGGGCTCGATCACGTGCTGGAACAGGCCACCCTGGCATACAGGGCCGCGCCGATGCGGGCATAGGTTTTCGTAAGCGAAAAACTCGTCACCTTTTCGGAAGACGCCCACTTCCTTTTTGCCGACGGCGACGACGATCTTGCTGTTGTCTTCGAAGTCATCTGTCTCGCCAATCAGGAATTCGCTGGTCACCTTGCCATCCCTTTCCGTCGCCGGCCGCCTTGCTCGTTGCGGCGGTTCAACCAAAGAAATCATCTGCGCATCAGCCCATCAATCCGGATTTCGAGCTGTCTGTCCGGGGGCAATCTCGCTTGGCGCCGCACGCCGAAAAAAATCGGGTGTATACAAACATATTGTTTGCATAGATACAAGTCTGCATTGTGGAGAGGCGACGGCACGACACCTCCCCCCGTGACGCGCAGGAGTTCCGGGCTCGCGCATTGGGAAACGTCAGCAGAGACTGCTGCCCGGTGGGCCAGTTGTCGGCCCTTCCTTGAGTCGCATATGGCTATGGGCGGGGGGATAGCCGCAACGACCTTGTCGTAAGGAGGCAAAAGCGATCTTCCAGAAATGTCGGAGAACGGGCCTGATCACCCCCTCAAGCCGGCGTCATAAGATGGTTTGCGGTGCGCGCGCGGAACGTGTATCGGGACGGCGCGGTCGTACCGTGACGACAAAGATCGGGGAAACAATGGGGCTCGTCAAGAAGGCCGCCAGTGCTGTTGCATTGCGGCGCGGCAATAAGAGGGACTACTGGGTTGACGATCAGCCAGGATTTCTTTTTCGGCTGGTATTGAAGCGTCACACGACAATCTTCACCGACAACATGATCGGCGGGCTGACGCCTCCGCAGTTTACGGTGCTTGCGAAGCTGCTGGAAATCGAATCCACCTCGCAGAACTATCTCGGACGCCTCGTCGCCTTCGACCAGGCGACAATCAAGGGGATCGTCGACCGGCTGGAAAAGCGAGGTTTGGTCGCATTGCGTCAGGACCCGTCGGACAAGCGAAGGCACATCGTGGTGCTCACGCCCAAGGGCCAAAAGCTCGCCGAGACTGCGATCGAAGCGGCAAAGGACATTACGAGGCAGACCATCGCGCCGCTGTCGTCTACCGAACAGAAACGCCTCGTTCGCCTGCTCAAGAAGCTGGTCTGAGCCACGCCCGCGGAGCGGCGAACGTTCTAGACGGATGCTGTCATCATCCGGCAGGCGGCTATGCCTTGCCTCTCCGCATCTCCGGCAGGGAAAGCAGTTCATCGCTGTCCATGACCAGGGCATATTTCTGCTGCATGTCAAACAGGTTGGCCTCGTGAGGGCCAAGCGCCCTGTCGCCAACGCAATCGCGCAAGACCAGCGGCTTGAACCCGAACGACATGGCGTCGACCACGCTGGCACGTACGCAACCGCTTGTTACGCAGCCGGCGACCACCAAGGTCTTGATTCCGCGTTGCGTGAACCAGGGCGCGAGCGGAGTCATGAAAAAGGCCGACGGCACGGTCTTGCGGACCACCAGTTCGCCGACGTCGGGCTTCAACGCATCGACAATCGCGCTGTCGAACGAGGCCTCCTTGAGCGCGACGATGCTCGGAATCTTGAGGCCAAAGACATTTCGGTCTGCTTCATCGTCCGAAAAAACAACGCGGCTGTATGCAATCGGCCAGCGCAGTGCTCTGGCATGTACCAGAACGGACACGGTCCTCGCAATGGCCTGACTGATGTTGCCGCCTCCGAGCACGTTCGGATTGGCAAAGCCGTTGACGAAATCGACAATCAACAGACCAAATGGCGCCTCCAAACTGAAGGTTTGGCCAAAGCCCTGCCGTCCGTAAATCTGTTCAGTGCTTTCCATCGGTTCGATCATGCTGCAATGGGCTAGGCCGCAGGCTCGATGACGCGGCCTTGTGCAACGACCGGCTGTCCATCGAGCAGAATGGAACAATTGTGCAGCGGGATATCCATGTGGAAAGCCGTGGCTCGCGTGCCGCCGACCTCGTTATTCGGCCCCATTGAGAACAGGAAGTTGCCTTCGTAGGCGCGGGCGTCCATTCCGACGGTCGTCTCGCGGCCGTAAAATCCCAAAGCCGACCAGCGCGCTCTGGGCTGCAGGCCCCATCCGATATGGGCCATGGCATAGGCCTCGGGGTCCTCGAAGGACTCGATGAACTCACGAAACATCGCCGCGTCGACCCCGCCTTCGATCGACTTGATGAAGCCGTCCTTCACGGTCAGCTCGATTGCATCGGAAACATAGCGCTTCTGCGGCAGCAGGATATCGCCGCGATCGATGACGATTCGGCCATTGCTGCCTCCTTCGTTGGGCCATGTCAGCACAAAGCCGCTCGGCCAGTGATCCCAGCGTCCCGGTTCGTCGGCCAGCCCGTATTCCGGCACGGCGGGAAAGTCCCCGAGTGTGCAGACAAGGTCCGTGCCGGCAGCAGATTGAACGCGCATTTCGCGAGCCGCTCCAAGGCGGTTGGCCGCCGCCTTGACGCGCGCGCGGTCCGCTTCGGTTGGCAGCATGCGCAGCAGCACTTCCGGAGGCTCGATTGCCAGCAGGATGCGTGTGCCGCCGGCAAGAATCTCGTGCTGCTCCGGCGAGAACAGCAGCAGCATCAAATCGATGACGAGGTCGCTCGACTTCAGAGCCGCAAGCGCCGCTCGATTGCCGGTGAGCGGAGTGACGCCGAGATAGGCAAGCGGATCACGGCCGATCGCGCGGTCGGCGTTGACTGGAGGCAGGTCGAGAGTGTTGACGATCGCGCCAAGCGATTGCAGTGCAATGACCGCGGCGCGCAACGTCTGCGGATGCGTATTGGTGCTGGTGAGCAGGGTGACACAATCACCGGCTTTGCAATTGGAGAGATGGAGAACCTGCTTCCACGCATTGATGAGGTCGTTATCGCTGACTGACATATTGACTCCAGTCGTGATGTGGAAAGTCGTGATTCAGCCCCGTGCGGCCTCGTCGAAGCGGATGTCCAGAAATCCTTCGAGTGCACGATAGAAGCCGGGTTCGTTGTCCCAGGGAATCATGTGACCCGCGTCCGGCACGCGCACATGTGTGACGTTCGGCGCGAGCTGCGCAATCTCTTCGACGTCCTCCGGCGTCACCACGCCGCCGCGCTCTGCGGATACCAGCAAAGTCGGTATCGAGAGATGTCCGATGTCCACATGAATGTCGTCAGTGCCGAATCCTACAAAGGCCTCGGTCACAGCGCGCACATCGCAGGTGTGCAGCCATTCGGCACGCGTACGAAGGTGAGTAAGACTCCAGGTGGGGAGCGCCTTTGCAAAGCTCTCGGCCGACGCGCCGCGGCGCGCGTGCGCAATCGCATCGAGATAGTCGGACAGGCGCGCTGGATAAGCTCTGCGGTTCGGTCCGGACATGGGAGGATCGACCAGCACGAGACGTGACAGGCCGTCCGGCCGCTGACGGCTGGCCCGCAGCGCGATACGGGCACCCATGGAGTGACCGACGATCGACCAGCGCTCCAGCCCCAGCGCCGCCGCAAAGGCGATCACGTCGTCGGCGAGCGTGTCGAGGTCGTAATTCAGTCCTGCCGACGCCTCTGACAATCCACGCCCGCGCACATCGAGAATATAGGTCTCAACGTGCTTTCCCAGTTCCTGTCCGACGAAGGCCCAACTCGCGGCTGGGCTTGTGATGCCTGGAATCACCACCAGTGGTCCATAGGGGCGAATGTCGCCCGCCCGCCGAAAATGCAGGTAGTGCTGACGGATTCCGTTGGCGTGAATATTTGCGCCGTACATGAGCGTCGAGACCCGCAAACTTCGCCCGCCAAGATCGAACAGGCCCGAGACGGAAAACCGGCCGGCTGAAAGCACCTAATACAAGTCTACACACTATAAACGATGTTACAAGTGAAATTCCAATTTCAGGCTTAGCTTATATAATGGCGCGTCCATCCTCTCATTATTTAAGTGTAGACACTAGAAAAATCGCTCAAGGCCCGCTACGCTCTCGTCCGAAGTGGCAGCGGCAGAGATAAAAATGGCTTCTTCTGCGAGAATCGCGGTGGTGGGGGCGGGTCTTGGCGGCGCAACCGCTGCATCGTTGTTTGCTCGAGCCGGGTTCGATGTCCGTGTGTATGAGCAGGCGCAAAGGCTCGCGCGCCTCGGCGCGGGAATTCATGTCGGTCCAAATGCAATGCGAGTGATGCGCGAGATCGGCATCGATCTTGCGCTGGAACGGATTTCGGCGCGACCGAACGCATTCATCAGCCGCGACGGGGTCACAGGAGAACTCCTCGCAAACATCCGGCTTGGTGACCATGCTGTGGAGCGCTATGGCGCCCGCTATCTCACGGTCCACCGCGGCGATTTTCACGGATTGATTGTCGATACGGTGCCGGCCGGAATTATCTCATTCGGAAAGCAATTGGTGGACGTCGCCGAGGCGCCCGATGAAGTCGTGCTCTCCTTCGCGGATGGGACTTCCGAGCGGGCCGACATCGTCATCGGCGCTGACGGAATTAATTCAAGGTTGCGCGAGCACTTGCTGGGGCCCGAAGCGCCCACCTTCACCGGGATGATCGCGCATCGCGCAATTCTCGACAGTCGCAAGGTGCCCAAAGACGTGGAGCGCTGCTGCAAGTGGTGGTCGGGAAAGCTTCATTTGATGTTTTATGCGCTTGGCCCGGAGGAGTTCTATTTCGTGACGGGCGTTCCTGAGGCGGAATGGGACATGCGCCTGAGTGAGGTTCCGAGCGATCAGGCGGATTTGCGCAGATCCTTCGGAACCTGGCATGAGACCGTCCAGCAACTGATCGATGCCGCGACAACGGTATCCAAATGGCCGCTGCTTGACCGCCGTCCGCTTCCACTCTGGAGCCGTGGTCGCATCGTGCTGTTGGGAGATGCCTGCCACCCGATGAAGCCGCATATGGCACAGGGTGCTGCGATGGCCATCGAAGACGCCGTAATCCTCAAGCGGTGCCTCGAACTGCACGGTACCGGCAACTATCAGGCGGCATTCGCAATGTATGAGGCGAACCGCGCCGAACGTGCGACGCGCGTTCAACTTGTATCACGCCAGGGGGACTGGCTGCGGACGGATGAAGACCCAGCCTGGTGCTTCGGGTATGACGCGATCGAGGTCCCGCTTGTGGCTGCGCACGAGGCAAGTCAATTCGGCGGCCCCTCTTTGCCCGGCTCGCTGATCTTGGACAGCAAATAGATCAAGGCGACACGCTCCGCAGGGTTCAGGCTGCTCATGGTTATATCGGAGATATCTTGACCGTAAGTCTGCATTTCCTTGACAAGACGCTCGCCCGCTTCGGTCAGCGAGATGAGAACCTTGCGCTTGTCCATCTCGTCCGGCCTGACCACGATCAGATTTCGCACAGCCAGTCGTTCGACGACGCCGCGCGCAGTTCCCTGGTCAATGGCGGTGGCGCGGACCAGGTCATTGAGGGAGCAGGGCTGCTTTTCCAGCAATGCGCAAAGCGTCACGTACTGTGCCGCCGTCAACTGCTCATCCGGGATGATCTGTTGAAATATGGCTACGTGGCGTTGGTAAGCGCGACGCAGCAAATGCCCGACCTGCTTGGTGTAATCATATGTTGTCAAGAGTCACCTGCACGGCAGCCTGTCGCCGAAATGGAATTTGTGACGAACCGAGCCGGCATGTCCAGACGTCAGGTCACATGCGGGGATCGAAGCGGCGCCAGTGCGCCGCCTTCCGTCCCTCACGGCTCCGGACCTGCAGCAAGCGATCAGGTCCGCCCATCAACCCCCCTGGACCTGGCTGCGCACGATCTTCGCACCTTCCACCATCGACTTCATTTTTCCCCAAGCGACATCTCGTGGCAGATACTTGAGCCCGCAGTCCGGCGCGACGACGATGCGTTCCGGCGGCACATGCGTCAGGGCGCGGCGAATTCGAGCTGCGACGGTTTCGGGCGCTTCCACGGTCATGTCGGAGAGGTCCAGTACGCCGAGAATGATGGTCTTGGTTGGAAGGGTTCGGAGGATCGACGTATCGAGCGAGGATTGAGCCGTCTCAATGGAGATTTGGTTGGCGAGCGATTGCTCGAGCTCCGGCAGGAACGAATAGCCCGCCGGCCGCGCGTGGATGACGGCGGCATAGCCGAAGCAGATATGCACTGCGGTTGTCCCTTTGACGCCATCGAGGGACCGGTTCAGCGCCCGAAGGCCATACTGCCGTGCCGGCTCAGGCCGCGCCTGCATATACGGTTCGTCAATTTGCACGATATCGGCGCCGGCCGCGAACAGGTCATTGATTTCCTCGTTGATCGCGACGGCGTAGTCCATCGCAGCCTTTTCCGGATCGCCGTAAAAATCGTCTTGCGCCTGCTGCGACATCGTGAACGGGCCGGGCACGGTAATCTTGATCGTGCGGTCCGTGTTGGTGCGCAGAAAGCTCACGTCGCGCACGCCGACGGCATGTCTGCGCCGAACCGGTCCAACGATGCGCGGTACGGGATTCGGATGTCCGGAACGATCGAGTGCGGTCCCGGGATTGTCGATGTCGACGCCGTCGAGCGCGGTGGCAAACCGGTTCGAATAGCTCTCGCGCCGCATCTCCCCGTCGGTGATGATATCGAGGCCGGCGCGCTCCTGATCGCGGATCGCGAGCAGCGTCGCGTCGTCTTGTGCCTGTTCAAGAAACTCCGGAGCTACTCGCCAAAGCTCCCTGGCGCGCACCCGCGGCGGAAAGCGCCCGGCCAGATTCTTGCGGTCGATGAGCCAGTCTGGCTGACTGTAGGAACCGACCAATGACGTGGGCAACAAGGGCAGCATTTCATGTCCTCCCCGAAGTGTATTGTTTCGGCGCGGTGGCGTGCCAGCCGAATGTTTGTGTCGATACAATAGACGTGTTCGGTCCGTACGCAAGAACATGCCGAAGCCATATTCGTTGCAAGCATTGCCAACGCGGTACGTGCGCGCGCATTGATCGGCACACGATTGCGCCCCCAAGGATTTCTGCGCCTCGGCAATGTCGCGGACCGCCCGCGCGACGCGCGACTACCGAAGACCGGGCGACCGTTTCGAGAATTGGCCGCGCATGTCACTTCTGGTGTGCGTCCCCTGAAGCGCGTGATCATCGGTCGTGGTGCTCTGTACGACGAGCGGATGAAGGAAGAACGCGATGCGCAAGCATGATCTGCGGTCGCCAATGGAGCGATGCGCATAACTTGCGCGCGAGTGCGACGTGAACGTGCCGTGCGCTTCGCTCGACCGCAGTCGGAACGGCGACGGAAAAACAAAAAGCTATACAATACTTGTATCTGTACAAACAATATGTTTGTATTGATACAATTCAATAAGATGGGCGGTGCGGGGCTCACAGTTTGCGGATTGATCGCGGATCGGCTGTGGGGTGTGTGGTTATCGAGTAGCGAGGCAGGCGCACAGGGTTTGTGGCGGCAATGGCCGGGGCGATGGATTGGAGTATCGATCAGGTCACGGCCTGAGGATTCGCATCCACTCAGGAACGAAGTTTTCGGCACCGAGAAGTGCGGCCAAACGAAGTGGATGCCTTCACACAAGTGAGCAAGCGACGAGGATGATCTGAAGTCCGGGTAGGGAAGCTCAACAGAGAGAGCCAGAGGAGATCCAGAGATGACGTATCAATGCCTTCTGCTCGCGGGAGCGGCCGCCCTGTCAATGGTTGCGACGGAGGCCCTCGCACAAGACAAGCCGGTAAATCTCAGACTTAGCTATTGGGTGGCGCCGAGTCACATGTTGACCCCCGGCTACAAGGACTGGGCTGCGGCGTTGGAAAAGGAATCTGGCGGCACCATCAAGACCACGCTGTTCCCGTCCAGCCAGCTCGGGTCCGGGTCCGATCACTACGACATGGTGCGGCGCGGTATTGCTGACGTTGGTCTCATCAGCCCGGGTTACACCGCGGGTCGCTTCCCGGTTATCGCGGCGGTGGATCTGCCGTTCCTGGTCTCCGACAGCAGCAAGGCGGCGCCGGCGATCCGCCGTTGGTATGCCAAATACGCGGAAAAGGAGATGTCGGACCATTACGTCTGCGCGATCGTCTTGCATGAGCCCGGCACATTTCACTCCGCAAAGAAGGAAATTCGCGTTCCGAGCGACATGAAGGGGCTGAAAGTCCGATCCGCGAACCAGACGATCGGTACTCTGATCGCCTCGACCGGCGGCAATGCCGTGCAGGTGCCGATCATGGAGGCGTACGATACGCTGAAGCGCGGAATCACAGACGCGATAACGATTCCCTGGGACAATCTCACGCATCCGGCATTCAAATTCGGCGAGGTTACCGCCTATTCGCTGGATGTGCCGTTGTACGTTTCCGCCTTTACACATGGCATCAGCCGCAAGACCTACGATTCGCTGTCTCCGGCTCAAAAGAAGGCGATCGATGCCGTGTGTACTCCGGAATGGTCGGCCAAAATTCAGGCGCATTGGTACAAGGACGCCGTCGTGCGCACGCAAGACATCCGGACATCCGGCCGCAAGCTGACAAAGCCCAGCGCGGAAGAGCTAGAATTGTGGCGGGATGCGGCGCAGCCCATCTATGCTGCATGGGCGACTTCGGTGAAGAACGCGGGCTACGATCCGGAAGTCGTTTTGAACGAGCTCAAGGAAGAGCTCAAGAAGGCCGGCGCACTCTACTGATTGCCGTCGCTCCTCCGGCCCGTCTGGCTTCGAGCCCGGCGGGTCGGCGAGCGGCCGCAGGGATCGTCGCGCGTGAATGCCTTTGTTGACATCGTCGAGCGGATCGCCGGGTACCTGATCGGGGTCCTTGCGGTCATCACCTGCAGCCAGGCGATC
Organism: Pseudorhodoplanes sp.; assembly: GCF_050250235.1. Lineage (GTDB taxonomy): Bacteria > Pseudomonadota > Alphaproteobacteria > Rhizobiales > Xanthobacteraceae > Pseudorhodoplanes. The sequence continues at coordinate 60,871 of NZ_JBFWPA010000022.1, forward strand.
CTGCGTTATACCTTCAACGTGCATATCCCCGATGGCTTCATCATCGGGCAGACCATGCAAGGTATCGCGATCTTCTGGGGGATCGCGACGGCGACATACGCAAACCGGCACGTCACCGTAGATGTCCTCTACGAATTCTCGGGCCCGCGGCCGCGTCGCGTGATGGATCTCGCCGCCTACACCGTCAATCTCGCCTTCATGGCGCTGTTCGGCTTTGCCATGACCTACAAGACGTTCGACATCTTGGCGACAGGCGAGATCTCCACCGAACTGCGCATTCCGATCTGGACAGGCTACACGCTGGCCGCACTCGGGGTGCTTGCCGCCGCGACCACTGCCGGCATCCGCTGGTGGCAGGTCGTCGTGCAAAGGCGGTAACCGCGCATGTCCGAACAGATGCTTGTTGCTGTCAGTGGCTGTGTCGCCGTCCTCGCGCTGATGCTGATCCGCGTGCCGATCGCGATAAGCCTGGCCTCTGTGGCGGTCGCCGGCTTTGCCTATCTTGTCGGTCCCGGCCCCGCCTTGGGAATACTGATCGACTCGCCGATCCGGACCGTCACCAATTTCAATTTCAGCGTCATTCCGATGTTCGTCCTGATGGGCGCGCTCGTCGCCGCTTCGGGGATGAGCCGCGAGCTGTTTCGCGCAGCCAACGCCTGGGTTGGGCATCTTCCGGGCGGCATGGCGATGGCGACGATCCTCGCCTGCGGAGGCTTCGCCTCGATCAATGGCTCCTCGGTCGCGAGCGCGGCGACCATGACCCATGTGGCACTACCCGAAATGCGCCGGGCTGGAAACGATCCCGGCCTTTCTGCCGGCGTAATAGCCGCCGGCGGAACGCTTGGGATCATGATCCCGCCGTCGGTGATGTTCATTCTCTACGCGGTGCTCACCGATACAGATGTTGTGTCGCTGTTCATCGCGGGAATCGTGCCAGGCCTGATGGCGATCGTGATGTATTGCATCACCGTCCAGATAATCTTTCTGCTGAGACCCGAATGGCTCCCACGTGGTTCGCGGGCAGATCGCAAGGAGAAACTCGCCAGCCTGCGCGCAATCTGGGCGACGGGCCTTCTGTTCGCGCTGGTGATGGGTGGCATCTATTTCGGCGTCGTGACCATTACCGAAGCGGCCGGTCTCGGCGTCTTCGGTGCTCTGATCATTGGTGTCGCACGCGGGCGCCTGCCATGGTCGGCAGTAGAAGAGAGCCTTATCGAAGCCTTGCGTACATCCGCTGCCATATTCTTCATCCTCATCGCGGCGTTCCTATTTCAATATTTCCTGGCGGTAAGCCAGCTTTCCCAACTGCTCGGCGAGGCACTCGAGAGTTTGCCGGTCGGTCCGATTGGAGTCGTGATCGCGATCCTGGCATTCTACATAATCGTCGGCATGTTCGTGGACGAACTCGCGATCATGCTGCTGACCATTCCGATCGTGTTTCCGATCGTCGTGAATCTCGGCTTCGATCCCGTGTGGTTTGGGGTGCTGGTGGTCGTCACCATTCAGATCGGACTGATTGCTCCGCCCGTGGGTATCGTCTGTTTCATCATCAACAACATGGTGCCTGACATTGGCATCGTGAACATATATCGCGGCGCGATGCCATTTGTGATCGCCGATCTGGTCTGGCTCGCGCTTCTGGTGGCGTTCCCGTCGTTGTCATTGTACTTGGGACGGCTAATGAATTGACGATATTTGGGTTAGGCCGCAAAGCATTCTCTGCTCGTTGAGTCGTTCGTACCGTAGTGAAGACACTCTCGGCCATTTGCCGAAGCTCCGCCTGACCGCCGCCAAACGAGTTTCTGACTATTGCATCACGATCTGCGTGCCGGTTGCGCCGTTCAGCAGCCGCCTCAGATGGAATCCGCCAAGCTTGTCGTCGGAAAAGTTGCCGACATGCGCGGCGAATGCGGCCATGGCGCCGGCGTCGGACGCTTCCAGCAGTCCGAACGCCTTCGCATAACTGGCGGTCGATGGATGTGCATGCTGGTCTTCGGTCAGCGGCTCGTAAACACGCATGGCGCTGCTCCGTCCGCGCAGAACGATGTCGCCAACCGGCCGGCCGGCAAAAGCGTCAATGCGCGAGGCCAGATCGCCGCTGACGCAAATCCGCGTGCCCAATTGTTTGTTGACGGCTTCCAGCCGCGCCGCGATATTGATCGTGTCTCCATAGGCCGTGTAATCGAAGAACCGGCCCCCGCCGAAATTTCCGACGATGGCCGGGCCGGAATGCGCGCCTATTCTTGTCTCGCCGAGCGGGATACCCTTTTGGCGCCAGCGTTCCTGTAGCGACCTCGCGTAACGGTCCAGTTCCAGCGCGCAGGCCGCGGCGCGGGCCGCATGGTCGGACTGGTCGCCGGGCGCGCCAAACAGCACATGCAGCGCATCTCCGATGATCTTGGCGACGGTTCCGTCATGCTGGAAAACGATATCCGACATGCCCGTGAGATAGTCGTTGAGCAGTGGACTGAGCACGTCGGGCTCGAGGGTCTCGACAAGCGTTGTAAAGCCGGCGATGTCGGTGAACAGTGAGGTTATTTCGCGGCGCTGACCCGCAAGACTGACCGCATCGGCGTCGCTTGCCAGCCGCAGCGCCAGGTTCGGAGAAAAATAGCGCGACAGCGATGCGTGCGCGCGTTCCGATTCCGACTGACGACGCTGCGCCTCGCGCATCGTCTCGACATGGCGGATCGTTCTGGCGATCGTGGTCTCAAGGTCGCCGAAATCGATCGGCTTGGTCAGAAAGTCGAACGCGCCGCGGTTCATGGCGACGCGAATGTTGGCCATATCGCCATAGGCCGACACGATGATCGTTGAGAGCGTTCCGTCGCGCTCCTGAAGCTTTTCCAGAAGCGAAAGCCCATCCATCCGCGGCATGTTGATGTCGCTGATGACCATGTCGACCGCCGGGTCAGTCTGCAGCATCGCCAGGGCGTCGATCCCGTCGCGTGCGAACGAGAAAATAACCGTACCTTCCTTGATCTGGCGCCGGAACTTTTGCGACAGCAGGGATTCCAGATCGGGTTCGTCGTCGACGACAAGAATGCGGGGACAGTTCATGCGGCCTGGCCGATTCGCGACTCGATTTCATGGCGCAGCGTTCCGAAATCGATCGGCTTCGTGATCAAAGCCTCGGCACCGCCGTCCAGCGCCTTGCGCCGGGTCTCCGCGTCGCCGTAGGCCGTTATCATGATGATGGGCACATCCGGCCGGATCGCCTTGGCTTTCGGAAGAAGTTCGAGCCCGCTCATCCCAGGCATGTTGATGTCGGACAGGATCAGGATCAGCGAGGGGATGGACGAATCCGCGATCTTTTGCAGCGCCTCTGCGGCGGAGTGAGCGAAGATCATCACGAAACGTTCCGCCCGCAATTCGCGGCGGAACTGCTGGCGGAACAGAGCCTCGACATCCGGTTCGTCGTCCACCACCAATACCAACAGACTCACGGCTACCCCTCCGGTTTTCCGAAAGACGCCGCATTGCGCGGCAATGTGATCCTGAATTCCGTGAACTCACCGGCCCTTGTGTCGACTTCGATCGTGCCGGAATGCTGCTTGACGATGATATCATAGCTGATGGACAGACCGAGGCCGGTGCCCTCTCCGGCCGGTTTTGTCGTGAAGAACGGATCGAACATCTTTTCCTTCACCTCCGGCGGAATACCGATTCCGTTGTCGCGAATCCTGATTTCCACCCGGTTGCCGAGGTTTCTGGTGGCGATCGCCAGAACCGGTTCGAAGCTGCCGTCGGCGCTGTCGGCCTTGCGTTTGGTCGCGGCGTAAAAACCGTTCGAGATCAGATTCAGAAACACGCGCGTCATTTCCTGCGGGAACAGATCGACGTCGCCGGCATCCGGATCGAAGGACCTTTCCAGGGTGATGTTGAAGCCCTGCCTTTCCGCCCGAGCGCCATGGTAGGCCAGGTTCAGGCTTTCCTCGACGATCGCGTTGATGCCCACCGGACGATGCTCTCCGGATCCGGTGCGGGAATGCAACAGCATGTTCTTGACGATGGAGTCGGCGCGCTTTCCGTGCTGAACGATCTTTTCGAGGTTGCCGCGCAGCATGTCGCCGAGTTCGATCACCTCCGCGGCGATGCCGGGTTCGAGCTTCGCGCCCCTCACCGCATCCTGCAACTCGTCGAGCAGTTCGGTGGAAATCGAAGAAAAATTGTTAACGAAGTTGAGCGGATTCTTGATCTCGTGCGCAATGCCGGCGGTCAACTGGCCGAGCGAGGCGAGCTTTTCAGTCTGAACCAGCCGGTCCTGGGCGGCCCGCAACTCGTGCAGCGATTTTGACAATTCGGCGGTGCGCTGCGCGACCTTCTGCTCGAGGCCCGCATATGACTCTTCGAGCCGTTTGGTCATATCGTTGAATTGATCGGCAAGCGCCTCGAGCTCATCGCCGGTCTTGACCGAGATGCGATGCGAGAGATCGCCGCTGCCGATGCGGGCGGCGCCGAGCTGCAAGGCGCGGATCGGCCCGACCATGCGCCGCGCCAGGAACATGCCCGCCAGGACTGCAAAAATCAGCGCAGCCAGCAGGATCAGGGCGAGACGCCGTAGCGCCGAATATAGCGGGGCGTTTGCCTCATCCGCCGGCAGCTCGACGAAAACCTGCCAGCCCAGTTTGGGCACCGGGGCATGTGCGGTCAGGACGCTCTTGCCCTGGATATTCTGAACGGCTTGCGTGGGGTCCGTGCCGCCTGGGCCGCCGCGCGCGGCATTCACCTGCGACAGTTTCGACATATCGGTATTGCGCAGAACCAGGCTGATATCGGGGTGCGCTATGAGCCGGCCCTGCGCGTCGACGACATAGGCCTGCCCGCGCTCGCCGACCTTGATCTGCGATACGACATCCCAGATCAGCTTGAGATTGACCTCGGCGACGCTGACGCCGGCATCCTTGCGCGTCCCCGTAATCGCCAGAGTCATGTACGGCTCGGATTCGCGCCGGAAATAGACCGGGCCGTAATAGACCTTGTGGGCCACGGCCTCCTTGAATTTCGGGTCTTGCGAATAGTCGGTGTTGCTGCCGATCACATCCATGGCGAGGCGCGAGACCCGCAGCCGCTCCTTGCCGGTGGCGTCGAGCTGCGACAATTCCGTGATTGCGGGAACCTGACGCAGAAGCCGCAGCGCGTCGAACCTGCGCTGCTCGACCGTGCCGGTCGACCACGGCAACTGCGTGGTCCAGCCGAGCTGGCTTTCTATCTCGGTGATGAATTGCCCGATCTTCGCCGAAGCCGCCTCGGCCTGCTCGCGCTGGATCCGCACCAGCGCGTTCTTGTGTTCCCGATAATAGAACCAGACGTCGAAAATGCCGTTGCCGAGCAGAGCGACGCTCACTACCGCCGCGAACAATCCAACATATTTGGCGAACAGACGGCTGCGCGCCCGCGGCTGCGCCACGCCCTGCGCCGGACCGACTGTGGTGTCCGGTCCGGCAGACGCATTGTCGTGGGCGGAGGCAATCGTCACGGCTTGTAGCAGACGGGCGCACTAGTCAGCCCTGTCTCCTTCGGATAGCGCCCGTCCATGCGGTCACGCAGGCGCTGGCATAACACGGCTCGGCGAATCATTCGATTACCTCGTCAGCGCGGGACAGGATGATCGGGCTGAGAGGGACGCCCATCTGCTGGGCGAGTTTGCCGTTGATCGTGAGATAAACTTTCGCCGGACGTTCGATCGGAAGGTCTGCCGGTCGAGCGCCCTTCAGCACGCGATCCACGTAGTCGGCGGCGCGCGCGAATGTCGCCGGAATGTCAGCGCCGTACCACATCAGACCGCCAGCGTCGAAGAAATTGCGCAGCGCATAGATTGTCGGCAGTTTGTGTTTTTCCGCCAGAGCAACAATGCGCGACGCCTGACCCGTGAACAGCGGATCCTGTTGCACGATCAAGCCCTGCGAGCCCTTCGCCGCGAGTTCGACGAAGGCCGCGTCAAACTGAGCCGGCGACGTGGTCGTGACCGTCACCATTTGTACGCCAAGCCGCTTGGCCGCCGCCTCCATTTCCTCCAGCTGTGGGTTGTGCAGGCCGTAATTAGGATTTGCGAGATAACCGACCGTCCGCAGGTCCGGCAGCGCCTCTTTCAGGACTTCAAGACGCTTGGGCATCAGCTCGCGATTGATGGTGATCGACCCCGTGAAATTGCCCTCCGGTCGATTGAAATGAGTGGCCGCCCCGATTTCGCTCGCATCGCTGACGCCCGCAAAGATGACGGGGATGTTAGATATGTGCTTCTGAAGGGTGATCACCGCCGGGGTAAATCCGGCGAAAATGACGTCCGGTCGCGCGTCGACCGCTTGCTTGGCGCTCGCGGCCAACAATGCCGGATCACCTCCGGAAAAGTGTCGGACGAGCCGCACATTCTCGCCATCGCGCCAGCCGAGTTCCGCCAGATGAGCTTCGAAAGCCTTATACATCGGTAGACTTTGCTGGCAGTGGCAGACAACAGCGACGGTCTTCTTGTCCTGCGCCATCGCCGTGACGGCCGGGGCAAGAGCTGTGGCCGTCAAAGCCGCAAGAACAATCGTCTTCATCGCTCTGTCCCGCTCCCATACGAACCGCGGCCTCACCGCACCTGAATGAGCCGCCTGCAACGCATCATTCGATCACTTCATTCGCGCGCTGCATGAACGCTTCCGGGATTGTAATGCCGAGCGCCTTCGCAGCGTTGAGATTGACAATCATCTCAAATGCGCTCGGGAAAGTCACCGGCAACTCCGCCGGCTTTGCGCCTTTGAGGATTTTATCGATGTGGCCTGCCGTCTCCCGCATCATGGCGTCGAAGTCCGCTGAGTATGACATGAGTCCGCCGAGGCGCGGCAGAATGTGCGGGCTTCCAACGGTGGGCAGCCGGTGTCTGGTCGCAAGTTCCACCGCGTCCTTGCGCACCAGGCTCCCCTGTATCACAAGGGCTTCGGCGCGATCGGCGACGATGGTCGCGAACGCGGCATCAAGCGGCTCGGATGGCCGCACCATGACCGGAAGCACCTCCAGTTTCATTATTCCCGCGACCCGCCGGATTTCGGCGAGATAGGGCTTCGTGAACGGGTCGGTCTGGTTGGCGAGCACAGCGATGCGTCGCGCCGCGGGCAGAAGTTCCCGGATCAGTTCGACAGTCTTGCCCGCAACCTCAACGGCGCCGGCGGTTGTGCCGGTGAGGTTGCCGCCCGGGCGGGCATAGCTCGCGATCAGTCCTGTCCCGAGAGGATCGCCGGTGGCTGCGAACACCACCGGAATGTCGCTCGTAGCTTCTTTGGCGGCGGTGGCCGCCGGCGTCTGGTAGGCGACGATCACATCGGCCTTGGCCGCCACCAGTTCGGCCGCCTGTCCCGCGAGACGGTCGGCGCTCCCTTCGGCGTTCCGAATCTCCAGCCGGATGTTGCGGCCTTCGCCATATCCCAGTTGCTGCAGGCCCGCGCGCAGCGCCCTCAGGAAGTTGTCGGGCGGCGGATTGCCGAGCGCGAGCACGCCGAGCACCGGAACCTTCGCTTGCTGCGCGCGCGCTCCTCCCGCCCATATCAGCGACCAAGCCGAAACGATGACGGTTGATGCGAGAAACGTGCGACGCCTCATTTGATCACCTCGTCGGCACGGCCAGTGACCGCTAGCTGAACCGAAAGTCCATGCGCTTCTGCTGGCCATTCTCGTTGACCGCATGAACCTGAAACACGCTCTGGCCAAGATCGATTATGCCAAGATCGATTATGCCAAGATCGATTATGCCAAGATCGATTATGCCAAGATCGATTCCGGTCGCGCGCGAGCCTTGTCATAGCCACCTCTTTCGGACGCCTGCGGCCATCGCAGCATGCCAGTTGCGGGGAGCGGCCTCCATCCCATCGGGTCGGCGAAGGTCCGGTTGATTTCACGCTTGACAAGTGCACAAGACGTCGAGTTGTACTAAGACATGTACGGGCGACAACTCTTGAGGATATTCCAATGAGCACCCGCCGCCATGCGGCGACCCGCGCTTCCGGCAGTCCACTTTACTTGCAGATCGTGGAAAGGCTTCGAGAGAAGATCAGTTCCGGCCTGCACGATCCCGGCAGCCTTCTCCCAAGCGAGGCGGCCCTGACCAAGGAGTTCGGCGTCAGCAGGGTCACAATACGCCAGGCGCTCTCCGAGCTCGAACAGAGAGGGCTCATCTATCGACAGCAAGGGCGCGGGACGTTCGTCAGTGAACCGCATTTGCGACAGCAGATGAACGAAGAAGCTCAGACGATCGTGGAGGCGCTTCGGCGCGAGGGCATAGATCCCGAAATCAAGATCATTGGCCTTGACCGCGTCAAACCCGATCCGCAGGTGGCCGCGCTATTGGGAACCGGAGATGATGAGATTTCGAACTTAACCCGGCTGTATTTGCACAACTCGGTCCCCATCGCGCTCGCAACCCTCAACCTGCCGATCTCCATGAGCGGCGTCGCCTATATTCTGTCGCAGGGGAAGGAGCCCGGCCAGACCACCTATTCGCTGTTCGAATCCATGGGGCTTGTAATCAAGGAGGCGAGACATGTCATCAAGACGGTTGCCCTGGATGCGGTAACCGCCGGTCACCTGCACATGAAGCCGGGTGACATCTGTCTCGCTACCGATCGCATCACTTATTCGAACAATGGCTCTGTTTTGGAGCTGACCAAGTTCATCTATCCGCCTGGCCGCATGCGCTTCGAAATCACCCTGCCGCGCAGCAGCTCGGCCAAGGTTGTTCGCATCTATTCAAGGGACGATCCCGCGCCGGCGGTGCGCAAGCCGTCCCGCTCACCGTCCGTGCGCAGACAGCCCGCGACCCGGGCCGATTGACAACTTGTATTATTATGATAGACGTCTAATACATTAGGCGGGTGTCCCTCTCCCGCGTCGAGGAGTCCGATTATGGAAGTCGTAGCGCTGAAGGACGTGAAGGCTCGGATTACCACCGACCTTTATATTTCGGGCAAGTTCGTCCGCGGCGCGGGTGCGCCAGCGGCCAGCATCACCAACCCTTACGACAACAGCGAAATCTGCAAGATTGCGCCGGCCAGCGAAGAGCAGGTCGATGCGGCGATCGACGCCGCGCACAGCGCATTCAAGCATCCGTCCTGGAAACGGCTTACCGGACGTGAGCGCGGCGTATTGCTGCACCGTCTCGCCGACCTGCTGCGACGCGATGTTGAAGCGTTCGCCACCATCGAGTCGATCGATACCGGCATCCCGATCCGGGAAACCCGGATGGAGATAGCGACCTCGGCCATTCATCTTGAATATTTTGCCGGTCTCGCCGGCAAGATCGAGGGCGCATACCAGGATCTTGGGACGCGCTTCAATTACACTCGTCGTGAGCCATTCGGGGTGATCGGCCAGATCGTGCCCTGGAACACTCCGCTGAAACTCATGGCGCGCGGGTTCGGCGCCGCGGTCGCTTGCGGCAACACGATGGTGGTGAAGCCGTCCATCGTCGCGCCGCTGAGCATCCTTCGCTTTTCCGAACTGGTCGATGAGGCCGGGTTTCCGGAAGGAACCATCAATGTCATCACCGGAGCCGGGCGCACTGTCGGCAAGCGCATCGTTGAGCATCCGAAAGTCCGCAAGATCATCTTCACGGGTGGTACCGAGGGTGGGCGCGAGATCCTTCGCCAGGCTGCCTACACGATCACTCCAGCCGTGCTCGAACTCGGCGGCAAGGGACCAATCATTGTCGACGAGCATATCGACTGGGCCGAGACCCTTGATGGCGTTCTGACCCAGGCTTTCGCCCGCAAGGCGGAGGTTTGCTTTGCAGGCACGCGATTGTTCCTGCCTGCAAAGATTCACGACAAGTTCGTCGCCGACCTGGCAGCGATGGCGGAGCGCATCCCGATGGGCAACCCTCTCGATGGGAAAACCCAACTCGGTCCGCTGATGACGCCGGAGCGGCTGGATGACATCCTGAAGCAGGTCAATGCCGCTGAAACCGCAGGCGCCAAGGTCTATTGCGGCGGCAAGAAAGAGCTCGGCGCGGGTCTCGCAAAGGGGAATTTCATTCGTCCGACCATCGTCACCGACGTCCAGCCGGACATGGCCGTGGCGCGCGACGAATTGTTCGGTCCGGTGCTGTGCGTGACGCCGTATCGCCAGATCGACGAGGCGATCACGATGGCCAACGACTCCGATTTCGGGCTCGCAAGCTATGTCTGGTCGAACGATATTCGGGTCAGCCATCACATTGCGCAGGAACTGGAATCCGGCAACGTCTTCCTCAACGCATACGGTTATCAGTCGGAGATCCCGTTCGGCGGCTACAAGCTGAGCGGCATCGGCAGGGAGCATGGATCCGAAGCCATGCACGAATATACGCAAGTGAAGAGCGTGACCGTCGGGCTCGATCGCTTCAAGTCGCGGTTCGAAATCTGATTTGCCGGGTGCGGCGTCTGATGAAATGGCGCGAAAATGGTGAAGATTTGCGTTTTTGGCGCGGGCGCCATCGGTGGCTATCTGGCCGCTGAACTGGCGCTGGCGGGCGAAGATGTCTGTGTCATCGCACGCGGCGCGCACCTCGAAGCGATCAGATCGAGCGGGCTCACTCTGCGGATTGGCGGGGTCGAAAAAAATGTATTGATTCCCGCAAGCGACCGTGCGGATGCCTTCGGGCATCAGGAATACGTGTTCTGCGCGCTCAAGGCCCATCAGGCACACGAGCATGCTCAGGACATTGTTCCTCTACTGGGACCGCATACGGCCGTCGTGACCGCCATGAACGGAATTCCCTGGTGGTACTTTTATAAGAACGGTGGCGCATTGGACGGCCGGCATCTCGAATCCGTCGATCCCGGCGGGCGCCAATGGAGCATCATCGGTCCGGAACGGGCGATCGGCTGCGTTGTCGATCCGGCCTGTGAGGTGGTCGCTCCGGGCATCATCGAACATCACGAATTCAACCGTTTCACGCTTGGAGAGCCAGATCGATCGATCTCTCCGAGGGTCAGGTCGCTGGCCGCAATCATGTCGCGGGCAGGTTTCGATGCCCCGGTTCGCGACGAAATTCGATGGAATCTCTGGCTGAAGCTCTGGGGAAACGTCTGCTTCAATCCGATCAGCGCGCTGACCCATGCGACGCTGGATCGCATCACGACGGAACCCTCGCTGCGCGCGCTCTGCAAGGTCATGATGGGCGAAGCAAAAAAGGTCAGCGACGCGCTCGGAATCCTAATCGACGAAGGCATGATGGATCGGCGGCTTGCCGCCGCCGGCAAAGCCGTCGGGCACAAGATGTCGATGTTGCAGGATCTCGAGCGCGGCCGCTCGATGGAAATCGATGCGCTGGTTACCGCCGTACAGGAACTTGGACGGATGACCGGAGTGGCCACTCCGACGATCGATCTTGTTCTTACGCTGGTTCAGGAGCGTGCGCTGCAGGCATCGCTGTACGGATATCCTGCCACGTCGCTGCAATATTTGGAATCACAAGGCGTGTCCCGTCCAATGGGCGCCGGCAGCAGGGAGAAGCACGATGCTCAACAATGACGTCTTCATCTTCGACAACGCCGTGCACAATTACGATCTTTCCGACGCCAATATGGCGCGACCCGACAGCGGGCTGGATCGGGCCTTCCATTTGCGCCTCGGCGACCGGCGTCGCACGTCCGGCCAAGAGCTGACCTATGGCAATGGTGACATGTATGCGAGCTTTGCGCGGAGATGGAATCCGAAGGATCTCGGCAAGCTTCTGTTTGACGATTCCGCGACCGACATGGCGATGGTCCAGGCCGTCGTCCTGTACGACGTCTACAAGAAGGGATTTGCGCCAGTCGAGGCTCAATATGAATTTGCCCGTGCATTTCCCGACCGCGTGATGTTTTGTGGGGGTGTCGATCCTCTCTATCCGAGCGTGGAGGGCGCTCTGGAAGAGATGGACAGACAGGTCAAAGTGCTCGGCGCCAAGTCGTTCAAATTCTACAATGCTCATATCGGCAAGTCATGGCGCGCGGACGACCCTGTGCTCGCTTATCCGCTTTACGAACGTGCGCGCGAGCTCGGCATCAAGGTCCTGCAATTCCACAAGGGATTTCCGATCACGCGGGCGCGGCTCGAAGACCTCAGCCCGTTGGATATCCAGGGCGCCGCAACGGATTTCCCGGACCTGACTTTCGCGATTCACCATCTCGCGCTGCCCTATTTCGAAGAGACGGTCTATATCGCTGCGCGGTTTCCGAATGTAATTCTGGTCCTCTCGGGAACGATGCATTTGCCGATGATCGCGCCGTGGCAGTTCAAGGACTATATGGGACGCCTCCTTCGCGATGTCGGCTCGGAGCGTATTCTATGGGGGTCGGAAGCGCCTCTATTCGGCAATCCCCAGCCGATGATCGACTGGTTCTGGAACATGGAGATTCCGGAAGAATTGCAGGACCGCTACGGCTATCCACAGATTACGCAGCAAGACAAGCGCAGAATTCTCGGTGAAAATCAGGCGCGCCTGTTCGGCGTCGACGTTGAAGCAGCAAAGCGGCAGGCGCGTGCCCGTGAGCGAACCGCGGCATGAAGCGATCTGCAGAGCAGCCGCTGTCGACCGTTGCGACCGCAATCACGGCAGCGTCATCCGGTACCGTCGGAAGTGCGGCTAGGTCGAGCCCGTCAGCGGACCTCGAAGATTGTGTCGTCGAGGTTCTGAATCTGGAGATCCGGCCGTTGCTGCTGATCCACGGCGGCGGGATCGATCTCCTTGCAATCGACGAGGACGGCCGCGTGGAACTGGAATTCCAAGGCGCCTGCCGGGGCTGCGCCTTGCAGAGTGTGACCTACGCGATCGGGGTTCGGCAGCGACTGATGGAAATTCCTGGTGTGCGTGAGGTCGACGTCAGGGGAGTCCGGCTGTCGAAAATGGCCTTGCAGAGAACCGCCGAGATGTATCGTGGCTATACGTTCCGGCCAGGAGGGACGGTGCGGTCCACCTGACTGGAATCAAGTCCAAGCGCTGAAAGTCTGGTTTGGAGGTGGCGAGACTGGTGCAAGGGATTGCGCGGCACGAAGTTCGCCGCGCAATCGGTATCGGTACAGCCGGATGCAGCGCAAGGCTGCGGGTGGCTCCGGAACGCTACTGCGTCTTGAAGATGCTCGCCATCTTGTCGGTTTCTTCCCGAATGATCTTGTCGAAGGCTCCAGGCTCATCGAACACAATCATGGCTGATTGTTTGGCCATTCTCGCTTGCGTCTCCGGGGACTGCAGGACTGCGATCGTGTCCCGATTCAGTTGCTGAAGGATTTCGGGTTTGACTCCGGCGGGTGCCATGAGCCCGAACCAGGAGTCATAGACAAACTCAAGACCGGCCTCGCGAAATGTCGGCACGTTCGGCATGTCGGCGACCCGTTTTTCGGTCGCCATGGCGATAACGCGAACCTTTTTCCCCTGAACCTGCTCGAGGGCGAGATTAACGGCCGCGAAATACATCTGCGCGTCTCCGCGGAGGATCGCGGTAAGCGATTCTGGAGCAGACTTGTAAGGGATATGCTGGACATTGATATGCGCATGTTGCCGGAAGAGGGCAGCGGCAATATAGGCTGTACTCGCAAGGCCAGGCGATGTGAAATTAAGCTTGCCCGGACTGGCCTTTGCAAGTGCAACCAGTTCCTTGAGATTTTCGGCAGGAACATCCAAGTTCACGATAAGCGACATCGGAAGCGAACTGATGCGCGTGATGCCTGTAAAATCCTTTACCGGATCGAATGGCAGGTTCTTGTTGGTGAGTCCGATCACGGTGTGTCCGTTTGACGTGATCATCAGGGTATAGCCGTCCGGAGCCACCTTTGCCGCGGCAGCTGAGCCGGCTACGCCTGGCCGGTTTTCAACGATCACCTGCTGTTTCCATTTTGCGCTGAGTCCGTCCGCAACGATGCGGGCCATGATGTCGCTCAGGCTGCCGGGACCGAAGGGAACAATGATCCGCACCGGCTGGCTTGGATAGCGTTCATTTGAATGACCCGTATTTGCCGCCGCGATTGCTGCAAAAAGCAGGGCGACCCCGATTCCGATGCGCCGGAGCATGCTGCGTCCTCCCGTGGGTTCGTTCTTGAATTATTGGATTATCGTTTCACAGACGTCTGCAGATGTCTAGACGCCTTATGCAAGATACGATCGTGGATGGCCGGGCTTCAGGCGGCGAAGGGGTGGCGCGCGGTTCCTGCGCGGACGCGTCCGCCGAACCTTCTTGATCCGCTGCTTAAGCGGCGCTCACGGCTTCCGATCCTGTATCGGACGATCCTTTGGATTGCCTGAGGTCAGATCTTCTCGGCCTTGGTCATGATGGCACGCTGGGTCCGCCGCTTTTCCAACGCGACACTCCGTTGCCACGCGGCCCGTTTTGTGACAGCAGGGCCGCTATTGGACGCCGTTTCATCGTCGGGCGAACGCCACGTATCCGACGCCTGCGCATTCGATAAATAATGTGCCGCCGATGATCTTCTGCCTGAGCAAGAGTAGCCCCCGCCGGGTAACCCGACACAACGGCGGCCCGCCATGACGCGAGAGCATCGGAGCATTTGACGCCATCCAGCAGCGATAAAAGGCGCCGCCGAAAATGTTCGGTACGGCGAGGCCCGGTCCGCCGTTTCAGATACGCAAGCTGGACAAAGGCGAGGCCGCTGGCGGCCGGGTATCGAGTTCGGTCGATACAACTTGGTCGAGCGAATCTTCTGTCAATGCATCCCAGCGTGTTGCGGCGATATGCCGTAAAGGTAATCTGCGCTGTCGCGTCGAGGCGGGAAAGACCATTTGTCGGGGAGAATGAGCAGATGCCGCTCGTCACAGTCTACACCAATACCGGTAGCCCGATTGGTTCTGACGCCGCCATGCGCCTGTTCACCGGACAGACGCTTGCGCCTCCTTCGGCTCTTTCCGGTGTGCCAAACAGCTATTCCGCGGCCCTCGGGGGCTACATCGTTACGCTCAATGGCCTCAACCTTCTTGTCGATGAGTCGCAGAATTTCACGGGCGTTCTGCAAAACATACAATTGTCGCTGGGAGGCACGCTCCTGGCGAATATGTTCGTGTCGAACTTCGAAGATCGGAAGAGCACACG
>NZ_JBFWPA010000023.1:0-75472 GCF_050250235.1 Pseudorhodoplanes sp.
CCTGCCGCTCCAGCACCCCGAGCAGCGCCCTCGAGGCGTCGATCACGTCGCGGCGCTTGCCGGCGGGCTTGAACATGGTCGGGGCGGCGCCGAGCTGCTCAGAGACCGGGATGTAGACATTTTCCAGCACCGAGAGCCCCCGGAACAACCGGTTGATCTGGAAGGTGCGTGCGATCCCGCGCTTGACCCGTTCGGCCTGCGCCACCTGCGTCACGTCCTCGCCGTTGAGCAGCACCTGACCCTCGGTGGGAGCCAGAACGCCGGTGAGCAGATTGATGAACGTGGTCTTGCCGGCGCCATTCGGTCCGATCAGGGCATGACGCGCACCCCTGTCGAGCCGGAAATTGATGTTGCTGGCGGCGACCAGCGCGCCGAACGTCTTGCCGACATTGCGAGCCTCGAGCAGGGCTTCGGTCATGGCGCCACACGCTTGCCGCGCAACCGGTCGAGCAGCGTATCGAAGATGCCGAGGATACCGTTGCGCGCAAACAGCGCGATGATCATCAGCATCAGACCGAGGCCGAGCTGCCATGCCGTCGGATAGATTTTCGCGAGATAATGCGACAGCACCATATAGGCGACCGCTCCGACGAACGCGCCGTAGAGCCGGCCATAGCCGCCGAGAACGAGAATGATCAGAACGGTTGCCGCGCGGTCCAGGCTGAGCACGCTGAGATTCACATAGGCATTGGCCTGTGCCCAGAGGCCGCCTGCGATCGCGGCGATCGCGGCCGAAATCGTATAGCACAGCACCAGCCGCTTGCGGACCGGCGCGCCGACGGCGTACATGCGCAAGGTGTTTTCGCGAATGCCTGTCAGGCTTTGCCCGAACGGCGAATAGACCAGCGTCCGCAGAAAGATGAAACAGAGGAACAGGATGCCAAGCACATAGAGATACTGGGTCGTCGGATACAACGGGCTGAACTCGAAGATGCCGAACAGCGGCTGAATCGTGACATTCGGAAGCCCGTCGAATCCGCCGGTCCAGTCGTGCCCGAGATTGGCGGCCTCCTCCAGAAGCACCATCGTGCAAAGCGTCAGCATCAGCAGCGTCAGCCCGGTCGTGCGCAGCAGCACATATCCGGACGCAAGGCCGCACAGCGCGCCGACGACTGCCGCGATCAGCAGGCCCGACAGCGGCTCGTTCCAGATGCCGTGGTTGGCCAGCATGCCGACGGCATAGGCGCCGACGCCGAAAAAGGCGGCGTGCCCAAGCGTGACGATGCCCGCATAACCAAGCGCAAGATCGAGCGACAGCGCGAACAGAATCATGATCAGCAGTTCGGCACCGAAGCCGAGATGATTCGGAAAGGCGAAGAAGAAACCAAGCGCCAGAATCCAGGGAAGCGGCTCCCACCAGCGCAGCCGGTGGCGTTCGGTCAGGCTTTGCGTCGGAAGCGGCACGGTCATGCCTCTTTCCTCCCAAACAGGCCCTGCGGGCGCCACAGCAGAAGCAGAATCGTCAGCACATAGATGAACAATGTGCCGCCCTGCGGGACGTATTTCTTGAGCACGAAATCGAGCACGCCGATCAGGAGCGACGCGTAGAATACGCCGGTGACGCGTCCCAGCCCGCCGACCGACACCGCAATCAGGAAGTACACGAGATACTTCAGGGCATATTGCGGATCGAGGCCGAGGAATTCGGCGCCGAGCCCGCCGCCGAGCGCGGCCATGCCGCTGCCGAAGGCGAACACGATGGTGAACAGGCGATCGATGTTGATGCCGAGCGATTCGGCCATGCGCCGGTTGTCGACTGCAGCGCGGATCTGGGCACCGATACGGGTGCGCTCGAAACCGAGCCATAGCCCGAGCATGATGATCGTGCCGATGACGATCAGTACGATCGAATAGGTGCGATATTCAATGAAGCCGAGGTCGAGCTGGCCCTGCAGCCAGGGCGGAAGGATCAGCGGCTGGTTTTCCGGCCCGACCAGCAGCGTCACCGAAGAGATCATCACGAAGACCAGGCCGATGGTGAACAGCACCTGGTCGAGCTCGGTCGCACGATAGAGCTTCGAATAGAACAGCCGCTCCATCACCACGCTGAACGCTGCGATGACCACAAAGCCGACAATCAGCGCGGGGACAAACGGGATGCCAAGCCTGGTCATCGACAGGACGATCACGTAACCGCCCAGCATGGCAAAGCCGCCATGCGCGAGATTGACGAATCCCATCAGCCCCATCGTGATCGACAGACCGACCGACACGATGAACAGCACCATTCCCGCGGCAAGGCCGCCGAGAATCATGCTCGCGACATCGATCCCGAAGATCACAGAACCCCGCCCCAAAAACCGTTCAAGGCCGCCGCGACGCGGGTGCGAAGCAGCGGCCTTGTACGAAACCTCAGATTAAAGCCGAATCACTTCTTGGTCGCGCAAGGCCCGATCTGCTGGACCTTGCACTGATCCTTCACCGCGTCGATCTTGCCGATCACCTTCTGCTCGAGCTTGCCGTCCTTCTTGATCAGCTCGGACAGATACTCGTTCATGACGATGTCGCGCGTCTCCGGATCGATCGAGATAGGCCCGCGCGGGCTGTTGAATTTCCAGCCCTTCAGCGCGGCAAGAGCGGCGTCGGTGTCCATCT
Source organism: Pseudorhodoplanes sp. (assembly GCF_050250235.1). Classification (GTDB taxonomy): domain Bacteria; phylum Pseudomonadota; class Alphaproteobacteria; order Rhizobiales; family Xanthobacteraceae; genus Pseudorhodoplanes. The sequence continues at coordinate 2,596 of NZ_JBFWPA010000023.1, forward strand.
TGCCCTTGGTCGCCTGGATCGCGGCGACGATGGCGGCCATGCCGTCATATCCGCCGACCGCCATGAAGTCCGGGGTCGAGTCCGCCCCGTAGTCCTTCTTCCAGGATTCCACCAGCCGCTTGTTCTCCGGGTTGTCGAGGAAAGCGTGATAGTGATGCATGGTGATGAGACCGATTGCGGCATCGCCCATCGCCTGCAGCTTGTTGTCCTGGGTGATGTCGCCCGGACCGATCAGCTTGATGCCCGCATCCTTCATGCCGAGTGCGTTGTAGGTCTTGACCACCGCCGAAGCATGGTCGCCGGCCGGGACGAACACGAAAAATACGTCCGGCTTCTTCTCCTTGGCGCGCTGGAAGAAGGGCGTCATGTCCGGCACCGCACCGGCGCCGCCCATCGGAATCTCGTCAATCACCTTGCCGCCGAACTTCTCGAAGCCGTTCTTGAAGGCGGCCAGGCTGTCCTTGCCGGGCGGGAAGTCGGTGTAGCCGACTACGGCGGTCTTGGCGCCGAGCTGCTTGGCGGCGGCTTCGCCCATGGCATAGCCCGAATGCCACATGCTGAAAGCGGTGCGTACATATTGCGGGGCCATGTTCGTAATATGCGCGGTTCCCGCATTCATGATGACGGCAAGCTTCTTGCCCGCGTTCACGATCGGCGCCGAGGCGATCGCGTCCGGCGAATAGAGGAAGCCGGCCAGCGCATCGACCTTGTCCTGCGTCAGCAATTCCTGGACCGCGACCTTGGCGTCGGCGCCGCCCGGATTCTTCGAATCGCGCTTGATCAGCGTGATCTTGTAGGGCGCGACCTTGTCGGCATTGAGCTTCAGATATTGCTCCATGCCGCGCTGGACCTGCTGGCCGAATTCGGCCCCGATCCCGGTATAGGGAAGCACGACCCCGACCTTGACCTCCTGAGCGCAAGCAAGACCGGTGGCGGCGGCCAACATGGCAGCCGAAAAGACAGCTCGTTTGATCATCTATAACTCCCTCTGGCGTGGCGCTTCAGCGCGCATTTGTTGGCTGCAAATCTATAGGGCAAGCGCCCACAGGCGCAAGCCGCGAGCGCGCACCAGATGGTAGCAGAAGCCGAATTCATCTCGTCAGGTGAAAATCATTGCTTATTGTTAAGGCGCGCCCGCGCCGCTTCACAGCACGCACTGCACAACCGCGTGGCGGCGACCGAACCAGTCCCGGCAAAACCTGATTTTCTCACATCACCGGCCAGCCCTCGGCCGGGGTCTTCCGCGGCGCACGGTTCCGCAATTCTTGCAGGAGCGAGCTTTCTGGTTCGATCAGAGCGCCACTCAAACGGGCTCACTGAATAGGCGTCAGCTCGCGCGTAGCAATGTAGCCGACAGGCCGGCCTTCGTGCGCGACAAGGGTCCAGCCTCGCTCACTGCGCACCACCGTCACGGGTGTCTTCGCATCCAGCTTGCGGACCCGTCGGGCGCCGAGCGCAGGCAGCACGAGAAGGTCAGACGCGGCCCCCGACACAGTATGGGTCGGCTTCGACGAAATCAGAATGTCGGGCGCGGCATCGGGAAAAATCCTGCTCGATTTCGCGATCGGATAATTCCCGGTAATGCGTACCTGCGGCACCTGGCGCCTGTTGAATACTTTCTGGCTGAGGGAGGTCACCTGGGCATGCACATAGGCCGCGAGTTCGGGCAGTTCCACAGTGCCGTTGCCGTCGCTGTCGGCGGCTCCGAGCGCTTCCAGGAGATTGTATGTGAAAAGCCCGTGCCCGCGGTATCCCTCGAATGCATCGGCGGTGTCGCTGGTCGCGGTCAGCACCGTGCGGCCGGTTGACTGCACCAGACGATCGTTCGCTGCGGCGCGTTCGAGCGCGCGGGTCTCGAAACCGTCGCTGGCCAACGAACCGCTCTCGCAGGTATCGAACAGCAGCACGCTCTTTCGCGCCGGGATCGATGCGAACCAACGCTGCCATTCGTCCTGTGCGATTCCCTGCTTTACGACCGACGACGCCCCGTTGAGCCTGAAGTTCTGCGGAATGAAGTAATAGCGGCCGTCCAGGGTTTTGCCGTGACCTGCGATGAAGAACACGAACACGTCGCTCGGACGGACCTCGCCTGCAAGCTTGCGGAACGCGTTATCGAGCGGCTCGCGCCGAACCTCGTCATCCCTGAGCAGGGTGACGTGGACGGATTCAAACAGCCCCTGTCCCGCTTGGCCGAGCGCCCGGGAAATCGCGGTCGCGTCCGGCACCGCATATTTGAGGCGAATGCCGGCATCCTCGTATTCGTTGAGCCCGACCGCCAGCATGAAAAGCCGCGGCCTTGCCGCATCGACCGCGGCCGGCGCCGTAACGGTGGCGCGTGCCGGCACCGATGCCACCAAGTTCTGGCTGTTATAGACGACTACTTCGATCTCGTTCTCGCCTTCGTCGAGAACCAGCGATCGCGTCAGACGCAGCGACTGCGGCCCGGATGGCGGCTGCTCGATGCCGACGGTCACGCCGTTGATGCGCCATTCGACGCGGCCGACGCCGCCTTCATGCGGTGTGATATCGATTGCCGCTTCCATGCTTGACCGCGCGAGACGCTCACCATCGCGCGGCGCGGCGATGCTGACGGACGGCGCGTTGCCGCTCGCCATGACGCGCGAGAGGTCGAGCCGAGCCGCGGCCTCGCGCACAAGACCACGTTCATCGCCGTTCAGCTTTTCCTGCACGAGATCGGGACGGTAAAGCGACTGGAAGAATTGCGAGATTGAGCGAACTTCGAGGCCGCGCACGACGCTCAGGAGTTCGCCGCCCCCTTCAGACGCCGCGAAAAACCCTTCCGGCGTTATCGCAATCCATTCTCCATTGGTCGCTGCAAGCACGCTCAGCAGCAGGCTGCCGGACGCAGCGTCCCAGATTCGAATCGTCGTATCTTCGCCCGCCGAGACCAGGCGCCTGCCATCGGAAGTTTGCGCGATCGCTTTTATTCCCGCCAGATGCCCGTTCAATGTTCGCAGGAGTTGCCCGCTTCCTGCGTCCCAAATTTTCAAGGAAGCATCGCCGCTGCCCGAGATCACCCGCGCGCCGTCGGGCGAAAATACGACCGAACTGACGCCCTGGGCATGCCCCTCCAGTTTTCGTGTCGATTGCGCTCCGGTAACCGCCCATAGTTTGACGGATTTGTCGGCGCCCAAAGTCGCAAACGTTCCTAATGCGACAAAGGCGCCGTCGGGTGACAGCGCCCCCGACGCAATTCCATTCTCATCCCGAAACAACCGGATTACTTTCCCGGTAGCGGTCTCAAGCAGTTTCGCCGAGGAATCATCCGTTCCAACGAGCAGCCGCGAACCATCGCGCGAAAAGACGATCGAGTTTACCGTGGGCACAACCCATGACGCCCATGAGGAGACTGGCGGCGAGAAATTCCGGACCAATCGGCCCGTCGAAACCTCCCAAAGACTGATACGGGCGCCATCTTTGCCGGGAGAGGTCCAGTTGGTGGTTCGCAGCAGTCGTCGGCTTGCGGCGTCCCAGACGCTGACAGCGCTGTCACTCGCTGAGGCCATTCGCGCGCTGTCGGCTGAAAAGGCGATGGTTCGCGCGCCGGAAGCGGCGACTTTGCTTCCATCTCCGGAAAAATCCACGCTCGCGACGATCTCCGAATGTTCGCCGATGTCGTGGATCAAGCGCCCGCTCACCATATCCCAGAGCCGCACAATCTTGTCGTCCCCACCCGAGACCAGCGCGCGACCATCTTTCGAAATTGCAACTGCGTTGACCGACATGGACTGCCCGCCGAAGGTCCTAATCAGCCTGCCCGTCCCTGCATCCCAAAGCTTCGCCGCCGCACCATCCGCACTCAGCACGGATTTCCCATCAGGAGAAAAAGCAACCGCATCCACCCGTTGGTCATGCGGATATGTTTGAAGCAATCGGCCGCTGTTGACGTCCCACAACTGCATCCCTTTTTCGTGCCCGGAAATGGCCTGCGCGCCATCTTGCGACAGAGCGACTGCCACTGCCGCCGAACCACCGAACGTTCGCAGGACGCGTCCGGATTCAATGTCCCACATGCGGAGCGCCTGATCCCATCCTCCGCTGAGAAGTTTCCGACCGTCCGGAAAGAACGAAATACCATCGCTGCTGGCCTCGAAGCCGACCTTGCTCGCGCCCGGATAGGTGTAGTTTCGAACAAGCCTGCCGGAGCCAACGTCCCACAGATAAAGCAGCCCCCTCTTTCCGTCCGCCGTCGCCCCGGATGCGAGCCTCGATCCGTCAGGGGAAAACGCAAGCGCGCCCGACCAGCCGCCAGTACCAAAATCAAACCGAATCGTATGGATGATCTGTCCGCTCGCGAGATTCCAGATCCTGATGGTCTTGTCCTGACCGGCAGACGCGAAACGTGTACCGTCCGGTGAGACGGCCAGCCGAACGACTTCGTCTGAATGTCCGGCGAAGGATTTCATCAAGCGACCGCTTGATGTTTCCCACATCCGAACGACCTTGTCTGCGCCTCCCGTGACGATGTGTGTGCCATCTCTGGAAAATGCCGCGGTCGAGGCTCCACCGGTGGCGTGGCGGCTCAACGTGCGGATGAGGCGACCAGAGCCAACGTCCCAGACCTTTACCGAGTTGTCGGCCCCAACCGTCAGAATCTGACGACCATCCGGAGAAAACGATACCGTGGATATGCCTATGGTATGCGAGACAAGGGGCACAATCTCGATTGGAGGCGACTGCGTCACCGGTTGCGCGACTGCAGGCGGTGTCCAGGGGGAGAAAAGAAGCAGTATCGCAACGCACTGTGACGCGGCGTAACGCATTGTGTTCCTCCGATACCCCGACAGCAGGCACTGGATCGCGGAGCAGCGCAATCCGCGTTCCGCCGCCGTCGCTGCCAACTCACATTGCCGCCCAGCCCTCGGGTGGAGTCTTGCCGGGATGCACGGTTCCGCAATTCTTGCAGGTGCGGGCCTTCTCGTCGGAATAGAATGCCTCGAACAGGGGCGGCAGGTCCTTCACGATATCCTTCACCTGGACCTCCACCCGGTGAACGCGCTCACCGCATTTGAAGCAGAACCATTCAAATCCGTCACGCATCGCATCCGTGCGGGTGCCTTCGACGACAAGCCCCACCGAGCCCTCCACCGGCCGCTGCGGGGAGTGGCGCACATGCGGCGGCAGGAGGAACACCTCGCCTTCCTTGATGATCACATCGAAGATTTTCCCGTCCTCGGCGATCTTGAGCATCATGTCGCCCTTGAGCTGGTAGAAAAATTCCTCGACCGGGTCGTCGTGAAAGTCGACCCGCCGGTTCGGGCCGCCGACGATCATCACCACCATCCCGGTCTTCTCGTCGAACAATTGCTTGTTGGAAACCGGCGGCTTCAGGTTGTTCTTGTTGCGCTCGATCCAGTCCTGGAAATTGAACGCCTTCATGCGGGGATGGATGGTCATCGTGGTCTCCTTCGGATCAGCGGTGGGTGGCGCCGCCGTCGACCGTCAGGCATTGCCCGGTCAGAAAGGCGGCGGAATCGGATGACAGGAATAGCACCGTGCCGGCAAGATCGTCGGGTGTTTCGGGCCGGCTGATGCATTGCTGCGCGACGATTCGCAGCTTCTGCTCGGGGCTGACGGTCTTGCGCTCGATCTCGGTGAAGGTCGCACCCGGCAGGATCGCATTCACCGTGATGCCATCCGGTCCAAGCTCGCGCGCCATCGAGCCGGCCATGCCGGCGAGCGCACTCTTCGACGCAATATAGTGAAGATAATTCGGCCGGCCGAGCGTGACGGCGCCCGAAGCCATATGGATGATGCGCCCCCATCGTGCGCGCCGCATCGCCGGAAGCACCGCGCGCGAGCACAGGAACGGACCGGTTACGTTGACGCGCAATACGCGCTCCCATTCCTCCAGGGGTATCTGGTCGAAGGGCCGCATCTCGAGCGTGGAGAAGATGCCGGCATTGTTGACCAGAATGTCGATGCGTCCGTAGCGCTGCTCGACCGCATCGACCATGGCTGCAATCGATTCGACCGACGCCACATCGGTCGCGATCGCGAAGGCCTGACCGCCACCGTCCACGATCTCCTTTGCCACCGCCTCCCCCTTGGCCGCGTTGAGTTCGGCGATCACCGGGATGGCCCCGCATGCGGCGTAGGCCTTGGCAAACACCTTGCCGATGCCCTGTCCGGCTCCGGTGATGACCGCGACGCGTCCGCGCAGCGACCCGAAATCGGTCCGGGACGCCGGGACATTCACGGTGGCATTTGCCGGAACATTCATGTCATGCCGCCTTCGATGCCGTCAGTTTCTCGAGCGCCGCACGCGCGTCCCATGGCGTCCACCACGGCTTCAATCCGAGGTCGCGCGCGATGATGCCGGCCGCAATATAGCTTGGGCCGCCCGAAATCGCTCCGCCCGGATGCGCGCCCGAGCCGGCGTAATAAAGGTTCGGCAGCGGGGTGCGATAGCCGAAATGGTTGTACATCACCTGTTCGGCATTGAAGGCGCCCATGAAGATGTCGCCGCCGCGCATGTTCGGCATCTCCAGCACATATTCGCGCGCGGTGTAGGCGTAGCGTCCGATGATATTGTCGCTGGTCATGTTGGGACAATAGCGCGCATAGACCTCCTCGATCCTGTCGGAGAATTCTTCCTTGAAATTCTCGAAGTCGCGGTCGCTCATCTCATCGAGCAGAGGCATGACGTGCCATGCATAGGTCGTGTGCTTTCCGGGCGGCGCCTGGGTCGGATCGAGCAGGCTCAGCGGCCCGGAGCCGAACTGGACGAGCCTTGGCACCCGGCCGGCCTGCACGTCCTGATGGGCCGCAAACAGATCGTGCATGGTCTCGGCGCCGAGGCTCCATTTCAGCGCGCGATTGACGTTGGGGTCGAACGCCGCCGCGGCGAAGGATGGACTCTCGTGCAGCGCGTGATGCAGTCCGAACAGCGTCCAGGCCGTGTATTTGAAATCGTCCAGCTTCCTCCTGAAATGCTCCGGCAATTGCTCGCGCCCGAGCAGGTCTTCCAGCGTCGTGTGCACATCGACCGTGCTTGCCACGAATTGCGAGGCGCGCACGGTCCGGCCATCGGCAAGCGCGATGCCGGTCGCACGCCCGCCCTCGACAACGACCTTGTCTATCGCGACCTGCGGCTGGAACGTACCGCCCGCGGCAATGAACGTCTCCATCAGTCCGCGCGCCAGATTGAACGAGCCGCCCTGACAGAGCTGGTAGCCGGTCTGCAGATCGAAGGCGCGAATCACCGAACCCATCGGGCTCGACTTCGACATCGTGTCGGTGAGCCAGGTGCCGAACAGCGACACCTTGAACAGGAACAGCAGCTTCACATGCTCGTTCTCGAACAGTTCCTCAACCACATCGAGCGGCTGGCGCCTCGTGACGGCGAGAAAGTCCCGCCCGATCGCGGTGCGCGCCAGCAGCGCCTCGCGCTCGGCCTGCAACAGCGGTTCGGCATATCGCTCCGGAATCAGAATTTTCGCAGTGATCTCCTCCGCGCGCGCATTCCAGTCGCGGAAGGTCTGCGCGTCCCTGTTCGAGAAGCGCGCGATATTGGCGACCGTCTCCTCCAGATCGCGACCGAGGACGAGCGCGGTACCGTCGAGATGCGCCTGGCCGAATTCGTAGCGCGGCGTGATGTAGGTTACCTTGTCGGCGAGATTCAGGTCGGCAAACCACGGCGTGTCGCTGATGCTGAAATGATTGATCGAGTGCAGGTTATGGTAGAAGCCGGGCTTGGTCACCTCGCGCGTGCACAGCCCGCCGCCATAGGTGAGCCTGCGGTCGACCAGCAGAATCTTCAATCCGGCCTTCGCAAGATAGCAGCCGAGAACGAGGCCATGCTGGCCCGCGCCGATGATGATGCCGTCATAGGTCCGCTCAAGTGGAGCCGCCACGCGCATTCCTCCGTCCGATATCGCCGGCCCATCTTATACAGCGAACACGGCGGGAAAATCCCGCGCGCGCATGGCGGACCTGCGTCCGCGCATCGCGACGGAACCGGGATTTCAGTACGGCTCACATTCGCAGGAGAGCTTCCCGGTAACGGGAGCGGATGTCAGAATCGATCACTGGCCTCTCGGGATTGCGAATTCTGTCCCGCGCGGCTTCATTCTTGACGTGCCTTCCGTCCGCCCTCATGCTGAAGAATGCTGAGTTCGTCATGAATCTCAAGACGGCAAGCACGCTCGGCCTTGCGGTGTCACCAGTGCCGCTCGCTCGCGCCCACGGGGTGATCGAATAGCGAATGAACAGGACACAGCCGGCAGGCGCGCTCGCCGGACGCCTCAAGCAGCCGGGTCTGATCTCGGCACCGGGCGTTTTCGACATGGTCTCGGCGAAGATCGCTGACGGCAGGGGTTTCGACGCACTGTACATGACCGGTTACGGCGTCGTCGCCTCGCATCTCGGCCTTCCCGATGCCGGTCTTGCGAGCTACACCGAAATGGTCGGCCGCGCAGGTCAGATCGCGAAGGGCACGACGACGCCGCTCATCGCCGACGGCGATACGGGCTATGGCGGCCTGCTCAATGTCGATTTCACCGTGCGCGGCTATGAGGCGGCGGGCGCACAAGCGATCCAGATAGAGGATCAGGCATTTCCGAAGAAATGCGGGCACACGCCGGGCCGCCGGGTGGTACCGCTTGAAGACGCCGCCCGCCGCATCAAGGTGGCGGCGCAGGCGCGATCGACGAAGGACTTTCTGATCGTGGCGCGCACCGACGCCCGCACCGCGCTCGGTCTCGACGAAGCACTGCGGCGCGGCGAAGCCTTCCTGGAGGCGGGCGCCGACATCCTGTTCATCGAAGCGCCCGAGAGCGAAGCGGAGATGGAGACGATCGGCCGGCGCTTCGACGCGCCGCTGATCGCCAACATGGTCGAGGGCGGCCGCACGCCGATCCTGTCCCGCAGCGAGCTGGAGCAGTTGCGCTTCAAGATCGCAATCTTCCCGGTTGCAGGCCTGCTCGCGATGGCCGCTGCGCTGCGGTCGGTCTATGGCGGGATCCGCGATACCGGATCGACCAGGGACTGGGACGGCGATCTGTACGATTTCGGCGCTTTCTCGCGGCTGATGGGCTTCGAGCGAATCTGGGCATTCGAGCGCGAGCACATGGAGACCTGAGAGCCATGCGCCGCAAGCGGACGCGCAGGGCACCGCCGCATGGCGATAGCGCGTAGAACGTCTCCCCGGTAACTCCCATTCAAGAACGGAATGCGGCGATGTCTGCGAATAACGGAGCGCGCGCAAAACCGCATGTCGGCGTTGGTCTGGTCCTAACGTCGGCGGTTGCCTTCGCCATCGGACCGACCTCCGCCAAGGTCGCGCTCGACAATGGCGCCAATATCCTGACCGTCGTGACGTCGCGCGGACTGATCGGCGCGACGCTGCTGGCGCTGCTGGTCGTTGTGTTCCGGCAAGGCTTTCGGATCAATCGCCCCGCCTTGCGCTGGTCTCTGCTGTGCAGCGGTTTTTCCGCACTCATGGTCTACGGACTGATCGGCGCGGTCGCGACCATTCCCGTCAGCGTCGCCATTCTGATTTTCTTTGTGCATCCGATCGTGATCGCGACCATCGTGCATTGGCGCGGCGGCGACCGGCTGACCGGCGGCAAGCTGCTGCTGGCTCTGGGTGCGCTCGCGGGCCTGGCGCTGGCGCTGGCGCCGACCTTCGACACACTCGATCCCAAAGGCGTTGCGCTTGCGGCGCTGGCTGCCGTCACGGTGTGCGGCGCCATCCTGTCCGGTGCGCACGCCCAGCAGCATGCCACCAGCACCCAGGTCAATCTGTACGTGACCGGACTTGGCGGCGCGCTGTTCGCCGTCATCACCTCGGCGCTCGGCGCCTGGTCGCTGCCGGCGAACGGCATCGGCTGGCTCGGACTTGCCGGGGCCGGCATCGGCATCGGAGTCGGACTGCTGACCTTCTTCGCGTCGTTTCGCTATCTCAGCGCGGTGCGGGCCACAATGCTGAGCAATGTCGAGCCGCTGCTGAGCATCCTGCTGGCCGCAGTGATCCTCGGCCAGTGGCTTGCGCCGGTCCAGTGGATCGGCGCCGCCATCATGATCGGCGCCATCGTGCTGTTCGAGGCCGCGGGCCGTCGCGAGCGTCTGATTGAAGGACACCCGATATCCCACGAGACTCGATAGGCACGCCTGTGCCTTGCGCCGTTGAGTATCTGCCCGCCAGGTGGGTACGGATCGACACAGTGGCGGTCGGCGCGCATTTTCGATCACGGCTGCAAGATCCAGGTTGTCTCAGCCTTGCCGAAGCGGTTTCCCGGTCTTGTCTCGCAATGCTTCGACGTCGGGCGCAAAGCGATCCAGGATCGCCTTTTCGAGATGCCGCGATACGTCCGCGCGTTTGCAGCCTTCGGGACTTCGGTTGACCAGGTCCAGCTTCCGCTCGGGTATATCCAGACGACGGCAGACGGCCGGCCATTCTGTCGATAGATTGGCGTAGTTGATGATGTAGTCGGCGCTCATTTGGCCGTTCTTGTCGAGAAACCGCGAAATTTGCGGAGAAAACACCCATCCGAAGGGACGCTCTTCCGACCACTTCCGCCAGAAATCCTCGAAGCTCATCCTGCCGGTATATTGCGGGAGGCGTGAGAAGGCCGGCTTTCGGTGAGAATTGTAGACGCTGACAATGTAATCCACGGGATCACGGATGACGCCGAACACGAATGGGCGCATGTCCGGAAGTCTGCCCAGAAGCCAGGAAAACCGTTCTTCGATCTCTGCCAGGGGCATATGCTTCCCCCAAAGCGAGCGCGTCAGCTGAATCTCAGCATGATGTCTCAGATGGTTTTCGATTGCAGTGGAACCGGTCTTCGGGGTCGCGATGAAAATGAAGTTTTTCCGCAGTCCAATCAGCAAATCCGCACCCGTTTAACGGAACAGCCCGACAATAAGCGCGGACGATAGAACGGGGGCCGGCCGGACGTCCAGCGCCAGTAGCAAAGCTGCACGGAGAACGCTCCATCCCGAGGCGGATTCATGAGCGACAGCCTGTAGCGCTCGCCGCCACCGGTTTGTCTCTCACCCTCGATGCGCTTTCGGCGGCGCGATCATTCCGATCAAGACCCGACCTTGCCAATATTCCGCCAAAGCATTGGAATACCGGTTGAGCCGGACCGGGGGAAAACGCCATGATTCGATCACACCGGTTTCTCGCGATCGTCACAGCGTGCCTGCCGGCGGTGGGCGTCTGTGTCGTGAGCCTGCTGCCAATCGCCAATGCGCGCGCGCAGGCCGCGGCGTGCGAGGATGCCGCCGAACTTGCGGTTCTGCCTTCCCCGCTTGCGCCGTGGAAGGGAGCGCCTCTGCGGGTCATCTTCGCGGCCGAGAAGCCCATGACGGGCGAATTGTCCCTCATTGCACCCAACGGACAGGTCGCGGCGCGGTCGAGCGAGCGGCGCGGCGGGCCGCCCTATTTCTGGTTTGCCGAGATCGCCGCTCCGGCCGCCGGAAAATGGCAGGCGCGGCTCGTGCGCGCCAATGCGCCGGCCGAATGCCGCACCATCACCCGCGAGATCGCCGTCGCCGCTACCCAGCCTCCACGGCCCGGCGGGGTCAGGAACAGCGTCTGGCCGATCCGCAATTCGTGGAACCGCACCGCCGAGAATCTGTATTCGGCCTGGATCGAGAAACTGTTCGAAGCGCCGCTCGATGCGTCACCGTCATGGCCGGCATTGCATGTCGTGCTGCGCGATCCGGCACGCAATGCGCTGCATAATCATCTCGGTCTGCGCGAGGATCAGATCAATCTCTACATTCGCCCCGACTGCGCCGACCTTCCGTATTTCCTGCGCGCCTATTTCGCCTTCAAGATGGGCCTGCCTTACGGCTACGCCAAATGCACGCGCGGCGGCGGCGGCAAGCCGCCGCGCTGCCCGGTCTGGTGGAATATCGAGAAGGAAGAACCGCAGCCCGAGGCGCCGGAAGACATCATCGCGGCTGCCGAAGGTCCGCCGCAAGGCGCGCCTGCGCAGCAGCGGTCCCCGGGCGGCCTGTTCGATATCTTCAAGCCGCAGCAGCCGGCCCAGACGCCCGAGACCCGGGCGGGACAGCGTTCGCAAAAGACCGCATCGCGGACCACGCCCGGCTTCGCAATTCCCCCCACCGGACCGGTGGCGAAGCCGAAGGCGCCGGTGCGGCCGCCACGGCCGACGTCGCTTGCACTGGGCTTCGGCCATTATCTGCAATTCAGCGTCGCCGATGGTGTGCATTCGGGCGCGGGGCGCACGCTCGCAGCCCATGAAGGCTCCGATTTCTACACCGTGCCGCTCACCCAGGAGAATCTGCGTCCCGGCACCGTCTATGCCGACCCCTACGGCCATCTTCTGATCATCGCCAAGCGCGTGCCGCAGACTCAAGGCAATGCCGGCGTGTTCCTCGCCGTCGATGCGCAGCCCGACGGCACGGTGGCGCGCAAGCGCTTCTGGCGCGGCAATTTCCTGTTCGCGCAGGACCCCGCGCTCGGCGATGCGGGCTTCAAGCGCTTCCGTCCCGTCGTGCGCGACAAGGGCGGCAGCTTGCGCCGGCTCACCGTCGCCGAGATTTCGAAGAATCCGAACTATGCGGATTTCTCGCTCGACCAGACCAAACTCGCGGTCGAGGATTTCTACGACCGCATGGATGACGTTATGTCGCCCGACCCGCTCGATCCGGTGCGGGCGATGCGCGAAGCGATCACCTCGCTCGAGGAGCAGGTGAAGGCGCGCGTCACTTCCATCGAGAACGGCCGCAAGTATCAGCTCAGCGGCAAGGGCGAGGCCTCGATGCCGGACGGCGCCGCGATCTTCGAGACCACCGGCGCCTGGGAGGATTTTGCAACGCCCTCGCGCGATCTGCGTCTGCTGATCGCCATGGACGTGGTGCGCCATTTCCCCGACCGCGTGGCGCGACGGCCCGAGCGCTATGCGATGCCGAAGGACAAGAGCCCCGATCAGGTGAAGGCCGAACTGCAGGCGGTGCTGACGCAGGAATTGTCCGCACGCACATTCTCCTATCCGCGCAGCGACGGCTCGCCATGGACGCTGTCGCTGAAGGACGTGATCGACCGCATCGTCGATCTCGAAATGGCCTACAACGTCAACGACTGCGTCGAACTGCGCTGGGGCGCGAAGGACGGCAGCGACGAAGCTGCCACCTGCAAGCGCAGGGCGCCGCAGGCCCAGCGCGCCAAGATGACGGATTATCGCGAATGGTTCAGCGAGCGGCGGCGGCCGCCGAGGACATAGATCAAGCGAAAGTGACCTTCATCAGTCAGGAATGAGCGGGCGCCCGCAATGATCGCGCGCTTTCTCGGGTCGGCACCATGTCACTCGCGCGACCGGCCGCGTGCCCGCGCGGCGCAGATCGCAGCGATGCTTGCCCTTGGCGCGGCGCTTCTGCTTTATGGCTCATCGTCATCACTGGCGCAGGCGCCTGCCATGGATCAACGGACCAACGGACTCATCATGCTCATCGAATTCGAGCAGATCGAGGGCATCCGCCAATGGGAGCAGCAGCTCGACCGGCGCAAACTCACCGCGCTCGTTCAGGCGCAGCATGATCTCATCGCCCGGCACCCAAAGGACTTCGCTCGGCTTGCGCTCAAGGGCTATCCGATCGCCGGGCTGTTTGCCGAGAAGCCGTTCTGGGACGTGCCCTACAAGGAGCAGCTGGCGCGCATGCGGGAGGTGAAGGAAGCCATCGAGCGGACCATCGTCCACAAGACGATGCGCGTCTTCGGCAGCAGGTATTTCGCCTATGACGAAAACACCTTGCGGGCGGCGGATGCACTCGGCGTCGAATACGTGCTGGCGCGCGGCACCGCCGCCGAGCGCGCCATCGTCTACGCACCGCGCGAATACAAGGCGAAAATCATCTCGGTTTCCAATGTGCCATTCGCCGAGATGGGGACCGGTTCGCTTTGCGATTACAGCCTGTGGGCGCGCGGCTCGACCGATGCCGATTTTGCCAATGTCGTGCAGAATGTGCTGGCGCGCCGGCCTTCGGACGTGATCCTTGTCTCGCACGCCTATCTCGGCGGCACCAAAGCGAAATGGTGGCGCACCTACGAGGCCGCGCTGCAGAACAGCCATGTCCGCTGGCGCAGGTTCGACGATTGGGTGAAGGCCGTCAGCCAGATCGACCTGCCCTACGATCAGATCCCGGTGAACCGCGAGGTCAAGTACCAGGCGCCAAAGCCGGCGACGCCGCTGGAGCAGATCGAAAATATTCCCGGCATGAGCACAATCGCGCCGGGAAAAACCGACGACCTGCTGTGCCAGTAGGGTTCGTCCCTGGAACCGTGTCGCGAAGCCACAGGAAGGCCTTACAGGCGCGCGGCGCTGCGCGGCGACAGGAGCGGTGCATCGTCCGGCGGCGGGCTGCGCTCCAGATCGGCGATGAGTTGCTTCATCTCGGCGATCTCGCGCCGCTGGGCTTCGAGGATTTGATCCGCAAGCTTTCGCACACGCGGATCCCGGATATTCGCGCGTTCGCTGGTCATGATCGCGATCGAATGATGCGGAATCATGGCCTTCATGTAAGCCACATCGCCGACCGTGTCCTGGCTGCGAACAAGATACAGCGCGCCAGCAAAGACGACAATCGCAGCCACCACGATCCCCACATTCACGGCCCGGCGCCGGTACATGGTCCACATGAATCCGAGCATGATTGCGGTCATTGTCGCGCCCATGACCAAGGCCATCCAGGTCCGGGTCTGGCTATACCAGACATGGTCGAACGCATACGTGTTCAGGTACATCAGCCCGAACATCGTGACGGTGGAGACGGCAATCATCCCTGCAAATTTCGCGTAAGACATGGTGTCCTCCAAACGGGGACAATCGCGACCGGAGCCGCCGGTTCCCGACGCGGCAGGGCCCACAGCGCACTCCCGCGGGCGAGCATCATTCGAAATTGATCCGCAACAGCTTCAATCACACAGCGTGGTCATGCCGCCGCCTCCTGCGGCGCCGGCGGATTGATCCACACGGTGTTGATCTGCCGTTCCAGCGACCGGATGATCTCGCCGCATTCGCCGATGGCTTGTGTCAAGCAGGACTGCCTGGATAACCCGTGTATTGCTTCAAGGGGCGGCTTCGGCGTTAATGCTGCAGACCATGCCGCATTGACCCTCACGCGCCAAAGCGGTAGCCAAAAACCAAACCATAACGTGAGGAAACCACCA
The DNA here is from genome assembly GCF_050250235.1 of Pseudorhodoplanes sp. GTDB lineage: Bacteria > Pseudomonadota > Alphaproteobacteria > Rhizobiales > Xanthobacteraceae > Pseudorhodoplanes. The sequence continues at coordinate 17,762 of NZ_JBFWPA010000023.1, forward strand.
TGCTCCGACTGCTCGCCGCCTCCAGCCTGGTCGTTACATCGCTCGCCGCCACCCAAGTTCCGGCTCAGGCGCAAACGCCTGCCAAGGACTGGCCGCAGCGCAACGTCACCATGATCCTGCCGCTTGGCCCCGGCAGCGGCGTCGACATCACCACGCGCCTTCTTGCCGACAAGCTCGCGGCGAAATGGGGCAAGCCGGTCGTTGTCGAAAACCGCCCCGGCGGCGACGCGATCGTGGCGATCAACGCCTTCGTGTCGGCCAACGACGACCACACCTTCCTGATGGCGCCGACCTCCACCTTCACGGCGCATCCCTTGCTGCACAAAACGCTGCCCTACAATCCGGACGATCTCGTCCCGATTGCGCGCGCCACCAATACGATCATCGCCATCGGGGTGCCGGCCTCGCTCGGCGTCAATACGGTGGCCGACTTCGTGAAGCTCGCGAAGGAGAAGCCCGGCCAGCTCAATTATGCGGGCACCACCGGCGCGGTCGATTTCGTGGTGTCGGGCTGGCTGAAGGATGCGGGCATCGACGTCGCCAAAATTCCGTACAAGGACGGCGTGCAGGCGCTTACCGATCTTGCCGAAGGCCGCATACAGATCTACGGTGCAGCCTATGCCATCATGCGGCCCCAGGTCGCCAACGGCAAAGTGAAGGTGCTGGCGCTGATGAATGGCCAGCGCGCGCCGGCTCTGCCCGATACGCCGACCGCGAAAGAGGCCGGCTTCCCGTCGCTGACGCTCGATGGCCTCGTCGGCCTGTTCGGATCGAAGAAGATGTCGCCGGAATTGCGCGACCGCATCGCCGCCGACATGATCGAGGCGGCCTCCGACCCCGCAGTCGTCAAGAAACTGACTCCGATGGGTCAGGTGGTGCGGCCGGGACCGGCCAAGGAATTCGCCGCCGAGATCGACGAGCAGCGCAAGGTCATCGCCGAATCCGCAAAGCGCGCGGCCGGGAAATAGCGGGGGCGGCGGCCGCGGATCAGACGATCACCGCCAAGCGAAGATGCCCGGCGTGCAATGCGCCGGGCATCTGTCGAATCCGCATCCGGCCGGACATACCCGCTGAAAAGGGCTGGCGCATTGAAAAGGGCTGGTCCGCGGTGAAGACGCGGCTGGCGGATACACGCTAATTGATGATTTTGGTCAGGTCACGGGTCGCCAGATAGCCCAGAGGACGGCCATCGATCGCGATCATGCTCCAACCCGCCCTGCTATTGATCAGCGCCACCATGGTATGGGCCGGAAGCTTGCGAACGCTCAGCGCGCCCATCACCGGCTGGATCAGCAAGTCCGTATCCCTTGCAACGAAATGGGAGGCCGCTGGACTTCCGGCGTCCGGCTCAGATGCAGCCAGGACGCGCAGTCGGCTGCCAAGCGGATAATTGGAACTGGTGATCCGGAGCTGAGGTATCTGCCGCCTTTGATAAACACGCTCGCTCAGGATGCTGACCTTTGTGTGAACATAGGCCGCAAGTTCATTGAGCTCGATCTTGCCATTGCCGTCGCCATCGGCGCGATCGAGCGCTTCAAGCACGTTGTATGTGAACAGTCCGTGACCATGAAAGCCCTCTTGCGCTTCTTCGGTGCTGCTGGATGCCGTGATGATCGACCGGCCCGTCGCCTGCGAAAGCCTGTCGTTGGCGACGCCGCGTTCCAGCGCGCCCGCATTCCGGTCCTCGACCGTCAACGAGCCGCTCTCGCAACTGTCGATGAGCAGAAGACTTCTCTTGGCCGGAATCGTCGCAAGCCACGCCTGCCACAGGTCCTGGGACACACCCATGCTTGAAACGATCCGGTCGAGGCTCGCGCGCGAAAAATCCCGATCAGGAACGCGAACGTCCTGCGGCACGAAATAGTATCGTCCGTCGATTGTGACGCCGTGGCCTGCAACATACAGCAAGAAGGCGTCGGATGTGCGGACCCTGCCTGACAAGCCGCGGAATGCCGCGTCCAGTCCGGGAATCGTGACCTTGTCGTCGGTCAAGAGAGTGATATCGACCTGATCGTATACCCCGGCCCCAGCCTTGGCCAAGCCGTTGGCGATCGCGGTTGCGTCCTGAACTGCAAAATTCAGCTTCCAGGGCTGTTCCGCATATTGGTTCACTCCGACGGCAAGAACAAACAGTCGCGGTTTGACGTTTGCCTCTCCGGTGGCGACCTTCACGCCAACACGCGCCGCCAGGGACGAGATCAGGTTGGCCTTGTTGTAGACGACGGTCTCAATGCGATTGTCTCCTTCGTCCAGTGTGAGCTGACGCTTCAGCTGCACGGGGCCATCCGTCCGGGACGCTGCGGACGCGACGTTTTCATCGACCGCAACGGTCACGCCATTCACCCGCCACTCCACACGGCCGACGCCGCCTTGATCGGGCTGGAGATTCAAGACAGCCGGGACCTGAAAGCCGGTAATCGTCTCGCCTTCTTTCGGTGATGTCAGTGAGACGACCGGAGGGCGACCGCTTGCGAGCACAGTGCTCAGGTCGAGTTTTTGCGCGGCTGCTTTCACCAATCCCCGCGGATCACCCGCAAGCTTCTCAGCCACCAGGTCCGGCCGGTAAAGCGACTGATAGAATTGCTCGACCGAGTAAGTCTGCAGGCCATGGACCAGACTAACGTCGAGTGGATTGTTGAGTGAGCCGGTAAAAAACCCTTCCGGCGTGATGGTCATCCACCCGTCCGATTCCATCAGAACCAGGGTCGCCAGGGGTTCTCCCGAAGAGGTCCAGAGTCGAGCCGTATTGTCTCTGCCTGCGGTCAGGATCCTCTGCTCGTCAGGCGAAAAGATAACCTTCGTTATCGTGCCACCATGTTCGGGCAGCGTCCGGATCGGCCTTCCGGTTCGGGCGTCCCATAATTTTACGACATTGTCGTTTGCACCCGACAGGAGCAACTTTCCACTGGGCGAAAAGCCGAGCGCGTAGACTTCGGAATTGTGTCCGCTCATTGACGAGAGCAGTTTGCCGGTTGCGACGTCGTGCAGCGTCACTTTGCCGTCCCGACGCCCGGTCGCCAACACCCTGCTGTCGGGCGAGAACGCGACGGAACGCGGCAAGTCCGGTGCCATGAACTCACGGATCGCCCGCTCAAGAGCATTCCGTGACGGGTCGGCTTCCTTGATCGTTTTCAGATTGCGGCCGGTTGCGAGATCCCACAGCCGGAGGGTTCGGTCATGACTTCCCGTTGCCGCACTCTTGCCGTCCGGTGAAATGACAGCGGCCGTGATACCTTTGCGGTGCCCCTTGAGTATCCGGCGGACGTTCCGGGCAGTATCCAGAATCGTGAGGTCATTCGAGCCGCCTGACCCGAAGAACAGAAGCGTCTTGCCATCTGGAGCCATGGCTGTGGCATCTTCGCGGGAGCGGCGCAGGACCTCGCCCGTTTCGGCATTCCATGCGGTAAGGGGTTGGAGGCCAACGGATAGAATTTCCTTTCCGTCGGCGGCATAGGCGAGATGGGTCGGCCAGGAGCGGTCGCCGAAGCTTTGTCGCAATTCACCGGTCTTCGCATCCCAGGTCCTTATCCGATCATCGCCGGTCGCAAACGATTGCGAGTCTGGCGCGAAGGCGGCCGACCGCAACTGCTTGCCGGTGCCTCTGACATCGCTCTGGACGCCACGGCTCAGGATAAGAATCTTTTCACCGACCTTGTACAGGTGAGCTGAATTGTCAGGCGACGACAGCCGCTCCGACCCCGGCACCCGAAACCTGTTAAGCGTCAGGTTATGAGATTGGCGCAATTCTCTTCCGCTTGCGGCGTCCCAATGACGAAAGACGTTCGACTTTTCGGTCCTGGTGATGATTTCACGACCATTTCCGGAATAAGCCAGTTCTTCAAACACCTCGCCGCTGCCTGCAAGAAGGCGAAGCTTGCGACCGGCGGAAATATCCCAGACGCAGATTGAATAAGAGCTGCTCAGCGGCGCCTGCTCATTCGTGCACGTGGCTGCCAGCAAGTTCGGATCGGTCGAGAACGCCATCCGACGGATATACTCACCGGTTTGGATGACCCGTAGCGAGCGGCCGTCCACAAGATCCCAGACGGTCATCGTCTTGAATTCGTCTGCAACGACAATTGTGCGGCCGTCCGGAGAAATATCCAGCGCATCGATGCTCCCGCGATGGGGCAGGGTGCGCAAAAGCCGGCCGGTCGAAACTTCCCAGAGCTTGACGGTCCGGTCATAGCCTCCGGTCGCGACAAGCTTGCTGTCGGGTGAGAATGCGGCTGAGACGACCGTATCGGAATGCCCGACGCGTGCGACGACTTCACCCGTCTGACCGGATGCTCTGAAATTTGTTGAGACAAGAATGGAAATTGAGACCGCAGCAACGGCAATCGATGCGCGAACTCTCATCTGACGTCCTCACGGCGGATGCACAGCATGCGAATGCATTGCAACATGAGCTGGACAATATCAGCAGCATAACGGGGAAGCACCGACAGCTTCAATCCCGAGACGATGGAGATCGGCCGGCGAACAGCTTCGGCCGGCACTCGGATCGGTCGCAAACGAGTGATCGAGGCAGTGATGGGCAATCCGCCGCGCATCGGTGAAGCGGGGGCAAACATACGCTCAGACCGTCGCCGACCACCGCAGAGGCTAGGCGCGACCAGCGCCGCGCATGGCCGACGAAAGGTCCGACGATCGCCGAGAACTGCCGGGAAAATTGGTCGGAGTGGCAGGATTTGAACCTGCGACCCCCTCGTCCCGAACGAGGTGCGCTACCAGGCTGCGCTACACTCCGACACTGGAAGGCCGTGCTTATAACGACGCCCCGCCCGACCCGCAAGGCAAGCGACAGGGCTATTTTTTCCCGACCATGCGGGAAAAAAGCGGGTAATAACCGCAGCATGCATGTGATGTCGAAAACGCGCCTGATCAAGGCAGGGCCGCGCGCGGCGCAGGCCGCCGCCGAGTGCCTGGCGCGCGGCGGACTGGTGGCGTTCCCGACCGAGACCGTTTACGGCCTGGGGGCGGATGCCACGAACGGACAGGCGGTCGCGCGCCTCTATGAGGCGAAGGGCCGGCCGGCCTTCAACCCGCTGATCGCGCATGTGGCCGATGTCGAATCCGCTCGCAAACTCGCGGTTTTCAACGCCGATGCGGAGCGGCTGGCCGCGGCCTTCTGGCCGGGACCGCTGACCCTGGTGCTGAGGCGAAAGCCCGGCTGCCCGGTGTCGGATCTGGCCACCGCCGGCCTCGATACCGTTGCCATTCGCGTGCCGGATCATGCACTTGCGCGCGACATCCTGCACGCTTTCGGCAGGCCGGTGGTGGCGCCGTCGGCCAATGTATCGGGACATGTCTCGGCCACGACGGCGGTGCATGTGCTTGAAGACCTTGACGAAAAGATCGACCTGATCGTGGACGGCGGGCCGGCGCCGGTCGGCATCGAATCCACCATCGTGGCGTGTCTCGATCAGCCGGTCATCCTGCGGCCGGGCGGGCTGTCGCGCGGAGACATCGCCGCGACGCTTGGCCATCAACTCGCGCAACCCCTTGAATCCAGAGACGAAACCCCGCTCGCGCCGGGCATGCTGGAGAGCCATTATGCGCCGCGCACGCGGCTGCGCCTCAACGCCACGCAGGTCGGACAGGGCGAAGCCCTGCTCGCGTTCGGGGCGCCGCTGTCCGGCGCCGCGGCGACCCTCAATCTCTCCGAACGGGGCGACCTCGGCGAGGCCGCTGCCAATCTGTTCGGCCATTTGCGGCGTCTGGATGCGATGCGCGCGCCGACCATCTGCGTCATGCGCATTCCGTCTGCCGGTCTGGGCGAAGCCATCAACGACCGGCTGCGCCGCGCCGCCGCCCCGAAAGATATCCCCCCGTCATCCTCGTAGAAATGCGCATGCTCACGCCCGACAAGGACCTGATCACCAAGTTCACCGAGATCGTCGGCGAGAAATACGCCATCACCGATCCGGACGTGCAGACCGCCTATCTGCACGAGCAGCGCGACCGCTGGCCGGGCCATTCCCCGCTCGTCCTGCGGCCCGACTCCACGCAACAAGTCTCCGCGATCCTCAAGCTCGCGAACGAGACCCGCACCGCCATCGTGCCGCAGGGTGGCAACACCGGACTCGTCGGCGGACAGGTCGCGCTCAATGGCGAGATCATTCTCTCGCTCAATCGCATGACCAAAATCCGCGAGGTCGATCCGGTGACCAACACGCTGACGGCGGAAGCCGGCGTCACCCTGCAGCGCGCGCGCGAAGCAGCAGCCGAGGTCGACCGGCTCTATCCGCAGCTTCTTCCGTCCGAAGGCACCTGCACCATCGGCGGCAACCTCTCCACCAATGCCGGCGGCACCGCGGCGATCGCCCATGGCGTCGCGCGCGCGCATGCGCTCGGCCTCGAAGTGGTGCTCGCGGACGGCCGCGTGCTCAACAATCTCAACAAGCTGAAGAAGGACAATACCGGCTACGACCTCAAGAACCTGTTCATCGGCGCCGAGGGCACGCTCGGCATCATCACCGCGGCGGTGCTGCGCCTCGTGCCGCGCCCGCGTTCGGTCGAGCTTGCCGTGTTCGGCGTGCCATCGGTGCAGGCCGCGGTCGATCTGCTCGGACTTGCCTATGAGCGCGCGGGCGCGCAGGTCACAAGCTTCGAACTGATGACGCGGATGAATGTCGAACTGGCGGTGCGCTTCATCGAGGGCACGCGCGATCCGCTCGACGCGCCGCATCCCTGGTACGTGCTGATGGAATTGTCGTCGCAGGCCGAGAGCGGCTTGCGCGATCTCATTGAGGCGATTTTCGAGGCCGGCGTCGAACGCTCCCTGATCGACGACGGCGCGATCGCGCAATCGCTCGACCAGGCCAGCGCGTTCTGGCGCATCCGCGAGGAAGCGGGCGACGTGCAGAAGCGCGAGGGCGCCTCGATCAAACACGACGTGTCGGTGCCGGTCGCGGCGATCCCCGCCTTCATCGCGGAGGCGAGCGCAGCGGCGGTGGTAATCGTGCCCGGCGCGCGGCCGATGCCGTTCGGCCATGTCGGCGACGGCAACATCCATTACAACGTGACGCAGCCGCCCGGCATGGACAGGGCCGCGTTCATGGCGCGCGAGGACGACATCCAGCGCGCGGTGTTCGGCGTGGTCGCGAAACACGGCGGCTCGATCTCGGCCGAACACGGCATCGGCATCGCCAAGCGCGAATGGCTGCCGCGGGTGAAGGATGAGGTGGCGCTTTCGGTGATGCGCCAGCTGAAAGCGACGCTCGACCCGAACGGGATTCTCAATCCGGGGAAGGTGCTGTAGGTGCGGAGGCGAAATTAGCGAGTTAAAAGGAATTTCAAATGCTCGCGAAGAGCTGAGCGAGCGTAGTCCGGATCAATGCTCTTTTCGCTCATCCATCTAAAAAGATTTTCGATGCTTTCCGCTGTGAGTTCGCGCAGGTATTGATCGTAATCCCTGATCTGCCCAGACTTTAGTAGGGCTTGGCACCTATCCCGCACATATTCTTCATAGTCACGAGCGGTTTCGAAATCTGCCAACCGCTTTGGACGGAAGGCATCCTCCCTTCGAAACTCCAGAATGAGCCCGCGCGACATGCAGTTGCTGATATGCCACCACGGTTAACGATGCGTTAATTTTGGACTTTCTTGAAACGCAGAGCGTCAAAACCCGCCAACTCAAGCGTTCCCAAATAACCCGCCTGAGTGTCTTTCATTCGGAAATGAAAGACCACTTTTCGGTCCATGGCCTCAATACGCACATCCTCGTTTGATATCTTTTTCCATCGCAAACCCAATAGTCCAGTGCCAGAAACCGATGCGGTACCGTCTGGATAAAAATATATAGAAACCAGAGGGGCCTGTTCTGCAACCCACTTCCCCTCCATAACGAATTCTGATCGACAGGAAATGAGTAGCGTGCTCAAAGCCAGCGCGAACAAAAATGATAGACCCCGCACGTTTCGCATAGGAGCGAGCACTCACGATCGCCTTTCAACTATGGTTCGCCAATCTTTCGCTCTTTGAACAACTGCAAAGTCTTCTCAATTTGAGTAGCGTGATTCTGAAGGATGATTGTTATCTTTGCATCGAGATTTTCTCTTTGTATGTTGCACCATTGCTCTACCTTATCTAATTCCTTATCGTAATTTTCCTTTGTTATTTGACCCGAGGATAACAGGGCCGAGATTCTTTTCTTCCGCGTCTCCTCTTGCACCCGAACTTGCACGCCAAACTCCAAACCAAAATCAATTAGCTGGTCCTCGAATTCGTTTGAGAGTTGCGCAATCTCACGCTCAACCTTCCCACTTACTCGCATATATTCTGCGAATGCCTGCTTTTTTGCACCATCCAATTCAAGGCTTAGCCGATAGAGAATTTCTTGCTTTTGCTTCTCGAGCATATTGATAAAAATCTCGCCGAGTTGCTTTCGCATCTCGGCCTTGGACCGATGATCAAATCGAACGCGGTCTAAGAAACCTAAATCCTCGCGCCGCGAAGCCACATGACGCTCGGTGCTCACAATTTGTGTAACTTTTGTGCCATCTTCATTGTCGCCCTTGCCTTTGGAATAGAAGGACGCGGGCTTATCTGATTTTGACGGGTTTCCCCAAATTGCTGGTCTCTTTTCTTCCTTGTCTCCAGCCATAAGTTGCCTCGCTTTCCACAAATCGGCCAGTCGATGTATGCAATTGCAACCTGCGTTTGTAGGTATTATCCTAACCATACTACCTGGGGTCAAGCCCTTCGGCGCGGGGCAGGATGCGCTCTAGAGGGCGCAAAGCGGGGATGGGGGGATGTTTAGTCGGATCTTCTACTATCTCGCGGGCATTGACCAGAGAATCATCTCTGAATGCCCCGCCACTGATCGGCTTTGGGCCACCCACCTCGGATTGTCACTCCTCTTGGCATTTGTTGTGGTTTTCGGAATCTCCTTTCACGCTACCGGTTACGTCGTAGATGGCCTGCCGATGCGAGCGGTCGTTTCGCTTGTTATCGCACTAACAATATTTCTCTTTGATAGGGCGATTTACCAATCCGACTGGTTCTCACAAGGTCTCTTGGTAATTGGAGGTCGCGAACAACCGCTAGATCGGAGGCGCGCCGCGAGAATTACTGTTCGGCTTGCCATTTCTTTAGCCTTGGCCTTTATTCTTTCTATTTTTCTCGAATTGGCCGTCTTCTCCGACACCATCTCAGCGAAGATCAAACAAAATCATCTCAAGACGAACCAAAATACATTTGACGATATTAAGAAGGCTGAAGCCGCGTACGATGCTGAAATAGCGTCTAGGAAAACAAGACTCGTCGATCTGGAAAATACCTATTCCAAAGAAGCCGCCAACGAGGTAATTCTTAGTGGTAATGCCAAAGCTCAGTTCGAAGCCCTTGAAAATCAAAAGTCTGAAATCAAGAAAAAGACAAATGGACTAACTCATTTTATTGCTGATTTTGAGAAGCAGATTTACACCTTCCAACAAGACATGAATGCTGAAGAGCTTGGTATTTCGGTTCGCCCCCATAATACGGGTCTTGCGAAACGTGGGCCTAGGTATGAATGGGCCAAGCGCGAAAAAGAACTCATTGAAAAGGTGTTGGCAGGAAAGAAGCAAGAGCTTCTTGAGTTGGACGCAAAGACAAAGCAACTTGAAGACTCTCAACAACGGTTGGTTGCTGAAGCAACAGCCGAACGCCAACGGAACAGGGCGGACTTCGAATCAAAGCGAGATAATTTGGGAAAGCGAATCGAACGAGAAAAGCTTGAACTACAAGAAATGCAAGCTCTGCGGACTGCGCGCTTCGATAGCTTTCGGAAGACTGCAACAGACTCGCCCGCATTCCAGAAATTGCGCGACGACCCGTTAGCGCGAATGACCGCATACCAAGAGCTGAAGAATGATCCAAAGGACGGAGGAACAATCGTTTTCTTTTCGTGGATGACCAAGCTTTTCGTAATTTTCTTGGAGGTTGTCCCCGTACTCGCAAAGATATTCTTTTCGCCCCCAAGCGTATACGCGGCACGAATACGTTCGGTTGTTGAAAGGGAAAGCGAGTTGGCTTTTTTGGCGAAGGAGCGAGATGTTTACTCCGACAAGCTCACAACCTTGGCGAAAGAACAAGAACTCTCGAAGTGGCGAGAGGAATTGGACGAGGCTCAGAGGAGGCGCGAGCGAGCTGCGATTCTCCAAGAACAAGTGGTTAGGGAATTCCCATTTCGATCGGCTGGAACTGATCGGAGCTAAAGGCTAATTTTTGAGATCATGGAGTAAGCATCTCGGAGCATGGGCCGCGCTCTCCTTCGAGACGCGCCTGCGGCGCTCCTCAGGATGAGGGCGCAAAGATCGTAGCCCGCGTGAGCGCAGCGACACGCGGGGTATGATCCGTCCCGGATGTCGCTTCGCTCATCCGGGCTACGGCCGAATAGCAAGAGGAACGGCCAGCCCTCCCATCTGTTTGTTACAGAGACGCAAACCCTTCGCAAGAAGTGAGATACCAACGTGACACCCAAAAACACTATCTGCCTTTGGTTCGACAAGGACGCGGAGGATGCGGCGCGCTTCTACGCCGCGACGTTTCCGGACAGCAAGGTGACGGCCGTGCGCAAGGCGCCGGCCGATTTTCCCGGCGGCAAGAAGGACGATGTGCTGACGGTGGAATTCACCGTGCTCGGCATTCCCTGTAACGGGCTCAATGGCGGGCCGGTGTTCAAGCAGAGCGAGGCGTTCTCGTTCCAGGTCGCGACCGACGATCAGGCCGAGACCGACCGCTACTGGAACGCCATCGTCGGCAAAGGCGGGCAGGAAAGCGCCTGCGGCTGGTGCAAGGATCGCTGGGGGCTGTCGTGGCAGATCACGCCGCGGGTGCTTAGCGATGCAATGGCCGCCGGCGGCGATGAAGCGAAGCGCGCGTTCGAGGCGATGATGACCATGAAGAAGATCGACGTCGCCGCGATCGAGAAGGCGCGGCGCGGGTAAAGCGCGTCACGGCGCCGCGCGGTCGCGACGGCGGGGGTCATCCTTCGGGGCGATCGGGCATGGCGTCCGGCCGCCGCCGCAGCATGTGCACGCAGCGCAGCGTGAGGATCATCTCGTCATTCTGGTTCCAGCACGGATGGTCCATGATCACCACGCCGCGATCGGGCTTTGATGACGACACCCTTACCTCGACCACCTCGGCGGCGGCGCGGATGGTGTCGCCCGGCCGCATCGGCTTGAGCCATTTCACATTTTCCATGCCGGGCGAGGCGATCACCGACTTCGGCCACAGGTCGAGATCGAAGAACAGCCGCATCGACAGGCTCAGGGTGTGAAAGCCGGATGCGATCAGGCCGCCAAAGGCGGACTTCTGCGCCGCGACGGGATCGATATGGTAATATTGCGGGTCGAACTCCTTGGCGAAGGCGATGATTTCCGCTTCGGTCACGGTCCGGCTCGCGGTCTCGAAGCGCTGACCGGCTTTCAGGTCGTCCAGAAAAAGGCTCATGCGGTTTTTCCCCCTTGCGGGTATTCCTAGGACGGCCGGCGGCGGAAGTCCCGTCGATTTTTTCCGAATACGGATTTGATTTTTTTGGGTGCCTTGCTAGCCTGCGGAAAACGGGAGGAAGACCAATGCTCGATCTGCCGCGCGCGGACCACGTCGGAAGCCTGCTGCGGCCCGACGCGCTGAAGAAGGCGCATCGCGCTCACATGGACAAGAAGATCGACGATGCCGCGCTCGAAAAGGTGGTGGCGGAATGCATCACCGACGCCGTGCGGCACGAGGAACAGGCCGATCTCCGCTTCGTCACCGACGGCGAATTCCGCCGCGGCTCGTGGTTTCTCGGCTTTGTCGAATCGCTGTCCGGCATCGAGCTGAAAAAGGCCGAGCTGATGTTCCGGCTGGGCGGTCACGAGGCGACCTGGTTCGGCCCCGTGGTCACCGGCAAACTCAGCCGGAAACATCCGATCGTGGTGAACGACTATCGCTTCCTCGCAGGCATCACCTCCCGCACGCCCAAGGTCACCCTGCCGACGCCCAGCATCCTGCATTTCTTCGGCGGCAAGGAGGGCATGGACCCGAAATCCTACAAGGACCGGGACGCGCTCGCTGAAGACCTGTGCGCCGTCTACCGGCAGGAGATCGACGAACTCTATCGCGCCGGCTGCCGGGTGGTGCAGCTCGACGAGGTCGCGCTCGCGCTATTGTGCGACGAGTCCATCCGCGCCTCGCTGAAAGCCAGCGGAGAAGACCCGCAACAGCTCACCGATTTCTATTTCGACACGATCGCGCTGGCGCTGAAGGACAAGCCCGCCGACCTCGCCGTGCTGGTGCATCTGTGCCGCGGCAATTACAAGGGACACTGGATGGGCCAGGGTGGCTACGACCCGATCGCGGAAAGGCTGTTCGCGTTGCCCGGGGTCGACGGCTATCTGCTCGAATATGACAGCGAGCGCGCCGGCAGCTTCGCGCCGCTGCGCTTCCTGCCGAAGGGCAAACGCGGCTATCTCGGCGTCATCAGCAGCAAGACCGGCGCGCTCGAAAGCATCGACCAGCTTCGCCGGCGCCTGGATGAAGCCTTCAAGCATGCGCCGGAGGATCGGCTCGGCGTCAGCCCGCAATGCGGCTTCGCATCCAGTGTCGGCGGCAACCCGATCACCGAAGCCGAGGAATGGGCGAAGCTTGGGCGTGTGACGGAACTGGCGCGCGCGGTGTGGGGAACGAATTAGCGATCCCCCCTTGATAGCCCGCAGCAGGTCCCCCATCCGGCCCGCTGGTGCGCGCCGCCCTGCCCTCTTTCGGGGAGAAGGATTTACCGGCTTCGGTCTGCCGGGATCGTGCGCAGCTCTTCCTTGGTCAGAACGGGAATTTTCAGCCATTCCTCGGGTTGGTCGAGATGGTCGGCATTCACGCCCTCGAGCCGGCCCTGGTAGAAGGGGGAAAGCTTTGCCCGCTCGAATGCCAGCCGCTTGCGGGCTTTCTGAATCCCGCCGATCCGCTCGCGCGAGGCGGCAGGAAACGTCAGGTCTCGATAGTCCATGGCGCCCTCCCGGGAGCTTTGAGTCCATGGCGCCCTCCCGGGAGCTTTGCGGTTGCCGGGGCCCGCGAGCAATCACAACGTGAAGCGCTGAAAAACTTCAAATCCGAATTCGGTTTTTTATAGATGGCAAGATCGACGGTCCGCAAGGCGGCTCCGAAACGCGGTGATCGTGAAACGGGTCCGGCGCGCGTGCCGACACCGCACGTGAAGCGGAAGCAGGACCGCCGCCGCAGCGCCATCATGGATGCTGCCGCACTTGTTTTCGCGGAACGCGGCTATTTCAATGCCACCATGAAGGACATTGCGGACCGGCTCGGCATGCGGCCGGCAAGTCTGTATCACTATTATCCCTCGAAAGAAGCCGCGCTCGAGGACATGTGCCGCGTCAGCGCGGTTGAATTTTGCGAGCGGCTGCAGGCCATTCTCGCCCGTGGCGGCCCGGCCGTGGCCATGGTACGTGCCGGCATGCTCGCACACCTGACCAGCGAGCGCCGCGCCTATGTCGAGAATTTTGCGTTTTCGCGCCGCAACCTTCCGCCCGGCGTGCTCAAGGAACTGAACGCACTCGCGCGCGCCTATCGTCAGCTCTGGAAAAGGATTTTCGTGCGCGGTGCCGAACGCGACGAGTGGCGCGCCGATCTCGATCCCGATGTTGCGGCGGATGCGGTGCTTGCCTTGTGCAACAGCGCCGCGACGACCTTGCCACGACGCAAGAATGCGGATCAGGACGCCGCCATGAAATGGGTCGAACTGTTTCTGCTGGGTACCCGGAAGCGCTAGGCTTGTGGAAGCCGCATGCCGGCCGCCGGTCGATCGCTACCTCGCCAGCCCCGCGGTTTCGCGCCTGTATCACTCCGCCGCCTGCGGCAACGGCTCGTAGCCGAGCGCGCGGCTGAGTTCTGCGGCACGGCTCATCAGCATCTGCGACAACCGAGCCTGCGCCTTTCGGTTGAAGCGTGTCTCCGGTATCGTAATGCACAGGCTGCCTACGACCCGCCGCTCCGAGTTGAACAGCGGCGCGCCGATCCCGACCGCGCCCTTGATCTTCTGGCCATGCGTGATGGCATAGCCGCGCGTCCGGATCTCCGACAGATCGGCGAGCAGCGCATTGCGGGCCGGCAACGCTGCTCCGGTCGCGGGCGAAGCATCGTTGTCTCGCAATGCCGCCTCGATCGCATCCGGCGGCAGGAAGGCCAGCACTGCGCGTCCGGTGGCGCCCCAGAGCAGTGAATGCGGCTGGAAGAACTCGATCCGGTAGCGCAACGGATGCGACGAGAATTCTGCGTGCAGCGCCATCACCTTTCGCCGCTCCGGAACGTATTGCAGCAGGCAGCATGTCTCGTCGCATTCCTGTACGATGGTGCGCATGAACGGCCTGGCGACGTCGACGATCCGTACCTTGGAGGCAAGCAGCGACGCGATCCGCACCAGCTCAAGCCCCGGAGCGTAAACCGGGCGGTCCGCGCGGCGCTCGACCATTCCTTCGTCGCCGAGAAGTCCGAGCAGCCGATGCACTGTACTGGCCGGCAGCTTCAGGGTCTGGCAGAGAGACTTGATCGATACCGCGCCGTCGGATTCGGCAAGACAGGCGAGCAATTGCACCACACGTGCAACCGTGCCCGCAGCTGAGGCATCGCGCATCCTCGCCGGCACCAGGTTCGAGTCGGCATTCGATGGATCCGGCCGGCTCATGCTCTCTCTGGCTGTTCTTGGAAAAACGCTTCCGCAACCGCGAAAAATATCGGCACAGCAAGGAACGTCAAGTCGATTTTCCGTTCAGCGGAATCGTTGACCATTGAGCGGAACTGGGGCACAGATCATCGAAAGAAGAAATCATGATGGCAGCACAACGATTGCTGCCCCGGAGGAGCAAGGAACATCCGCATGCGCTTATTCGCTCTCGTGTTCGCTGCCCTGGCGGTCCTCGGCGCCCCGCAGACACTCGCACAGGAATTTCCATCGCAGCCGGTGCGCGTGGTGGTTCCGTTCCCGCCTGGCGGGGGCACCGACATTCTGGTGCGGCTCATCCAGGACAAATATTCCGCGAAGCTCGGTCAGCCGGTGGTGATCGACAACAGGCCCGGCGCCGCCGGCAATATCGGCGCAGGCGTGGTGGCAAAGTCCAAGCCCGATGGCTACACCCTGCTGGTGCAGGCGACCATCGTCGGCATCTATCCCTCGGTCTATGCGAGCCTGCCTTACGATCCGCAGAAGGACTTCATCTGGATCGGCGGCGTCGCGGAATCGCCCGCGGTGATCGTCACCAATCCCAACTCGAAATACAAAACCATCGCCGACCTGATGGCAGAGGCGAAAGCGCGGCCCAAGCAGGTCAACTTCGCCTCCGCCGGCGTCGGTTCGCCGCAGCACCTGGCGACCGAGCGTCTCGGCCGGCTCAACAAGGTCGAGTTCACCCATGTGCCCTACAAGGGCTCGGCGACCGCGGTGACCGATCTCCTGTCCGGCGTCCTCGATTTCGGTACGCTCAGCTTCAGCTCGGTCCTGTCGCTGATCCAGGAAGGCAAGCTGCGCGCGCTTGCGCTGGCAAGCGACAGCCGCAGCAAGCTGATGCCGGACGTGCCGACCCTCAAGGAATCGGGGCTGGGCGACGTGTCGGGCACCGTGCGTTTCATCATCGGGGCGCCGGCCGGAACGCCAGAAGCAGCGGTCGAGAAACTCAGCGCCGATCTCAATGCGGTGGTGAAGGATCCCGACATTCAGGCAGGCTTCGCCAAGCGCGGTTATGAGATCACGCTTGCGACCCCGAAAGAAGTGCTGACGATGGTGCGCGAGCAGAAGGAATTGTGGGATCCGCTGGTGCGCGAGCTCAATCTGAAATTCAACTAGCCGCGGAGTTTTGATCGTGGCCAGGCCGCTCGGATTCGTCGGCTGCGGTCACATGGGCGGCGCCATGGCGCTGCGTCTGGTGGAGGCCGGATATCCGCTGGTGGTGTGCGACCCCGACGCGGCGGCGCTCGCACCGCTGATCGAAAAAGGGGCAACCGCATTCGAAACGCCGCGCGAGGTTGCCGACCGCGCAGAAATCGTTTTCGCCTGCCTGCCGTCGCAGGAGATCAGCAAAGCGGTCGCCTGCGGCGACGACGGGGTGGCGCACGGCAAGGCGATCCGCATCTACATCGAGTCCTCGACCATCGGACAGCCTACCGTAACGGCCATCGCCGACAGGCTCGCTGCCGCGAACATCGCCGTGCTCGACATGCCGGTCAGCGGCGGCCCAAGCTGGGCGCGCGAAGGCAAGCTCACCACCATCCTGTCCGGACCGGAGCATGCCCGCGACGCGGTTGCGTCGATTCTCTCACGCCTCGCCGGCCGCACCATCGTGGTCGGCGACACGGCCGGGCTCGCGCAGGTGGCGAAGATCGTCAACAACGCGCTGTCGCTCACCGCGATGATGATCACCTCGGAGGCGATGGTCACCGGCGTCAAGGCCGGCGTCGATGCCGCCGCGCTGATCGAGGTCATCAATGCCGGGACCGGACGCAACTCGGCAAGCGTCGACAAGTTTCCGAAATCGGTCCTGCCGCGCAAATTCGCCTATGGCGGGCCGATCGGTATCGGGCTCAAGGACATGGAGCTCTATATCGATCTCGGCCGCACGACGGGGGCATCTACGCCGGTCGGCGCGACGGTCGCCGACATGTGGCCCGTCATTACCGAGGATGTCGGCGCGCACAGCGACCTGACCGCGATGGTCCGCTATTTCGAAAAAATCGCCGGCGTCGAAGTCCGCGGCGATGGTCACGACGATCCCACGCAGTCAAACTAGGCACGGGAGCAAAATCCATGAAAAGCATGTTCGCCGCGTCGGCTGTCTTCGCCGCTCTTTGCGGAACCGCCTTCGCGCAATCCGACTATCCGAACCGCCCGATCACCATCATTGTCAACATCACGCCCGGCAGCGGCACCGACCTGATCGCCCGCACCGTCGCCGACGGACTGAAGACCATCCTGAAGCAGCCCGTGGTGGTCGAAAACCGGCCCGGCGCCGGAGGCTCGATCGGCGCCAATGTGGTCGCCAATTCCGAGCCGGATGGCTATCGGCTGCTCGTCACCTCCTCCGCCATCGCCTCGCTGCCGGCGGTGCAGACGTCCCTGCCCTACGACACCGAGAAAGATCTCACCCCCATCGCGCCGCTCGCCGATCTCCCGGCCGTGGTCTGGGTCTCCCCCACCAAGGGCATCAAGACCATCAACGAACTGGTGGAGAAAGCGCGCAAGGCGCCGGGCGAAGTCATGTTCGGTTCGAGCGGCGTCGCCAGCGCCTCGCATCTCGAAGTCGAGCGCATGCGTGCCGCCACCGATATCAAGCTGGTGCATGTGCCCTATCGCGGCGCGCCGGAAGCGATCGCCGACACCGCGGCGGGGCGCGTCGATTTCGTGATCGCGCCGCTCGCCTCGGGCCGCGCCTTCATGGACAACAAGCAGTTGATCGCGATCGCGTCGACCGCCAAAAAGCGCTCGCCGCTGATCCCGGATGTCCCGACGATCACGGAATCCGGCCTCAAGATGCGGATGGGCGCGTGGGTTGGCCTGTTCGGTCCGAAGGGCATGCCCGCCGACCTCGTGCAGAAAATCCACGCTGCAGCCATCGCTGCGATGGCCTTGCCGGAATCGAAGGACCGGTTTGCCAAACTCGGCGGCGACGTGATGCCGCTGTCGCCGGCCGAGTTCAAGAAGCTGGTCTCCGACGAAATCGCCGAGAACAAGGAATTGCTGAAGAGCCTGTCGCAGGAAAAGAAGCACTAGTCGCCGCGTCATTCCGGGGCGTGACGAAGTCGCGAGCCCGGAATCCAGAACGACAAGCTACGAAATCTCGGCTCTGGATTCCGGGCCCGGCCCTGCGGGCCGTCCCGGATGACAATCACTCCCCGCGCTTGGCGAAATAGGTCTCGCTGTCGTATTGCGCGCCGATATGCAGGCCGCCATCGACAATGACATGGGTACCGGTGCAGCCGCGCGACGCGTCGGAGCAGAAGAACAGGATCGGGTCGGCGACCTCATCGGGCAAGAGCCATCGCCCGAGCGGAACCTGTTTCGGAACCGCCGCCCTGCTCTTCGCGTCGATCTTGGCGTCCATTTGCGGGGTCATGATCGGGCCCGGCAGCACTGCATTCACGCGGATATTGTCGCGCGAAAGTTCGAACGCCGCATGTCGCGTCAGACCCAGCACACCGGACTTCGCCGCGGTGTAGCTGACGCCGTTGTTGAACGACATCTGGAACGCAGCGAGCGAGCCGACCGTGACGATCTTCCCGCCGCCCGCGCGCCGCATCGCCGCCGTCACCGCCTTGATGCAATAGAATGGTGCCGTGAGATTCAGGCCGACAATGCGACCCCAGTCTTCCGGTGTGGCGCTCTGAATCGTGGTCGGCGAACCGCCTCCCGCGACATTCACCAGAATATCAATCCGCCCGAAGGCGGCCTCCACCTCATCGACGGCGCGGCCCACCTCGTCCCATTGGGTTACATCGACACGATGCACCGAGAGCGCGCCGGACGACGACGCCTTGAGCTGATCGAGCCGGCCCCGGTCGCGGTCGAACGCCGCCACGCTCGCCCCCGCTTCCAGGAAGCGTTGCACCGTCGCCGTTCCGATGCCACCCGCCCCTCCTGTGACGATCGCGACGCGGCCCTCGAACTCACCCCTGGTCATTCTGTTATTTTCCGTTGAGTGGAAAGACCTTTTGTTGAACGGAATGATACGGACTGATAACAGACTTGCCAAGCGCGCGCGGCATCGCGGCCGCGCGGGGAGTCACTCGGAGAGAAGTCCACATGACCTATAGCGTGACCGACATCGCGAAGGTGATGCAGACGCCGCTCAAGCTCAACAGCAAGCCGGGTGACAAGATCCTCGTGATCACCGACACCCGGATGGATCCCGTGCTGTGGCAGGGCCTCCAGAAGGCCGCCAACGATCTCGAGATCGAGCCTGTGATCGCGATCATGAATCCGCGCGCGGCGCATTCCTCCGATCCGGCAAGCCCGATCTATCGCGCCGCGCTCGATCCCGAACTCGATCTCGTCATCTATCTCACCTCGACGGCCATGGCGCATGCCCGCATCACCGACGACCTGATCGACAAAAACCAGCGCTTCATCCTCATGGAGGAGCTCAATCCGGCCATGCTCGGTCCCGATGGGCCGGCCGGCGCCGACTATGCCGCCATGAACGAGGTCGGCCTGCGCATCGCCAAGGCCTATACCGAAGGCGACACCTGCCACGTCACCTGTCCGAACGGCACCAATCTTACCGCCAGCATCAAGGGCCGCCCCGGCCGCTCGATCGCCGGCATCCCGATCCGCATGAAGCCGGATGGCGGCGGCGGTTGCGCCTTCCCGGACGGCGAAGCGCATGTCTGTCCGGTGGAAGGCACCGGCAACGGCACCGTCGTGTTCGACCTGACCGCACATTCGGTCGGCGCGATCAAGGAGCCGCTGAAGCTCACCATCGAAGACGGCTGGGTCACCAAGATCGAGGGCGGGCGCGAAGCGGCGATCTGGCGCGACATCCTTGAAAAGCATGGCGACCGGAACAGCTACAACTGCCCCGCCGAAATCTCGATCGGCCTCAATCCGAAAGTGACGCCGACCGGCTGGATGCGCACCGACAAGAAGATGTACGCCACCTCCCATATCGGCATCGGCGACACGATTGCGCTTGGCGGCACCTGCCATGCCAAGCTCCGGCTCGAGGGCGTGATCCGCCATCCGGAAATCTCGGTCGACGGACAGACGCTGACACGCGGCGGCAAAATTCTGGTCTGACCGGATGGCGGGGCGACTGCCGTGCGCATGATCTCCGCAGCAGAAACAATTGACGCCCTGTCGATTGCCGAAGCCGCGGACATCATCGCCGATACCTACAGGGCACTCGGCAACGGCGACGTCGAACCATCCACCCCATCGGCCATGCGGGTGGCCGGTCCGCCGCATCGCATCCAGCTGAAGGGCGCGACCCTGAAGCATGACGGCATTGCCGGCGCGCGGCTCTCTTCGCGCGGGCATCCGCGCCTGATGCTGTGGAATCTCGATAGCGGCGCGCCGATCCTGTTTCTGGAGGAGAACTGGCTCTATGCGTTCCGCACCGGCGTGTCCGCGGCCGTGGTGGCGCGCTGGCTGATGGCGCGATCGCGCCCCCGGATCGCGCTGATCGGCGCGGGCGCAATCGCAACGCATATGGCGCACGCCTTCGGCGAATTATGCGCGCCCGAGATCATCACGGTCGCGTCGCGGACGCGCGAATCCGCCGAACGGCTCGCGGCCAATGTTCGTAACGCGCGCGTGGTGGTCGCGGATTCGATCGAGGATGCGGTGCGCGGCGCCGATATCGTCGCCACCATCACCACGGCGCCTGCACGCATCGTACGATCGGGCTGGCTGAAGCCCGGCGCGGCCGTTCTCCCGATGGGCGGCGGCCCGGAATTCGATATTGGCGCCTGGCGCGGCTCCACTCACCGCTTCGTCGACGATCTCGATTATGCGCTGTATCAGGGCGATCTCGCCGGCTGGGTCGCCGACGGGGCGCTGACCCAGGCGGAGGTCGCCAACAACATCATCGGGATCGGCGAAGTGGCGAATGGCCGCTGGGCCGGACGGCGCAATGAAAATGAAAGCGTGCTGGCAGTGATCCAGGGCCTGACCGCGCTCGATCTGGCGCTGGCCTACCGGATTCTGCAGAAGCGGAACTGATGCTTCATCTGGTGTCGCTGCGGACAGGAAGGGTCGCCAGTTCGTCCCCCGGGATATCCACCCGCTCGGGATGCGCCATCAGATAGCGCCCAGCCTTGTCCACCCCTAGCGTATGCACGTAGAACGAGGTGGTGTCGCCATCGCGCGCTTCCATCACCGGCGACGGCGCCGACACGATCACCAGACGCCCGCAGCGGCCGATCCAGTCGATATGGCGGTGGCCGTGCATGACGATGGCTCGCCGCGCGATCCGCTGCACCTGGCGCACGAACCACGAGCCGTTGATCAGCGCGGTTCCGATCCGCTCCGACAGCTTCAGCGCGGGTGTCGGGTATTCCACCATGTGATGATGCAGCGCGACGATCCACTGCGCCTTCGGAAATTGCCGGACCACCGCATGCATGGCGCGCGACTGTTCCGCCGACATCAGCCCGAGCGCATTGGTGAACGAGAAATGCGTCAGCGCGGTAGAGTTCAGCAGGATGATGCCGAGCCCGTCATCGGTCCCGGGCGGCAGCACGACCGGAAAGGCCTCGGCCCAGACCCGCGCGAGCTTCGCTGACAGCCGGATCGTGCCGGTATCTGCGAAGGTCGCGATGTCGTCGGCATAAGGCGCGAGCGCCTCGTCCAGGGTCTTGCCCAGCCGCCGTTTCTCCAGATCGACGACATGCGTGCGTTTGCCCTGTACGGCGGAGATACCGGACAGAGCCCGCATCTCGCGCAAGCGTCGGCCCGGGCTGGTCGGAAAATCGAGCTTCGCCGGATTGGAGCGGTCGACCACGTTGATATCATGATTTCCGGGGAGAATGAGGCAGCGTTCCGCAATTTTCGGGTGCCGCAGCATCGCTACAAAAAACTCCGCCCATTCCGCCGAGCGTCCGGCATCGGTGATGTCGCCGGTGATCAGGATATGGTCGAGCGGATTTTGCGCATGCATCTCTTCAAGCCGTGCGAGAACCCGGGCGAGCCTGCTGTTCCCCTGCGGACCGAGGCGTCCGCTTTCCAGCCGGAAACCGAAGCGCTCCCCAACGACATGGACATCCGACAGATGGACCACGCGCCACGACCGTTTCAGCACCGACGCATCCACGAAATCCCACCAGCCGCGCGGCTGGTCCATCGACGCATCGGCCAGGCCCCACACGAAGGTCACCGCCGTGCAATAGGCGAACAGAATCACGCCGGCATTGGCGAGCGCCGGAACGATCAGGCTGACCGGCGACAGCAGATCGGCGAATTCCGCGCTCCAACGCGTATGCGGTCCGATCAGCCAGACGATGAACAAGGAAATGACACACAGGAGGAGTCCGGCGGCCGCCGCGCTGAAGGCACGCAGCCGCGCGCGGCGCTCCTCGTCCAGCCAGCGCCCCAGTGCAATCTCGGAAAAATGGCGGATGGCCTCCCGGGACAATGCGTATAGCGGCTGTACCGCCATCGCGTTGAGCGCCCAGAATGCCTGCTCCGCGATTCGGAACAGGGTGCGACCGCCGAACCATCCGACCGCGAGTACGATGAGAATGATGGCGAAGGTGAGCAATCCGCCATAGGTGGACCCAATGCTACGCGAGAAAGTCGCAAGCCATGCCGAGCCGATCAGCGGCGTTAGTCCGAGCAGGATACACGGCAGCGCCACCAGCAGCAGCCAGGCGGCGATGAGCTTCGGCAGACTGATCTCGACCAGCAGCGTGCCGGCAAGCGACAGGAGCGAACGCCCCTTGGTGCTGGACGTGTCGTCTTCGACGTCGCCCTTGCGTGGATCGAGCAGCAGGGTCATCCGGCCTCGCGCAAGGGCACGACCCGTTCGTCGCGCATCATGCCGTCATCTTCGCGGAATGCATCTGCGCTGACGGGTGATCTGCTTCTTGCCGCCCACCTTTGTGTGATTTCCACCGATCACTTCCTTGATCTGACCTTTCGGGCAGCTCCCGTCGTCGACCAGCACACGTTCTCCTTCCTTCATGGCACCCATGGCCGGCTCGCGCTTGACGATCTGGGCACCGGCAGGTTCCGACAAAGCCGCAACGGCGAGAACGGCGATCAGAAGAGTTGGCAACATGGGCATTGCGATTGTCCTCGGATTGGCGTGTGACGGGTCGGATTATAGCCTGCCGTCGTCCGGATGCTCCGCCGATTCTGGGCGCGCCGGAGCGTTTCCGCCGCCATCCCGCTTGCGGTGGCCGTCGAGCGTCGTCTGCAGCCGTTCGAATTGCAGCCCGATATCGCCCCGCATCGCTTCAAGCGAACCGAAGCATTCGGTTAGAGTGGCGATGCGCTGCTCCATTTCGGCCTTCGTCTTCGCGAGGCGTTCAATCCGCGCGCCGATCGTGTCGCTTTCGTCCTTCTCGAGCGAGAGCAGGGCCGCGTCGAGGCGATCCTGCGCTGTGACCACGCCGCCGAGCAATGCCTTCACTCCCGATTCAGCGTGCTTCAGCGGGGTCAGTTCAGACTGCAGCTTTTCCAGCCGACCCCGGATCTCCGACAGGCTTTCAAATGCCTGCTCGAGCGCGCCAAGGCGGGTGTGACCGCGGTTGAGGAAGCCCTCCGCCTCTTCGAGTCGCGTATGGAGATTCTTTCCGCTTTCGTCCTTCTCCAGGTCGCCAATAGTTCGCTCGATCAGCGCCTGCCGCTCCTTTATTTCGCCAAGCATGGGCTCGATCGTGCGACGCTTTTCCGAGACCGATCCCAATTGGGCGCGCAACGATTGCTGCCGGCTCCGAATTTCGTCGATTCTGCTCTGCAGATCGACGGCTTCGTTCTGGACCGCCTGTTGCGACGTCCGCGTCTCCGCCTCTGCCAATCGCTGCTGAACGTCGTCGATGGTCGCGACCGGATCGGTGCCGACAAGATGTCGCACCGCGGCGTCGGCGCCACTCTGCTGTTCGTCCGCAGCCGCGCTGTCATCGCGCAGTCCGCTCATCCTTTTCTGCAGAATGTCAAGGGCCTGAGACTGCTGTGCGATTTTGCTGGATTGCATCATCGCGACAGCCAGAATGAAAACGAATACCGCGACGACGACAGCGATCGCAATTTTTTGCTCGATCGGCGCACCGACAATTGCGTCCCAGATGGCGCCCGGCGCTGTGCCCAGGCTCTGCTGAAACACGACAACAGCCCCAACAACCAACGCGCCGCCGATAATCAGTAAAACACGCATCGCCAGTCCCCCGCCCTCTCCGCGCATCGCCCGAAGCGAACCTCATAGGCATATTGGGGAGCGGCGCAAGCGCAGCGGCCGGATTTTCGAATTTCGAGCAAATTCCGCCCTCGCCTGACGGATCAGAAAAAATTCCATCCTCCTAATGACATGGCCTGTCTGAATGGCGCATCGGCCGGCATCGGCACGATCTGAATCGTCGATCAAAATCCTGCGAGTGGCGATCAGAAATCGGCGGGCGCGGATACGCGCGTCGCCAGCGGCCAGCAGGTCGGCCTTGAGGAAGCACGCTTCAACCTTGATGACCGTGACGCCGAGACCGCAACCCTTCGACGCTGTCATGGGGTGCGACACAATAGGGTGGCGCGCGGTACCGTTTCAAACGGCTTATGGCCCTCCCGCATCCCGATGGTGTCGTAACCGCGGCGTCAATGTCCGAGTGCCGTCTCCTCATGATCCGATCAGAGCTGGAAGCTCGGCAAGCGTCTTGATTTCATCATTCGGAATTCCGGGAAGGCGCTCACGCCGTTGTCCGTAGCGATTGCACCAGACCACCTGCATCCCGAATGCCGACGCAGCATAGGCATCCCATGCATTGGATGACAGGAAGCAAATGCGCTCCTTCGGAATGCCGAGCCGGTCCACGGCAAGCTGATATACTTTGCGGTCGGGCTTGTAGATGCCGACCTCTTCCACCGACAAGACCGCGTCGAACAATCCATCGAGTTTCGCGTTCTTGACGACGGCATCGAGCATCCGAGGGGTGCCGTTCGACAGAATGGCCAGGCCCATTTCCGCGCCCTTGAGGCGGCGCAACAGGGCCGGAACCTCGGGGAACGCATCAAGCGCGAGATACAGCGCCATCAGCCGGTCGCGCAGCTCGGCCCCCTGCAGGCCGAGCGTTTCCATGGCGAAGTCGAGTGCGTCGCCGGTGACCTGCCAGAAATCCGCATGCCGATTCTGTACCGCACGCAGCCATGTGTATTGCAGCTGCTTGTCGCGCCATAATGCCGTCAGCTTGTCAAAATCGTCGCCGATTTCGGTGCGGCAGCCGCGTGCCGCCGAGGCAAAATCGAACAGAGTCCCATACGCGTCGAAAACGCAGGCCCGTATGTCGTTTAACGTCGCCATGCCAAGACCGATCTTGCCTGGGACAAGCTTGCTATCTGGGCAAATATCGCCGGTCCCGACGTCCAACGCAATCCGGCTGGCCTTCGGCGCACGCACCCTCGAGGAGAGAATGCCATGACACTCCTGATTTCGAACAAGGAGCGGCGCATGGAAGTCACTTGCTTCCGAACGCGATGCGGTCTTTGCGCGCACCTCGGTTGCACCAACGAAGTGATGGGCTGGGCTCTCGTGTGGCCCGGGCAATGCGTCCAGCACAGGCGCCGCGTCCGCGGGGCGTTGAGCGTCGGAACGGTCACGCGCAGCTTGACGTCCGGCGCAGACAAACCATTCATGATCGTATCAAGAGCGTATTCGCCAAGCTGTTCGCGTGCAGCATTGTCTATTGCTGCGCGCCCGAATATTGCAGGCTGATCTTGGCCGAGACCTCCCGCAACCTCGGCACCAGGACATTGTCGACCTGGCCTTGCGGCAACGCGTCGCGCAGGAAAATCAGTGCCATCGCAGCGATCGCGGAGTCACCCGAAAAGACCGGGACAGAAATCGCGCGCGTCCCCTCGATCGGTGTGTTGTAGTCCTGGACACCATAGCCGCGCGCAAGCGCTTCGGAAATCCTGACCCGCGTCTTCTTCGCAACATCGGCGCGCTCCGACGCCTTTTCCTGCAACAACGACGAGCGGATGATATCCTCGCGCAGCCGCGGCTTCGACCACGCAAGAAGTGCGATACCCGAAGCGGAATGAAGGAGCGGAAACCGCACATGCTCGAACCGCCGCAGATTGATCGGCGCACTGTCGCGATTGGACACCTCGATGACCATGGTTGCGCCTTCGCGGACCATGAATTCCGCCGGCCATTTCACCACGGTCGCGAAGTCGTTGAGCATGCGGCGGATGATCTGGGTGGGCGCGCTTTCGCGGTGGAGCGAACTGAACAAATCGCGCACGCGAGGCAGCAACCGGTAGCCCTTGTTCTCCGCGCGCTCGACATAGCCGGCCGCTCTCAGCGTATGCAGCAGCCGGACGATCGTGGCCTTCGGGAGGCCCGTGGCGTCGACCAGCATTGAAAGGCTGGCCGGCGAAAATTCGTTGATGGCCGACAACACGGAGAGTCCACGTTCGAGCGCATGTACTGTTTGCGGTTGATTGCCAGCCATGGGCTGCTCCGGGCGGTGAGACCAGTTCCGCGTTTTGGTCCATTGTGCGGACCACCGGTCTATTCTGCTTCCTCTCGATCACCCTGTGAAGTCACTATTCGCCTAACCGCCAAAAAGGCGAAAACGACTCATCTGGGAGGATGCAATGCAGGTCGGACGTTGGAATCGTCGATCGGTTTTGAAGGGCGCGGCGGTGTTGCTGGGGGCGACAGCCGCGCCGGGCGCGCTCGCGCAAAACCAGAATACGGTTCGCTTGATTTACCCATTCGCCGCCGGAAGCGGAGGCGACACCCTGGCCCGGATCGTGGCCGAGAAACTCAATGCGGGGCTGTCAGTGCCGGTGATCGTCGAAAACCGCACGGGCGCTGCCGGCCGGATCGGCGTCAAAGCCGTGGTGGCGGCGGAGCCCGACGGAGCGACGTTGCTGTTTGTGCCCAATCCGCCGGTCGCGATCTATCCACACTCCTACCCCAACCTCGAATACGATCCGGTGCGTGATCTGACGCCGGTCTCGCTCGCGGCAACCTTCGATGTCGCCCTCGCGGTCTCCTCGAAGAACGACATCAAGACCGTCAAGGAATTGATTGCCTGGGCGAAGGCCAACCCGTCACAGGCGAATTACGGTTCGCCCGGCGCCGGCGGGCTCGGGCACTTCCTCGGGGTCATGGTCGCGACCGATACCGGTCTTGACCTCAAGCATGTCAGCTATCGCGGCTCTGGAGCGGTCATGGCCGACCTCCTTGGCGGGCAGATTCCTATCGCCGTAATTCCACTTGGCGATGCGCTGGAACTGCATCGCGGCGGCAAGGCGCGGGTGCTCGCGACATCGGGCGACGCACGGTCGCCGCTCCTGCCTGACGTGCCTACGATGAAGGAGGCCGGCATCAACGCCCAGGGCCAGGGGTGGTATGCGGTCTACGCGCCCGCCAAGACCCCGCCCGAGACGGTGAAGCGGCTCAACAGGATCATCGTCGATGGCCTGTCGGATCCGGCGACCAAAGAGAAGATCCTGAAACTGAACATCGTCCCGCGAACGTCGAGCCCGGAAGAACTGGCCGCTTTCCGCGATGCGGATAGCGCGCGCTGGGCGCCGGCAGTCAAGGCATCTGGATTCAAACCACAACCATGAAGCTGTTCTCATACAAGAACCGCCCGGTCCATTTCGGACCCTACCCTTTGGAGCGGCTGCGCCGGTCATCGGCGCCGCCCGACCTCGCCACAGTTCCGAGGATGGCGCCGGTCTCGTTCGACGACCCGGACAATCCGGAATCGCTCGTCAACGCGATGACGCGCTATATCGGCATGTTCGACGTGGTGCGGGACGGCGCGGTGACGCCGATCCCCGCGGAGATTCCTGACGACCCGCAGCAGCGCTCCGACCATCTGAAGGCGGCCGGCTATTATTACGACGCCACCATGGTTGGCGTCGCCGCATTGCCGGAAGCGGCCCTTCTGAAAACGCCGATCCGCAATCCGAGCCTGCCGGTTCTGGTGGCCGAGCTGGAAAAAGGTCAGCCCAAGAGCTTCGCCGCTGGCATCGATGTGATCTATGCCGACGTGCTGGACTCCGCGCGCAAGACGCTGGGGCCGATCCCGCATCACACCCATGCGCTGGTCTTCCTGGTCGAATATACCCGCGATCCGGCGCCCTCCGAACCCGGTACCGAATGGTTCATGGACAGCCAGGCGCAGCGCGCCGGCCTGCTCGCCGCCAACACCGCGATCCTGCTGTCGAGCTATATCCGCCTGCTCGGCTATGAAGCGCGCGCGCATACGGTGACGAGCAGCGACGTCGATCTGAACAGGCTCGCGGTCGCGGCGGGGCTTGCGCATGTCACCGCAGATGGCGACGCGATCGAAAACCCCTATGTCGGACGCCGCTTCGGCCTCGCGGCGGTGACGACAACGCTGGCACTGGCACCCGACCTGCCGCTCGCCGCGCCGCGTTTCGCCGACCGGCTCCACAGCCACGGGCCTGCATGGTGGCTCGGCAAGGGCACCGTGAAGAATGCCTTCAACCGCGTCCCTTATCGCAACCGCCCGTTCCATCTCGGCGCCTATCCGTTCGAGAAGCTGAAGCGGCGCGACGAAACCACGACCTTCATCGACGAGCCGCGTGTCCCGCGCTTCCCCAAACGCGCCGACTTTTTCGCCCGCGCCGTATTCGGCGACATGGGCAAGGAGATGCAGAACAACGCCAAGGGCGGCTTCTATGTGCAGAAATCCGCCATCGGCGCCTGCGCCCGCCGCGCGCTCGGCGCGCTGCTGCTGCTGCAATTCGGCGAGGCGCGCGGGCCGGTCTCTGCGTCGGTCGCCGACCCAAAGCGCAACGCCGCGAACGTGAAGGCGGCGTCCTACTACATGGCGACCGACGCCATCGGGCTCTCACGCTGTCCGGAATGGGCCTATTACAGCCACGACGCTGCCGGCAACGTGATGAAGCCGTATCACAAGAATGCGGTGTCCATGCTCTACGACCAGGGGCACGAGACCTTCGAGGGCGCCAGCGGCGACGACTGGTTTTCCGTCGCGCAAAGTATGCGCGCCTATCTGCGCTTCTCGCTTCTGGGTGGAGTGATCGCCGAGCAGATCCGCAGGCTGGGCTATTCGGCGCGCGTGCATACTGTGCTGGATGGCGACGTGCTGCAGCCGCCGCTGCTGCTGCTGTCGGGTCTCGGCGAGGTCTCGCGCATCGGCGAGGTGATCCTCAATCCCTATCTCGGACCGCGGCTCAAATCAGGCATCGTCACCACCGACCTGCCATTCAGCTACGACAGGCCGCTCGATTTCGGATTGCAGACCTTCTGCAACAATTGCAACAAATGCGCGCGCGAATGTCCGTCCGGCGCCATCACCGCCGGACCGAAGCTGATGTATAACGGCTACGAGATCTGGAAGTCGGACGCGGAAAAATGCGCGCGCTACCGCATCACCAATCAGGGCGGCGCGATGTGCGGGCGCTGCATGAAGACCTGTCCGTGGAATCTGGAAGGGCTGTTTTCGGAAGCGGCGTTCCGCTGGGTGGCGATGCGCTTTCCGCAAGCCGCGCGCTGGATCGCCTGGCTCGACGACAAGCTCGGTCGCGGCGGCATCAATCCGGTCAAGAAATGGTGGTGGGATATCGATCTGGATCGCGCCACCGGGCAGCACAAGCGCGCCAAGGCGACCCATGCGCGCGGGCTCAACCGCGAACTCGACCTCAAATACGAGGATCAGACATTAGCGGTGTACCCGGCCGATGTGATGCCGCCGCCGTTTCCCGTGCCGTTCCCGGTCAACCGCGAGGCGGGGATCGAGCGCTACCGTTCAATGTTGTCGCCTGACGAACACAAGGCAAGGCTCGTGCGCGGCGAAACGGCCGGTCTGGTGCCGCAATTCAAGATGCCTGACGGACCGCCGCCGGTCTTTCCGGTGATCCTGAAGCGCCGCGAGGACATGGCCGAGGACGTCGCCCGCTTCGAGTTCGTCGCGGCCAATGGCGGCGAACTGCCGAAATTCGACGCGGGCGCGCATGTGGACGTGGTGATCGCGCCGGAATATCTGCGGCAGTACAGCCTGGCCGGCAACCCCGCCGACAATTCCAAATATGTGCTCGGCGTTCAGCGCGAGCCGCAGGGCCGCGGCGGCTCCATGCTGATGCTGCGCGCGTTCCGCGAGGGCCGTCGCGTTTTCATCTCGCCGCCGCGCAACCACTTCCCTCTGGAAGAAGGCGCGACAAAGTCGTTCCTGTTTGCAGGCGGCATCGGCATCACGCCGATGCTCACCATGGCACATCGGCTGCACGACTTGGGGCGCGATTTCGAACTGCATTACAGTGCTCGCAGCCGTCCGTCGGCCGCGTTCATGTCGGACCTGTCGCAGGTGCCTTGGCACAATCGCGTGCGACTGCACATGAAAGACCAAGGCGCTCGTGCCGATTTCGACCAATTGCTGCCCCGCTATCAGGACGGGTTTCATCTCTACACATGCGGATCGCCGCGCTACATGGACGGGCTCTACGCAACCGCCGATGCCAAGGGGTGGCCGGAAGAGGCCCTGCACCGCGAATATTTCACCGTGCCGGAGCCGCCAGATTATGTGAACGAGCCGTTCACGCTGAAGCTGGCACGCAGCGGCAAGCAGATCGAGATTCCCGCCGACAAACGGGCGACCGACGTACTGGCGGAGATGGGTATCGTCGTGGATACGAAATGCTCCGACGGGATCTGCGGCGTCTGCGCGGTCAAGGTCCTGTCCGGTGAGGTCGAACATCGCGATCACGTCCTGAGCAAGAAGGAACGTGAGCAGAGGATGATCCTGTGCTGCTCGCGGGGCGCACAAGCCGGCAGCGAGATCGAAGTCGACCTCTAGGCGGCGGCAAATTTCGTAATCATGTCGCGGACGGAGACCATCGATATGTCGGATGATAGATATGAGAACAGACAGAATCTGGAGATTTTCTGCTGGCCGGAATTGATGGAGACGTTCCAGACCCTGGTCGAACGGGTGATGGTCGCCGAGAACAATCTGAGCCGGCAGATCCGCAGCGAGATTTTCACAATGGCCAGCATCGCCGGCGGTTGTCAGCACTGCCAGGCGCACGGTGCCTACACGCTTCACATGATGGGCGTCGGCGAGGATCGGATTCGGGACATCTGGACCTTCGAACAATCGGCGGAGTTCAGTGCAGCGGAACGGGCGGCCCTGCGTCTGGCGCGAGATGCGGCTCTGGTGCCGAACGAAGTCGTGCCTCAGCATATTGCCGAATTGCGCAAGCATTACTCCGACCGCCAGATCGTCGAGATGCTCGCGGTCATCAGCCTGGCCGGCTGGTACAATCGCTGGAACAACTCCATTGCGACCGTGACCGACCAGGAATCGGTCGACTGGGCCGAGTCAAGCCTAAAGACAATCGGCTGGGAATTGGGCAAGCATGCCGGCGCTCCGCACGAGCAGCGCCGGAAGCATCCCCGCTCGACCGATCCGGATCGGGTCGAATATTGAACCGAGGAACAACGCCATGGATCAACGCACCCTGCCCGCACCGCGCCTTGCGCCGCTGCCGCCCGAAACCACGCCGGACCTGAAAGCCCAGTTCGATGCCACCCACAAGCGCATGGGCTTCGTGCCGAATTCCATGCTGATCATGCAGCGCGATCCCAATCTGACGCGCGCCTTCGCCCAGATGTCCGCGGCAATCTGGACCCCGGACAGCAAGGTCGACCTGAAGCTGAAGCGGCTGATTTCGCATGTCGCCAGCCGCTCGGCCGGCTGCCGCTATTGCATGGCGCATACCGCGGAGGGCGCGGCCAAGCTCGGCGTCGAACAGGACAAGCTCGACCAAATCTGGAGTTATCAGACCAGCCCGCTGTTCACGCCGGCCGAACGCGCGGCGCTCGATGTCGCTGTCGCCGCCGGCTGCGTGCCGAATGCGGTTTCTGACGAAATGTTCCTGGAATTGCGAAAGCACTGGAGCGATGAACAGGTGGTGGAAATCGTTGCCGTGATCGCGATGTTCGGGTTTCTGAACCGCTGGAACGACACATTCGCGACGCCGCTCGAAGACGCGCCGCTGCATTTCGGCGAAACCCATCTCGCTGCGCAGGGCTGGGACGCCGGCAAGCATCGGCGCTGACACGCGCACGGTGCCGCGTCTTCCGGTGGTGGCTCTTGCGGCGTCAGCGCGGCGCGCACGGAGGGCAGACACGGCCTTTCGCTGCGATCGGGATTGCGCCCCCGGAGAGAATGGCCGCGACGATACCGCTCATCAGGCATCATGGCAGCCGCCATCAACGGAGCAGCCAAATCACAAGGCGTATTTTGGCTCGCTGGCTGCGATCTCTGCCTCGGGCAGTCCAAGCTCGCGCCGCACGATGTTTGCCCCGCGCACGATCGCGATCATCTTGTAGAAGGCATGCGTGCGGCTCATGCCCTCGCGGCCGAATCCGCAATCGGAGCTGAGCAGCAATCGCTCCGGCGGCACCGACTTCAACGCCTTGCGGATCAAGGCCGCGATGTCTTCCGGCAGCTCGATCTGGAGCGTGCGATGATTGACGACACCGATGCAGAGCTTTTTTTCGTTGCCCAGCACGCTCGCGACGTCGGCTATCTCTGCGCCTTCGTTCTCGACCGCCTCGATCGTGATGACATCGACGTCAAGGCGACCAAGGTATGACAAGGTGGGCTTGTAGGACGGACGCTGCCCCAGCCTCTGGGCAAACGGATTCCCCCAGCAGGTGTGACACCAGACCTCGGTCTTGTCGCGCAGCCCGGCGACCTCGCGGTTGAAGGCATCGATGTAATCGTCGAAGGACACCTCGCCCATCACGCCGCCGCTGCCGTGCAGGCAGGGCTCCTCGAGCTGGATAACTGCGCAGCCGGCATCGGCGAGGCGGTGATGCTCGGCGTTCAACGCCGCCGAAAACGCGAAGAGCTGCTCGAGACGATCCTTGTAATAGCCGCCGATCACATAGCGATCAAGCATCTGCCCGCAGCAGCTTCCCACCTTGACCGGCTTGTGGGTCAGGCGTTGCGCCACTTTCCAAACGGCATCGTATTGCAGCGTGCCGGGCCCGATCGGCCCGACCACCTGAGGCGGTCGCACCGTGCTGATGAACTCGCTCATGATATCGCCCGAATTCTCGGCGCGTCTGACGAAATCGGGCCGTCGCTGACCGCCCGGGTTCGGGACGCCGCGCTCGCGCGAACTCAGGCCTTCCATGCGGTCGAAGGCATAGCCGAACCAGGAACGTCCGCCGATGTCGTTGTCGAACCGCATCTCGCCGTCGGTGACCAGATCAAGCCCCGCGCGGCACTGGTCGCCTATCAGGGCGCCGATCGCATCGCTATATTGCTCGCGATAGGTAGCATCACCGTTGAATGCGGTGAGAAAGCTGCGCCCGTTCAGGTTCTCAGAAAACCAGTGCGGGCGCGGCAGCGAGCCGGTGATCGTGGTGGCGAGCGGCGTATCTTTGGTTGCTACGAACATGTTTCAGCCGCTTCACTTGATGTCATAGCCGATCTTGTCCGTCACGGTTACGATCCTGCCGGTCTTTTCGTCCCACTTGTAGACGCGGTAGGCTTGGCGCAGCCGGAAGTGATTGGCCTTGTTCCATTCGATGGGCGCGCCGCGCATTCCCTTGAGGTCCACCTTGATGTTTTCAAGCGCCGCCTGAATCTTGGCGGGCGAAACCGGCCAGCCGGCCTGTTTGAGCGCGGCCTCGATCACCAGCGCTCCGATCCAGCCATCGCTCATCTGGTTGGCCGGATAACGGCTACCCACCTTTGCGACTGATTCCTCGATTTCCTTGTGGACAGGCAACTGCTCCTGAAACAGCGTGTTTGTTCCGATCACATAGAAATTCGGATCCTTCAGGCGCTTGAGTTCGGTTTCCGCTTCTTGATGGGCCCAGGCGATATAGCTGCCGGTCCATCCAAGGCGTCGCAAGGATTCAAAAAGGCGAGTCTGCATGATCCAGGGCGCCCATGAGTAGACCCATGTCGGGTTCGCGTCCTTCAGCTTGGTCGCGAAGGAGGTGTAGTCGGCCGTGGCCGGCGGAATGAGTTCCTTGCCGACCGGGGTCATGCCGAGGCTCTCGGCATGTTTCTCGGCGAACTCAATTTCCGCACGCGAAAGCGGTATGATGGCGGCGGCGAAGCCGATGCGCACCGGCTCCTTTGCCGTTTCCTTGATGAAGCTCAGTGCGCCGCGGCTGTCGTAATTCGATGCGAAGGCGGTCGTGCAGAACTGGCCGGCCGCGGCTGGCGGATGCACTTCCTTCGGACAGGCAGAACCGACGAAAAGCACCGGCACCCCGGCGCGCTGCGCTTCGGCCAGGGTCGGCGCGAAGGTCGACGACAGGCCGGAATGGATGATCAGGGACACGTTCTCCTGCGTCAGCAGGCGCCGGACATTGGTGCCCGCCTTCAGCGCCTCGCCCTGATCGTCGAGAATGACGAACTTGACCGGCTTGCCGTTGATGCCGCCACTCGCGTTGACCCGATCAAAATATATCCGGATGCCCTCGATAACCGGAGCGAATGTCGATGCAGTGGGGCCCGTCAACCCGGCGGTCGCGCCGATGACATACCCATCTTGAGCTAGCGCCGATCCGGCAGCCATCGCCGCGGTGGCGATACCCAGTAGCATCCGTCGCATCCGTCACCTCCCAAGATTTATTGTTTCCGTTCCGTGCGCGATCGCATGCGGACAGGCTTCCGGTTCATGTTGCAACCTGCCGTTCGGCCTGCTTTCGTAACCGTCGTCAGGCTTCTAGAAGCCTCACTCCATTCGTACCGGATCGCCAAACGCCTCGCGGTGGGAACGCTTCGATTTCTGCCGCTGAAATGCAACGCCAATGGAGCAAACCCGCAATCGATTTATCATCATCGGTTTCCGTACAAATTCTCATGCGAAAGAGTACTGGCCGCAGATGGGACGTAAGAGTGCCTGCTTTGCAGTGCGACCACGCACTGCTACAGGTAGTCGCAGGTGTCGACCTGGCTCAAGCTCCCGTCAGACGCATGAATCTTGATTGTCCTCGTCCCGACCCGCATCCGCGACCTGCAACCTTTCCGATCGCGCCGGGCGCATGCGACTGTCATGCCCATGTCATCGGACCAAGCCACCTGCACCCGTTCGTGCACGACCGGGCCTACACGCCGCCCGACGCGCTGCTTCCCGACTATCTGCATGTGGTGCGCATGCTCGGCCTTCAGCGCATCATTTTGGTCCAGCCGAGCATGCATGGAACCGACAACACGGTCATGCTCAACGCGCTACGGGACGCGCGCGCTGAAGGCATACAGGGCTACGCTATTGCCGGAGTCGAGGAGGATTGCAGCGAGGAGGATTTGCAGCGCTTGCATGACCGGGGCGTCCGCGGCATCCGGCTGAACATGATCTATGGTGGCGGGAATGCCGCCAATATCGGCGCCGCTGCGAAACTGGCTGGGAAGCTTGCGCCGCTTGGATGGTGTCTGGAATTGCTTCTCGACGTCTCGCATTTCGGCGCGAACCTGACCGAATTTGACGACCTTGGCGTTCCGCTGGTGATGGATCATTTCGGGCATATGGCCGCGCACAAAGGCCCGGACGATCCGGGCTTTCGCGCATTGATCGAACTCGTCGAACGCGGCAACACATGGGTCAAACTCTCCGGGTCGTATCGCCTCGCGGGCGATACCGACTTCCGGGCGGATGTGAAGCGCCTGGCGCGGGCGCTGGTCGAAGCGGATCCGGAGCGGATGCTGTGGGGGACGGATTGGCCGCATACCCTGTGCTCCATTCCGATGCCCAACGACGGCGACCTGCTGAATCTTCTGGCCGACTGGGTTCCGGACCCGACGACACGGACTCGGATCCTGGTTCATAATCCGGCAGCGCTATACGGTTTCGAAGCGGGAAAATCAGGAGGTACCGAGTGAAATTGTTCTGGACGCCCGCTTCGCCCTTCGTGCGCAAAGTCATGGTCGCGGCGATCGAATGCGACCTTGATCACCGGCTTGAGGTTCACCCAACTTACTGGCCCCACGAATGGGCGACTCAGACGGTCGATTTCGATCCGCAATTCATCGCGGCCAATCCGGTTGGCCGCATTCCCACGCTCGTGACCGAAGATGGCATCGCGTTGCCGGAGGCGAACTGGATCTGCAGCTACCTCGACTCGCTGCTGGAAACGCCACGGCTGTTCCCGCTTTCCGGCAAGCCGCACTGGGAGATGCTCCGGGTACTCGCGATAGCCGATGGCGCGATCGAGGCGATGATCCTCCGCCGCGCCGAGACATTGCGTCATCCGCCGGAGCGCTCTGAGGATTTCATCGGCAAGCAGCGCGCCCGCATCGCTCGCTGCCTGGATGAGGTCGAGAAATCCTTGCCGGCTTTCCGAGAAAGCGCGGTCGACATGCGCCATATCTCGATCGCGATCGCATGCTCCTATATGGACTTCCGCTATGAGGCGGATCACTGGCGAAATGGGCGCCCGGTGCTGGCCGCCTGGCACGAGCGCTTCTCGCAACGTCCTTCGATGACGCGCACCCAGCCCGGCGAGACGCCGCAATCACCCGGCCGTTTGCATCGCTGACATCGACCGGCAAACCGCTGGCAGCGTTGCTGCATCGCAGCTTGACTCTGAGCCTCACGAGTTCAAGCATTGCCGATATCAAAATGGCGTTTCATTATTCGAAATGGCGGTCGTGACGGAACAGACGGTTGCAAGCGCGCGTGACACCGCAAGTCCGGGCACCTCCACCTTGGACCTCGGTTTGCGCATCGTTGAATTTCTGGTGCGCGAAGAGCGGCCCGCGCCGCTCGGCAAGATCGCAGGTACCTTGTCGGCCTCGAAGGCGACCGTTTATCGCCATCTGCAGACCCTGGTGCGACATGGCTTTGCCCGGCGCTGCGCGGAGAGGGGCAGCTACCAGCCCGGCGTGAAGCTCCTGGTACTCGGCGAGGCGTCACGGCGTTCATTCGACGTGGTTCCGCTTGCGCGGGACGAACTCACTGAGCTCGGCAAGTCCACCGGACAAACCGCCAGTGTCGCGGCCCTCGTCGACCACGAACTTGTGGTGCTCGACATCGTGCAGGGCCATTCGGTCGTCGAGTTCGGCACGCGTCCGGGCACGCGCCTCGGGACCCATGCGAGCGCACTTGGAAAGGTCTGGCTCGCCTTCGGGCCCGAAGACGAACGCGCGCGCGTACTGTCCGCGCCGCTGAAACCATGGACCTCCAACACAATCGTCGAGACGACGACTCTCGAACGCGAGGTCGCGCAGGTAAAGAAGCGAGGATGGGCAACGGCGCCAAACGAGACCATCATCGGAATAAACACGATCGCGGCGCCGGTCTTCAATCATCGCGCCGAACTGGTCGCATCGCTCGGCATCACCGGCTCGATTCAGTTCATCGAGCCCACGCCCAAGCGCGCATTGATCGAAGCCGTGGTCGCCGCCGCAAAGCGCGTGTCGCGACGACTGCAAAGCGGATCGTGACATGTCCTGTTCAGTAGCGGTCGACATCGGCGGCACCTTCACCGATATCGTATTGCGCCTGCCCGACGGCCGCATGATCATCGACAAGACACTGACCACGCCGCACGATCTTATCGAAGGCTTCATGCGCGGCGTCAGAAGCGTCCTGCAAAAGGCTTCGTTGCGGCCTGCCGATATCGACGGCCTCATCGTTCATGCCACGACGGTCGTCACAAATTCCCTGATCGAGCGCAAGGGCCGGCCGACCGCCCTGTTGGTGACCGAAGGGTTCTGCGACACTCTGCTGATCCGCAACGAGAACCGTTACGACGTCTACGATACCCAGATCGAGTTTGCTGAGCCGCTGGTCCCGCGGGATCACACCTACGGCGTGACGGAGCGCACCCTCGCCGATGGCCGGATCATGGCGGTTCCCGATATCGGCGAAATCCGGCAGATCGCCCGTGTGCTGCATGCACGGGGCGTTTCCGCGGTTGCGATCTGCTTCCTG
The DNA here is from genome assembly GCF_050250235.1 of Pseudorhodoplanes sp. Lineage (GTDB taxonomy): Bacteria > Pseudomonadota > Alphaproteobacteria > Rhizobiales > Xanthobacteraceae > Pseudorhodoplanes. The sequence continues at coordinate 55,347 of NZ_JBFWPA010000023.1, forward strand.
AACAGCTTCGCCAATCCGGCCAATGAGCGGCTGGCAGCCGATCTGCTGGCGCGCGAGATGCCAGACGCCTTCATATGCACCTCGTTCGATGTGGCGCCCGTGATCCGGGAATATCCGCGCACATCGACCACCGCCGTCAATGCCTACACCATGCCGATCGCCCGCCCCTATCTCGATCGATTGAGCGAACGGCTGCGTGCGGACGGGTTTTCACAATCGCCACTGATCATGCTCAGTTCGGGCGGGGTGGTCGGCTCCGATCGTGCCGGACGCAGTCCGGTTCGAATGATCGAAAGCGGCCCCGCAGCCGGCGCGCTCGCAGCCGCCTATTACGGCGAGCGTATCGTCATCGAGCGGCTGATCGCATTCGACATGGGCGGGACGACTGCAAAGGCATCCCTGATCGAGAACGGCATTCCGCTGGTCACCGGTGAGTTCGAGGTCGATCGACGCTACCGCTTCAAGCAGGGCAGCGGCATGCCCATTGCGGTTCCCTCTATCGATCTGATCGAAATCGGGGCGGGTGGCGGCAGTATCGCGCATCTTGACGCGCTGGGCTTGCTGAAAGTCGGGCCCGAGAGCGCGGGATCGGTGCCAGGTCCGGCGTGCTATTCGCGCGGCGGGACATCGCCCACCGTCACCGATGCAAACCTCGTGCTTGGCCTGCTCGATGCCAACAATTTCCTCGGCGGCGAGATGATTCTGGACCGGAATGCCGCCGAGCAAGCGATCGGAAGGATCGCGGCAAAACTCGAACTGCCAATGATTCAGGCTGCGCGCGGCATCTTCCGCATCGTCAATGAGACAATGGCGTCTTCCGTCCGAACCCATGCTACCGACCGAGGCGTCGATTATCGCAACCTGCCTCTCTTCGCGTTCGGTGGTGCAGGCGCGATACATGCCTGCGCCGTCGCCGAGTTGCTCAGCTGCGCCACCGTGATCGTGCCGCCGAAATCCAGCGTACTGTCAGCGGTAGGCACGCTTGTGACGCCCGCCAGGCTCGATCTGATGCGAAGCTATATCGCAAGCATCAACCATATCGACTGGGACAGGGTGAGCGCGGTGTTTCGAGAGATGCGCGAGGAAGCGCTCGGCGCACTCGAAGAGGCCAGTGGAAGGAACGAGACCATCGAACTGCACTACGAAGCCGATCTTCGCTATCACGGGCAGCAATATGAAGTCACCGTCGCGCTCGACTTCGATCCCGATCGCGCAGGTGACCATGGGCGGCTGCAACGCCTCTTCGAGCAGGCCTATCTCGCACTCTACGGAAACAATCCGTCCAATGTTGGGATAGAAGTCGTCACGTGGCGGCTGTCCGCGCGCACGAGGCTGGATCACACCCCGATCGGCGAGTCTCTCCCCCTGGTTGCCGGGCCAAGGCGCGGCCGGCGCGAGGTCAACGCCTTCGGCGATGCCGTAGAGGCTGACGTCTTCAGCCGCGACACCCTGGCGCTGGGTCAGGTCATGCCAGGTCCTGCCATCATCGAAGAGCGCGAAACGACAACCATCGTACCGCCCGGCTGGTGGGCGACGATCGACCGGTTCGGTTGCATCGTGATATCGACGGAGCGTTCATGATGCCGTATGCCGACGCGGTCGAGCTTGAGATTCTCTGGGCAAACCTGATCGGCATCGTATCGGAGCGCGCGCGAGCGCTTCAGCGGACAGCCTTCAGCCCGATCGTGCGCGAGGCCGGCGACCTCGCCTGCGCTCTGTTCGACCGCCGCGGCCGCATGGTGGCGCAGGCAGATACCGGCACGCCCGGACATATCAATTGCCTTGCCAACGCCGCCACCTCCCTTGCCGAAATGTTCCGCGGCTCGCTAGACCCGGGCGACGTCATCGTGACCAACGATCCATGGCTGTCGGCGGGACATCTGTTCGACATCACGATGTTGACGCCGTTGTTCTTCGGGCGAGAACTGACCGGCTTTTTCGGATCGACCATCCACTACACCGATATCGGCGGATCGGGACTCGGAACCGGCGCGCGCGACGCACACGAGGAAGGACTGTGGATTCCGCCGCTGAAGCTTTATGAACGCGGCAAGCTCAACCAGACGCTTTTCCGTATGATCGAGGCCAATGTGCGAACGCCGAAAGCTGTCGCTGGCGATCTGTCGGCACAACTCGCGGCCGGGCATTCCGTCGCCGACTTGCTGCAGCGACTGTGCCGGCGCCATCGCCTCGACGACATCGAAGGCATATCGGATGAGATTCTGCGCCGCTCGGAGGAGGCGACACGCAACGCTATTCGCAGCCTGAAAGCCGGCACGTTCCACGGCGAATCACGTTTCGATACGCCGAGCGGCGAGAGCATCGTGCTTAAAGCAGCGGTGAACATCGACACGCGAGCCGGTGAAATCTTGGTAGATTTTGCCGGCTCCTCGCTGCAATCGACGCAAGGGATCAATTGCGTGTTGAATTTCGCGCATGCCTATACCACTTTCGCAGTTCGATCCTGCCTCAATCCGGAGTTGCCGAACAACTCCGGAAGTCTGGCGCCCATTAGGGTCACGGCGCCAGAAGGCTCGATCGTCAATTGCACTTATCCGGCTCCTGTCACCGGCCGGCATCTGGTCGGCATGTATGTACCGATGCCGATCCTGAAGGCGCTGCACTCGGTCGTGCCGGGTCGCGTGCTGGCGGAAGGGTCAGGCGCCATCTGGACCGTACAGATCCAAGGCAAGCAGGCCAGCGGCGAGAGCTTCACGTCGTCGATGTTCTTTTTCTCCGGCGGCATGGGCGCGCGCGAGCACAAGCCCGGCCCGAGCGTTACATGCTATCCGACCGGCGTCGGTGCTATTCCGGTGGAGACCCTGGAAGCGTCAATGCCGATCGTGTTCGATTTCAAACGGCTGCGGCCCAATTCCGGCGGCGCGGGCCGCTCGCGCGGCGGCGACGGACAGTCGGTGCAGTTCCGCCTGCTCACCGAACATCCGTGGCTCATGAGCGCGATGACCACCCGGCTTGACGGCGGCGCGGAGGGAATTGACGGCGGCCGACCTGGCGCACCCGGCCAGTTCCTGATCAACGGGATATCGACCAAGAGCGCCGGCAAGAGGCTGATGAAGCCCGACGATGTTGTGCAATTCGAGACGCCCGGCGGCGGCGGATACGGCGCTATCGCTGACGAATAGCAGTTTCCTGATGTTCCTACGAGTCTCGAGGATGCGTCCGGAAATGCCAGGCTTCACCATTGGCCTGCACCCATCCTGCGGTCGGCGTCGCGAAATGGGTGCCGAGCACGAGGATGCTCTTGTCGGCAACGCGCTTCAGGAAATCGATCCGTGTCTTTTGAGCCAGTGCGACATTCCAGTCGAAATTGCTCGGCAGTTGCGGCAAAGCGCATTGAATGGGATGATGAATCAGATCGCCCGTGATCACCGCCTCCTCGCCCCTCGATGATATCCGCACGCTGACATGGCCGGGCGAATGACCCGGCGACGGCTGGAGCCATATTTCATCTGACAGTCGATGATCGGATTCCACAAGGTCATGCAGTCCGGCTTCAATGATCGGCCGCACCGAATCCTCATAAACGGCGCCAGCCTCCATTACATTCTGTGCAACCTCGGGCGGCGCGTCCCCGGTTAGGGCCGGATCAGGGCCGCGGGACCAGTGCTCCCATTCGGTGCGGCCAAACATGTAGCGCGCGTTCGGGAACGTCGGCACCCAGCGCCCACCGTCAAGCCTGGTATTCCAGCCGACGTGATCAACATGCAGATGCGTACAGAGTACGATATCGATACTCGCCGCCGGATAGCCGGCCTCGGCGAGATCACTCAGGAACGCCGTCTGCAACATGTTCCAGCGCGGCATTCGCCGCGCCTTGTCGTTTCCCACGCAGGTGTCGACCACGATGCGCTGCCTGCCGTCATCGATGACAAAGGCATGGATTGAGGAGATAAGCTGCCCCTCCTGCGTCGCGAAGTCGGGCTTGAGCCAATCCTCCTGCTGCACGACTTCAGGCGTTAGCCCCCGGAACATATATTCCGGAGCGCGCAGACCTTCGGCCTCGATGATACGCGTGATGACGACGCTCCCGACCTGCCAGCGAGAAAACCTGCTCATGATCAGCCGTCCTGTACCGAGCCGCGCTCGATTAGGAATCGCCGGTCGAGCAGGTCGACAACCCGGTCGGCATAAGACTCGGCGATCAGCACGGAAACACCCTCGCGCTTGAGATTTGCAAGCACCTCGCCGAGCCGCCGCACCAGCGCCGGTGCCAGACCTTCGAACGGCTCGTCGAGCAGGAGCAAGCGCCGCCCTGCCATCAGCGCACGTGCGAGCGCAGCAAGCTTCTGCTGCCCGCCGGATAACTCGGTGGCGTTGCGCTTCCTCATGTCGGCGATTTCCGGCATGAAGCCGAGCACCCATTGCAGGCGCTCGGTCGCATTCGGAAGCGCCGCGGTCCAGGCTGGCAGCAAAATGTTCTCTTCCACCGTCAGGTCCGGCACGAGCTTGCGATCTTCGGGCATATAGCCGATGCCGAAGGCGACGCGATCGTGAGGTGCCGCGGCAAGAAGGTCCCTGAAATCCAGTTTGACCGATCCCTTGCCGGGCAAGGCGCCCATCAAACCGCGCATCAGCGTGGTCTTGCCGGCGCCATTCGTGCCAATGAGCCCGCAGAATTCGCCTTCCGCCAGCGACAGACTGGCATGATTGACGATCTGGATTGCTCCGATCGACACGCTGAAATCCCTGACCTCAAGCATGCGCCGCCTCGCCCGCGGCTACATGGCCGGTAATACGAGTCCGCACGTCTTCGCGCGCAAACACGATGTCGGGCGTGCCGTCGGCGATGACGGTTCCGTCGATGAAGGCGAGCACACGCTGTGCATAGGACGCCACTATCTCCATGTCATGCTCGACGAACAGGATGGTCACGCCGCGCTGACGTAGAGCGATCATGATATGATCCATCAGGTCGTGCCGCTCCTCGCGGGAAACTCCGCTGGTCGGTTCGTCCAGCATGATCAGAACCGGATCGCGTGCCGCGGCCATCGCGACGTCGAGAATCTTTCGCACACCCTGGGACAGGGTGTTGGCCGGCAGGTCCGCGTATTGGGCAATCCCGAACTGCTCGAGGGTCCTGCGTGAGGCGCTCACCGTCTCGGGCGCCATCATCCTGCGACTGAGCAAGGTCGGCATGTAGGTGTTATTACGGGCGATTGCGGTCGCGACGCACATGTTCTCGAGCGCAGTGAGCGTGGCAAACACCTGTGCAATCTGGAACGAGCGTCCCATTCCGAGCTGAGTGATCTTGCGCGATGCCATGCCGGTAATATCGCGTCCGTTGAATTCAATCCTGCCCTGGGTGGGCACCAGATGACCCGTGACCATGTTCACAAACGTGGTCTTACCAGCACCATTTGCACCGATGATCCCGACAATCTCGCCCTGCTGGACGTCGCAGGAAATACCGAAGGCTGCGACAAAGGACCCGAACGACTTTTCCAGGTCGCGCGCGGACAAAATCGTCGTCACTGCTTCGCCCCTAAGGCGCGTCGATGCCGAAAGATCAGGCCGCCGATTCCCTGGGGAACGAACATGATCGTGAGCAGGAGCGCGCAGCCGAGAATCAATTGCCAGGTGCCGGGAACAGTGGCGACCGCAAAGGTGCGAACACCCTCATAGGCAATGGCCCCAAGAAACGCACCCCAAACCGAGGCGGTGCCGGCGAGGATCGCAACGAAGACGAACCCCCCCGACGTAGTCCAGAATGCCATGTTAGGGTCTACATGAGCGACGCTCAGGGCGACAATCACCCCGCCCGCCCCGGTAAGGACCCCGGCGATCAGAACCTGAAGCTGTACGAACCTGTTGACCGAAACGCCCAGGAATTCGATCCGCAGCTCATTGTCGATCATCGGCGTCGCGAGCGCACCGGCCACGGTCGTGTTGTAGTATTCGACCGCCGTGGCCGAGAGCCACACCAGGCCCAAGACCAGCGCAAACAAGGCCCACGTATAGTCGGCGCCTCGGGGGCTGAAACCGAGGAAGGTTGCGCGCGGCACGAACATTCCATCCGAAGTGCCGAGCGCCTGGGAATTGGCAAGCACGCCATAGAGAATCATGGACAGCGCGAGGCTGAGCATTGCGAAGAAGATTCCTCGATAACGTGCGAGCAAAAGTCCGGCCAATCCGGCCACCACACCCGCCGCGACCATGCCCGCGAGAAGCAGCACAAACGCATCGCGCACGCCGAAATGTCGCGCGACAAGAGCCACGGCATACGCGCCGGAAGCATAGTACAAGGCCTGTCCGAAGGAGACGAGGCCAGAGCGCCACAGCACCAGCATTCCGAGCACGGCAAGGCCATGGCCGAGCGAGACGGTCAGGACCGGCAATATCCATTGCGGCAGCCAGCCGCCCGACAGCGCGATCAGGGCAATGACCGCCGCACTGATGCCGGAGGAATAGCGCGCCATCAGATTCTCCTTGCCACCGGACTGCCGAGCAGGCCATAGGGCCGAACGACCAGGACGATGGCCATCACGACATAGACTACGAACAGGTCGAGCGTCGGTGCGAAATGCACGGCGAAGGCACGCGCGAAGCCGACGATCAATGCTCCGGCCAGAGCCCCCCCGATGGAACTCATGCCGCCGATCGCGATCACCGCAAAGGCGGTGACAATCACCTCCACGCCGATTCCGGCCGACAGCGACATGCGCGGCGCCGCGACAGCTCCGCCAAGCGCACCCAGCATGGAGCCAATGAGAAACGTGACGACATAGACCTTGTTGACATTGACACCGAAGGCTGCCGCGGTCTCGCGGTCATAGAGCACGGCGATCAGCATGCGCCCGAATCTGGTCTTGTGAATGCAGTACCAGGTCGCTGCCGCGAGCAATGCCGCAAGCCCGATCAGCATCAAATCGTAGACGGCGATGGGAAAGCCCCCGATGGTGACCACGCCCATGGCGCGATAGGGCTGCGGCACAAACAGCCCCTGCGGGCCCCAGATCAAGAGCAGCAGATCCTCCAGAATCAGGAAAGCCGCATAGGTCACCAGTGCGGTGATGATCTCATCCTTGTCATAAAAATTCTTCAGTAGTGCGCGCTCGAGTACAAAGCCGATCACGAAGCCGATCGCGAGCGCAGCCGCCGCCATCAGCAGCAGACCACCCGCAAGCGGCCAGCCGCGATCGAAATAGACGCCGATCGCCGTCGCTGCAGAATATGCGCCGAACGCATAGAGCCCGCCATGCGCGACGTTCAGCACCTTCATGACGCCGAAAATCAGTGTCAGTCCGATGGCAACGATGAAAAGCCAGGCGGCGTAGACCAGACCGTCAAGCAAGATTGCCAACGCCGTCATGTCGTGAAGCTCCGCAGCGGGCGGGACGATACGGGGATCGCCCGCCCGGGTCTGTCACTCATCAGCATTTTGCGCCGGGCATTCCCTTCTTGAGCCACTCCTCCGGCGTCATATTCGCCGGCGGGTTCACGCATTCGGCCGGATAGGTTTCGACGTTGAAGAGCTCAGGCTTGTTCGTCTCCTTGTTGTATCGGTACGTGCCGACCGCAACTTCCTCGATCCCCTGGTGGCCCTTCGCCAGCGCCATCTTTACCGGGCCGCTGGCGGTCTCGAAGCTCAAGCCGGTATACGCCTTGATGACTTCGTCGGTCGTCGGTCGCGCACCGCCCTTGGCAGCCGCCGCCTTTTCCCACGCCGCCTTCAGGCCCAGCAATGTCGAGTACATGTGATAGGCTGGAAAATTTGGTACTGCCCCGCCGAATTCCTTGGCGTATGCGTCGAGGAACCATTTGTTCAGAACGTTCTCGGATGCGAGCATGCCATGCCGCCCGCGGCCGCCGATGATGGTGCCGTCCGGCACATTCTTGCCCTGACGCGCCAGAATTTGTTCGCCGACCGTGAGCAGAAGGCGGCTGTTTTTGGTCAACCCGCGCGTCGTGGCCTGGAGGATGAAGGTCTCGAGATCGCCGCCGAAGAAGCTCGAATGGATGATGGGTGAATTGGCGGCGAGCAGCGCCGAGATCTCCGCACCATATTCCCCGGCAAACAGCTTCGGCATCAATTCCCTGTCGACCGCGACCTTCGGTGCCAGCACCTTCATGGCGAGCACGAAATCGCGCCAGTTATCCTGCCCCCACGAGTAATTCTGATTGATACCGGAGAAGCTCTTCACGTCTGGGAAGCGCTTGACAATGTATCGGGCGGTCGCAACAGCGTCGCTGGTCTGCGATGACGAAGAGCGGAACACGTACTTATAGTCGCGCTCGTCGAACAGTCGGGACGCGCCGCAGGCATAGAACACCGTCAGCACCTCCAGCTCCTCGGCGACGGGAGCAATCGCGGTGCAGCTGGCCGATGACACGTAGCCGACCACCACGTCTACTTTGTCGCGCTGCACAAGATTCTTGAACTCGGTGACCGCGGTTGCGGTGCTGCCGGCCTCGTCGACGATTTTCATGTCGATCGGCACGCCGGCCAGCCCCTTTTGGTTGTAGGGCGCCGGCAATTCACCCGCATTCATCGCCTTGATGACGAGCGTCGCTGCGTTCTTGCTCGGCTCGCCAAAGGCACCTACGGCAGGTCCGCTCAGAAATACCGGAACACCGATCTTGATCGGAGCCTGCTGCGCGTAAGCTCCGGTGGGCAGGCCGGCGAGCATCACGCCGGTCCACAGCCACAGCATTCGCTTGGTAACCTGCATCACATCCTCCCGTTTATGTTTCACAAGTGTCGCACTTAAGCCCACCTCGGTCGACCCCGATTGGCAAGTTCTTTGCCGAGTCTTCAACTTTCACGACTCGCACCGTTTCAAATATTGAAAAGCACGAGCCGTTCTTCAGTCATGTCTCGGATCGCGAACTTTGGGCCCTCGCGGCCCATGCCACTGTTTTTGATTCCGCCATATGGCATCTGGTCGGTCCGCCAGGTCGACGTGCCATTGATTATGACGCCGCCGGTTCGTAGGCAGCGAACGGCCTGTAGGGCGGTTTCAAGCGAGCGCGTGAAGATGCCGGTTTGCAATCCATACCGGCTTCCGCTGATCGTTTCGTATGCCTCGTCCAGAGCGTCGTAGGTCATGACGGAGGCGACAGGCCCGAACACCTCCTCGGACACCACCCGCATATCGCTCTCGACGTTGATGAGGACGGTCGGCTCAATCATCGCAGCGGCGCGTGTCCCGCCACTGAGCACGCGTGCGCCTGACCGAACAGCCTCAGCGACCCACGACTCGATCCGGACCGCGGAGGATTCGTCGATCACCGGCCCCACATCGGTGGCCTCGTCGCTGGGGTCACCGAGTCGAAGCCTGGCAACTTCCGCAAGCATCGCCTCGAGAAAGTCATCGAGGATCGCTCTGTGGACCATTACCGTCTGCACCGAGATGCAGCTTTGCCCAGCTAGCCGCATGGCGTTGCGTGCACAAAGAATTGCGGCCTTCTCGACCTCTGCATCGGAGTGGACGATCGTGGTGCCCGTCCCGCCGAGTTCAAGTGCGACCCGCTTCAGTCCGGACGCGGCCTTGATCTGGGCTCCGGCCCGCGTCGATCCGGTAAAGCTGATAAAGTCGACGCGGTGGTCTTTGACCAGCGAGGGGCCTATCCGGTCGCCATAAAGCACATTCAACGAGCCCTCCGGCGCGCCGGCGTCAGCAAATATCCGGCTGAGCTCCCAGATGACTCCCGGTGCCTGCGGCGGCGCCTTGAGCACGACCGCATTGCCAGCCGCGAGAGCCGGTCCGATCTTGTGGCATGCGAGATTGAGCGGCGCGTTGAATGGGGTGACAGCTGCGATGACGCCGACCGGGAAGCGCATCAGGAAACAGAGCTTGCCTGCCCCCTGTGCCGAAGCATCAAGCGGCACATGCTCCCCTTCGATCCGCACGGCCTCCTCGGCCGCGAGCAACAGCGTCTCTCTCGAGCGCGTCACCTCGGCGCGCGCATCCCGTATTGTCTTGCCGGTCTCCTGCACCATGAGGTTAGCAAGCGCCGCCGATCGCTCGTCAATCAGCGTACCCGCGCGCCGCAGCAAGTCTGCGCGCTGATAACCGGGCATCGCAGCCATGACGCTCTTGGCTCGCACCGCGGCTGAGAGAGCCGCATCGAGATCGCCGTCGTCCGACAGAGGCGCGCGTGCGATGACATCGCCACCATAGGGGTCCCGCACATCATAGTATCGGCTGGCTTCTCGCCAGCGCCCCCCGATCAACATCGACATTTCGCTTCGCGTTTGACCGTGCATCATGGCGGACCATCGCAGCGCGTCCGCAGATTCTCGCTGGACCGCGGCGCAACAGGCCCCGACATCTCGACGTCATCGTCGAGATCGTTTTGTGCCAAGGGACCTTCGAAAGGATATCGGTGGCCAGTTGCGTGACAAGCGATTATTGGTCATCGCACGGCACACAAATACTCATGCTGCGTGCGGTGCAACGACTGCAATATCAGCGATTTCGAACAAAGCCGCTCGCCTCGGCGCGGTTCGAGGTTCGCTTGCCTGCCGTCATCATCAAATCGCACGCAAACCGCGAATCCGATCGCTGTGCCGCCACGAGCGCATCATTGGCAAGCCGTTCACGCAGCCAGTCGCGGAAGATGCGAATCTTCGCCGCATGGGCTCGATCCTTCGGACAGACAAGGAAGTATCCCTTCGGACGACGCAGCACTACCTCGAAAGGCACGACAAGCCGGCGCGCTGCCAGATCGTCCTCGATATAAGCCTGCTGACCGATGGCAACGCCCATGCCGGCGACGGCACATTGATATACCACGCCGAGATCTTCGAGGAAAAGGTTGTTCTCGGCAATCAGAGACTCACAGCCTGCGCCGACCAGCCAGTCCGGCCAGTCCGACCGCCGTTGATTGAGATGCAGCAGCGTGCATCGGGCAAGATCGTTCGGTGTCTTCAAGCGCACGTGTTCGAGCAGCGACGGGCTGCAGACTGGCCGCAGCGAATCGAGGAACAGGAGATCACTCTCGATGTTGCGCCACTGGCCGAAACCGTAGCGAATACCGAGGTCCACGTTGTCTCGCTCGAAATCGACCGGGTCGGCAGCCGAGACCAGCCGGATTTCGACGTTTGGATGCTTCATCTTGAATTCCGGCAATAGCGGTATCAGCCAACGTACCAGAAAGGTCGTGTAGCCTCGGATCGTGAGGATGCTCTGACTTCGGGAACTGACCACCTCATCCGTTGCACGCGCAATCTGCTCGAAGGCTTGCGACAGAGAGCCGACATATGCACGCCCGTTGCGGCTGAGCTCGAGTCCTTTGGAGGTGCGCTCGAACAGGCCGAAACCGAGATAATCTTCCAGCACCTTGACCTGGCGGCTGACAGCGCCCTGCGTCACGTTCAGTTCGTCGGCCGCCTTGGTGAAGCTCAGGTGTCGGGCAGCTGCTTCAAATGCGCGCAGCGGATTCAGCGGCGGAATTCTGCGTTTCATGACGTTTCCTCACTTTTTATCATTGGGCAAAATTTTATGTCATTCCGGATGGTGGGACAATCGCCCCACGTCCGTTGGGCGGGCATGTCTGCCTTGCCGCGACAAGCGGTCTGCCAGATGAGGATTGCTCATACCGGACGGACGAAAAATCGATTGTGAGCTTGTCGCAAACCGCTCCAATGTAGCCCTGTCCAGCCGCGCGCGGTCCCCTGCGCGGGCAGCGATTCCGTTCGGCACTCGCAAACAAACGACTGCGCCCGATGATGCTGCTTGAACACGACGCGAAGGAGTTGCTTGCGGGTTCCGGAATTGCGGTCCCGGTCGGAAGGCTGGTGATCTCCGACATGTTTGACATGGCGAATGATGCGCCCTTCACATTCCCTCAAATCGTCAAGGCGCAGGTACCGACCGGCGGACGCGGCAAGGCTGGCGGCGTCCGGCGAGTAGGAACGGCGGAAGAGCTGGCCCAGACTCTTACTGAGTTTCGGAACCTTACGATCAAGGGTCACAATGTTCGACTCTGCCGCGTGGAAGAGCTGATTGACGGTATCGAATGCTATCTTAGCTTTTCGCTTGATGCTTCGCGCGGTCGCCTCAATTGCCTGATGTCGGCGGAAGGAGGCATCGACATAGAGGCGAGCGCCGGCTGCGGAACCTTGCACTCCGCAAATTCCGCCTTCACGCACGCGGCGGCTTCAGCTGCTGCCGCCGATCTAGCGAAGCAATTGCCCGAGCCTGCCCAAAGCGCGATCCGGAACGCGGCGCCCGCGCTGATTTCCTGCCTTTTTGAGCTCGAAGCGACTCTGATCGAGGTTAATCCGATATTCGTGCGAGCGGACGGGTCCTGGGTTGCAGGCGACGTGAAGCTCGTCATTGACGACAATGCGCTTGTCCGCCAGCCCCGCATCCTCGATCTGATCCGGCACCGGCGGAACCATTATCCGGAAATCGCGCTCAAGCTCGACAACGGCTTCGACTTCATCGAACTCGACCCGGATGGAGAGATCGGCCTCGTGACGACCGGTGCCGGCCTCAGCATGCAATTGATCGACGAACTGGCGGCGCGTGGATACAGCGCGTTTAATTTCTGCGATATCCGCACCGGCCAGTTTCGCGGCGATCCGACGCGCCTGATCCAGGTGCTGAGCTGGATTGCCAAAGGCCGCAATGTGCGTTCGGTGCTGATCAATTTCTTCGCGGGCATCACGCATCTCGGCGAAGTCTCGCGCCTGTTGTTGGCGGCAACGGCGGCGGTACCAGAACTCAAGGCACCCGTCACCGCCCGGCTGATCGGCAATGGCTATGACGAGGCGGTCGCGGTACTCGCGGCTTCGGGCTCGGAATTGAGGATCGAGCCCGACCTCGACAAAGCCATTGACCTTGCGATCGCGTCCCTGGCGAGGGCTCGCGCATGAGTGCATCGCAGCATTCGCCGATTGCGGCGGAATTCGTCGATCCACTCGCGCCTGTGCTGATCCAGGGCATGACCGGGCGCACCGGCCGCACGCACTCGCAACACATGCGACGCTATGGCACGAACGTTGTCGCTGGCGTCTCCCCGGAAAGCGACGTGGCCGGCGTTGCCGGCATTCCGATTTTCAGGAATTGCGCACAGGCTGTGGGTGAAACAGGCGCGAGCGTCAGCGTCGCGATGGTGCCTCCGCTGGCGGTGCTGCAAGCGATAGAGGAGGCGGTCGGCGCCGGCATCCGGCTCGTCGTGACGGTCGCCGAGGGTGTCCCGGTCCATGACGCCGTGAGAGCGCTCGACCTCGTTCGCCACGCCGGCGCGCGCTGGATTGGGGCCTCGACGCCTGGTCTGGCCATCCCCGGCCGGTTGAAACTTGGCTTCTTGCCGGATGTCGCACTGGCGCCCGGGCCCATCGGCGTGATGGCGAAGAGCGGAACGCTATCTTACGAAATCTGCCACCGGCTGGCAGGTTGGGGGCTCGGACAGAGCCTGTGGGTCGGCGTCGGCGGCGATCCGGTGAAAGGAACGCGATTTGCTGACGTGCTGCCATACATGGCCGTCGACCCGCAGACGCATGCAATTCTCGTGATCGGCGAGATCGGCGGTTCGGAAGAAGAAGAACTTGCCGACGCGATCGTGACATTGGGATGCCACAAGCCCGTCTACGCGCTGATCGCCGGCCGCTCTGCCCGTGAAGGCGTGACCATGGGACATGCCGGTGCGCTCATCCAACGCGGCATCGGCACCATCGATTCCAAGACCAGGGCGCTCACCGCCGCCGGCGCCAGGGTTTTCACCAGGATTCAACACTTGGTTGAAGCGATTGCAGGCGACTTCAACACGGCAACGGGAGATCGGGCGTGCGGCTGAATTTGTCGGAAGAACAGCACCGGCTCGTGCACACCATCCGCGATCTTACGCAGGGAGAATTCAAGGCCCGCGCGCTCAAATACATGGATGGCACGTTCCCCTGGGAAAACATGAAGCAGCTTGCGGAACTCGGCGTGCTCGGCATGGCGGTGCCCGAGGAATATGGCGGGCTTGGCCTGCCGGTGCTCGATACCGCGCTGGTGCTCGAGGAGATCGCCAAGGGCTGCTATGTCACAGCGATGGCCGTGCTGGGGGAGGTCGGTGCGCAGACCAGGATCATCGCGACTTATGCGCCCGAGCATATCAAGAAGCGCATTCTCCCCGCAGTCTGCAGCGGCGATTGCATTCTTGCGATCTGCATGACCGAGCCGGATGCGGGCACTGATGTCGCCAATTACCGAACCAATGCAGATATTGTCGGCAACTGCGTTCGACTGAACGGAGTGAAGACACTGATCAGCCGCGCTGACGAGGCAGGCATGTTCGTGGTTTTCACGCGCGTCAACAGGGAGCCCGGCCGCAAGGGCATCGGTTGCGTGCTTATCGAACGCGGTACGCCTGGGCTGTCGGTCACCGGCCGATTTCATACCATGGGCGGCGAGTATCTGCACGAAGTACGATTCGAAGATTGCGAATTGCCGCTAGAGAATCTCGTGCTGCGCGAGGACGGCTTCACCAAGCTCCTTTCTGCCTTCAATACGCAGCGATGTCTCAACCCTTCAATCTCCCTTGGCATGGCCGAAGGCGCATTCGAGGAAGCGGTGCGTTATGCACGCAATCGCCACGCTTTCGGTCGGCCGATCGGCGAGTTCCAGGGGATGCGCTGGAAGCTCGCGGACATGTACAAGGACATAGAGGTTGGCCGCAGCATCCTCTATCGCGCCTGCATGACCGCCGATCCGTTCCCCGATCCCTATCTTGCCGCGGTCGCCAAGATGTATTGCAACGAAATGGCGATCCGTGTGACCTACGAGGCCTTGCAGGTACATGGCGGCTATGGCTTTACCGACGAATATCCGGTCTCTCGATTTTATCGCGGCGCGCGCTACGGGACGTTGGGCGGGGGTACGACGGAGACATTGCGCGAGCTTGTCGGCAAGCGAGTCATCGCTGGCGTCGACAATAATGACGGTATCTTGAGCCTCGGCGCGTTCTGACGCGCCAGACGGCTCACCGCCGAACCGGATCTGGATCGTAATTGGGTGGCTTGCCGGCAAGCGGAACCAGATCCCAGGAGCCGCTTGTACGCCGAACGATGTCAGATTTGACCGGAAGGTCGATCACTGTCGGTTTTCGGCTCGCCACCGCTTCTTCAACCATAGCTGAAAAGTCCTGCGCGCGCTCAACTCGCATCCCGACAGCACCCATCGATCGCGCCAACATCGCAAAATCCGTGCTGTGCAACTCTCCAGTCCGCGCGCGCCGGAAGCGAGTGGCAATCTCGCGCCCAAAGAACGCGTTCTGCATGTCGCGGATCGAGACATACCCGCAATTGTTCCAGACGATCCAGACCACCGGCAAATCGTATTCGACCGCGGTCGCGACCGCGCTCGCATGCATGAGGAAGCCGCCGTCGCCAACCACCGCGACCACCGGCCGCTCGGGGGCCGCAAGCTGCGCACCCAGCGCGCCGCCCACTCCGAAACCCATGCACGCAAATCCGCCGGACTGAAGCAGTTGTGCAGGTGGCGTCACGCTCCACTGCTGCACCATCCAGCTGTGATGCGCGCCGATATCGGACAGCATGATCGCATTACCCGGTATGACCTTTCGCAGATCGGCCATTACGCGGTCCGGGTGACACGGTATATCCTCCGAATTCACGTCGCGCTGAAGGTCGCTCCGCCAGACACGCTTCCAATCCGCTGTGCGAGCGAGCCAGCTAGGCGAAATTGCCGACAGGCCGCGCGCCTTAGCCGCCGCCATCAGTTGGCGAACTACCAAGGCCACATCGCCGACGATCCCGATCGCGGTCGGATAGTTCTTGCCGATCTGGGTGGCTTCGATATCCACATGAATCAGCTTGGTCGGCGGAATGCTGTGGGTCGCGCCGTCGACCCAGCCGCTCGCTCCGCGATCACCGAAACGGGTGCCGAGCGCAAGGAGCACGTCACATTCGCGCGAGGCGCGGTTCGCCGGATAGACACCGTCACGCCCGGTCGGCCCAAGCGCATGGTCGTCAGTCTCATCGAACGCGCCCTTGCCCTGCGGGGTGGTCGCCACCGGCACGCCAAGCAAGACCGCAAGGTCACGAAGGTCCGAATGGTTCGTGGAGGCGAGACTTCCCTGCCCTGCCAGGATCAGCGGACGCTTCGCGGAAAACAGCAGATCGAGTGCGGCCTCGATGGCGGCGGGATCACCTTGTGCGCGAACCGGCAGGGAGGTATGCCACGCTTTCGGATCGGGCGCCGTCACCTCCGCCTCTTCGAGGAATATATTAAATGGCACATCCAGATTGACCGGGCCCGGCCGGCCGGCCAGCATCGTCGAATAGGCGTGACGCATCATGTCGGGCAGCATGTCGACACGCGTCGCTTGGTAGCTGCGTTTGACATAGGGCTTCATCGCCGACGGAAAATCCGCCTGATAATGCGCGCCCAGTTCCTGGAACGGCCCGCGATTGAACTGCTGGGTCGGAATGTTGCCCGTGATCGCAAAGATTGCCGAGGAATCCGAATAGGCTGACGCGATCGGCATCTGGATATTCACTGAGCCAGGGCCGCAGGATGTGAAGGTCGCGACCGGCCGTCGGCTCACGCGAAAATAGGCATCAGCCATGAAGCCGGCGATCTGCTCATTGTGGACCGAGATCATCCGGATCTGGTTCTGCCGGTCATAGGCTGCATCCATAAGGCCGATATCGCCGTGCCCGCACAGACCGAAAAGATACGGAACGCCTTCGCCGATCAAATGATCGAGGATGATTTCCGAGCCTTTGAGTTTTGCCAAAGTAGCGATCCTTCTCCCGTTATTGAAGGCCGTCGGACCCGCGCGTCCGGCCTACGGAATATAACGGCTGTCGTTCGCCGGAATGTCGGCTTCGGGCAGGCCGAGTTCGCGCCGAACGATATTGGTGCCGCGCACGATCGCGATCATCTTGTACAAGGCGTGGGTGCGGCTCATGCCCTGACGGCCGAAGCCGCAATCGGAGCTGACCAGCAACCGCTCCGCGGGCACGCTTTTCAACGCCTTGCGGATCAGCGCGGCAACCTCTTCGGGCATCTCGACCTGCAGACTGCGGTGGCTGACGACGCCAATGCAGAGCTTGGTCTTCGGATCAAGCACGCCGGCGACCAACGCAATCTCCTCGCCGTCATTCTCCACCGCTTCAATGGTCACTACGTCAACGTCCAGCTTTGCAATATAGGGTGCGGCAAACTTGTAGGATTGCCGCACTCCGAGGCGCTGCGCAAACGGATTGCCCCAGCAGGTATGACACCAGACCTCCATCTTGTCTCGCAACCCCGACGTCTCGACATTGAAGGCTTCGACATAGGTATCGAACGGCACCTCGCCTTCAACGCCCTGACTTCCGTGTAGGCAGGGTTCTTCAATCTGGATCAAGGGACATCCGGCATCTGCGAGGCGGTGGTATTCCTCGTTCAGCGCCTTGGAAAACGCGAAAACTTGTTCGCGCCGGTCCTTGTAAAAGCCGGGCAGCGACTGTCGATCCAGCATCTGCCCGCAGCAGCTTCCCATCTTGACCGGCTTGCTCGACAACCGCTGCGCGACCTTCCAGATCGCGTCGTATTGAAGATTTCCGGCGCTGATCGGCCCGACAACCTGCGGCGGCAACACTGTCGTGACAAACTCGCTCATGATATCGCCCGCGGTTGCCGCGCGTTCAGCAAAGCCCCGCCGGTGCGAGCCGACGACGCGAGCTGCGTTCCGCTGGCGCGCAGCAAGCCCCTCCATGCGATCGAAGGCGTAGCCCATCCACGACCGGCCGCCGATATCGAGGTCGAAACGCATCTCGCCATCGCTCACGATGTCGAGCCCGGCCCGCGTCTGGTCGCCGATAGCGACCGCCGTCGCGTCGTTGTATTGCTCGCGATAAACCGCGTCCCCGTTGAAGGCGGTCAGAAACGGCCGTCCATGCAGGTTCTCGGTGAACCAATGTGGGCGAGGCAGAGAGCCGGTTATCGTGGTTGCAAGCGGCTTGTCCTTCGTCGCAACGAACATGGTCTGCCGGCTCCTCTCATATCACCCGGAACCTACGAGTCACCTTCCGGGCACGCAAACGACATTTCGACGCCGTTGCGTTGAGGATTTCTCATATCCAGTGTTGCAGCGCAGCGTCGGCCACTGAACCCATGATGAATTCTCTCGAGCCACCCTCCAAAATATCGGTTGCCGTTGCGCGCGATGCCGCAACAATGGCGCCGCGGGCCGCGCAGTGCGCATTTCGACCGCCGGAGAGACGCGAGAGAACCGCAGACGACGCCACTTACCGGATCGCTTTTGGAGACGCGCTATGTCGATCAACAACAAGAAAGTCGTGGTGGTCGGCGGGTCCTCCGGGATCGGCTACGCCACTGCCGCCATGGCGAAGAAGAATGGCGCCGATGTCGTGATCGCGTCGCGACCGGGCCAGCGGCTCGAGAGCGCGGCGAAAGCTCTGGGAATCAAGGCCGTCGCAGCCGATGTCACCAGCGACGAGGCTGTCGAGAACCTGTTTCGCGAGACCGGCCCGGTTGATCATGTGGTCGTGACCGCCGCCGTGCTCCGCACCGGCCCAATCAAGACGCTCGCTATCGCCGATGCCAAGGCCACAATGGAAAGCAAGTTCTGGGGAGCATGGCGGGTCGCGCGCTTCTCGACCATCAATGCCGGCGGGTCCCTTACCATCGTCTCCGGCTTTCTCAGCGTGCGGCCACGAGCAGGCTCGGCGATTGTGGGCGCCGCCAACGGAGCGCTGGAATCTCTCGTAAAGGCGCTGGCCATCGAACTTGCCCCCGTACGCGTCAACGCGGTTTCTCCCGGCATGATCGATACGCCGATCCGCGCTGCCATGGCGGAAGACGCGCGCCGCGCCTTGCTAAAGCAGCTTGCCGACGCGCTGCCGGTGAAGCGCGTCGGGCTTGCCGACGACATTGCACTGCCAATCATCGGATTCATGGAAAACGGCTTTGCTACGGGATCCGTGTTGTTCCTGGACGGCGGCGGCTCGATCGCTTGACGGCTGCCCAACGGAGAGATGCCATGCTGTTCGAACTGAGGACCATCGCTGGCCTGCCCAGCGCGATGGGCCGCGTGGTCGCCGCAGCGGCCGGCGATGCGTCAAGCGAACACGGAAGCCACAAGCTCGAAGGCGCATGGACAACCGAGATAGGCACGCTTGGGAGGCTGGTCGAGTTGCGAAGCCTGCCAGGCGCGGCCGTCTCCACGATCGAACCCGGCCTTGCCGAAAGGCATACCGAGTTGCATGACGCGATCACCGGGACCGACAATGCGCTGCTCTCGCCGCTGCTGCCTCTGCAGCCTCCAAGCGGAGCATCTCATGTGTACGAATTGCGGCGCTATCGCGTGCGGCCCGGACACATCGATGAGTGGCTAAGGCATTTCGTCGCTGTGATGCCCGCCCGGGAACGACATTCCGCTCGCGTAGGGCTGTGGCGTTATCTCTGCGGTCCTACCGACGACGTGCTCCATCTCTGGGTATATGACGGCCTCGACCATCGCGCCGCGGCGCGCGCCAAAGTGATGCAGGACCCCGACTGGCAATCCTTCCTCAAGGTTGGATCGACGCTGCTCACGGAGATGCATTCGACAATTCTGCTGCCGACGGCATATTCGCCGATGAAGTGAGCCTGACAACCAATACCCGAATGAGCACACGAAATCCTGTCTCGCACCGGACGATAGCGGGGGAGTCCACGGGGCGGTCGCGATCCCACATCGTGATCCAACATTATGATCCTGAATTTTGGCTCCGGAGCCATGAGTCTGGATCGACACATACAGCGTTGATGAACCGGAGGCCGGTGCGCGCAGATCGGCCGGCAGCTCTCGTGGCCAGTATCCAACAGGATCAACATGGAACTGACGGCTGCAGCGCCTTCGTCAGGAAAAGGCCGGCGCGCGATTTCTCAGGAGCGGCACAATACGCCTCGACCAGTACGAATGGTTGACCTTACGGAGTTTGTCTCCGAAATCGAACTGACCGCCGGATGGCGTCGACCAGGAACTCAGTGTCTGATCTTGCTGGCGCTCCCTAGGGGAATCGAACCCCTGTTTCAGCCTTGAGAGGGCTGGGAATTTTTGGTTTGGCGGTTCGCCCTCATTCGCCACAATTCAACGTTATCAATTACTTATACGTAAATCGTCCGTCGCTGTTCGGCCTTGTACGCCGGTGCTTA
>NZ_JBFWPA010000024.1:0-75352 GCF_050250235.1 Pseudorhodoplanes sp.
TCAGGACGCCATTGTCGAGATCGACGTCCGCCAGATCGAGATTCAGTGCTTCGCCGACCCGCATCCCGGTGACGCTCAGCAGGCCGAAGATCGCATAGCGCGACCAGCGCGAGATCGGCTTGGCTCCCCGGCGTCGTTGCAGGCTGGCGGCGAGAAGGCGGGCTATCTCCTCCCGGTTGAAGAGATGAGGCTGGAAGCTGCTTCGTTGCCGCGGCAACAGATCCGTCGGAGGAATCTCGGTGCGCGGGTCCGTCAGAATGCGGTAGCGGGCAAAGCTGCGGATGGCGCGCAGCCTTCCGGCAAGATAATTCGGGTCGGTCGATTCAGGCTGCTGCGCCCATGCCAGAGCCAGCTTCGACGTGATCCGAGTCGCTCCGCGCCGTTCCATGAACGCCGCAAAATTCGAAAGCAGCCGCTCGTCATTCTTCAGCTTGAAGCCAAGGGATCGGCGCAATTCCAGATAATCGACAACGCCGGCGCACAGATTGTTCATGGCATTGCTCCCGGCCATGGCAGGGCGACTTCCCGCAAGGCCTCGAGATCTACCTTGGCGTATCGGCGCGTCGCATCCGGGCTGCGATGCCGCAGCACCTGGCCGATATCCGTCAGCGACGCACCCTGGCGCAGCATGTCGACGGCAAGCGCATGACGAAGCTGATGCGCTCCCGTGGAGCCGGATTCGATACCGGCGCGCCCCATCGCACGCGCAACGATCTGGCATATGTCGCTGGGCGACCTCAAACCGTCGAAGGGCGCGCGGGAACGCAGGAACACTCGGCGACAGGCCGAGTTCGGCCGACCATCCTCAAGATAGGCTGCGATGGCCTCTCCAACGTCATGGGGCAACGGCAGCGGCCGTTCCACACGGCCTTTCCCGCGCACGCCCAAACAGCCTTCGCTCCAGTCGATATCGCTCAGTTCGAGCCGGACGACCTCTCCAGCACGCAGCCCGAGCCGGGCCAGCAGCAACAAGATGGCTCGATTTCGCAGTCCGGCCGGCGTTCGCCATGTCTTGCTGGCGCTCAGCAGAACCCGAACATAATCCGCCGGCATCGCCCTCGGAATCGACGCCATCGACCATCCGGCGACGGAAGGCACTGCCGCGGCAAGATCGATATGAATGTAGTCGCGGTACCTTGCGAAGCGGAAGAACGATCGCAGCGCCGTGACGATGTGCTTGGCCGAGGCGAAGGTGCGGTCCTTCGGTGCATTCCGCCGGATATAGTCCGCGATCTGGCCGGCATGCAGGGAAGCAAGACGCGGTTCGGACGCGCCGGTTATCTCCGCCAGAAAGTGCCTGACATATCCGGCGTAATTCTCGATCGTGGCCGGCGCCAGGCCGCGATCTTCGTGCAGGTAAGAACTGTATTCCCGCAACACCCGGTCAATGCCGGACGTCTCGACCGAAGCCGTAGCCCGGCGTTCGACAATGCCCTTTTCCTGGAGCCAGTCCGTCATGGCGGACAGGGCGATGCGGTCGCCGCCTTTGAGACAGCGGTGTCGGGCTCGATCGCGCAGGAACGCTTCTTCGTATCCGCTTGTGATCTCGTCGGCCAGAATGCCCTTGCGTCCCAGCCACTGGCTGAACTCGTTGAGGAGGAACGTCTTCTTCCAATACGAGACCTGCGAATACCCGCGCCCGGCGAGATATTCGGCATATGGCTCCAGATAAGGAGCCAGTGGGCCCTCGGCTTGCAGCCGGGAGGGCCTCTTTCGACAGGCTCTGCTCATCGGAAAAACCGCGTCGGCCGGTTCTGCTCGAACCAAACTATGCCGACCGACATCTTCAAAAATACCACGGAAAGCAAGCACATGCACACGCAACGCGGCATAGTCCACAAGACGGCATATGATCTTGTATTCCGCTAGCGGAATACGAGATCGCGGTTGACGATCACGCGGACCGGAAAACCTTGGCGAATCGTGAGGGTCGGCTGGATGTTGAGCTGGCGACGCACGAGCTGTTGACCGGTGTTGTTGACCGAGTCCTGCGAGCCGCGGCGGAGCGCACGAACGAGATCGCTCTCGTCGCCAGTGGAGCCAAGTTCGGCGCCGACACTGAGCAAGGTCGACAGTGTCGCGGCCTTGATCATATCCCACCAATGGTAGTCGACCTCGTCCTCGAGCCCGGAGAAGCCACGGGCATCCGTGCCTTGCTGGCGCTCCAATACGATCGAATTGCCGTCCGGCAGCATGATGCGATTCCAGACGAGCAAGACGCGTTTCTGACCAAACGAGATCTGGCTGTCATACTGGCCGAGCAAACGCGATCCTTGCGGGATCAGCAGGAAGTTTCCGGTCGGCGTATCGTAGACATGCTCCGTGACCTGCGCGGTGACCTGGCCGGGAAGGTCGGACTGGATGCCGGCCAGGAGCGCTGCTGGAATCACCGTGCCGGCCTGCACGACATAAGGTGATGCAGGATTGGCAAGACGATCCGGGCTGACGATTCGGCGATCAACGGGTCCGTTAATAAATGCGAGCTTGCGATCCTGCATGTTCTGAACGGCATTGGGATCGAGCGGCGGGGCGTCGGCCGGCACCGCGAGGGCCGAGCCCGGCGTGGCATGGCCGCCTGTCGGCACCATGGGCGAGGCTACCCGGATCGCGGTTGCCGCGAAGAGCTTGCTGAGGCGTGCAGCTTCGATTTCCTGTAAGCGTCGCTGTTCTTCCGGCGTGACGCCGGGTTGCGGCAAAGGGCCTCCCGGCGGGATGGGCCGGCCCTCGTTCTGCGCACTGAGAAGTGGCCGCCCGAGGTCGCCGGGCAATGGAGGCCCTAGTCTTGGGATACCTGTATAGTCGCGTGGCAGCCCTGTCAGGCCATCGGCGGTCGAACGGTTCTCGATCGAGTAAAGCTCCTTGGCCGATTGGTCCGCTTTTCGGGTCTGCAGCGCGTAGATCAGGGCCGCCGCGACCACAAGGCCGGAAACGCCACCAAGGCCGATCAACACCTTACGCGACAGTCGCGTCACGCGTGGACGTTCTGGGCGTAAACGCAAATCCGGCGTGACATCGGGCGCTCCGTGCGAACCGTCGGTCATGACCGGCGCCTCCCATCGGTGCGGATGATGCGGACACGGCGCTCGCTGTTCTTGTCTCCGAGGCGTAGTTCGGCAGCACCGAACAGCCGGTCGACGATGTAGTAGTTCTGGCGAGCGCGATAATTGACGAGTTCGGTGTCGCCGCCCGGCCCTATAATAAAGAGAGGTGGCATCTCGCCCTGCCGGATGCCGGACGGGAACTCGATATAGACCTTGATGCCGTCATCGAAGGCGCGCAGCGGCCGCCATGCCGGTGTGTCACCCTCGATCTCGTAGCGGAAGTTCAGCGACGAGATGTCGACGCCGGTCGCGACCGGCTGGGCCGCGAGTGCAGCCGCGTTCTGGCGGCGCAGCGCGATGAGCTGATCGTGCGCATATTGCCAGGAGACTGACGCCATATAGGTCTTCTCGGTCGAGTTCAGTTCGAGAAGATAGGTGCGGCGGTCGGTATTGATGACGAGATTGGTCTGCAGGTCTGGCCGCGTCGGCTTGACCAGAATATGAACCTGCTTGGCCTCTCCCGTCCCGCTCTCGGTATCACCGATGATCCAGCGCACCGTGTCGCCGGCCGCAACTGGGCCTGATCCGACGAGCTGCTCGCCCGGCTGCAGAGCGACGTCGGTCACCTGTCCGGGCGCAGCATAGAGCTGATAAAGCGCGCCCGGGGAGAACGGATAGACCTGTACGGCGTTGATGAAGCCGTTTCGAACGGGTTGTACGCGGGCTGCCTTGTTCGCCTGGCTGATCCGGTCTCTCGGATCTTTCGGTTCCGGCCGTGCCTTCTCCGCGACCGGCTTCAGCTGACCGGGCAGTGGCAGCGGCTTTGGGACCTCAACAACCTGAACTGGTGCTGGAGGCTCCGCAGCCCGAGCTGCGGGCACAAAATCATCGTAGCTGATGTCAGGCGGGATCATCTTCTGCGCGCAGCCGCCGAGTGCGGTTGCGCTGATCAACACGGCGGGAAGCGTGATGGCGAGGATCCGCGGCTTCATTGGGAAAGCTCCTTCGACCAGTTGATGGCGTTGACGTAGATGCCGAGCGGGTTCTGCTTCAGGCGGTCGGCGTCGGTCGGCTGCTGCAGGGCGATGGTAAGGATCGCGGTCCAGCGCTCGATGCCGGCAAGCTGGCCGTTCTGGTAGGCGCGCTCGAACCAGGCGACGCGGAACGAGTCCGGTGAGGCACGGATGACACTTGAGACCTCGACCGCGATCTGGCGCTTGCCGACTTTAGCGAAGGCATCGTTGACGCGTGCATAGTCGTTGAGCGCGGCCGCGCCTCGATCGGTCGTGAACTCGTAGGCGCGGAGCCAGTTCTGCCGCACGATGACGGCATCGACCGGTATCGCGCGCACTTGCTCAATGAAGCGCGCGAGGTGCCAGGCGATCTGCGGATCGGTCGGCTTGTAGTCGGCGACGGCGGGACCGACGGCCTGCGTCTCGCCGAGCTTGTCGATCTGCACGACCCAGGGCACGACCGAGCCACGCGCCGACTGCCAGACCAAGGCGAAGGCAAGACCGGCCGACAAAAAGAGTGACCCGAAGGCCATCAGCCGCCAGTTCTTCGCCTGCACGCGGGCAGACCCGATGCGCTCATCCCAGACCTGGGCCGCGCGCTGATAGGGCGTTTCGGGTTCAGGCGTGGCGCCGTAGCGCATGGACGGTCTGCGGAAGACGGTCATCAGCGTTCATCCTGTCGAAGCGAGATGGAGGTGCCGCCACCGTGGCTGTCGCCGGACCTGACGGCATGGGCGGTGGCCGTTGCGCCGTGGCTCATCGTCTGGCGGCGCTTCATGCGTTGCGCCCAGGCCGGCGACGATGAGGCAGCTTGGGTTGCCCCTTCGCCGAGAGGGCCTATCGTCGAGGCCCCGCCGCGGGCCGCGGCAGCGGTCGCGCCCATCGCGGCTGCTCCCCTCACGGCGATCCCAGCCGCGGCACCACCCGCAACGACGGCGCCTCCGGCCGCGACCGCGGTACCGATTGCGGAGCCGGCACCAAGCTGAGGCCCGCCGGAGATCAGGCCGTTGGCGATGCCGGGACCGAAGATGCCGAGGCCGAGGAGCGATAGTGCTGCCAGCACGACCGCCATCGCGTCCTCGACGGTCGGCTGGTTACCGCCGAAGCCAGCGGTGAATTCGGAGAACAACGTCGAACCAATGCCGATGACGACGGCCAGCACCAGGACCTTGACGCCGGACGAGACGACATTGCCGAGCACACGTTCCGCAAGAAAGGCGGTCTGGCCGAAGAGTCCGAACGGGATCAACACAAATCCGGCGAGCGTGGTCAGCTTGAACTCGATCAGCGTGACGAAGAGCTGGATCGCGAGGATGAAGAAGGCGAGCAGCACGATTGCCCAGGCAAATAGCAGCACCATGATCTGGACGAAGTTCTCAAAGAACGCGATGTAGCCCATCAAGCCGGAGATCGATTCGAGGATCGGGCGCCCGGCATCGAGCCCGACCTGCGCGACGCGGCCGGGGCGCAGGAGATCAGCCGCGGTGAAGCTTGTGCCGGTCGCTTTCAGGCCAAGACCGGCGAAGCTCTCGAACACGATCCGCGCAAGCGCGTTCCAATTGCTGATAATGAAGGCCAAGGCGCCGACGAAGAGGGTCTTCTTCACGAGGCGCGCGATGATGTCCTCATCCGCGCCCCACGACCAGAACAAAGCTGCCAGTGTGATATCGATGACGATCAATGTCGTGGCGATAAAGGCCACTTCGCCGCCGAGCAATCCGAACCCGGAATCGATATAGCGGGTGAAGACCTCAAGGAAGCGATCGATGACGCCGGTGCCACCCATCAGCGTGGCTCATCGGATGAGTGGGGAGTAACCGACGTCGGAATCCTGTCTTGGGCCTTAGTCGGCGTGTCCGTTGTCCGTGCAACAGGCGCGCGCGGTGTGAAGAAGCGGCGGCGATTCTCCGCCCAGATATGGCGGCAGGTGTCATCTGCTGACAGCACCGCGCGGCAGCGTGAGAGTTCTGCCGCAAGCGGATCACGTGTTTCCGTTGCTGGTCCGACCGCGCGGCTGGTATCACGGCTACGGCTTGCTTCGCCCATGGCGATGATAGCGATCGCGACGGCCGCGGCGATTGCCGCGAAGTGCAGGAACGAGGCGACGCCACTTCCGCCGTCGCCATTTTCCTCGCGCTTGAACGGGTGCCAGGCCTTCATCATTGGAACATCCGGACGGTCGTTGGCCGATAACCCGCGCCAGGCGTGAGGAAGCGGCGGAGTCGTTCGCGGGCCTGCTCTTGCGCTGCTGTCCGCTGGGCGGCTTCGAGATTTTGCGCGCGACCTTGTGCGGCAAAGGCCGCGGTGAGATCGGCAATCTGCTGGGTTTGCAAGGCGATGAGCTGGTTGCCCGCCTGTGTCGCCTGCAGCGCGCCGGTCGCGGTTTGGCTTGCCGTGACGAGGGAGGACATCTCGATGCGGTTGGTTTCGAGATTGGCAACGACGCCGGCGTGAACCTTCATGGCGTCCTGGAGACCCGCCATGGAGTTGCGCCAGCGTTCGCGTGCGCCGTCGATCAGTCCCTGGTCGGTGGCTGTCGTGGACGCCGCGCCATAGGTCGTGGAAAAGGCGTGGTCGATCTGGCCGACGTCATAGGTGATGCGCTGCGCCTCCCTCAGAAGCTGCTGGGTGCGCTGGATCGACTGCTGGATCTGATTGAGCGAGGATTGCGGCAGGCTCGCAAGGTTGCGAGCCTGATTGATCAGCATCTGCGCCTGATTCTGCAGCCCGGTGATCTGATTGTTGATCTGCTGCAGCGCCCGCGCCGCCTGAAGAACGTTCTGAACATAGTTGCTTGGATCGTACACGACGAGCTGTGCCGATGCCGGCGGGATTGACAATGCGCCGACGATGGATCCCGCAAAAAGAGCAGCGCGGATGCGCGAATGCCTGGTATTCATGATGCCTCCAGGTTGGTGAGATCGGGGATGAGGTCGGCAGCCCATAGAAGTTCTCGCTCCGCGAGCCAGGCCTGCACGAAGCCGTCCGCACCATGCTTGGCGAGAACGCGATCGATGGCCGCGTGGTCGGCCTTGGATGAGGCGCCGCAGAAGGCGAGCGCGATCGGCCCGAGGCCGAGCTCGAACGGACGGTTGCCGCGGCGGGACTGGCAGTAATAGTCGCGCTTGGGCGTGGCGCGGGCGATGATCTCGATCTGCGTGTCGTTCAGACCGAAGCGCCGGTAGGTCGCGGTGATCTGCGGCTCGATCGCGCGCTCATTCGGAAGAAAAATGCGCGTCGGGCAGCTCTCGACAATGGCCGGCGCGATCGGGCTGCCGTCGATATCGGAAAGCGACTGCGTGGCGAAGACGACGGAGGCATTTTTCTTGCGCAGGGTCTTGAGCCATTCGCGCAACTGGGCGGCAAAGCCCCCGTCATCGAGCGCGAGCCAGCCCTCATCGATGATCAGGAGCGTCGGCCGGCCATCGAGCCGGCTTTCAATGCGGTGGAAGAGGTAGGCCAGCACGGCGCCAGCGGCGCCCGTTCCGATCAGTCCCTCGGTCTCGAACGCTTGGACCGGGGCATCGCCCAATCTCTCCTGCTCGGCATCGAGCAAGCGGCCGTAGGCGCCCCCGATGCAGTAGGGCTGCAAGGCCTGCTTCAGCTTTGCGGACTGAAGCAGCACCGCGAGGCCTGTCAATGTGCGCTCCGCAATAGGAGCACTCGCGAGTGAAGTGAGCGCCGCCCACAGATACTCCTTCAGCTCAGGCGTCAGCACGATGCCCTCGCGGTTCAGAATGTCGACAACCCAATCGGCCGCCCAGGCCCGTTCCGCTACCTGGTTGATGCCGGCGAGCGGCTGGAGCGACACGGAAACATCGGAGTTATCCGACAGACCGCCGCCGAGATCGTGCCAGTCTCCCTTCATAGCCAAGGCCGCGGCGCGGATGGACCCTCCGAAATCGAAAGCAAAGACCTGCGATTGCCGATAACGCCGAAATTGAAGCACCATCAGCGCCAGCAGCACGGACTTGCCGGCGCCGGTCGGCCCGACCACCAGCGTATGTCCGACGTCACCGACATGGAGCGCGAACCGAAACGGGGTCGCTCCCTCGGTCCGAGCAAAGAAGAGCGGCGGCGCCACGAAATGCTCGTCGCGTTCCGGCCCGGCCCAGACCGCCGAGAGCGGGATCATGTGGGAGAGATTGAGAGTCGAGACCGGCGGCTGCCTGACATTGGCATAGACATGACCCGGTAGAGAGCCAAGCCAGGCCTCGATCGCGTTGAGCCCCTCCGCGATGCAGGTGAAGTTGCGGCCCTGGATGATCTTCTCGACGAGCCGCAGCTTCTCTGCCGCGACGCCGGCGTCGTCATCCCACACCGTCACGGTGGCTGTGACGTAAGCCTGTCCGACGTCATCGGCACCAAGCTCCTGTAGGGCGAGGTCTGCATCAGCGGCTTTATTCGCAGCGTCGCTGTCCAGGAGGACCGACGCCTCGTTGGTCATCACCTCCTTCAGGATCGCACCGATACTCTTGCGCTTGGCGAACCACTGGCGCCGGATCTTGGTCAGCAGCCGGACGGCTTCAGTCTTGTCGAGCAGAATT
The DNA here is from genome assembly GCF_050250235.1 of Pseudorhodoplanes sp. Classification (GTDB taxonomy): domain Bacteria; phylum Pseudomonadota; class Alphaproteobacteria; order Rhizobiales; family Xanthobacteraceae; genus Pseudorhodoplanes. The sequence goes on from NZ_JBFWPA010000024.1 coordinate 8,602, forward strand.
GCTCGGGTCGACCAGCGATATTCGAAGGCCAGCCGGTTCAGCTCGTCGAGGATTCCGGGATAGGTCGTCGTCGGGAAACCAATGACCGTGAGCGTGCGCAGATGCGCATCGCCAAGACGAGGCTCGAGTCCGCCCACCAGCGACTGATCGCTCAGGAGCGCGTCGAGGTGCATCGGCGTTTCGGGGACGCGGACGCGCTGGCGCTTGGTCGAGATGGTTGAGTGGAGATAGGTCAGGGTCTCCGGGTCATCGAGCCAGTAGACCTCGGGCACAAAACCTTCGAAAAGCTGCAGGATGCGATCGGTGCGGTCAATGAAGCCGCGAAGCAGCTCATGAGCGTCGACGCCGGTTTGCTCGCGTCCTTCGTAGAGCCAGCTTTCAGCGCGGGAAGCGTCTTCGGCCGGCGGCATCCAGAGAAAGGTGAGATAGTAGCGGCTCTCGAAATGGACGCCAGCGGCCTCGAACTGCTCGCGGCGCTCGAGGTCGACCAGCGCGGACGCGGCTTCTGGAAAGACGCTGTCGAGATAGGCAGTCGCCGGGCTGCGCTGCGCTTCCACGAAGATGGCCCAGCCCGACCCCAGCCGGCGCAAAGCGCTGTTGAGCCGCGCGGTCGTGCCGATCAGCTCGGCCGCCGTGGCGCTGTCGAGGTCCGGCCCCCGGAAGCGTGCCGTGCGCTGGAACGATCCGTCCTTGTTCAGAACAACGCCCGCTTCGATCAGTGCCGCCCAAGGCAGGTAATCGGCAAGGCTTGCGGTGCGTTTGCGATACTCGGCGAGGTTCATCATCTCGCGAACCTCACAACCGGAAATGCGCGGGATAGCGCAGATGGCGGCGTACAACGTCGACGAACTGGGTATCGCGCCGCGTCGCCCAGACCGCCGCGAAGTGTCCCGCCGCCCAAAGCAGGATGCCGATAAGCCAGAGCCGCAGGCCAAGGCTGACGGTGGCTGCCAGCGTGCCGTTGGCAATCGCAACCGAGTGAGGAGCGCCGCCGAGCAGGATCGGGTCGGTCAGCGCACGATGAACCGGCGCATGGAAACCGGCGATCGATTCGCGTAGCTGCATCAGAGGAGCGCTCCGCCGCCGAAAGAGAAGAACGACAGGAAGAAGCTCGACGCGGCGAACGCGATCGACAGCCCGAATACGATCTGGACCAGCCGCCGGAAGCCGCCTGCGGTATCACCGAACGCGAGCGTCAGGCCGGTGACGATGATGATGATCACCGCGATGATCTTGGCCACCGGGCCCTCGATCGACTCCAAGATGCGCTGAAGTGGCGCTTCCCATGGCATCGACGAGCCGGCGGCGCGGACGGGCGATATTGACAACGCGCCGATCGTGATAGTGGCGATAATCAGTGCGGCCCGCGTCCGCAGGCCGCGTATGTGCACGGTCATGGATGGTCTCCGTTGAGTGTGTGATCGCCGCCCGCCTCAGGCGGGAGGATGACGTAGTCGCCGGTTGTCGCATCGAGGCCGGCGACAACCGCAAGTTCGGAGAGCCGGCGCTGTGCGCCCCTCCCGGCCAGCACCGCGATGATGTTGATCGTCTCCGCTATTAAGGCGCGCGGCACGGTGATGACGGCTTCTTGGATGAGTTGCTCGAGCCGTCGTAGCGCGCCAAGTGCTGTCCCGGCGTGGATGGTGCCGATACCCCCGGGATGGCCGGTGCCCCAGGCTTTCACGAGATCCAGCGCCTCGGCCCCACGTACTTCGCCAATTGGAATGCGATCGGGACGCAACCGAAGAGACGAGCGCACGAGATCGGAGAGCGTTGCGACACCATCCTTGGTTCGTAGTGCCACGAGATTGCGAGCATGACATTGCAGCTCGCGAGTGTCCTCGATCAGCACCACGCGATCCGAAGTTTTTGCGACCTCAGCAAGTAGTGCGTTGGTGAGGGTGGTCTTGCCGGTCGAGGTGCCGCCGGCGACTAGGATGTTGCGACGCCTGGCCACCGCATCGCACAGGATCGTCGCCTCGCCGGGGGTCATAATGCCGGCGACTGCGTAGTCATCAAGCGTAAAGACGGCGACCGCGGGTTTGCGGATCGAGAATGCCGGAGCGGAAACAACGGGTGGCAGAAGCCCCTCGAACCTCTCGCCGGTTACAGGCAATTCTGCGGAGACACGCGGAGCGCGGTGGTGGACCTCGGCGCCGACATGATGGGCAACCAGCCGGATGATGCGCTCGCCATCGGCGGGCGACATTACAGAACCGGTCTCGAACAGGCCTTCCGAAAGGCGATCGATCCAAAGGCGACCGTCAGGATTGAGCATGACCTCAACGACGGAGGAATCTTCGAGGTAGGTGGTGATGTCCGGCCCGAGCGCCGTGCGTAACATGCGGGCACCGCGCGTGACCGCTTCTGCCTTGGGAGTTGCATTCCCCATGTTGTCCCCGGCGCTACGTCGGCCCGTTAAGTCGGGCCGGACATCAGGGACGAATAGAAGCGGCACGAGTGCGGCTAGGCAACAAGAGTCAGGCGCTCATCGCAATGAAGCGAAAAAATACAAGCGATCGGCGCTTCCTTATGCCGCCGATATGACGACGTGCGATGAGCCTGCAAATGCGTGCAATAGAGTTAGGAACTGCTTCAAAGTAGGATTCGAATTATTTCGGCGCCAATAGGCGACGAACCCAAGTCGAGTTGGTCCGTTTCCGTCACGAACTTCTCGATAGACGATTCCGGCGGGCATGTTACCCATTGAGGATTCGCAAACCAAAGCAACACCTCGTTTGCGATTCACCAAACCGAGAAGATGGTCGTGACTTACTTTCATGCGGGCGATGAGCGGACCGTCGCCCGGAGATATAAGTTTGCTTAGCAGGATGCCCTCAAGATCCGGTCCCGGATCCTGAACACCCATAAGAAAGCGCTCTCCCTTAAGGTCGGTCCAATAAACGAACTCGCGCTCGACTAGAGGGTGCTCCTTGTGGAGGGCAACCATGATCCGTTCAGACCATAAACGTGTATGCGCGTAATCGCGATATGCGGGCTCGCCCAGTACAACAATGATATCGACAGCACCACGATCTAGAAGAGAGATTAGGGACGACCTGGAATCTTCAACCACGTTGACGTCAACGTTTTCAAACTGCTCTGCGAAGCCACATACAATATCGACGAGTGCGCCCGTCGAAAGCGACGTATAGATTCCAATGTGCAAACGGCCGGAGGTCCCGACTTTCACGGCTTTAACATGATTCTGCATATACTCCAATTCGGCAAGAATACGCTTCGCGCTGGTTACGAGGGCCTCGCCTTCCCCAGTAAGTTGCGAGCCGCTTGTGGATCGCTCGAATAGTGGCAGACCAAGTTGATCTTCAAGCTCGCGAATTCTCTTGCTCAGCGTCGGTTGCGTGACGTTAAGCGCGGCAGCCGCACGCCGAAAGCTGCGGTAATCGGCAGCTGCAACGACGTAACGCAAATGGCAAATTTCTATGCTCATCTTCAAATTGAACTCACCCGTAAGGCTGCCAACTTTAAGATAACCTTCCGCGATGCTCCGTTCGCCGGGAGCGGCGTTCGTTCTACTCCATTCTTATGCTGATGACGTCATAACAACAAATGATGAGCGCGGGATTCGAGTTCTATGCAAGGATCGTTGGCGTGAAATTAGATGCTGCCCTTAGAGACAAAGAGGCGAGATGTTGCGCTTGGCGAACATGGTCGTGATGATCACAGGCGCAGCGCGGGGCATCGGTGCTGCCTATGCCAAAGGATTCGCAGCCGAAGGCGCGCGGGTGAGCCTTTGCGATCTGAAATATCCCAACACCGTCGTAGAAGAGATCGCGGAAGCTGGCGGACATGCCATCGGGTTTGGGTGTGATGTGACCGACAAGCAGGCTGTCGACGCGATGGTCGCGAAAACGGTGAGGGCGTTTGGCAGCATCCACGTGCTGATCAACAACGCTGGACTCTTCGCCACGATCCCTTTGAAGGGGATGTCGGAGATCGCCAGCGATGAGTGGGACCGGATCATGGCGGTTAACGTGCGTGGGTCTTTCGAATGCGCGCGCGCGGTGCTGCCGCTGATGCGCGCGCAAAAATACGGAAAAATCATCAACACCGCTTCGGGCACAGTCTACCGCGGACTGCCACGCTTCCTGCATTACGTCGCGTCGAAGGGCGCAGTGATCGCGATGACGCGCGCGATGGCACGCGAGCTTGGGGATGATGGCATAAGGGTGAATTGCGTTGCGCCTGGCCTCACCTTGAGCGACGGGGTTGTCGACAACCGGTGGGCAGACAGTATTTCGGACGCGATCAGAAACAGCCGCTGTCTGAAACGTGACCAGATGCCCGAGGACCTGGTGGGGACCATGCTGTTTCTGGCGGGCCCGGAAAGCGACTTTATCACCGGCCAGACCCTTATCGTCGACGGCGGCGGCTCGATGAACTGAGCGCTACCGCTATCAGGTTTCGGTCCGGGCCTGAGGAATGACCGCGAAGGGCGGCGGCGTGAGCCTGAGCAGATGCCACGGACTTGGCATCGAGCCGACCGGACCCTCTACGAAGATGGGGCCTGCGCCTGAGTGCTGAACGATGACATCCTGCATTTCGCGCGGTGAGTCGGCACGAAAATACGGGATATCGAACGCATCGGCCAGGTGATCGAACCGAGGGTTTGTCAGCAATGCCGTACTCGGCCTGGAACTGATCATTTTGCATCTTCCGGACATTGCCGAAGTGCCCGTCGTTGAAAACCACTATTGAGACATTCAGACTGTATTTTCTTGCCGTTGCTAGCTCCTGCATGTTCCATCCAAATCCTCCGTCGCCGTTGATGCTGACGACGACCCGGTTCCGGTTTGCAACCGCAGCGCCGAGCGCGGTCGGCAAGCCGTATCCGAGCGTGCCCTGATAGCCCGGCGACAGCAGCGTGTTCGGCTCATAGACCGGGTAGGCAAGACGGGCGAAATATCCGACCTGCGTCAACTCATTGACAAGGACGCCATCATCGGGGATCGCGGATCGAAGCGCTCTGACCCAGGATGCCTGTGGTTCGATGTCGTTGATCTGTTCCAGCGCGCTCGCGCGGACGCGCTGAATGTCGAGGACCGTCGCGGGCCGCGTTCTGCAGGCGCGTTCCAGCGCTTCCAGGGCCGTACGACAATCGCACTCGATCGCGCAATCTGCGCGTCGCGGCGACGACCAGGCCGAGGGGTCGAGGTTGATGTAAATGTAGGTCTTGTTATCTGTCGGCCATGCCGGCCTGCCCAGGGCGGTGTCGACAAAGCGGCTGCCCACGACCAGAACCAGATCGGCATCCGGGAAGACGGCTCTTCCTTCCAGCGTGGAAAGCGCCAACGGATGGCGGTCGGAGAGGGCGCCGCGGCCATTTTCACCCATGACGACCGGGCACTGCAATTTTTCGGCAAGGGCGCGCAACGACCTTGACGCTCCGCTACTGAGAACACCGCCCCCCGCATAGATCACCGGATTCTTGCTTCGTTCGATCAGGAATGCGGCGCGCTCTATCGCGCCGATATCTGGCTGTACCTCCTTCACGGCGACCGGATCGAGCAATGATATGTCGGCGCTTGCGCTGAGAACGTCGTGCGGAATCTCGATGCCGACCGGCTGAGGACGTCCGGTCATGAGCTGATGAAATGCCTGACGGACGATCCCGGGAACGTCGTCAGGACGCATGGCCCGTCCTTGCCATTTTGTGACGCTACCAAGGATCCGCGATTGGTCCCGGACTTCGTGAAGGAGACCCAGCCCTTTCCCGATCGCCGCCGAATGTATGTCCCCCACGATACACAAGACTCTCGAGTTGCAAGCGAAGGCGGTTGCGAGACCGGCCATTGCGTTGAGGAGGCCTGGGCCCGGGACCACCATGCAGATTCCGGGCTTCCCGGAGCTGCGGGCATAGCCGTCCGCAGCGTAGGAGGCGGCCTGCTCATGCCGCGTCACGGTGTAGGCAAGCGTGTCACTGACCTTTCTTAGGCCCTCAACCGCCCAGTCGAGCTGCACGCCCGGAACACCGAAGACATCGGTCGAACCCTCGTGAACGAGCTGTTGGGCCAACGCGTCGCCACCGGTCATCTTCATCGTGGGGATACTTTCTGCAGCAACGGGCAAACCGCGCATCGGTCAATTCGCGGCGGCGCGGAGCAGGCCGCGCATCGCTTCGGATTGGGTTGCGATGAAGGTTTTGAATGTCTGGGGATCCTGATAGCTTGGGGCGCAGTAGAGCCGCTCGATTTTCGTTGCGACGTCCTTGTCGGAAAGGGCGGTAGCACAGTGCATGGAAAGTTCCTCGATCGCGGCCGCGGGCATCCCTGCAGGGCCGAACAAGCCGATCCAGGCCGGCACATCGAAACCGGAAACGCCCTGTTCAGCGAACGTAGGAATGTCCCCGGCCAACGCGTAGCGCCTTGCGGCGGTCGTGCCGATCGCATGAAGGGCCTTTGCCTTGATGTGCTCAATTGCGGGAAGTCAGATCGACACACGCCAGCGGCACCTGTCCGGCCAGAACGTCAGTTACAGCAGGTGCACTCCCACGATAAGGGACGTGGACAAGGCGGGCGCCGGTCAAGTGCTTCAGCACCTTGATTGAAAGATGCTGGGACGAATGTGTGCCGGTCGTCCCGTAGCTAAACCCGCCGGGACTCGATAACGAGGCAGAGACGACGTCGTTGATCGTCCTAAGTTTGGTATCGGCGTGCGAAACAAAGACGAGTGGGACGTCGATCAATTTGGAGATCGGGGCGAGGTACTTTAGCGGGTCGAGTGCCGACGTACCCTCGACGTGAGGATTGACCGCAATGGCTCCGGTCGCGCCAACACCGATCGTTTGGCCGTCGGGATTGCTGCGCGAGACGGCTATCAGCCCGATTGAGCTGCCGCCGCCGGCCTTGTTTTCAACGACGACGACGATCCCCATGCGCTCGGCCAAATAGGTACCCAAGAGCCGTGCTATACCGTCCGCTGCCGCGCCCGGTGCGAACGGAACGACCAAAGTCACTTGCTTGGCAGGATAAGCCAGCGCGGATTTGATCGCTGTGGAGGCAGAAATCGCTCCAAGGAGAGCGTGGCGTCGCGTAAGCATTCTCGTTCCTCCAGATTCAACGTTATTGTTTTTAGTCGGCCTTCCTTATCGTGTAGTCGTCCGGGTTGAAGGCGGCGGTCAATCGCCAGTAATCGACCAGACGCCAGGGCGAGTTCGCGACGACTCGTCCGCGTCTGTTGCGATACCAGCTGTTGGCACCCTTGTGCGCCCAGACCATCCGGCTGTGCGCCTCGTCGACGCTATCGTTATAGGTGTCGAAGCGATCCTGCCGGCATTCGACCGACGCAAGATCTTTTTCGATCATGTCACGCAAAGCTTGCATCACGTATCGCACTTGCAGCTCGGCATGGAAAAAGATGCTGCCGCCGTGAGACAGGTTCGTATTGGGACCATACAAGATGAAGAAGTTTGGAAACCCTGGAACGGTAATCCCGAGAAAGGCGCGCGGGTCGTCGCGATCCCACATATCTTCAATGACGCGGCCGTCTCGACCCTTGATGGACATCGGCCACAGCAGACGGTTGGAATGAAAACCGGTTGCAAACACGATCACGTCCGCTTCATGTGCGGCTCCGGTTTCGTCGATGATGCTGTTGCCGCTGATACGCGCCACTCCAGCATTCACAAGCTCGACGTTTTGCCGTTGCAGGGTCTGGTACCAGTTATTGTCCCGGAGCATTCGTTTCGTGTAAGGCGGGTAACTTGGAATCACCTTCTCGATCAGGTCGATGCGGTCCTTGAGCTCCCGTCTGATGTGCTCGACGAGGCTTTCGCGTAATTTGTGGTTTTCGGCACTGACGGAGAGTTCCGGCATCGGCCAATCGGGATCGACTTGAAGGGAGGCGTGAAGCCCGTCGCCGGCCGCCCAGAACAAGAGGAGCCTGTACCACTGCGCGAGATAGGGGACGTGTTTGAACGCCCATTGCATGCCATCCGGCACACTGCGTTGGTAGTTCGGATGCAGGGCGGCCCAGCAGGGCGTTCTCTGGAAAATCAGGAGTTTCGCGACTTTGTTGGCAATCGATGGCGCCACCTGCATGCTGCTCGCGCCGGTCCCGATCAAGGCAACGCGCCGTCCGTCCAGTTTCTCGCCTGCGGGCCAACGCGCGGTATGGAATGACGCGCCCTCGAATGTGTCCATGCCCGGGATATCGGGCACCTTGGGACGGTTCAATTGACCAGTCGCCGTGACGAAGACGTTGCCGCGATCGACCGTCTCGGTCTGGTTGCCGTGGCGGACGGTGACCGCCCATATCGACTGCGTTTCATCGAAGGTCGCTGTGGTGACTTCGGCGTTGAAAACGATATGACGGTCGAGACCATAATCGGCGACGCATTGCTTCAGGTAGGACCAAAGCTCGTCGCGTTTGGCGAAATGCCGCGACCAGTCGTGCTTCAGTTTGAAGGAAAACGAATAGAAATGGTTGGGAATATCAACGCCCGCGCCGGGATACGCATTCTCGTACCAGGTGCCGCCGACCGCATCATTCTTTTCATAGATCACGAACGGGATGCCGGCTTCGAGTAGTTTGATGCCCATGCATATGCCGGATAGGCCGGCGCCGACGATGATGACTTTGAATCGTTCAAGCACGTCTTTCCCCGGCGGCGCCCGCCACGGCACGGTCCGGGAAAAGCCGGGCACGTCGCCCATCTCTTCCATGAAGAGCGGCAGATACTCATCGGGCAGGGTCACCCCCGTTGCCGTATTCATGATGGCCCCGAAGAGCGCGGGCGATGGCACCGGAACCGGCGTTTTGCGATCTTCGAAACGTTTCAATGCCGAGACCAGCGCATCTCGGATCGACGCTTGCAGCCCGGCGGGAATCTCGACTTGATAATCCCAGGCACCTTTGATGAAGGGTTTCGCTTTCTCGAGCAGCGACAGATCTCCGGTGATCTGCGTATAAACCATCAATTGCGGAACGATATCCGTCTCCTCGAGCGCGCTTCGCAGCCGCGTTTCATCGAGGAGGTGTGGTCCTAGGTTGTTGAGATCGCTTCGAGACGTGGGAGGGATAGCGGCCACATCAGCTCCCGGGCACGTGTGTGTGTGTAACCGCGGGAAGGATGCGGATCGTGGTACATCAGCTGCAACTATCCGTTCGTGATGGGGGCATCAGCGCCTGTGATGCAGCAATGCTGACGAAAGCCATTGGCACCGGTGCCGTCGGCGGACGCTGCGGACTGCTTGTCGATACGCAGCCGCTCTTTGAGCAGCTCAAGAAAGCGCAGCGCAGGCTTGGTGAGCGGGCGAGCCTGATCGTAGAGGAGATAGATGGGGAAAGGCAGCTTCGGCCGCGTGATAGGGTAGACGTAGAGTTGTGGTGACGTCTCCTCGGGGATTGCGAGCAGAGGGCTGATCAGCGCCCAGTCCGAGGTTCGGGCCAGTTCCATCGAGCCGACATTGCTATCGATCTCGACGATACGCTCCGGTGCGATCTCGCCGGTCTTGACGCGTTTGCGCAACGATGCGGTCAATCCGTTCGGGTTCGCCGGAAAGATCAGTTTGAGTGCGGGCAACGCGGCAAGGTCACAAGGCGAAAAATTCGTTCCGTTGATAGGCCGGCTCGAGACCAGAACAACCGTATCGTGGCAAACGAGACGCCGCTTCAGGGTCGCGGAGTCGGGAGGAGAGGCGCCGAGCGCAAAATCGACCTTTCCGCTCTTGACCCAATCGACAACCGAACCGGAATAGGCCTCCAAGATCGAGACCTCGAGCTTCGGATACTTGTCCAGAAGCTCGACCAGGACAGGCGCGAGGATGCGCCTTGTCAGGGCGGGGGGCACGCCGACCGTGATGCGCCCGCTCGTCTCGCTCGCTTCGCTCAGGCGCCCAAGGCGCTCCCTTGCATCGGCCAGTTCGCCGATGATGACGTTGCAATGCTTGTAAAGCTGGTCCGCTGCCGGCGTCGGCTGGATGCCGGCAGGGTTCCGCTTGAAGAGCTTCAGGCCAAGCTCCTGCTCCAGCCGCTTGATCTGCATGCTCAGCGCGGGCTGAACAATGTTGGCCTTTTTGGCCGCCGCCGTGAAGCTGCGGGCTTCGTAGGTCCAGGTGAAATAGGTGATCTGCTTGAGGTCCATGTCCGGCTATCCCCGCGCTGGCGGGTGATGAGCTTCAAGACACAGGTGCTTGCCGGAACGCATGTCTGGGCCGATCGCTACCCTAATTCGTCTTCCACGGGACCAGAATCTTTTCGAGTTCGTTCATGATGATCGTCAGAATGAAGCCGATGATCGCGATCATGAAGAGGCCGACATACATCTGTTCGACCGAAAACGTCTCCCACGCGCTCCAGATAAGAAAGCCGAGACCGCTCTTGGCGCCAATCATTTCGGCGATCGCGATGAGCACGAGTCCCATGCCGATGCCGAGTTTGAATCCCGTCATGATCACCGGCATCGCGCCAGGCAGGGCAATCGTCCAGAAGGTCTGCCAGCGATCGGCTTTGAAGTTTTTTCCGACATCGAGATAGATTTTGTTGATGCCGAGTACTCCAGTCGTCGCATTGATGACGACCGGAAAGAACACGCCGACCGCGACCATGAAGATCTTTGAACCTTCGCCGAGCCCGAAAATGAGGAGGGCAAGGGGCAGGATCGAGCTCTTTGGGATGGGATAGGTTGCCGCAACCAACGGGTCGACGATGGCGCGCGCGGTGCGGTTGAGGCCCATGACGATGCCGAGTATCAGCGCCGGTATGCCGCCAATGATGGTGCCGAAGAAGAGGCGTTTCAGACTGATCAGAGAATGCTCGGCGAGCTCGCCGGTTTGAAACATGTGGATGAGCGTTGCGAAAACGCTCGAGGGCGCCGGAAAAAAGCGCGTATCGATCCAGCCGAAGCGAGCGGCCAACTCCCAGACAACCAGTAGCGCGACCGGGGAAATAAAGCTGATGATGCGGTCCTGGCTCGCGGGAGAAAACGAAACGTACCGGTTCGCGCGTTGTAAAACCTCTGTGACGGTCACCGTGTGTCCCTTTGGTTCTCGGAGATCTCTCGCGCGCGTTGCACCTCTTCGCGTAGATTGGCCCAGATCTCATGGACGAGCGCTCCGTATCTGGGGTCGCGCTGCAACTCCATGATGTTGCGCGGCCGCGCCAACGGGACGGGCACGATGGTTTTCGTGCGTCCCGGCTGCGCGGTCATGATCATGATGCGATCGCCGAGCGACACGGCTTCGTCGACGCTATGGGTGATGAAAATGACTGTCTTCTTGTGTTCTTCCCAGATGCGCAGAAGCTCTTCCTGCAACAGCAGCTTGTTCTGCGCATCCAGGGCGGAGAACGGCTCATCCATCAGGAGGATTTCCGGATCGTTGGCAAAGGCGCGCGCGATCGAGACGCGCTGCCGCATCCCGCCTGAAAGTTGATGCGGATAATAATCCGAGAAGCGTGTAAGGCCCGTTCGATCGAGATAATGGCCGACCGCCTCCTTGAGCTGGGCGTCCGGCACGTGTCTGAGCCTCAGGCCATAGGCGGCGTTATTCCAGACCGTCATCCACGGGAAAATCGAGTCTCCCTGGAACACCATCGAGTTGGTTGGCCGGTGGCTTGTCGGATTGACGTGGAGTTTGATTTCGCCCGACGTTGCGTCTTCCAGCCCTGCCAGGATGCGCAGCAGGGTGGTTTTCCCGCAGCCGGAAGGCCCAACGATCATGAAGAATTCGCCGCGCCGTATATCAAGGCTGACATTGTCGACCGCCGTGAGCTTGCCGAACCGCTTGGTAAGCGAAACAATGCTGATGGCGGTTTCGGCGGGCTGTTTGGCCGGCACGACGGAAGCCGTGGGAGCAAGGCTCAGAGCTGACATGGTCGTTCGCTCGTTACTGCGTGCGGCGAACATATTTGCCAAGGCTTGCTGCAGCCTCCCTGGCGAAGCTCATATCCGTGACGTCTTCAACCCTGACGGAGCCGTCGATCTGGTTCGTATCCTTGAAAAACTGCCAGGAGCTGGTCAGGCTCGGCATGTCGACATCGCCGTCCGGATGGGTTGCGTGCGACGTGATCGAGCGATGGATGGCGGGGTCCTTGATGAAGGAATATTCGACGAGGATGGCGACGACTTCGTCCGCAGCGGGACCGGCGAGCTTGCCGTCCTTCAATGCGTCGTTGTAAAAGCGCATGCCGCGGATCAGGGCGCGCATTGCTTTCGTCGCGACGTCGCGCTGCTTGGTGATGAAGCTTTCGGAAAAGAAGGTCACTGCGGTCTGAAACTCCGGCAGGACCTCGTCGATTTTCGCCACGTCGACCGCTGTGCCCAACTTAAGAATATTGGACCGCGCTGGTTCCGTGGTGAGGCTGGCATCGATTGCGCCGTTCTGAAACGCGGCCGTGTGTTGAGCAAAACCCAGATAAACCGGACTGATGTCTTTCCATGACAGACCGGAGGTCTTCAGGGCGCCGTCGACGCAGGCGGACTCGCTGTTTCCGGGCGCGGAGACCGCGACGCGCAGGCCCTTGAAATCTTTCAGGCTGCGGACCTTGCCGCTGTCGTACAGATCCTTTCGAACCAGCATGCTCGAGAAGCCGTAGCCTTTGGAATTGCGGGCCTTGTCGGCGACGATCTTGATGTCGATGCCGCGCTTCATCGCGTTGTAGAGACCGGCGGAGGTCGCTCCGCCAGCGATCTGGAGTTCACCCGAGGCGAGCGAGGGGATTGCCTTCGCAGCGGAATCGAACCGGATGAATTCCACGGTCAGGCCTTCGTCCTTGAAGAAGCCCTTCTTGTCGGCAATGAAATAGGGCGCGTCCGAAGACGTCCCCGCAACGCCGATTTTGAGGGATTGGGCTGCTGCGGGTATGCTTGGTGCGCCCGCGCCAATACCGCAAGCGATGAGCATAACGATCGACTTGAAAAGCTTGTTGGACATTGCACTTCTCCCGTGGTGTTTTTTTCGTTGTCTCGTTGGCGACGTACCGACTAGGTAAAGCGTTCACACAGAATATCGGCTGGTGGCATGTTGAAGCGGGCAAGCGCCTTTCGCCCGGCTTCGACCATCGGTGGCGGACCGCAAAGGTAGGCGCGGGCGTCCGACTCGAATGTTTCTTCCGATATCGCGTCGGTCGCGAAGCCTTTGAGAAGGCCGGTGCCGTCAGGCTGCTCGACTAAAATTCGGACGCTCAGGCTGGCGACTTTCGATTTGAGGCTATCGAGCTCCGAGATGCCGAAGAGATGTTTCTGCGTTCGAGCCCCGATCAGAATCTGCGTTGGCTGAGCGAGGGTCGGGGACTCTGACATCGCGTGAAGCATTGAGAGGAACGGCGCGAGCCCTGTTCCGCCCGCTACGAAAGGGCGCGGGCGCTTTTCGTCCCTCAGGAAAAAGCTGCCATGGGGTCGACTAAGCAAGACCGTGCAGCCTGGCTTCGCCTGTGTTGTGAGCCAGGTCGAGAACACGCCGCGTTCAACCAGGCGCGCATAGAAGATGGCTCGTCGCTCTCCGGGGGGATTGGCCATTGAATAGGATCGTGTGAAGGATTGGCCCTCCGGGGTAATGCAGACGTATTGTCCCGGAAGGAAGGCCAGCGGTTCCTCGAGGTTGACAACGAACCGGACGACCTCAGAGGCGATTGGGTCGATGTCCGCGACGGAGCCGCGAATCTGGACGTCGTCTGCCGTGACCTCGGCAAAGTCATAGGGAAGCTCGATGACGCAAGGCTGCGTCGCAGCAGCGACGCAGGGCAGGGTCATTCCGGCGCTTCTGTCGTCATCAAGCAACGTCTGTTCGTCATAGGCGCCGAGTTCAACCGACCCGGTAAGCAAGCGGCCCATGCAGGTGCCGCATCTGCCTTCAGAGCAATCGGTCAACAGAGCATACCCGTGCGCGGCGAATGCCTGCACGATGTTCTGCCCTGCTGCCACCTCGACCGTGCAGGCCGCACCGTCCGCAAAGACGAGCGTCACCGGATATGTCGTCATCAGTTCATGTCCATTTGACGGACAACATGTACATTCGAGATAATCCAGTCATTCGTGGGTGGCGTCAACCCCACGTGTGTCCACGGTATGGACTCATCGGTCGCGTCAGGCTATGCGGTGTGGGAATCCGGAGAATCCGATGCCACGCGCAAAATCATCCAAGGTATCCGTCGTCCGAGCCGTCGACCGGGCCATCGATATTCTCAAATGCTTCACCCCCGAGCGCGCTTCGATGAGTGTGCTGGATATCCAGGAGCGGGTGCCATTGAGTAGGCCTACGCTGTATCGGCTGCTGCAAACGCTGGCCGCACGCGGTTTGGTGCGAATTTCGGGCGAGCCGCAGCGGTTCTCTCTCGATTACGGCGTAGGGCAGCTGGCGAGCAACTGGATGGCCGGCATCGATCCGATCGGAGCCGGACAGCCGATCCTGCAGCATTTGCGGGAACAGACGAATGAAACCGCGGCTCTCTTTATCTTGCGCGGCGATCAGCGGCTTTGCGTGCTGGAACTCTCAGCGCCGCACTTCCTCAAGATCGCGCGCGGTATCGGCGAAACCGAGCACATTTCCCGAGGGGCGAGCGGAAAGGTCATCCTTGCATCGATGGCGCCGATCGAGATCGAGCCGATCTTGCGGACGCTCCCCAAGGGTCTGGACAAAAAGCAGTTGTTGCAGAGCCTTGAGTCGATCCGTGCCGAGGGCTTTGCCATCAGCCGCGCCGAAGTGTTCGCCGGCGCGGTTGCGATCGCGGCGCCATACTTCGATCACACTCGAAAAGTTGTCGGGTCGATCGGTGTCTTTGGCCCCCAAGCCCGCCTCGATCAGGCCTGGGAGAAGAATGCCATTCGCTCGGTGCAGCGCGCCGCTGGCGAGTTGTCGTCGGCCTTGGGTTACGGGCACCAGCCTAGCGCAGCCAAGCGCGACAAAATGAGTGGCTTGCGCAAGAGCTCGGGCCGCGCCGCGCAATTACGTCTCAGTCTCCAAAGGTTTCAACGTTGAAATTGTGATGGGTGGTTCGCTTGACGCAGCCGCCCGCCCAAGTTTAGGTTATCTAGAAACGTACAAGATGTCCATGCAGTGGACATTATGAATCACCTCTGAGTGTCGGCATTTGTTTCAAGGGAGACGGACGAGATGGGCCTGCCCCCCTCCATTCAAGCGACCATGAATCCGGATAAGGGCGTCATCAGCCGCGAGATCTTCGTGGATCCGGGCGTCTACCAGGACGAGTTGAAGAAGCTCTTCACGCGCGCTTGGTTGTTCGTCGGCCATGAAAGCCTGATCCCGAAGCCGGGCGATTTCTATGCGTCCCGGATGGGCGAGGAGTCAGTGATTCTTTGCCGCGACAAAAAAGGCGAGATTCATGTCTTTCTGAATTCGTGCCGACACCGCGGGATGAAGGTGTGCCGATACGATCAGGGCAACACCTCGCTGTTCACCTGTCCATATCATAGCTGGAGCTACACGACCGACGGCAAGCTACAAGGCGTTCCACTCTATCGCACGCTGTACGAGGGTCAGCTGGAGCGAGGTGACTGGTCGCTCATTGAAGTCGCGAAAATGGTCAATTACAAGGGCGCGATCTGGGCGACGTGGGATCCGCAAGCGCCCGACTTCCTGACGTATCTGGGGGGCGCCAAGCTGCATCTTGATCAGGTGCTTGACTGCCGAGATGGTCGTGAGGGCGGATCGGAAGTCATCGGCGTGCAGAAGTGGGTCTTGCCCGCGAACTGGAAGCTCGCCGCCGAAAACTTCCTCGGCGACACCTATCACAATCCGAGCCATAGATCGGTGGATTTGATCGGCATCGGGCCAAGCGCCGTCGCGGGGAAAAAGGGCCGCCGTGACGACGAGATGGAGAATGCGAAGCATGTGTGGGTCAGCTTTCCGGCCGGTCATGGCGTACACAGCGCGATCCAG
The DNA here is from genome assembly GCF_050250235.1 of Pseudorhodoplanes sp. Lineage (GTDB taxonomy): Bacteria > Pseudomonadota > Alphaproteobacteria > Rhizobiales > Xanthobacteraceae > Pseudorhodoplanes. The sequence continues at coordinate 24,459 of NZ_JBFWPA010000024.1, forward strand.
CCGGAAAACAACGAATACATCGAATCCTACAAGAACGATCCGATCATCGAAGAGTATTTCCGGCACTGTCACAACGAGCGCAAACGAAGGCTCGGTGATCAGGCGCGGGTGACGGGATTCACCGCGACCTATTTCCCCAATACATCCTCGCATGCAAGACAGCCACGCGGGTTATGTGCGTGGCACCCCCATTCGCCGACCTCGACCGAAGCCTGGCGCTTTTTCCTCGTCGACAAGGATGCGCCAGAAAACGTGAAGGACATGCTGCGGCGCTACTATATGCGCTACTCGGGCCCGGCCGGCATGACCGAACAAGACGACATGGAGAATTGGCTGTATGCGACCAATGCCAGCGTCGGCACGATCGCGCGACGCTATCCCTTCAACTACCAGCAATCGCTGCATGCGCATAGCAGCAACGAATTTGTTCCCGGCACGGTCAGCACGCAGATTACAGAGGAAAACGCACGGGGCTTCTACCGGGCGTGGGGCGCGTACATGAACGACGGCTCGTGGAGCGAGTGTCTTGGTGAAGACAATTTGAAGCACCCCCACGCCACCGCGGCGGAGTGAATTCCTTGACCGCGCCGAAGGTCGCCATCGTCACGGGCGGTACGTTTGGTATCGGCAAAGCGATCACGCTGACGCTTGCCCGCCGCGGCTACCGTGTCGTTTCGTTCGGCCTCGAGGGCAAGCAGATTTCGAGCATTGCCGAGCGCGCCATTCCCGCCCTTCGTGACGAAGCCAAGGCCGAGGGTCTCGAGGTCGAACTGCTGGAGGCCGACGTTTCGATCGCCGGGGATGTGGCCCGCGTCGTCGACTTCACCCTCGGCAAATACGGTCGCGTGGACGCCCTGATCAACAACGCAGCGATCGGGCCCCTCGGCACCGTGATAGATACGGACGAGGCGACCTGGGACAGGATTTTCGCCGTCAATACGAAGGGCGTCTTTCTCTCATCGAAAGCGGTGTTGCCCAACATGATCGATCAGGGGGGCGGGTCGATCGTCATCGTCGGCTCCGGCGCGGGCTGGGGAAAGCCGAATATGGCGGCTTACGCGGCAAGCAAGGGCGCGCTGTTCGCGCTCGCCGCCAGCCTTGCATACGACCACTTCAACGACCGGATCCGGGTCAACACCGTCATTCCGGGCGGAGGCGGGATTGTCAGCGGGATGAGTCTCGGACGCGTCGGTGGTGACATCAACCGTTTGGGCAAGGAAGCGCCGGGTACTGTGGCGGGCCGCGTCGCGACAGGGGAGGACCTGGCGCATGCAGTGGCTTTTCTCCTGTCTGACGACGCGCAAACGATCTCGGGCACTGTGATCGATGTCGGCTGCTTTGCGCATCAGGGCGGCCCGATCCCGCGCAAACGCACGTCCGAGAACGCCGTTCAGCCGGTCAAACCCGAGCAGGTGCATCCATGAACGCCATAGCCGAATTGCCGCCACTGAAACGCTCACGAGCGTATTTCGATCTCAAAATAGAGGTCGAAGACTTTCTATACCGGGAAGCTGAGCTCCTCGACTTGCGCAAGTTCAAGGAGTGGTTCGAGCTGGTCGCCGAAGACATCGTCTACTTCATGCCGATGCGCCGCAATGTGAAGTTCGGCCAGCAAGCCGAAAAAGAGGACACGCGTGCGGGCGAGGGCATCAGCTGGTTCGACGAAGACCGCTGGACGCTTGGGAAACGCATCGACCAAATCCTGACCGGTGTCCACTTCGCGGAAGAGCCGCTTTCGCGGGTCTGTCGACTGGTCACCAATGTCCTGGTGCTTGACGCGCGGCCCTCGCTTGAGAGCGCGACGGAAGTCGTCGTCAAGAGCCGCTTCTTGATCTACCAAAACCGCGTCGAACACGAGAATTACACCTTCGTCGGCAAGCGGACCGACGTGCTCCGTCGCGACGGGGACGCCTGGAAGATCGCGCGCCGGGAAATCACCCTCGATCAGAATGTCCTCCTCGCCAAAAATCTTTCGATCTTCTTCTGACCAGGGGAACACCCGTGATCAACGTCATAGAAATTCAGCCAGGCAGCAAGGTGTCACTCGTCGGCGGCGCCGTGGGTGAAGTCATCGAGAACATGGCCGATGGCATGTGGCTGATGGTGCGCTACCTCAAGATACCGGGCGGCGAGGCAGGCCTTGAGGAACTATGCCACGCACAGGACGTGATCGACGTTTTGCCGAACGACGCGGCCATTTAGGAGAGAACTGTGGTTCGCTTCAGTTTTCTTCCCAGCGACTTCCACCCAATGGTTCTGTTTCTGGGTGAAGGCCCTTCGCTTCGGCGTTTTGCGCACTTGCTGAGAACATTTGCGCGCGAACAGGCCGAAATGGTTCTTGAAAATAGCGACACCCTGTTCACCGCGGACGACACGAAAATCCGCCTTGTCGGCGCTGAACAAGCCTCCGGCATGCAACCGATTGCCGGAACGGCACGCGCTTTTACGTGGAGTCTGGAGCCGTGGCAGGCGGAAGCGTTCGCCGACATGGTCGAAGAACTCGCTGACCCTGAATGCAAATCGGGTTCGGCCATGCTCGAGGCCGCGCATGGGGAAATCAAGGTGAAGGTCTCGCTTGGCGAATACACCGATGACTTTCTCGCGAAGGAGGGACGCGCCCGCGAGAGCCGCTAACAGCTTCATACGAAGACAATACAGGGAGGAACGAATGACCTTGGCAACGTCCAGGCGAAAGCTCACGCTTTCCGCAATCACGGCGGCGATAGGCCTTTGCTTGTTTGGGTCGGAGGCGACGGCCCAGTCGGCGGCCTCATTCCCGCGGCAACCGATCCGGTTTGTCGTCGGCTTCGCACCGGGAGGCAGCAACGACATTTTGGCGCGGATCATTTCAGAAAAGCTGGCGCAGCGGTTGGCACAGCCTGTGATCGTTGAGAACAAGCCCGGCGGCGGGGGCACGACGGCGGCAGCCTATGTGGCGAGCCAGCCCGCGGACGGCTACACGATTCTGGTCGGCGCAAGCGGCGCGATGGTAATCGCCCCGGCGGTCAACACCGCGTTGCAATATGAGACGCTGCGCGATTTCTCGCCGATTTCTCTGGTCGCCTCCTTTCCGCTCGTCATGATCGTGTCGGGCGAGGGGCCGATCAAGAGTGTCGGGGACTTCGTCGCCTGGACAAAAGCCAATCCGGAAAAGGCCAACTACTCTACAGCGTCGGCGACGTTCACGCTTTCGACCGAGCTGTTCAAGCTGAGGACCGGCTCCAAAATCCAGCCGATTCCGTATCGGGGTAGCAGCGAAGCGGCGACGAGTGTGATCGCGGGGCACACCGTGACGACTATCGTCGACACCTTGCCCGCGATGCCGCTCATCCAAGCCGGCAAGGCGCGCGCCTTGGCGATCACCTCCGCCAAACGCGTGCCGGAGCTGCCTGATGTGCCGACCATGCAGGAAGCAGGCGTTCCGAACATGGAGCTGGTGATCTGGACCGGGCTGTTCGCGAAGAAGGGGACCGATCCTGCGATCGTGAACAAGCTTGAGAAAGAGGTGCGCGCGATCATGCAGGATCCGGACGTCAAAGCGAGACTGCGCACCATGGTCACCGATGCCGTCGGCAGCTCTGCCGAAGAGTTCGGCAGCACGATCAAACGCGAGCTCGCGCAGTGGGCGGAAATCGCCAAGTCATCGAATGTCGAGATCAAATAGCTGGCCCAGAGCACGACAAGCCGCACGGCGTGAGCGGGGCTGGAACGCGGAACCGCTCCCGCCGACGAGCACGGAACAATCGCAAGCGATCATGCCTATCCGCAAAGCAAACCCCGAACCACCATTTAATATCATTCGCGCCAGCCATGTCGCCTTCGACGTGAGCGATCTCGACAGGTCACGCGCGTTCTATGTCGATTGTCTTGGCTATTTGATCAGCGATGCTGACAGCAATGCGATCTATTTGCGTGCCGTGGAGGAGCGCAATCATCATTCGATTGTCCTACTCAAGGCAGATAATGCCGCCGTCCCCGTGATCGGCTTCAAGGTTTCGAGCGAAGAAGACCTTGATCGCGCGGCCTTCTGGTTCGCGCACAAAGAGTATCCAACGTCCTTTCCGGAACGACCCTATCAAGGCCGCACGTTGTGCACCTGCGATATGTTCGGCATGCCCCTCGAATTCTATTACCGCATGGATCAGCGCAATTGCATGCTGCGCAATTATGCCGAATACAAATGCGCGCGCATCCAGCGGATCGACCACATCAACTGCTTCACGCCCGATGTGCAAGCATCCTTCGACTTTTGCAGCGAGCTTGGTTTTTGGCTCACCGAATACACCGAGACCGACGGCGGAAATAGTCAGCTCTGGGCGGTGTGGATGCACCGGAAAGGCAACGTCCACGAACTGGCTTTCACGAATGGCCGCGGACCCCGTCTGCATCACATAGGGGTGTGGACGGCGAGCGCGCTCGATATCCTGTATATCTGCGATGTGATGGATTCGTCCGGCTTCGTCGCCAACATGGAACGCGGTCCCGGACGGCACGGCATCTCCAACGCGTTTTTCCTCTGCGTCCGCGATCCCGATAACCATCGGGTCGAGCTGTTCACGTCGGATTATCTCACCGTCGATCCCGATCACGAACCGCTGCGCTGGTCACTGCGCGATCCGCAACGTCAAACGCTATGGGGCCACCAGGCGCCGGCATCCTGGTTTGAAGAAGGCTCCTTCTTCAGCGACGTAAGACCGCGTCAACCGGTGCTGCAAGAGCAGCCGATCGTCGCGAGATGAATGTCTTGGAAGCGATCGCGGCGGCGATCATCAATGAAAGTGATGACCCCATCAGTAAGCGATTGTTGCGAACTCTAGTCGCTCCCTCAACATCGGAGAAAATGAGCGCCTCAGGCTCGCACAACAATAAGAATGTTGTACGTCTATAGGACAGGGGAGACGGGACGTGACTTTCACTCAGGTTGCGGAAGCGCGCTGCGCGTCGAAGACGACCAGTCGGCCCTCATCGGCCCTGTACGCGCGGGGCTGCGCTGCGGCGCGCCGCCGCGCAAGCTCGCGTCAGGGCTGCGCACGTTTCCGCGCACGGTGATCGCAGATCATGCTCACAGGTCAGATTGTCAACGGACTGGTCAGCGGTGCGATGTACGCGCTGGTCGCGATCGGATTCACGCTCGTTATCGGCGTGCTGGACAAGTTGAACTTCGCCCATCCGGAAGTGCTGATGTTCGGCGGGTTTGTCGGGGTGATGGCGGTGGGCGCGGTGCCTCTGCCATTGGCCTTCGGACTAGCGCTGCTGATCGGCGGCGTCTTGGGACTCTTGACCGAGTTTATCGCATTTCGGCGCTTCCAGAGCGCCGATGCGAAGATCACCGCCGCACTTGCGTCGCTGGCGCTTGGACTCATCGTTACCGATCTCGTGCACAAAGCGTGGGGGACGGAGGCCGTGTCGCTTCCGACGCCGGGCGGCTGGGTGTCGGGCCGCTTCCGGATCGCCGGCGTGGACTTTGTCAATATCCAAGTGGTCATCGTCGTTACAACGATCGTTCTGGCCGGCGGTCTGCATCTGCTTTTGCAGCGATCGCGGATCGGGCGTCAGATCCGCGCCGTGGCTGAATCGCCGATCTCATCGTCGCTGCTTGGAATAAATGTCCGCCGGGTCTCGCAATCGGTGTTCTTCATCTCTTCCGCATTGGCCACCGAGGCAGGGCTGCTGCTGGCGCTGCGCACCGGAGCGGCGAGCTCGGAGACCGGCTTGACCTTCGGGTTGAAGGCGTTGGCGATCATGGCCATTGGCGGCCTGGGCGACCTTCGTGGCGCAGCGGTCGGCGGGGTCGCCATCGGTGTCGTTGAAGCGCTCATGTTTTATTTCGGCCTGGGCCGGCTCTCGGAACTGACTGTATGGGTCGCGATGATCGCGACACTGCTGTTCTGCCCGGCAGGCATTTTCGGCGGCGGCGCCCATGTGCAGGAGCAGCGCGCGTGATCTCCGATCACCTGTTCTTTACGGGCATCAATGTCCTGTTGGCCTGGAGCGTCTACATCGTTCTCGTCACCGGGAGCCTGTCCTTTGCCCAGGGGGCTTTCATGGCGGTCGGGTGCTACGTCTCGGGCGTCCTCACGGTGAAGTTTGGCTGGTCGCTGCTGCCAGCTTGCCTGATCTCTGTGATTGTAACGGCGGTGTTGGCGGCGCTCGTTGGCTATCCGGCCCTTAGATTGCGCGGGGTGTATCTGATCCTGGTCACCCTTGGGATCACCTTCTGCGTCAGGATTGCCCTTGAAAACATCGGTTACGTCGGTGGCGTGTCCGGCTTCGGGGGCATGAGCGGGGCTGATCTGACCACGGTGCTGATCACCGTAGGACTGGTTGGAGCCTTCCTGCTTTGGTTCTCGTTCAGCCCGTTGCAGCGCATCTGCGATGCGGTGCGCGAAGACGACCGGGTTGCCGCGTCATTTGGCGTGAATGTAACGCAGATTCGCATGCTGGGGTTTGCGATCGGTGCCGCCATCGCCGCTGCTGCCGGGGCTCTTTATGGGCACTACATGAATTTCGTACGACCGGAGAGCTTCGACGTCCTGCTCTCGGTCTATGTCGTGCTCTACGTGATCCTTGGCGGCGTCAACAATATGTTCGGCGCGTTCGTTGGCGCTGCGATCATGACGTTGCTGCCGGAATATTTTCGCGTTCTGGCGGACTGGCGACCGAGTGTGTTCGGGCTCGCGATCTTGCTGATGCTGCTCTTCCGACCTCTGGGGCTGCTGACCTTCCGTCTGATCACCGACCGGGCGCGACGTGGGAGCGCACTGTGAGCAGATACCGGGTGCTGGAAGTCACCGAGCTGGAAAAAAGCTTCGGCGGGCTGCGGGCGCTTGACCGGATCACCCTCCATCTTGATGCAGACGAGATCGTCGGGCTGATCGGGCCGAACGGCGCCGGCAAGACAGCGCTGATCAACACGATCACCGGGTTCTATCGTGCGACCTCCGGCAGCATCCGCCTGCATGGTCGCGAAATTTCCCATTTGCCGATGCACCAGATCGGCAGGCTCGGTGTTGGGCGGACCTTCCAGAACATCCGCCTCCTTCGCCGGCTGACGGTCCTCGAAAACGTTCTCGCCGCCGACAAGACGCTGCTGCGCAACCCCTTGCGGGCGCTCGCCGGCCTTGGCCGGAACAGGGCGCGTGACGAAGCGCTCGGCTGGCTCGAGAGGTTTCAGCTGGCTGACAAGGCCGACCGCATGGCCTCGACATTATCCTATGGCGACGCGCGGCGGCTTGAGATCTCGCGGGCCATGGCCGGCAATCCCGACCTGCTGCTGCTGGATGAACCGGCCGCGGGCATGAACGAGGCCGAAACGCAGCAACTGGCCGAAGATATCCGCGCTGTCCGCAAGTTCGTGAAGGCGATCTTCCTGATCGAGCACGACATGGACCTGATTCAGGACCTCTCCGACCGGATCATCGCCATGGACTATGGGCGAAAGCTCGTCGAAGGGACTTCGCGCGAGGTCTTGCGGCATCCAGAGGTCCTCAAGGCCTATCTAGGCGAGACCGCAGCGGAGCCGGTCGGATGAGTGCGCCGCTCTTGCGTGTGAACGGACTGGTCGCCTCGTACGGGGCGATCAAGGCGCTGAGGGGCGTGTCGCTGATTCTGGACGAAGGCGAGACCGTTGCGGTCATCGGCGCCAACGGCGCCGGCAAGACCAGCTTAATGCGCGCCTTGTCCGGCGTGATCCCGATCACCGCAGGGCAGGTGAGCGTGCTGGACCATGACGTCACGAGGACGCTGCCGCACGCGCTTGCGCGTGCCGGTCTTTTGCATGTGCCCGAAGGGCGCGGGACGCTGCAAACAATGCGAGTCGAGGAGAATCTTCAACTCGCCTGGGAAATCCGGCCAACGAAGCTGCCCTACGGCGAAGCCCTGTCTCGGGCCTATAAGAGATTTCCGCGGCTGTATGAACGGCGCGAACAACTGGCAGGCAACTTGTCAGGCGGCGAGCAGCAGATGCTCGCTGTCGCGCGCGCGCTGGTGAACAGGCCGCGGCTGCTGCTGCTCGACGAGCCGTCAATGGGGCTCTCTCCGCGTCTGACCAGCGAAGTGTTTCAGGCCTTGGCGGAGCTGCGCGATGACGGCGTCTCGATACTAATCGTCGAGCAGAATGTGGAGTTGGTGCTGAGATTGGCGCAACGGGTGCTCGTTCTGTCGCACGGCGTCTTCACCGCACAAGGCAAGTCTTCGGATCTCGCGAAGGATCCCGAGATCGTCGCCAGTTATCTCGGTCGCGATGCCGCGACGGCGTGAGGACATCCGTAAAACGAACCAGACCGACCCTTGCTCTCGAGGACAAGAAAACACCAGGAGGAGAAAGCGAATGCACAAAACAGGCTTATCTACGATCGGCGGACTTGTGGCCGCCATTGCAGCCATCGTATCGACGCCCGTTGCTGCCCAACAGAAGCCGCCGATCAAGATCGGGCTGATCACACCGATGACCGGCCCGCTCGGCAGCTATGGAAAGATTCAAGACATCGTCGTGAAACTGGCGGTGGACGACATCAACGCGAAAGGCGGCGTGAATGGCAGCCTGATCCAACTTGACGTCGGCGATTCGCAAACCGATCCCGGCCAAGCTGTCCTGCTGTTCCGGCGCTACATCGGCGAGGGATATTTCGGCGCAATCGGGCCGATGACCGGCACGCAATGGGAAACGGTCAGTCCTCTTGCAAATCAGCTCAACATGCCGTCGGTCAGCATCAATGCGATCAAACCCGGAATCACAAAGCGTCCTTGGACAATCCGGCTTATGCCTCCGGACGATACCCTGATCCCCGAAGGGTTCAAGGCGTTCCTGAAGGCCTATCCCAACGTGAAAAAAGTCGTCATCACGGCTGACGTGCGCGAGGCCTCAAGCAAGGCCGCGGCCGAAGACCTTGCCAAGGTTGCGGCGGAGAACGGCATTCAGGTTCTGGAAACGGTGGAGTTCTCGTCTAAGAGCACGGACCTCTCGGCAGCCGCAATCCAGATCAAAAGCAAGAACCCGGACGCGATCCTCGCCGCCGCTTTTCCGGCGCAGGGCATGCTGCTAGCCAAGGAGTTCAACACGCAAGGGATCGATGTTCCCGTGTTCAGCACGGCCCTTCTGTGGTCGGGACCCTTCATCAACATGGTCGGAGATCTTGGCAAGAACTGGCATGTCATCGGCTTCTCGACCAATGCCGAAGGCGATCCGGGCCGTACCAACGATGCGCTCTATCAAAGCATCGTCAAACGCGTCTTCGCGAAGGCGGACAATACGATCGGCGTGCCGCCGAATCTTGCGAACTGGTCGGTCGGTTATGATGCGATCCTGCTTTACGCTGACATCATGAAGCACGCCGGAATCGACGGAACGACCGACCCGAAGAAAGCGCGGGAGATGATCAAGGACGCATTCATGAAGCTGAAGAATTTCGACGGCGTCTACAAGTATGCGATTCGGGATACCGGCGACGGCTACATCCCCGCAAACATCCTGAAAGCCGATGTCGAGAAGAAGGTGTGGATCTTTCTTCCGAGCACGAATTAGCGCGCAAATCGGAATACTGCGGCCGGCGCGTAAGCCAGCCGCAGCCGTCCAGTCTTAACGCAGAGGGAGTATGACAGTGAGATGGTTTGCGTTTGCAATCGCACTTCTGACCGCATTCGGCTCGCTGTCTGCGCACGCCTCGGACAGGCAAGATCCTTTTCTCGGGACGTGGAAGCTGGTTTCCGTGTCGCCCTGGATAGACGGCAAGGAAGTCAATTCGGCCGTGTTCGGACAAAATCCAAACGGCTATATTCATTATCTCCCGAGGCAATCGCATGGCGGCGGTCATCGCCTATGGCGGCCGCAAACCGATCGAAGGTGACAGGATCAAGGCGCCGGCGGATGTCCGCGCGGAAGCTTATGCGACGTTTCTGGCCTATGCAGGCACGTACCGAGTCGAGCAGGACAAGGTCATCCATCATGTTGTGACCTCGGCTTACCAGAATGAAGTCGGACTCGATCAGGTGCGGTTCTACAGGCAGGATGGCGATTTACTCTATCTCGACACGGTGCCGCTTGTCCGGGATGGGAAGCCTCAGGTCTTCAGGCTTGTCTGGCAGCGTGTTAGGGAAAGATAGCCCTTCCAAGAGCCCGCGCCATGGCGGATGACGGCGCCGGCAGCGCCGGCGCCGTTCTCGCATCGCGCTTGAGCAAAGACCCTGATCTCAGCCTCTTGCTGCTGGAAGCCGGCGGTGCCGGCACGGGCAGGTGGATCGATATCCTGATCGGCTATTTCAAGACTGACCCTAACCTGTTAGACTGGACGATAGCCTGGCCGCGGGGCAGGGGCCTCGGCGGCATCAGCCTGATCAACGGAATGTTGTATCTGCGCGGTCACAAGCGCGATTACGACCACTGGCACGCGCTCGGCAACGAAGGATGGGACTGGACATCGGGTCAGCCGTATTTTGAACGTTCGCTGTTGAATGCGCGGCCGGGCGGCGGGCAACAGGGCGCGGGCCTGTGGGTTACCGGAATCCCGCGCGATGATCTTTCCGAAGCGTTCATTGCGCCCGCGCAGGCCTGCGGCATTCCCAAGAAAGAGGATTTCAACGACGGTGACAATGCTGGCGCGGCCTATGTCAAGATGACGACGAGAAATGGCAGGCGTATCAGTTCTGCACGGGGCTTTCTCTATCCGGTGCGCGAACGCACCAATCTCCACGTCAAGATGGGCTGCCACGCGCGCCGCATTGTCACCGAGAAGGGCCGTGCGTTGGGTGTGAAGGCGATTGCTTCTGATGAAAGCCTCCTGTACCGCGCAAGACATCAGGTCGTGCTTAGCTGCGGCGCTGTGCAATCCCCGCTTTTGCTGCAGTTCTGCGGCATCGGCGACCCGGACCAATTGAGGGCGCTATTGATAGATGTCGTCAGCCCGCTCCCGGGTGTCGGGAAGAATCTGCAAGATCATCTTCAATTCAGGCCAACTTACCGTCTGCGCGGGATCGAAACGCTTAACGAGATCGCCAATTCGAGAGTAAGAAGCCTGCGAGAGTATTTGCACTACCTTCTCACCGGTGGCGGCGTGCTGAACAGCGGTGTGTTCCGAGCAAGCGCCTTTTTTTCGGCGGAACGGGACAGTGACTAGCCGGATACGCAAATCCATTTCGACCCGCTCAGCTTCGACGAACGCAATCAGCCGCTGCACGGCTTCCCGGGGATACCGTATCCTATAGCAATCTCAGACCCTCGAGCAGGGGTGAAAGTCCGGCTGAAGTCAACGAACCATGCCGACGCGATACTGATCGTTCCGCGCTATCAGAGTACGGAGCAGGATCGTCGTAATGCGGTTGCCGGCTTTCGTCGCGTTCGGGAGATTGTCGGCGCAAATCCGTTGGCAAGAATGGTGGTTTGCGAGCATGAGCCGGGCGACAAGGTCAGCAACAGCGAAGACGTGCTGACCTGGGTGCGACGAAGAGCCAGAGCCAGCTCCATCTTTCACCCGGTGGGGACCTGCAAAATGGGACCTGAGACCGACAAAGAGGCCGTCGTCGATTCAGCCCTTCGGGTCAAGGGCATCGCGGCGCTACGCGTTGTTGATGGGGCGATCATGCCGCACATCACCTCCGGCAATACCAATGCGCCGATCACGATGATCGCGGAGCGGGCCGCGGATCTCATTCGCCGAGACTGAATCGTCCGCCCGGGACCGGCCCGCTAGACTAAAGCCGACCGAGGGAGCTGGAGCAGCGCAGACCGGCGTCCGCCCGCGACGCGATGCGCCGATGCCGTAACGAGCGCGGTTGTCATCTTTCAACGAATTAGCCAAGCCTGATGCACAGGGAACACGATCTGAAGCAGTCCCACATTCAGAACCGGGATGTTGGGCGACTGGCTTCGGAGCACCTTTGAACTGCGCATAAGTCGTAAAGCAGCAAAACTACTTCAAGGGCGTTGCCGACGTCCGGTCGGACATTGCCGCATTTCACCATTTTCCTCTTTGTGCGGCCGCTTCGCTTGCGCAGCCTCTCCGATCTCGTTACGCTAATTGTACAGCATGTCCGTGATATGGACATAAGGCGGCGAATCGGCCGCGACGCCGTCGGCGTTTTAGAACAAGCAAACGAGTCACGGAGAGAATTACCGGGCGATGATAGCTTGTTAAGATGATAGCTTGTTAAAAAGAATATTTTGGGTCTCCGGGCCTGGATCGCTTTGGCTCATTAAGAATCGTTCGCCTTTCATATCCGTCCAATAAACGAATTCGCGTTGCGCGAGCGCGCGGGCTTTTGGAAGAGCGACCATAATGCGTTCGGACCATAGGGATAAATACGCATAATTTTGATAAGCGGCCTCGCCGAGGACAAACGCGACGTCAATTGCGCTGCGCTCATGAAGCGAAAGAAGCATTGACCGATTATCTTCAGCTATATTGATATAGATCCGTTCATGCTGTCGAATGAACAGAGATAGGACGTCCCTAAGAGGTCGAGCAAGCGACGTGCAAAAATCCGATTGCGGGGCGGCCGGCATCACTAACCTTGCTTGCAGTTGCCTGACCTTTCATCTCTTCGAGCTCAGAGAGCACGCGCCTTGCGCGCGCCACGACATCCTCGCCCTCCGCAGTGAGTTGAGCACCGCCCGCTGGAATAGTGCCACGCCGAGGTCGTCTTCAAGCTCACGGATCCGCTTACTCAAGGTTGGTTGCGTCACGTTGAGCGCGGCGGCAGCACGCCGGAAGCTGCGGTGTTCGGCAGCAGTAACGATATAACGCAAATGAGGAAGGCCTAAGCACATCGTTGTCGTCCAACTGAGGTCCAGCGGCAACCACGGTAGAAGCGAGCTGGGACTGAAGGTCCAGCAACACGTAGTGAAAGCATTGGCTAACGTGGCTTAACCGGACACTACAACCCGGTGCCCGCAAGCTCTCATATTCTGAATAAAGAAACACATGAGCTTCACATTTGTACCGCAAGACCATTCATGGATTTGATACTCGGATATTTTTTCCCGCCTCGATAAGCTGGAACAGGCCATTCTCCACCAACTGTCGCTCAAAACGTTGACGCAAGCGACCTTGCTCATCGAATAGGCCGGCGGCTGTTCCCATTTCGAGATGCTGCGATATCACGTGCGCGCCGAGCTCGGTGAGAAGTTGCGCGAGGGCCGGTTGGCCTCGCAAGGCTCCCGTACCTCTGGATGACGCCCCGCACAAAACGACCGGAAGCCCTCGAAACGGAGTTTCGCCTTCTGCGTCGAGGGCGGAGAGCCATCGGATGGTATTTTTCAGAACCGCTGAATAGGTTCCGGTATATTCGTCAGAACTCATAAAGACTCCGTTCGCTTGCAAGAGACGGTTTCTTAGCGTGACCGCATCCGACGGCATGGTCTGTGCAACGCCGTCGCTTTCCGAAAAATTCGGAAGGTCCACATCGCTCAGATCAATAACAGTCGCGGTGGCCTCGCTTCCGAATGCTCTGCTCGTCAGCGCGGCAGCGGCTGTTGCGAGCCGCCAGTGAGCTGATCCGATGTGGCTGCTGCCGGAGAGGAAAAGCAGGTCAATCACGATATCCGCCATGTGAATTTCAGAAAGACATCAGCCGCGCTGGAGTTTCGCTGTCCCGCCCGTAGCAGGCAGCGGGAAACTTGACAACAAAAAGGGAGGTCTGTAAGCAAAATGCGTATATCGACCGACGTTCGGATATCGAACAAGAGCCGAACACAACCATAGACGAATTCGACGATGGATGACCTGACGCGCGTCCCGCTCGACCTGCCGACTTGGTCCAAGGAGGACGGCGCACGACGCGTGCCGTATTGGCTGTTCCAACGCGAAGACATCTACGCGCTCGAGAAGCAAAAGCTGTTCGATGGTCCAACGTGGAACTTTCTCTGCCTAGAAGCGGAATTGCAGGCGCCCGGAGATTTTGTCGCGGTCGACGTCGGCGAGAAGCCGGTCATCGTGACGCGTGATGCGGACGGTCAGATCTACGGTTTTGAGAATCGCTGCGCACATCGCGGCTCACTGCTGGCACTCGAAGACCGCGGCAACGTCAAGGATTTCACCTGCGTCTATCACGCCTGGCGGCACAATCTACAGGGCGATCTCGTTGCCGTCGCGTTCAAGGACGGCATCCGGGGGCAAGGCGGCATCGCGCCGGACTTCTGCATGTCGCAGCAGGGCCCGAAGAAGATGCGGATCTCAACGCTCTATGGCCTCGTCTTCGGAAGCTTCGACGAGGATGTCGAGGATATCGAGACCTACATCGGCGAAGCGGTGCTCGATCGCATTCGCCGGGTGTTGGATGGGCGTAAACCGATGGTGCTCGGGCGTTTTACCCAGATTCTGCCGAATAACTGGAAGCTGTACGTCGAGAATACCAAGGACAGCTATCACGCCAGCATTCTGCATACCTTCTTTACGACCTTCGAGATCAACCGGCTTTCGCAGAAGGGCGGCATTATCGTCAGCGAAAATGGCGGCTGTCACGTCAGCTATTCCGAGATCGACCGCAAGGCTGAGGCGGAGAAGGCGAAGAGCTTCTATTCCGAGCAGAATATTCGGTCGCAATCGGACCTGAAGCTCTCTGACATGTCATTGCTCGGGAGCTTCAAGGAGTTCGAGGACGACATCACCCTCCAGATTCTCTCGGTGTTCCCGAATTTTGTTCTGCAGCAGATACAGAATGCGGTTGCCGTGCGCACGGTATTGCCGCGCGGCACCGACAGCATGCACCTGAAATGGACCTATATCGGTTTTGAAGACGACACCGCCGAGCAGCGCAAAAAGCGCCTGAAGCTGTCGAATTTGGTGGGGCCGGGTGGCTACGTCTCGATGGAGGACGGTTGCATCGGCGGCTTTGTCCAGCGCGGCACCAAGGAGTCGCCGGATGAACGCGCCGTGCTGGCCATGGGCGGATATGACATAGATACTAGCGACGATCGCATCACAGAAGCTGCGATCCGCGGCTTCTGGACCGAATACCGTCGGAGAATGGGCCTATGACGCAGGTCCGTCCGCATGGCGAGCTCGTCTCCCTGATCGGCATGGCGCAGGCGCGCTATGCGCGCGAAATCGATGACGGCGATTGCACGGCGTGGCCGGAGTTCTTTGTCGATGATTGTTTCTACAAGATCACGACTGCGGACAACTACGCGCAGAACCTCGAAGCGGGGCTGATGTGGATGGACAGCAAGGACATGTTGCGCGACCGCATTTTGTCGCTGCTGGAAGCCAATGTCTACGAGCGGCATTCCTATCGTCACCTTCTGGGGCAGCCCTATATCCGCGAGATCGAGGGCGATGAGGTCGAATCCGAGACCTCGTTCATGGTGGCGAGGATCACGCGCGAGGGACCGACCGATCTGTTCGCGACCGGCCGATATATCGACCGCTATCGCCTTCTAGGTGACGACCCGAAACTCGTAACCCGCATTGTTGTGCTCGACAGCAACCAAATCGATACGCTTCTCGGGTTCCCGCTGTGATGATGGTCCGGGTCTCGATCGCGTCGTCGGATATTTCGTTCGGTTGCAATGCGGACGAGACAATTCTCGATGCGACCGAACGCGCGGGTTTTACGATCCCCTATTCCTGCAGAAAGGGGGTCTGTTCGTCCTGTGAGGGCAGGCTGATTTCTGGCGACGTGACCGTGCGGGGGCAAGGTGCGCAGCGCGGCCCGGCCGAGGGAGTTCTTTTCTGTCAGGCGCGTCCGCATACCGATGTTGAAATCGCGCCGGCCTGGATCCGTAATCTGGCGCCGATTGCTCGCAAGGTGTTCAAGGCGAAGGTCTGGCAGGTTTCGCGGCCGATCGCCGATGTCGCGGTGATCCGGCTTCGGTTGCCGATCGGCCAGCGCGCCATATTCAGTGCGGGACAGTATCTGCGGGTCTTGATGCCCGGCGGCGACAGCCGCAATTTTTCGATGGCGAATGCACCGCACCGGAACGATGAGATCGAGCTGCATATCCGCCAAGTGCCGGGCGGCGTGTTCTCGCAGCGGATTCTTCCCAATCTCGCGAAGGGCAACAGCCTGGAAATCGAGTTGCCATACGGCGAGTTCCGCCTGGGCGAGAATGATGACGTGCCGGCGATCCTGCTCGCAACCGGCACGGGCTTCGCGCCGATCAAATCGATGATCGAACACAATATCCGTTCGGGTTCGAGACGCCGCCTGCATCTCTATTGGGGCGCGAATACCGAAGCCGATTTTTATATGCAGGAGCTGCCGCGAAGCTGGGCCGGGAAATATGACTGGTTCGACTTCACGCCGGTGGTATCGGCGCCATCGAACGACTGGGAGGGCCGCACCGGCTTCGTCCATAAGGCGGTGCAGGAGGATTATCCCGACATGTCGGCGCTGGAGGTCTATGCCTGCGGAGCACCGGTGATGATCGAGGCGGCGCGACGGGATTTCAGCGCGTCCTCGGGGTTACGTCCCTCGGCATTCTTCAGCGATGCGTTCGTATCGTCGGGCGATCCCGAACCGGAGACGATCGTGCTCGCGGCGAGTTGAAGCTGGAAAAACGAAGGCCTTGCAAACAGGACCGAAGGCATAGGGAGGAGATGATGAACCAGACAGCCGTTGCCGATCTTGCGCCGCAACGGGCGATGCCGGCGCCGAATGTGCCGATCGTCAACATCGATCCCTATTCGGAAGAGGTGCTGACAGATCCCTATGGCTATTACGAGCAACTTCGCGACGCAGGCCCGCTGGTCTGGCTGAAGGAATACGAGACTTATGCCGTGGCGCGGCACGAGGCCGTGACGCGGGTATTGACCGATCCCAAGACATATTGCTCGAGTGCCGGTGTTGGGCTGACGAATTTCCATACCGAAAAGCCCTGGCGCAAGCCGAGCATCATTCTGGAGGTCGACCCGCCTGAGCATTCGCGCACCCGCAAGGTGTTCGTGCGGATATTGTCGCCGCGGGCGCTCAACAAGCTGCGGGAACGTTTCGAGCGGGAAGCCGAGGCGATGGTGCTTCGCCTGATCGAGAAGGGCGAATACGATGGCGTGACCGAGCTTGCCGAGGCTTATCCGCTAAAAGTATTTGCCGACGCGGTCGGCGTGCCTCCGGACGGCCGCCAGCACCTGCTTCCCTATGGCGACATGGTCTTCAACGCCTTCGGACCGATGAATGAGCGCTTCAAGCAATGCTTTGCGAAGCTCGGACCATCGATCGAATGGATCAACATGGCCTGCCAGCGTGAGAATCTCACGAAGGATGGTTTTGGTGCGGATCTCTATGCCGCGGCCGATGCGGGAGAGCTGACCCACGAGGAGGCTGGCCTCTTGGTGCGGACCATGCTCTCGGCGGGGCTCGATACAACGATCTATACCATCGGCAACGCGCTGGCCTGTTTCGCGCGGCATCCCGATCAATGGAAGATCGTTACGGAAAACCCAGGTTTGGCGAGACAGGCGATCGAGGAAGTGCTGCGCTACGAAAGCACCTTTCATTCCTTCTATCGCACGACAACGCAGCCGACGACGCTCGAAAATGTCGCGCTCGATGCAGAGCAGAAGATTCTGGTCGTCGTCGCGTCCGCCAACCGCGACCCGCGACACTGGCAGAATGCGGACAGCTTCGACGTCACCCGCAAGGCTACCTCGAACATGGCTTTCGGCACCGGTATCCACGGCTGTGCCGGGCAGATGATCGCAAGGCTCGAAGGCGAGATCATCCTGAAGGCTCTCGCGACCCATGTCGACAAGATCGAGCTGCTCGGCAAGCCGCATCTGCACTTCAACAACACGGTGCGCGGCTATTCATCGCTTCCGATTCGAGTGACGGCGAAGAAACATTGAGACTGGAAATGGCGAAGATCGTTTATGTCGCGGCGGATGACCAGCGGATCGAGGTCGACGTCGATGCCGGCGCCAATGTGATGCGTACCGCTTTGGCGAATAATGTGCCGGGAATCGTTGCCGAATGCGGAGGCTCTGCCATGTGTGCGACCTGCCACGTCTATGTCGATCCGGAATTCGCGGCGCAATTGCCGGAGCGCGGTGAAGTCGAGGATGAGATGCTGGAGAGCGCCGTGGCTCCGCGCACCGAATTCAGCCGTCTGGGCTGCCAGATCGATTTGCCGGAAGGAATGGAACGGCTGGTCGTCTGGATCCCGGAGACGCAGCGCTAGCGGCGTCTCGATCCTTTCTATTCGCGTCTGCTGAACAACAGCGAGCAATTCGATGAATGTGCATCAAGCTGCGCCCTATGCATCCTTGGCGCTCTATATCGATGGACGTTTCGTCGAAGAACGCGAGGGCGAAACAGTATGCAACCCGGCGAACGGAAAGGCGCTCGGACATCTGCCGCACGCGACGGAGCAGGACCTGGATCTCGCGCTCGCCGCGGCCGCGCGCGCCTTCGAGACATGGCGCTGGACATCGCCGCTGGAGCGCAGCCACATTCTGCGGCGGGTCGCCGAATTGATCCGGGTGCGCTCCGACGAGATCGCGCGGCATCTGACCCTCGATCAGGGCAAGCCGCTGACGGAGGCGAAGAACGAAGTCGTGGCCGCCGCCGATCACGCGGAATGGCATGCCGAGGAATGCCGCCGCATCTACGGACGGGTCATCCCGCCGCGGATGGCGAGCGTCCGGCAATTCGTTATCCGCCAGCCAGTCGGTGTATGCGCTGCGTTCACGCCATGGAATTTTCCGTTCAATCAGGCGCTCCGGAAAATGTCGGCGGCGCTTACATCGGGCTGCACCCTGATCATCAAGCCCGCCGAGGGCGCGCCGAGTTCGGTCGTGGCGCTGGCGCGATTGTTCGACGAAGCGGGCCTGCCGCCGGGCTGCCTGAATGTGGTCTGGGGCGTGCCGGCCAAGGTATCGGACTATCTGATCCGCTCGCCGATCGTGCGGAAGGTATCGTTCACGGGTTCGGTGCCGGTCGGCAAGCAGCTCGCCTCGCTTGCCGGCGCGCATATGAAACGGATGACGATGGAACTCGGCGGCCATTCGCCGGTGGTGGTTTGCGACGATGCCGATCTCGACCTGGCAGTGCCGTTGCTGGCGCGGCTGAAGGCGTTAAATGCCGGTCAGGTCTGCATGGCGCCCAGCCGCTTCTATGTGCAGGACAAGGTCTTTGACGAGTTCACCGAGCGCTTCACCAAGGCATTTTCCTCGCGTGTCGTAGGAGATGGTCTCGACGAAGTCACGACAATGGGTCCACTCGCGCATTCCAGGCGCGTCTCCGCGATGGCCGAATTCGCGGAGGACGCCTTGCAATGCGGCGCGACGCTTGCAACGGGCGGAGCAGCGCTGGCACGGCCGGGTAATTTCTTTCCGCCCACCGTGCTGCTGAACGCTCCGGACCGCTCGCGCGTGATGCGTGAGGAACCTTTCGGTCCCTTGGCACCGGTTACTCCCTTCAAGACTCTGGAGGAAGCCGTATCCCGCGCAAACTCGCTGCCCTACGGGCTCGCCTCTTATGTTTTCACACGGTCGCTGAAGAATTCCCACTATGCCTCGAGCCGGCTGGAGGCCGGCATGGTGAGCATCAATCATTTCGGCATCGCGCTTCCGGAGACGCCGCTTGGCGGTGTCAAGGACAGCGGCATCGGCAGCGAAGGCGGGACCGAGACTTTCGACGCCTATACGACAACGAAATTCATCACGGAGGATGCCGCTTGAGCTGCACGGCTGCCAGCCATGTCGATGTCTCAGGCGTTCAGCGGCTTCGACCGGGAGCGCTTGCCGAAACAGGCCTCCTCGAGCTGCGTGGCGCATTCTTGCACGACTGGAAGCAGGGTCTTGATCAAGGCGTGTCTACTCACACGCGCGGAATAGACGCTGACGCTCATCGCTGCGACCAGCTTCCCATCGTGGTCGTTCACCGGCACCGCCAGCGACCGCATGCCGAGTTCGATCTCTTCGTCGCTGACCGAGAAGCCCGCTTCCCGCACCGAAAGCACCTCGCTGACGATGTCGGCGGGCTTGGTCAGGGTCTTTGCCGTGCGTTGCGGAAACGCCTTCTTGCCGACAATGGCACGGATGTCCTTGTCGTCGAGTCCGCTCAGGAGCACTCGGCCGGTTGCCGAACAATAGGCCGGCAGGCGCGCCCCGATGCGAACCCCGGTCGATATGATCTGCTCAGCCTCTGCCCGTGCTATGAAAAGCACCGAGTCTCCATCGAGCACGGCAAGCGACAGCGACTCGTTCAACTGGTCGCGCCCTCTCGCCAGGATCGGATGGCTTTCCTCGATCAGCCGCTCGCGCAGGTTGCTGCCGCGGCCGAGATTGCGCAGCCGGGGGAGGGGACGGAATTCGCGGCCGATGCGCTCGACATAGCCAAGCTCGACCAAAGTGAGCAGGCAGCGCCGTGCCGCGGCCCTGGTCGAGTGCGAGGCGCGCGCGGCATCGGCCGAATTCTGGACCCCGCGTGTCGCCAACGCTTCGATGATCGCAAGGCCCTTGGCGAGTCCGCCCATTCCTTCCGCAGGTCGTGTTTCGACGGAAGCGGATTTCGGCTTGCGCGCGCGCTTGACAGGCATGGAAAAAGCTCGTCTGGTGAAAACATATATTGATCATTTGTTCGATATTCGAACACTTTGATCCTGTCAAGGCGCCAGCGAAGCCGTGCGCGTCGATTAAACAAAAACAAGAAGCCGCGGCATCGATCCGCGATCGGGGAGAGCCAATATCGTGACCGACACGCGCGTTGTCATTCTGGGGGCTGGCCAGGGCGGATTTCAGCTCGCAACCTCGCTGCGTGACAATGGATTCGACGGACGAATCTTCCTGATCGGCGACGAGCCGGACCTGCCTTATGAGCGCCCGCCGCTGACCAAGAGCTTTTTGCTCGGTCAGAAGAAAGCCGTGGGCCTGTCGCTTCGGACGCAAGAGCATTATGACTCGCGCCGCATCGAATTGCTGCTGGGCGAAGAAGCAATCGCGATTGATCGCCACAGCCGCAGCGTAACGCTGCGGTCGGGCAAGACGATCGGATATGGTCATCTTGTTTTCGCCACCGGCGCGCGCAACCGTATTCTCGAGACGACAACAGGTATAGACGGCATCGCTTATGTGCGGACCGTGCGCGAGGCGGAATGTCTGCGTCAGCGCCTCGATACCGCACAGCAGATCGTCATTGTCGGTGCCGGGTTTATTGGCCTCGAACTGGCCGGGGTTCTACGGAAGCTAGGCAAGTCCGTGCACATTCTCGAGACCATGCCGCGCGGGCTGGGACGGGCGGTCTCACCGATCGTTTCCGATTTCTTCGCTGCCGCCCATCGCGACTGGGGCTCGCAACTTGTTTTCGCGAGGGCTTTGGCCAGGATCGAAACCAGTGCCGGCGCGGTGCGCGGCGTGCGCGACAGCGATGGCAGCTTCTATCCCGCCGACCTCGTCCTCATCGGAATTGGGGTGGTCGCCAATGCCGAGCTTGCCGCGTCGGTCGGGTTGCCGGTGAAGAACGGCATCGTCGTGGATGAATATCTGCAAACGCCGGACGCCTCGATCTCCGCGATCGGCGATTGCGCCGCGTTCCCCTGCCGTTATGGAACGGGACTGGTGCGGCTGGAGTCGGTGCAGAATGCCGTCGACCAGGCACGCTGCGTCGCGGCGAGACTTGTGGGGCGCCTTTCTCCCTATGCCGACGTACCGTGGTTCTGGAGCGATCAGGGCGATCTCAAATTGCAGATGGTCGGATTGACGGCGGGCGCCGACCAAACCGTCATTCGCGGAGATCCGCGCGAGCGCAAGTTTTCAGTGTTCTGCTATCGGGACGGCAAGATAGCCGGAGTCGAATCCATCAACAAACCCGGCGATCACATGTTCGGGCGCAAGCTTCTGGCGTTGGGTGCCAATATCGAACCGTCACAGGCGCAGGACCCGAGCTTCGATCTCAAGGCGCATCTGTTCCAGCAAAGTGGAAGTCCTAAAAAAGCTTTGGCAGCGCAGGTCGGGTGATCGGCATTGGTCAACAAAAAAGCGTGCGCGGGTTGGTTAGGGAAACGAAATGAAAAGCTATCAGCTCATCGACTATCGTCAGCCGCTTGAGCCGGTGGAGTTGGCGACGCCTTCTCCGCAGGGGAGCGAACTCCTTTTGAGAATCGTCGCTAGCGGCATCTGCCACACCGACCTTCATCTGATCGATGGGGGCTACGATCTCGGTCAGGGCCGCTGGCTGTCCTTCAAGGATCGAGGCCTCGTCCTACCGCGGACGCCAGGGCACGAAATCGTTGGTCGCGTTGTTGCAGCCGGCCCGGACGCGACTGCAGTTGCCAAGGACAAGAATTATCTCGTCTACCCGTGGATCGGCTGCGGCACTTGTCCGGCCTGCAAGGCAAGCGACGAGCATCTCTGTGCGCAGCCGCGCTTCCTCGGGTTGCAGCGCGACGGCGGCTTTTCCGATCATGTGCTGGTGCCGCATCCTCGCTATCTGCTCGATATCGGAGATATCGATCCGAAAGCGGCCGCGCCTTTCGCCTGTTCCGGCCTGACGACCTTCAGTGCGCTCAAAAAGGCCGGCCCCGCCATCCAGCATTCGGAGGTGGTGGTCATCGGTGCTGGCGGTCTTGGTTTGATGTGCGTGCATCTCGTCAAGTTAATGGGTGGCAAAGGCGCTGTCGTCGTCGATATAGATGCCGGAAAACGACAGGCGGCAATCGATGCCGGTGCGATCGCGGCGCTTGATGGAAACGCGGCCGATCTGCGCGCGCAGCTTCAGTCGGCGGTGAGCGCCGGCGTTCACGTGGTGATCGATCTTGTTGGCAGCGCGGCGACCGCGTCACTCGCCGTCGATAGTCTCTCGAAGGGCGGAAAATATATTTTGATCGGGTTGTTCGGTGGATCAATCGACATTCCGCTCCCGACCATTCCGCTGCGAGCATTGAGCATTACAGGAAGCTTTGTCGGTAATCTTGCAGAATTGATGGAATTGTTGGATCTCGCGAAGTCCAAGGGCTTGCCGTCGTTTCCAACGACACCCTGCTCGCTTCATGACGCGAACGACAATCTGCGGCGCTTGCACGATGGAAAGATCATCGGGCGCGCTGTCATGATTCCCTAAAGCGCAGCCGGAGCGGCTCCGTCGTCGGTATTCCTTCTGCGGTGTACGCGCGCTGCCGAATGGTCTTGCCGCGCGTTCTTTCGTTTTCGGGACAGCAATCTGATTGCGTTGTCGCTCGGTCCGTGAACGAGCGCAATTTACGATGCGACTTCGCTCGTTGTCGTTCGTTATTGACTCAGGTCATTTTTTAAGCGATTGTAAAAGCGATCAGTTATTCGATATACGAACACTATGTAACAAGGTCAGTCGGCGTGTTGTTTTCAGCAACAGTGTTTTCGATCGCGGCAGGTGTTCGCGCTTCAGCGCCTGAGCTTTGCCTCGCGTTCGCGGGCATGCCGAGATGAGTGCGGTATCTGAAACACCGATAGTGTTGACGCTCGGAGATCCGAACGGCATCGGCCCGGAGATCGCTATCAAGGCGGCGGTGGAATGTGTCAGCAACGTCGGCCCGAATCTCGTGCTCGTCGGCGACGAAAGGGTTATCGCTCACTATCATGAGCGGCATGGAAATGGCCTCCCGCTGGTACCGTTTGTCGCCGGTATCCGCCAAGATCATGCGATCGCGTTTCATGGGGTTTCGTCACTGCCCGATGCAAAGTTCAACCCGGGGGTTGTCGATGCCGCCGCGGGCCGCGCCACCGTCGCTTATCTCGAAGCGGCACTTGTCCTTGCGCGCGCCGGCCATGTCCGTGCGATCGTGGGCTGTCCGCACAGCGAAACTGCGGTCAATGCCGCCGGAATTCCGTTTTCGGGTTATCCCTCGCTGCTCGCCCGACTAACCGGAACGCCGGGAGATCGCGTTTTTCTCATGCTGGTCGGCGGCGGTTTGCGCATTCTGCATGCGACGCTGCATGAGAGGCTGCAGGACGCGTTGTCGCGCCTTACGCCCGAATTGGTGGAGGCAGCGGCACTGGCTTGCGTCTCCGCGCTGAAAGATATCGGCATATCGGATCCGCGAATCGGAATATTCGGCATCAACCCGCATGCCGGCGAGGGCGGCCTATTCGGTGACGACGACGAACGGATCACGGTGCCAGCGGTGTCAAGGTTGCGGAAGGCGGATTTCAACATGGAAGGGCCGGCCGGCGCCGATCTGCTTGTTGGCCGCTCCGACTTCGATGGCTTTGTCGCGATGTATCACGATCAGGGTCATATCCCCGTGAAGCTCGTCGCCGGACTAAAGGCTTCGGCGCTGAGCGTGGGTGCCGGTGTGGTGTTTTCGAGTGTCGGCCACGGTGCCGCTTTCGACATTGCGGGACGCGGCGAAGCCGATCCCGAAGCGGTGCTTCGTACCGTCAAGTTGTTGAGCGAGCGGGCGGCTATCAGGGCCGCGAATCCGCCCGGGAAGGCGGCGTGAGCCCGAAACGGACAACCAGATCGCAATCATAAACAAAAAACGCAACGCAATGGGAGGACGGACTGATGAGAATGAAGTTGTGCGCATCGCTGGCGCTCGCCCTGCTGTGCGTCTGTGCGCCGAGCATCCTTCATGCGCAGGAGTCGGTATCGCAATATCCGCAGCGGGCTGTGAAAATCATCGTGCCGTTTCCGGCGGGGGGCACGGCAGATATTCTGCCGCGTATCGTTGGAGAAAAGCTACGAAAAAAATTTGGCCAGCCATTCATCATCGAGAATCGTTCTGGTGCTGGCGGCAATGTCGGCGCGGATGCGGTTTCACGAAGTGATGCTGACGGCTATACGCTGCTGGCCAGTCCGCCCGGGCCGTTGGTCATCAACGAGTCGCTTTATACAAATCTGGGCTATCGCCCTTCGGACTTCGAGCCGATCATCATTCTCGGGGTTGTCCCGAATGTACTTGCGGTGAAGTCGGCCTTCCCTGCGAAGACTGTCGGTGAGCTCATTGCGTTCGTAAAAGCAAACCCCGAGAAGATCACCTTTGCGTCGCAGGGCAACGGCTCTACATCGCATTTGACCGCGGTGATGTTTCAGTCGATGACCGCTTTACGCATGGTCCACGTTCCCTATCGTGGTACTGCCCCAGCGCTTCAGGATTTGATCGGTGGCAATGTCGACCTGTTCTTCGACAATCTCGGTTCTTCTCTGAACCTTCATCAGTCCGGAAAAATCCGGATTCTCGCCGTCGGCAGCCCCAATCGAGTCAACGCGCTTCCCGGGATCCCGTCGATTCAGGAAGCCGGCGTTGCCGGGTTCCAGTCGATCACCTGGTTCGCGCTGATGGCGCCTGCGGGAACGCCGAAGATCGTAGTCGATCGTCTCAATTCGACAATTCTGGAAATTCTGCAGGACGCAACCGTCGCATCCCAGTTTGCAAAGATTGGCGTGCAGATCATGAGGGCGAACGTGACCGAGACCAGAACTTTCATCGAAAGCGAACGCTCGCGGTGGCGTGACGTCATCAAGTCGGCGGGCGTGACGATGCAATAGGCATTGATTGTTCCGCAAGAGATCAGACCAACAAAATCAGCATCCCGAGGGAGACAAGGAATGAAACTGAAGCGTTTTGCATCGATCGTGCTGGCCGTGGCGGCATCGACTACCGCACTGCAAGCGCAGGAAGCTTATGTGATCGGCATGAGCACGGCTCTGACAGGGCCGGGCGCGAGCACTGTCGCGGGTGCGGCCGAGGGCCTCAAGCTGTATATCGAACGGCTGAATAAGGCCGGCGGCATCAATGGCCGCAAGGTCAATCTGATTATTCAGGACGATCAGGGAGAGCCGTCGAAAGCGGCGGCCAACGTCAAGAAGCTCCTCTCCGATAACGTGTCGCTCCTGATCAATACCAGCATCTCGTCGACCTTCGCGCCCATGATTTCCGAAGCCAAGCGCGCAAACGTGCCGCTGTTGTTTGCGGGCTCGGTGTGTCCGTCGGACGTTTATCCGCCGGCGAATGAGTTCCTTTTCTGCACGACGTCGTTCTCCGCGGCTCATGATGCCCGCGCCACGGTCGATTTCATCAAGCAGAAATCCGGTTCCGACCTGAAACTCGGCCTCGCGGCTATGGCGATCCCGGTATCGCGTGCCGGGATCGACGCTGCGGAAAAGTTCGCCGGCACCTCATCCATGAAGGTGATCGGCAAGGAAGTGATTCCGCCGGCAACCGCCGACTACACTCCCTTCGCGACCAAGCTGATGCAGGAAAGTCCCGACTGGGTCTATTGCTGGGCTCCGTGGGTGACCGAGGTCAGGACCTTCGACGCCCTCCGCAAGCTCGGCTGGAAGGGCCCCTACGCGCTGAACGTGCTGCCGGAAACCGAGGGCGAGCTTGCCCAGATCAAGGATGACAAGCTCTACGCCGTCGGTGCCAATGCGATGTTCTTCGAAAATCTCCCCGTGCAGAAGGAGATTGCGGACGTCGCTAAGGCCGCAGGCTCCAGCTATCAGCCCAATCAGATGGCCGATGGCTGGATCGGCGGCATGGCGATCGAGGTGATCCTCAAAAAGGCTGGATGGCCGGCAAAGCCCGACGCGGTCAAAGATGCGATGAGCAGCCTCGAGATCGACACCAAAGGTCTGCGCGGTGGTCCGATCGTCTGGACCAAGGACAATCACTTCCGGACCAAGCAGTATTACCGCGTTTATCGCTGGGACAGCGCAAAGAACGCCGTGATCGTCGATATGGACTGGAAGAGCTACGACATTCAGTAGCTCGACTGAGCCGAAGAGACAGGGCGGGGCTGCCGTGCAAACCACGATCAACATTATCGTCTTGGCGTCGATCTACGCCCTGATCTCATGCGGCTATGTGCTCATATATAAGGTCAGCCGGGTACTCAACCTCGCACATGGCGAGTTGATGCTGCTCGGTGCCTATCTGCTATTGGCGGTTTCGTCGAATATCTCGCCGGATCCGTGGCTCGCGGTGACGATTGCAGCAGGACTGAGCATCGTTGTCGGTCTTCTGGTCTATGTCCTTCTGATGCGCAAGATGACTGGCGAGTCGGTTCTTGCAGCCGTTCTCACGACCATCGCGTTCGGCATCTTGCTGCGTGGCGTCATGATTCTCATCTGGTCACCGCAGCAGCACAACATAGCAAAGCCGCTCGGCATTGCGAACTCGGCAATCGAAATTCTGCCCGGCGCGCGCATATCCAGCGTCGCTGCGACTCTTGTGGTCGTGACAGCCATTGTCTATGCGGCGTTGTTCGCGTTTCTTCGGTTGTCACGCTGGGGCATGCGGATGCGGGCAGCGGGCCAGAACCCGCTTCTTGCCGCGCAACGGGGCATCGAACTGCACGTCATCTATGCTTTGGCGTGGTGCCTCTCGACGTTCACTGGTGCCACGGCAGGGATGCTGATCGCGATGGATTCACGTCTTGACGGAACGATGGTCACCATCGGCCTCAAGGCGTTCCCGGCAGCTCTCGTCGGTGGGTTGGATAGCCTGTTCGGCGCCCTTATTGGTTCGCTTATCATCGCGGGCGCTGAAGTGATGATGATCCAGTGGGTCAATCCACTGCTGTCAGATGTCGTGCCCTTCTTCGTGCTGATCGCGATGCTAGCGGTACGACCTTGGGGTCTGTTTGGTACCAGGGAGCAAATTGACCGTGTCTGATGCCGAGTCGATCCTTTCGGCCCCGTCGGGTCGTGCTACCTCTGCGCCATCGGTCGCGACGCCGCGTTTGATCCTTGTCGGCATCGGTATTGCGCTGCTGCTGGTAATTCCGCTGATCGCGCGTCCATTTGCGCTTGATATCGCCTGCCAAATATTTCTGGCCGCGATCGGCGCACTTTCGCTCGCGCTGCTGACGGGAATTGCCGGTCAGGTTTCGCTCGGACACGCGGGGCTGCTGGCGGCCGGAGCTTTTGCGGTCGGTATTCTCTTTCACGAGTTGGCTGCGCCGTTCTGGGTGACGATTCCCGTTGCTGCTGTCACAGGTGCCGTGTTCGGACTGGTGTTCGGCCTTCCGTCGCTTCGGCTGCGCGGTCTTTATCTGGCGGTCAGCACGCTCGCGCTGCATTTCGTTGTCGTCTATCTTGGCGGCGAGTACGAGACGCTGCGGTCGTATTCGGCCGGTATCGTCGTCGACCCGCCGAAAGCGTTCGGCTATACGCTTCAAGATCCGCGAAGCTGGTATTTCGTGTTACTCGCGGCCGCGGCGATCGCTTATTGGCTTTGCCATAACCTCCTCTATTCGGGGACCGGACGCGCCTGGGGGGCGCTGCGAAGTAACGAGACCGTGGCGGAAGCGTTGGGTATCCCGGTCGCGCGCTACAAGCTTCTGGCCTTTGTCATCTCCTCATCGATTACGGCGGTGGCTGGCGCGCTGTTCGCCTATTACCGCGGCTTTGTCTCGATCGAGGCATTCTCGATCTATCTGTCGATCCAGTATATCGCAATGATAATCATCGGCGGCATGGGCTCCCTGCCGGGTGCGCTGCTCGGCGCCGCCTTCGTTGTACTGATGCCGTATGCGATCGAGGGTGCCGCGCTCAAGATTCCAAATGCCAATCAGTATATCGGCTCGGTATTCGCGCTGATCTATGCGTCGTTCGGGGCCGTCATGATCGCGTTCCTGATGTTCGAGCCGCATGGGCTGATGGGTCTTCTGCGACGAGCAACCTCATGGCGCCGAGGGCCCACCGCGCAATCAGGGAGCGCGAATCCGTGAGCGGCGATCTTGTCTTACGCAACGTCGAAGTAGTCTATCAACGCTCGATGGTCGGTCTTTACGACGTCAGTCTCGACGTCACCAAGGGTCAAATCGTAGCTCTGATCGGCGCCAATGGAGCCGGAAAGAGTACGACGCTCCGCGCGATCTCGGGCTTCATCGGGCTCGACAATGCGAAAATCAAGAAAGGCGGGGTGACTTACAAAGGTGAAAGCCTCGTCAGCTTGCGGCCGCCTCAGATCACGCGCCGCGGCATCGTGCTGGTTCCGGAGCGTGAAAAGATATTTCCCAATCTGACCGTGGCGGAAAACCTCGCGGTGGTTCTCGCGCGCGACGAAAGCCAGAGAAAACGGCTGCTGTCGCTGGTTTTCGAGTCATTCCCGCGGCTTGCGGACCTTCGCAACAAGGAGGCCGGGCTCTTGTCCGGCGGTGAGCGACAAATGCTCGCAATTGGAGCGGCTATCCTATGTGGTCCCGAACTTCTGCTAATCGACGAGTTGTCGATAGGCCTCGCACCTGTCATCGTCGAAGAACTCGTCCGGCGTCTTGTGCAGATCCGGAGCGAACTCGGCATCGCCCTGTTGCTGGTTGAGCAGAGCGCCGCTGCGGTGCTGAGCTTTGCGGACTACGCCTATGTCCTTGAGAACGGACGAGTCGCGCTGCATGGCGAGGCTGCCCGGCTGCGCGATGACGACAATGTGCGAAAGCTCTATCTCGGCCTGTCCGATACAGGCCGCGTGAATTACCGCGACGCCCGCCGCAAGAGGGTGGAGGCCGCGGTTTATGGCTGAACTCGAGATCGACCGCATCACGCTGCGATTCGGCGGGATGGCGGTGCTAAACGCGGTTTCACTTTCAGTGCGCACGGGCGAACTACTGGCGCTGATCGGGCCGAACGGGGCCGGCAAGACCAGCATTTTCAATTGCATCAGCGGGATCTACCGACCGGAGGGGGCGATTCGCTTTCGTGGCGAGAATATCTGCGGCAGGTCACCTCATCGAATCGCAGCCTCCGGCGTCGGGCGCACATTTCAGCATGCCGAGTTGTTCGAGGAGATGTCGGTCCTGGAAAACGTGATGACTGGACTGCACACGCGGCTGAAGCCGAACGCATTGGCGAATATGGTTCGTTGGCCGTCGAGCCAGCAACGCGAAGAGGAATATCGTGCAGTTGCCGAGGATATCCTCGAGTTTTTGGAACTGCGACATCTCGCCGATCAGACGGTCGGCAATCTGCCGTTCGGCGTTCACAAGCTTGTCGGCTTCGGGCGCGCGCTCGCGGCGAAACCTTCGCTACTTCTTTTGGATGAGCCATCCGCGGGTTTGACGCGTGAGGAACGGGAAGACCTTGCCTTCTATATCATAAAGACGAAACAAAGCATGGATATGGCGATCATTTGGATCGAGCACGACATGCAGATGGTCGCCGACCTTGCGGATCGGATTCATGTTTTAGACTACGGACGATCTCTAGCCGATGGATCACCGGACGATGTGTTGTGTGACAAAGAGGTAATTCGGGCTTACCTTGGGACTGCTAGCATTGGGCTGGCCACGTGAGAAAATCTAGAAAAAGCATGCTCGGACGTTGAGAGAGAAAACCTCTTCGATTTTTGCGGCGTTTTGATTGATTCGGCTAATGACGACGCAACAGTAAACTACTCAAGGAGTTGTCGACATTGCCTTAGTAGTTATTCTGCGGCAGCTCCAACACACGCTCGCCAGCATCGATTGATCTGAGACCCCTCCGTCTTCCTGTATTGTTTTGCCCCTCTGCGATGACATTCTGACTCTTGTTGCACGGCTGTTCTTCCTGCCTTTTCTATTCGTCTTCGATGTCCGGTCCGAATTCACGGGCCGTCGCAGAGCCGGGGACAAGATGGGGAACACAACTCCCAAGGCAGAAGCGGTCACACGCGGTGCCCGCATGCTGCGCACGGCGCTCGGGCCGGACATCACCACTTTCCTGGAAGATCCCGACGTTGTTGAAGTGATGCTCAATCCCGACGGTCGCCTTTGGATTGACCGCCTTTCGGAGGGATTGTTCGACACGGGCGCAAATATTTCGTCTGCAGATGGTGAACGCATCATCCGGCTCGTCGCCCACCACGTCGGAGTGGAGGTCCACCATCAGGCCCCGCGCGTCTCAGCGGAATTGCCTGGAACAGGCGAGAGATTCGAGGGTCTATTGCCGCCCGTCGGGTCCGCGGCGGCGTTCTCGATCCGCAAGCTCGCTGTGGCGATCTTTATGCTCGACGACTACGCGACAGCCGGGATCATGACGGGGACGCAAGCCGGAGTCTTGCGCAAGGCCGTCGCCGAGCGGCCAACATCCTGGTCGCCGGTGGCACCCGACCGGCAAGACCACATTGACCAATGCGTTGCTCGCGGAAGTCGCCAAGTCGGACGATCGCGTGGTCTTGATCGAGGATACGTGCGAGCTGCAATACCAAGCTCGCAATCTCGTCGCGCTGCGCACCAAGGACGGAGTCGCCACACTGTCCGACCTGTGCGCTCCTCGTTGCGATTGCGACCGGACCGCATCCCGATCGGTGAGGTGCGCGGTGCCGAGGCCAGCCGACGCCGGCGCGGGCGGGCTTTAAGCCCTTACAAACGCATCAATCGCTCGATCCGGTGCAGCCCGCAGGATATCCCTTCGGCGGGCAGATCATGCCAGACCCGCCTGGCGCCATAGGTCCGATCGCTCGAAAGGAAGCTAGCCCGCACCTTCGCGCCGAGTGCTTCGTCATTGCGCCTGCGCTGGCTGCGAGGCCGCTTCAGCCACACCGACGATCGAGACGCGGAGACGATCGCCGAGGCGGCGACACGTCCCACAATGCGGTTCGTATCACTGAAGAGTGAAATCCGGTTAGACCTCCAGGTTCTGCATCGGGCGCGGGAACGCTTGGTGCTCGCCCGCACCAGCCTCATCAATCAGTTCCGGGCTGTCTTGCTCGAGCGAGGGATCACGCTTCCGAAGGGGCGTGGTGTCCTGATGCGCCGACTGGACAAAACCGCTTTAGTTACCTTGGAAGTCAGTATCCGTACCCGTCAACTCTTAGAAGATTTGCTCGATGAATGTGCGGCCCTCGATCGAAGGATCAAGGCTTACGACGAAGAGTCTGCCGTCTCCTCAGAACACATGCTGGGTGTATTCGGAGCCTTCGAACCGCTCGTGTTAATTGAGGGTGATCGTCCTTGGCCTGCACCCGGTTTCGAAGACACCGAGTTAGGTGTCTTAATGGGACCGGAGGGTGGTCATGGAGAGACGGAAGTTTACGCGAGAGTTCAAGCTTGAGGCGGTGCGCCTGATCAAGGATCGGGGCGTGTCCTATCTTCAAGCTTCCGAGGACCTCGGCGTTCATACGTCGCAGCTGCGCGACTGGTAAAGAAGCTCGCCGACGATCCGGACTGTGCGTTTCCGGGTCAGGGCAAGATGAAGCCGGAACAGCTGGAGATCGCGCGGCTCAAGCGCGAAGTGATCAAGCTGAAGGCGGAGCGGGACATTCTAAAAACGTATGGCCCGCTCCGACTGCAAGGGTGATCTGAAGGCAGCGTGGTCTGCATCAACGTATCCGGTCTCAGGGTCAGGCCCTGGCCAAGATGGATATCCGCGCGGCCCGGGTCCTCATAAAAGCCTCGGTGTTGAACACCGCATTTAGAACCAGGATACCGAGCCGCCGGTTGACCGTTGTGCCATCTGTTTTCACCTCGCAGACGTACAAAGCGGCAATTGCCGCTATCGATTGAACTCAGGCCATCGCCACGATCTCCTGCTCGAACTGGGTTTCATGGCGTAGTACAGCCCAAGCAATTCGGGCCAGCTTCGACGCGAGTGCGACCACCACGATGTTTGGATGGGATCGGCTCAACAACTGCTGAAGCCATTGCCCGATCCTTGTCGGCTTGGCCGCGAGATGCGGTATGGCCGCCCGGGCGCCATGGATCAGACGCTTTCGAAGTTAGCGATTTCCACGTTTACTGCTTCCGAGCATCTTGGTCTTGCCACCAGTGGAGTGCTGGCGCGGGGTCAGTCCCAGCCATGCTGCAAAATCTCGGCCTTTGGTAAACGCGCTGCCGTCGCCGAGTGCCGCCAAGGGCGCGGTGGCGTTGATCGTTCCAATACCCGGAACACTCGCCAGTCGCCGCGCCTGCTGATCGTTGCGCGTCATGGCGGCAATGGCGCATCCTTATCAGCATTCGATGTCCTCCGTGCGTAAGTGGGGCGGCACGGTCGAAGACTACCTGAATATCCATAGCTGGTTCGATGCCAGCAAGCAGATCACCGCTGATTTCCGACATCGCGCGCTTCGGCATCATGCCGAAGGCATCTTCATGGCCGAGACGATCTTCGGCCCGATTGTCATGTTGTCGTCAGGACGCGTGATACCGACTCGGTGGATCGGCGGGCGGCATGTCATCGAGGATCTCGGGTTCATCCCGAGCTTCGCCGACTGGGTGAAAGCCATTCGGCCCGAACCGTGGATGGGGCGCACCCGGCGCATCGAGCACGAGGTCGAACCGTCGCCGGGAAGGCCGACGACGACGGAGGCCGCCTGATGTACGGCACCTATCTGCGGCTTAATATCACCGTGCATGACGGCTGGCGTGCCGTCGTCCACTCGGCCTCCCGCAATCTCACATGGCGAGCTCGCTGCGATCCCGAGCATCGGGCGGCGCGCAAACAGCTCGACCGCCAGATGCTCGACTATCACCGACAGGCGCAGAAGGTCGTCGCGACTTGGCGGCTCTGACCCGCATTCATCCTCTCCACCCCTTGCAGCCCGGCCCTCCGACCCAGGAGCGCCGGGCTCTTTCCATTTCAGGAGAACTCCGATGGCCGACTACTACACTCCGACCGTGATCCAGCAGACGAAATCCGATGCAGACATGACGCCGCTGGAACTTCTGCTTCTCTCCCACATCTTCGACGCCGAACGCGACGGCGATAGCTGGCATTTGTTCTCCGAGCAGGGACCGGCCGACATGCTCTATATCGAGCGCGCGGCACTCGAGGCCGCACTCGCCGCATCCGAGCGAGCATGCTGGCGACAGCAGCGCCAACAGCTTTGTCAAAGAGCACCTGCCCGACCAGCAAGCGATCGGACCGCTGCCGTCGCATCTCGGCCTCGATCTCAGCACGACGTCCTGGGAGCTCAACATACAGAGCATCGTGAAACGTCGTCGACCCTGGCTTGTGTCACGGCAGTGTCGTCCTACACCTGCTCGCGCATGCGCCCGGACGGCTTTGGCGGTGCCGCCGTCCTGATCTCGGCCGACAAGTTCATGGGTAAGTCCACGAACGATCTGCTTGAAGAGTTCATCGAGGAGATCACCCCGTGAGCCGAGGGTAAACCACGCGCGTTGCTCGCCCGTGGTATCGCTATGTGCCGTCACGCGCGATGCACGGCGTCACGCGCGATGCACGGCGTCACCGGAACGTCCGCGGCGTGAAGCTGCACGCTCCCGTTCACCCGCCGTCACCACGAGCCCGGCCAAGCGTCGGGCTTTTCGCATTTCACAAACGTCCGAGGGAGGCCCGTCATGGGTTGGCTTTGCATGCAATCGCTCAGAGGCCATTCCGGCCCGCGCCAATATCTTAACGCGCAGTTCACGTTCTCGCGGTCGGAACTGACGTCCAAAGTATTGCGATCCGCGCTTGTCGGCATGCGCGTATATTACGCGGCTATCGAGCACGTCCGGCACGAAAAGAACGACCGCAGCGTCTTCGCCGCCGTCTGTCTCGTCCGCTACAACCCTCGCGACCGCGAGGGTTACATCTTCGGCTACAAGGACATGGACGAAACCTTGGGACCGAACGAATCCAATTGCCCGGAGGCAATCCTGGATCAGTTCACGCCGACGGGATATCCCTATGCGCAAGCCTGGCGCGTCCGTTGCCGGGAAAACGCAGCCGCACGACGCGCGCTATCGCGCAAACCGTCGCCGCGGCCCGGTCAGACCATCGTGCTCGATCAACCCCTGTCCTTCCGCGATGGCTGCACGCTCGACAGCCGACTCTACCGCATCACGAGCGTGAAGAAGCATTCTTATCGCTTGATTGATCTGGGCTAATCCGCATCAGGACAGACACTTGCATTCGAAGGGTCCGGCGCATCCGCGCCGGGCGCTTCATTCTTCTGTGGGCCAGAGGGAGAGGCGGGCCGGGACGGGTTTGAGCCGACGCGGGTCGAGAGAGCGTCCGGGCGGCCGATCCGTCCTGGCTCTCCCGAGGCTCCCTCATGTTGCATCCCTTGACCTCCGCGGTCGCCGCACCGCCTCTCCGCGTCGCCGTCGATCCGGCTCCCGCCATCACCGAGGCCGCACGGCTTCTCCTTCCTTATCTCGAAGGCGGGCAGCGCATCGACGCCGCGATGCTCCGCTCCGCGATGGAAAGTGCGTTCGGCGCATCCGACACCGAGGGCGCGTGGAGCTGGAAGGCGGCTTACGACGCCTGCGAGGCGGCGACCGTCCTGTTGCTGCGCAAATTCGGCCCCGCCATGCGCGTGAAGGCAGCGTGGCCGGCGGCAATGCTGCCGATGCTCGCGAAGGTCGCGACGCTTCTTCCGACCCATACGCGGAGGTCCGAGGAAAGCGAGGCGCTTCAGCAGTTCTCCACCCCGATCGTTTTGGGATATGCGGCGAGTGTCGCGGCCGCGATCACGCCGGCCGACGTCGTGCTGGGGCCGTCCGCCGGCACCGGCCTGCTCGCAATCCTTGCGGAGCTCGCCGGCGCATCGCTCGTTCTCAACGAACTTTCCGACACGCGCGCCGGTATCCTCGACCGACTGTTCTCCGGCATCCCGGCGACACGGTTCGACGCCGCGAACATCAACGATCATCTCGATCCCGGCGTCGTCCCGAGTGTCGTTCTGATGAACCCGCCATTCTCTTCCGTTCCGCATGTCGACCGCCGCATGGCGGATGCGGCCTTGCGACATGTTGCGTCGGCGCTGGCCCGGCTGCCCGACGGCGGTCGCCTGGTGGCGATCACCGGCGCGAGCTTTGCTCCTGACAATCCGGCATGGACGGATGCGTTCGAGCAGTTGCAGGAGCGCAGCCGGGTCGTGTTCTCGGCCGCGATCGACGGCGCCGTCTATGCCAAGCACGGGACCACAACCGAAACGCGGCTGACCGTGATCGATCGGCAGCCCGCCGCCGATCCAGCGGTATTCCCCGAAGGCTCCGGCGTGGCGCCTGACGTTGCCACATTGCTCGGCTGGATCGTCGCGCGCGTGCCGCTACGTCTGCCGATCGCAGGCGAGGTTTCCGCACCGGCGTAACCGGCCGGCAGCGCCACGAACCGTCCGAGCCTATCTCGCGCAACGGGCGTCCGCACCTGCCGCAACGGCGCCGGCGGTCGAAGCGATCGAACTCGCCTACGAGCCGGTCGCACGGACACCTGCGGAAAGCCGTAAAATCACCGATGCGCTTTATGTGGAATACGCGCTTCAGTCGATCCGTATTCCCGGTTCTCTTGCGCATCCGACCAAGCTCGTGCAGTCGGCTGCGATGGCGTCGGTCGCGCCGTCTGTGCCGGCCTATCGCCCGCATCTGCCGGCAATTGTCGTCACCGATGGCCTTCTTTCGGACGCCCAGCTCGAATCCGTCGTCTATGCGGGGGAAGCCCATTCCGACTTTCTCGCCGGCTCGCTGGTGTGTGAAATGCCGAAGTCACGTCCAATTTTTTACCTCATCGTAAAATACGGATATGCGACATGGCGCGGCCTGTAAGCCGATCGCGTTGGCCAATCAGCGCGGTGTGCTGCTGGCCCGCCGGCTGACGAGCGTCAGCAGCCGCTCGTCCGATTTGCCGCGTTTGCCTGTAAGCGCTGGCGCAACTTCCGCCTTGACGCTGCCCTTGTTGACCAGGCCATAAGCTAGCATGGAGAAGTAAGTCTCGATCAGTTCGTCGACCGAGACAGACTTGCGCGGGTCGTACCAGCGGGCGAGCCAGTTGCACATGCCGAGGATCGCGAAAGCGACCATCTTTGGATCGCCGACCTCCGAGAATGCGCCCGATGCCCGTCCCTCCGCGACGATTTGCGTCCACATGCGTTCATACTGGCGCCAGATCTTGTCCATCTCGCGCCGCACCTCCTTGGCATCGTCCAGATAGACGTCGCGCAAGCTGATGGTCATTTCGAGGCAGTGGCGATCGAACCGCTGCAGGTGGTTACGCATGGCCTCATACAGCTTGGTCGTGCTGTCGGCGTCGGATTTGACAACCGCCTCGAGCCCGTCGACCAACGAACGGGTCTGCGGCCGGATGATGCAAAGCAGGATCTCGGCGCGATCCTTGAAATAATAGTAGATCGCCTCACGCTTGATGCCGGTTTCGCGCGCGATGTCATCTAATGACGTATTGGCGAAACCATGCAGGTCGAACAGCGCCAGTGCGTGCCTTAGGATGGCTTCGCGCCGCAGTTCGGATTTTTTCGGCTTGGCAGGCTTTTCGGCTGGCGTGGCTTTCGGCGACTTCATCACGCTCGTCCGTGCGGGGCGAGCATCCTTACCACCCCGATAATGGAAAGGCGAGTGTTCCATCGTTGATAGTAGGTGGCGCGGGGGGCCTCATTCTCGATGTGCCGAACTCGGCGGCTGCTGCCGACATTGTGACGATTGAATTCTTCGAAAGCGGCGCGAACCTGCGAAGGCAGCGCCTAGTGGGCCTTATGTGCAAGAGTTTCCCGTCCCGAGCCTGGAGTCAATACTTTTCGTAAAATTTTTATATGGAAGCCGGGGCCGCATACGCGGACTTGCCGACTTGCCCTTCACAGGCTGCGATAGAGGCTGTGTTGATGATGATCCCACGCTCGCCTTCTGCGCCCGCTTCGGGTCTGACCATCTCTGCCGCAACAAACCGCAAAATATTGAAGCTACCGACGGTTGCAGCAAGTGCCTCGCCGACAGACTCGACATCGCAGACAAGGGCGATAGCGCCGACCCAGGCTGCGTCCGTGCGGCAGGTGTCAGCATTGATATCGAACATCGTCCCCTTCGCGCCCTGCTTGGCGAGCGCTTCCGCTGTTTCGAAGCCGATCCCCGACGCGCCGCCGGCAACGACCGCGACGTGCCCTTCGGGCCTCATGTATCCCGCTCTATCGCAGGCGCGTTACGCCGCGCGCCTGTCGTTGACGTCGATCACCGCGGTCATGGCTGTATTGCCGGCGGCGCAGCCGTGGAAGAGACCGCAGCCGACCGGTCACCTCGCCACGGCCAATCAGCGACATGATGCGCTGGAAGGTCATGACCGGCCCGAAGATCTCCTGCGTCGCCACCACCATGTCGGAGACGACGTCGTCGAAGATCGTCGGCTGCAGGAGCAGGCCGTCGGGATATTTGTCGACCTTGGCGCGGCCGCCACCGGTGACGAGCCGAGCGCCTTCGGCCTTGCCGATGTCGATGTAATGCAGCACGCGCTCAATATGCGCGCGATGCGCAGCGTGCCGACGCGCGTGTCCTTGTCGACCGGATCACCGATGCGCAGGCGCGGGATCAGTTCGAGTTGCGCCGCATAAGTTCGTCGCCGATCTGATGATGGGCGTAGACGCGCGAGCCGGAGGTGCAGACCTGCCCCTGGTTCATGAAGGCGCCGAGTAGAATTCCCTGCGCCGCGCGGTCGAGATCGGCGTCCGGGAACACGAGCTGCATTCTTGCCACCGACCTCGAGCGTCAGTTGCTTGCCCGAAGGCGCCGCAGCGGACATGGCGGCGCGGCCGGTCGCCACCGATCCGGTCAACGAAATCTTCACGATGTCGGGATGCGAGACGATCGCCTCGCCCGTGGTCGATCCGCGGCCGGTGAGCACGTTGACGACACCGGGCGGCAGCGGCGATCAGCTTGGCGATCTCCAGCGTCGTGATCGGCGTCGTATCGGCCGGCTTGTAGATGACGGCATTGCAGATGGCAATCGGCGCGATCTTGCCGAGGAACATGTTGAGCGAGAAGTTCCAGGCGCCGATGATGCCCAAGGGCTCACGGAGATCGTAGCTCAGGATATTGCCGCCGTCCAGCAATGCGCGGCCTTCGAGTGCGCGCGCGCGACGCTGGCGTAGTAACGCAAACGGTCGGCGGCGGTGGCGACGTTGGCATAGCTCTCGCGCCAAGGCTTGCCTGTGTTGGCGGTTTCCAGCCAGGCGAAACGGTCG
Organism: Pseudorhodoplanes sp.; assembly: GCF_050250235.1. Lineage (GTDB taxonomy): Bacteria > Pseudomonadota > Alphaproteobacteria > Rhizobiales > Xanthobacteraceae > Pseudorhodoplanes. Next base: position 63,187 of record NZ_JBFWPA010000024.1, read on the forward strand.
ATCTCCGCCATCAAGCGGTCGGCGAGCGCGAGGATCGCCTCCGCGCGCTTGCGCGCACCATACGGTACCAGGCCGACCACGCCGCCTTGGCGGCGAACACCGCTTCGACCACGTCTCGCGCGCTCGCATCCGGCACCGTGCACAGCACTTCGCCGGTGAGCGGACTGCGCGATTCGATCACGTCGTGCGACGACGAACGATGCCATTCGTTGTTGATGAACAGGTCGTAGCTGCGCGGGATCTCGTAAGCAATGTCCTACACCGTCAAGATATGAGCCGTCGCCACAGCCGAATCCTGGCCGAGCAGGCCGCCAGCCATCTGCGCGAGCCCGACTTTCGGCGCGCCGGCCTGGCGCGCGCCCGCGCGCCCCATGAGTTGCTCGTGAACCTCTACAATCTGCGCGACGCCGGTGGCCCCGACCGGATGGCCGCGGCTGGTCAGCCCACCGCTCACATTCACCGGCATGCGGCCGCCGAGCGTGATATCGCCGTCTTCCAGCAGGCGGATCGCCTCGCCGCGGTCGCACAGCATCAGATCCTCGATATCGAACAGTTCCTGCGGCGCGCTGGCGTCGTGCACCTCTGCGACCGCGATGTCCTTCGGATCGATGCCACCCTGCGCATAAGCCGCATGGCCCGCACGCGCCGTGGCGTTGCCGCTCTCATCGCCTTCCGGCAACCCGGAAACAAGACCCGAGGCAACGACGCGGCTCGTGTGCGACAGCCCGCGCTTGCGTGCGAAGGCGGGTGACACGAGCACCACGCAGGCCGCCCCGTCGACCACGCCGCCGCACATCGCGCGCGTCAGCGGTGGCACGATGACTCGATCATTCAGGACCTCATCCACCGTGATCGGCGTGCGCAAGCTGGCGCGCTCGTTCATCACCGCGTGGGCGCGGTTCTTGGCCGCGACTTGGGCGAAGTGGCGTTGCGTCGCGCCGTAGCGCTCCATGTAGCGGTTGGCGCGCGCGGCATTCACGTCCATGAACACCGAACGGTTCTCGTCGACGCTTTTGTGGTCGGTTGCAGTCGCCAGCGCGGCGAATGAGCGGCGCTTGTCTGCATGGGTGAGACGCTCGGCGCCGAGCACCAGCACGCAGTCGTATTGGCCGTAGGCGATCGCGCTCCACGCCAGATGCACCGCGCTCGATCCGCTCGAACAGGCGTTCTTGACCGTCTGCATCGGCACGCCGCGAATGCCGGCCGGCGCCAGCAGCGCCTGCGCCATGATCGATTCCTGATCGACGATGGCGCCACCGAAGGCATTGCCGACGAAGGCCGCCTGCACGTCGGTGGCGGCGATGCCGGTATCTTTCAAGGTGCCCTCCAGCACCGGCCGCGCGATCTCCACCAGCGACTGCTCGGTGAACCGGCCGAAGGGACCGACCATGCCGCCGGCGACCAAGGGAATAAGCGCGGGAGCATTGGCCATGTTAGCGCGCGAACTCGGCCGTGCCTTTGGCGGTCTGCGCACCGTCGGCCTTGTTGGCCGTGAGCGCACAACGGACGATGTCGCCAACTTCGACGACCTCGGCCTTGAGCACGAGAGAGTCGTCCGGAAACACCGGCGCGGTGAAGAGTACGTCGAGAACCCGCGTCCGTCCCGCGCCGGCGTACTCATCGAGCAGGCGCGCGAACTGCGCGGTGGTCATCGGCCCCTGCTGCAGCACGGTCGGGAATCCCGCGCCTTTGGCGAAAGCCTCGTCGACATGAATCGGGTTCGGATCCTGCGTGCCCTCGGAGAAGGCGGCCAGCCGCGCCCGGCCTGCGGGCGGCAGCGTGACTTCGAACAGAACGTCGCCGGGCTTCATCGCGCTCATGACTGCTTCACCAACCGCGTGAGTTCGCGCAGCACGAGCTTGTCGTCGCTCACGCGGCGATAATCGAAGGTGACGTCGGCGAACCAGACCGGCCCGCGCTTGCCCTGCTTCTCGACGATCTTATCGACCTTGACATGCACGGCGAGCTCGTCGTCCCAGCCGATCGGCTCGAACCATTCGTAACGCTGGCCGCCGTGCAGCGCCTTCTGGCGCGGTATGTCGAGATCGACGAATAGATTAACGCCGAGCGTCTCGCCGCGCAGGAAGATCATGTAGGTCGGCGGCACCCGCTCGGGATCGGCATCGATGCCGAGCCCGGCCATGAATTTGCGGGCGAGCGCACGATCCGGCTTGAGCCGGTACGGCGAATAGCTGTGACCTGAACGCTCCATGCGCATCGGAGTGACGCCTCTTTCCGGCGATCCCTGTTTAGAACCGGGCCACCGGCTCGGTCAACAGTTTTTATATTATCGTAAAAAACTCAGACCGGCGCGGTGCCGCCTTCGCCCGCACGCAGGCGAAAACGCTGGATCTTGCCGGTGCTGGTCTTGGGCAGTTCCCCGAGGACCGCGAACCAGCGCGGGCACTTCACATGCGCCAGACGCTCGCGCACGAAGGCGCGCAGATCGGCCACGAAAGCCGCGTCGTCGGCGACGGGCGCGCGCGGCACTACGAAGGCTTTCGGCTTGATCATGTTCTCTTCGTCGGGCGTGCCGACCACCGCGCATTCCATCACGTTAGCGTGCTGCGCGATGACGCCCTCGATTTCCGCAGGCGACACCCAGATGCCGCCGACGCGCAGCATGTCGTCGGCGCGGCCGACCATGAAGAAGTTGCCGTCCTCGTCTTCGAAGACCTTGTCGCCGGTGAGCACGCCGCCTTTGGCCATCGTCAGTGCGGTGCGCTCCGGCTTGTTCCAGTATTCACGCGCCGCCGATGGGCCGAACATGCGCAGATTACCAATCTCGCCTTTCGGCACCGGCCGGCCTTCATCATCCACTATCTCGGCGCTGTAGCCGGCGACCAGCCGTCCGCAACTGCCCGGCACCGGCTGGCCGGGACGGTTGATGAGGAACATGTGCGTCATCTCGGTAGTGCCGAAGCCGTCGAGAATGTCGACGCCGACATAATCGCGCCAACGCTGCATCAAGCTCGGCGGCAGGATCTCGCCGCCGCTGATGCACAGCCGTAGCCGCACGGACGCCTCGCGCACGCGCTCTTGACCGATATGGTCCTCGGCATAGCGCAACATTCCGGCGAACAAGGTCGGAACGCCGAAAACCGCGGTCGGCCTGTGCTTCAGCCATAATTCCCAAACCCGCTGCGGCGTGATCGCGTCGGGACTGACCAGAGCCTGCGCGCCGCTACGGATCGGGAAATAAACCTGGTTGCCAAGGCCAAAGGCGAAATACATCTTCGGCGGCGATAGAATGACGTCGTCCTTGGTAATCCCGAGCGCCCCGAGTCCGAAGAGTTCGGTCGCCCAGAACATGTGGTTACCAGTGTGCACCACGCCCTTCGGCATGCCGGTACTGCCGGAGCTGTAAAGCCAGAAGGCCATCGCATCAGGATCGGTCGGATAGCTCGCGCATTGCGCGCTCTGTGCGGCGATCAGATCGTCGAGCAGCGGATAGCCGGCGACCGGCGCGCGCAGCGTGATGATGTGCCGCAACCGCGGCATCGCCGCGCAGATCTCCTTAATGATGGGCATTAGACTGTGATCGACGATCAGCACCTGAGCGTCGTTGTCGCTGATGAAGTAGTGATAGTCATGCGACTTCAGGTAGGTATTGATCGGCAGGGCTACCGCACCGATTTTCATGATGCCGAGCATCACCGCGGGAAAATCGATGCCGTCCATCGCGCTAAACAGCACGCGCTCGCCAGGCTTCACGTCGAGCGAATTGAGCAGATTGCCGATACGGCTGACGCGTTCGTCGAGAGCCGCGAAGCTCCACGTGCGGTCCGGTGCAACGATATAGGGTCGCGACGCATGCTCCGGCGCAGCCGAACCCTCCAAAAGATAGTCGACGATATTCGTGCTCAGAGCCGATTGCGGCTCGCGCATCTGCGCCATGCCCATGGACATATTCACCCTCGTCTCCGTTATTGAAGGCAGTTTTTACATAATTGTAAATTATCGAGCAGGTCATCAGCCTCGTCAAGTCGCAAACTCAGGCGGCAAAGGGACGCGCTGCCTCATCCAATGCGTTAGCGCGGCACCGGCAAGCACGCATACTGCAATAAGGCCCGCGCAATGTAACGATGTGCAGCAGACAACACCACAAACCGCAACCCTACCGACCGTCACGCCGAGGAACCCGCGAGGCGTCCGCCGCGCCAGCACCGGGCAGCAAGGCCGACGGTTTTTATGCTTATGTAAAATTTCTTTTACAGCGCTGTAAAGCGTGATAGATACCCGGCCTAGAATCCATATTGGGAGGACGAGATGACGCCGACAAATCGCAATGGGCGCAACAGCATAAACCGCCGCGCCGCCCTTAGAGGCGCTGCGGGACTTGCCGCCGCCGCGGGCTTTACGCCCGTCCGCTTCGCTATCGGCCAAACCGTGTCGGTCAAGGTAGGCTTCCTACTGCCTTACTCCGGAACCTATGCCGCTTTAGGCCACAATATCACTGAGGCATTTAAGCTTCGGGTCGACGAACGCGGCGGCAAGCTCGGCGGCAGGCCGGTCGACTACGTCGCCGTCGACGACGAATCCGATCCGGGCAAGGCGGCAGACAATACCAACAAGCTTGTAACCCGTGACAAGGTCGATGTGATCGTCGGCACCGTCCACTCAGGCGTTCAACTCGGCGTTTCGAAAGTGGCGCGCGATACGAATTCTCTGCTGATCATTCCGAATGCGGGCGTGAACGCCGCGACCGGACCGCTCTGCGGATCGGGCATTTTCCGCAGTTCGTTCTCGAACTGGCAGCCCGGTTACCCGATGGGGACCGTGATGACTGAGCGCGGCCACAAGCGCGCCGTCACACTGACCTGGAAATATGCTGGCGGCGAAGAAATCCTGGGCGGCTTCAAGGAAGGCTACGAAAAGGCTGGCGGCAAAGTCGTCGAAGAACTGTACCTGCCGTTCCCAAACACCGAATTCCAGGCCCTGCTCACCAAAATCGCCGACATCAAGCCCGACGCGGTGTTCGTGTTCTTCGCCGGTGGTGGTGCGGTGAAGTTCGTCAAGGACTACCATGCCGCGGGGCTGCGCAAGTCGATACCACTATACAGCACCGGTTTCCTGACCGACGGCACGCTCAAGGCTCAGGGCCAAGCGGCCGAAGGGCTATTCACCACCCTGCACTACGGCGATGGCCTCAACACGCCCAAGGACAACGCCTTCCGTTCAGCCTTCGAAGCTCGCGGCAAGGGCGAGGCTGATGTGTATGCCGTTCAAGGTTATGATGCGGCGCAGATGTTGGCCGCTGGCCTCGATGCCGTAAAGGGCGACGTCGGCGCGCGCGGCGAACTGGTGAAGGGCATTGAACAGGCGACAATCGATAGCCCGCGCGGCCCCTTTACCATCGGCAAGAACCACAATCCCGTACAGAATATCTACCTGCGTGAAGTCAAGAACGGCAAGAACATCGTCGTCGGTGTCGCCGCCAAGGCCCTGATGGATCCGGGCCGCGGCTGCAAGCTGGCCTGAGTATCGCAGTCCTAATCCGCCCCACGGGAAGGGATAGGACTCATCGCCATTATCACCACAGCCGGCACGCTGGCGCGGCCCGAAACGCGATGGATCCCACAATATTTCTCATTCAAGTACTGAACGGCGTTCAGTATGGTCTGTTGCTGTTTCTCGTCGCCAGCGGCCTGACACTAATCTTCGGCATCATGGGCATCATCAACCTTGCCCATGGCAGCTTCTACATGATCGGCGCCTATCTCGCATACGCGCTGACCTCCCTGAGCGGCAGCCTGTTGCTAGCCATTTTGGCGGGCATGCCCGTGGCACTTCTCTTGGGCTCCTTGCTGGAACGGCTGTTCTTTTCCTATCTTTACGATCGCGATCACCTTTATCAGGTTCTACTCACTTACGGACTGATCCTGATATTCGAGGAACTCCGGAGCATCGTCATAGGCAATGACGTTCACAGCATCGCCATCCCGGCGCTGCTCAGTTCCTCGATCCAGCTTACGGACACGTTGAGCTATCCAGTCTATCGTCTGTTCCTCTCGGTCGTGTGCCTCGCAATAGCCGCCGGCATGTATCTGCTGATACAGCATACGCGCCTGGGCATGACCATTCGCGCTGGCGCCTATAATCGAGAGATGGTCCGAAGTCTCGGCATCGACATAAGGCTGGTCTACAGCGGCGTCTTCTCCCTTGGCGTCGGCTTGGCAGCTTTCGCGGGCATGATCGCGGCGCCAGTATCCTCCATATCCCCGGGCATGGGCGATTCCGTTCTGATCACGTCGTTCGTCGTCGTCGTGATCGGCGGCATCGGCTCGGTGAAAGGCACCATGGCTGCCGCGCTGCTGGTCGGTCTCGCGGACACGTTCGGCCAGGTGCTTCTTCCGCAGGCCGCCGGGATGATCGTCTATCTGCTCATGGCCGTCGTCCTCTTGTGGCGGCGCGAGGGGCTTTTTGGGAAAGCGGTTTGATGATGGTACAGAAATTCGTCCGTTCGCCAGACGCGCTGGCGTTGATCGCTTTTGGCTGCCTCCTGATGTTCCCGTTCTTCGGCGGCGACTTCTACATCCAGCTAGTGACGAAGATCATGATTCTCTCAATCTTCGCCATGAGCCTGAACTTGCTCGTCGGCTTCACCGGTCTCGTCAGTCTCGGGCACGCGACCTTTTACGGCCTTGGCGCTTACGCTCTCGTTTTCAGCTCGCCGCAATACGACCCCCCCAACTTCTGGCTCACGCTGCCGGTCTCGATGCTAGCGGCGGGCGCCGCCGCGCTGATCATCGGGACATTCGTCCTACGCACCAGCGGCGTTTATTTCATAATGGTCACGCTCGCATTCGCGCAGATGGTCTATTACATTTTCCACGACGGGAAGTTCTCGGGCGGCTCCGACGGCGTTTATATCTACGCCAAACCCGAGCTGCGGCTTTTCGGCTTCGATCTCCTCAACCTCGAAAAGACCTTCAACTTCTATATCATGGCGCTCGTCGCCATGGCGCTCTGCTACGGCGCGCTGCGCGTCATGCTGCATTCGCTGTTTGGCCGCACGCTGCTCGGGATCCGGACGAACGAGCGGCGGATGCTTTCCCTGGGCTACGCGACCTTTCGCTACAAGCTTGTCAGCTTCGTCATTGCCGGCGCTTTCGCCGGGCTGTCGGGCTATCTTTCGGCGGCGCAGTTCGGCTTTGTGAACCCTTCCTTTCTCGGCTGGCACCAGTCAGCACAGGTGCTAATGATGGTGATCCTCGGCGGTATGGGCACGCTGCCCGGCGCCATCCTGGGCACGTTCTCGCTCGTCCTGCTCCAGGAGTTCCTCTCCGAGCTGACGAAGCATTGGCTGCTGCTGATGGGCGGCATCATTATTCTGGCGGTTATCAAGCTGCCGCACGGCCTGGCGGGCGGCTTTACAGCCCTTTTTTCCACCCGCGAACGCACCCTGACGAAGACCGCGGCGTCGACACGAGAACGGACCTCCGCGACATGAGCCCGGTGCAACTCAGGACGCAGAGGCTTTGCAAGCGCTTTGGCGGGCTCGCCGCCGTATCGGATATTTCGATCGAGGTGCGGCCGCGCGAGATCCACGCTTTCATCGGTCCCAATGGCGCCGGCAAGTCGACCCTGATCAACCTTCTCTCGGGTGAACTCAAGCCAACGAGCGGCGGCATTTATATTAATGATCGAGAGACAACCAATTGTTCTGCTTCTCAGGTTTCACAGGCCGGCATCGGACGCACCTATCAAAAGACAAATATATTCCTGCCGTTCACCGTTTTCGAGAATGCCCGCCTCGCGGCGCAATCCCGCCTTCCGACTTCAATGCGCTTCGTCCGAGATGCATCCCGCTACGAGCATCTGAACGAAGGCGCCAGGGCCGCACTCTCAGCGGTCGGCTTGAGCCATTGCGCCAACAGAATTGCATCAAAGCTCAGTCATGGCGAGCAGCGGCAGCTTGAAATCGCCATGTGCCTGGCGACTGCGCCGTCGCTGCTGTTGCTGGACGAGCCGTTCGCCGGCATGGGTGCCGATGAATCGGGGCTGATGGTCGAACTCCTCAAGAGCCTTGCGCGCGATCACGGCATTCTGCTGGTCGAGCACGATATGGACGCGGTTTTCCAGCTCGCAGACCGCGTTACAGTGTTGGTGAACGGCCAACTGCTCGAAAGCGGGACGCCGAGCGACATTCGCAACAGCGCAGCGGTACATAGCGCCTACCTTGGCACGGATGACCATGCATGACTCTCCTTTGATAGAGGCACGGGATCTCCACGCCTTCTATGGCGAAAGTCACATTCTTCACGGGATCACTTTTTCCGTCGGTCCGGGAGAATGCATCGGTCTCATGGGACGAAATGGCATGGGCAAGAGCACCCTGCTGCGGTCTATCTTGTCGATTGTGCGGCAAAGATCAGGTGCCGTGCGCGTGCGCGGCATAGACATGATGAAAAGTACTCCTGACGCGATCGCACGCGCCGGAATTGCTTACGTTCCCGAAGGGCGCGGAATTTTCGGCAATCTTACGGTTCGGGAAAATCTCGTCATGGCCGCGCGACGCGGCTTCAACGGGAGCCGTGACTGGACCTTCGAGCGCGTGCTCAAGACTTTCCCCCCCCTGAGAGAGAGACTTGACCACGGCGGCACTCAACTGTCCGGCGGAGAGCAGCAGATGCTGACGATCGGACGTGCGCTAATGACCAATCCTGATCTCCTTATTCTCGACGAGGCTACTGAAGGACTTGCGCCGCTCGTTGCAAAGGAGATCTGGTCAATTCTGCGCGACATCCGCCAGCACGGGATTGCCAGCATTGTCGTCGATAAGGACTACCGCTCCGTTTGCCGATTGGCGGATCGCTGTATCGTTTTGGTCAAGGGGAAAATCGCGCTCGAAGGCATTGGGAGAGAGCTCCGCGCTGATATGACCATGTTAACTAAGTATCTCAGCGTGTAGAATCCATCGCCTCATTGGAAGCGTCCCCTTTGATTGCAGACGACGAATGAAGACCCTGCGCCCGCGAGCCGCCGACGCACAAATTCGCATCAGCCACCTACGCCCTGAACGGCGCGGCCTCACTGAAAAGAACATCGTAAGGTTTTGCCGGAATAACCTACGACTCGCCAATTTCGGATAACCTTGACACGCTGAAAAATGTGACCGGGCTTAGCGGCGTCTTAATCCAAGCCAATTTTGTTGATCTCGATGTGCCCGCTGACGCGCGACATTTTGCGAAGCGGCGCCGAATTCGCGCGCGACCGGATATCGCCGCACACAGCCGCGATGGACGCCGAGGGTCGCGCGTTCGAGTAGAGGCGCGTGCGCACGCCGCCCGCTTTTGCAGATATCTGGAAGGCTTACGTCGACGGTGGTTGGCTCAGTCTAACGATCCCGCGCGCGCACGGCGGCCATGCAGGGCGTCGGCCTGTCAGGCGCGGCGACCAACAAGCGGCCTGCTCCTACGCCGATATCCGCCTGCAAGGCAGCCGCGGCAGCACCACGGCGTTGATTACCCACCACCTTGACGTGATCCGAAACCTGAGCGCCATCACGGTGCCGTACGCGTGCTCGTGTACGAGACAACCAAACAGCTCGACATAGCCGGGAGGAGCCGCGATCCGGCCGCCCGCGAGCGGTCCAGCCGCCTGGCGCCGTTTCCGCTATCAGTGTGCAAAGCCAGTCGAGCATATAGTAAAGCCTATAATCTGAGCTGGTCCCCATTCCCCGGACAGATTGGCGGCGTTGCTAAGCTTGTTTCTTCACGACGTTAAGCCGCCAGTCTGATGCCGTGGAAGCCCCGGTGGACTTCCTCCGGCGTTTGCCCGCCCAAGGCCGAGTGCGGCCGTGAGCTGTTGTACAACTCGACAACGGAACGCCCACAGGACCGGTGTTGAGCGTGAACTCCTTTATCCTTGGCATCCCTGGACCGGGCGGCAGGTCCACAACCATGAAGTGATCGAGAAGGGTGACGCGGCGGTCTTCCGTTGCAGCGTTTCCGGACAGGCGTCGGATCGATGGCTTGAGGTCCCGGCGTGGATGTTCGATCGGATGCTCAGTGCGAGTTGGCGCATTTGGGCTGCTCCGCACGTCGACCTTGCCGTGCTTGGTGCCCTGGCTGCGCTTCTTCATGACACACGCGAGCCATCGCAATCGAGCGGGATAGACGCAGCATCGGACGCTCACGGCCCGAATCGGGGAGATGTCCATGCCGCGCCAGCCCACGACACACCAGTCCGATCTGTTCTTCAACTCTGCTCCGCAGACCGTGCAGATCCCGCCATGGCAGGCGCTGCCGGAAGAGACGCGCCGACTGCTGACCAGGCTGATGGTGCGCCTGATCCTGGACCGCGTCGACGGCGATCAGTCCGTACAGCGGGAGGGCTCGGATCATGATGCATGAGAAGATCGGCCCGCACCATCTGGAGCGCAAGGCGATCCTATATGTGCGGCAGTCGTCGGCCCATCAGGTCTTGCACAACAGGGAGAGCAGCGCACTTCAATATGCGATGCGAGATCGCCTGACAGCACTTGGCTGGTCTCGGGTCGAGACCGTCGATGACGATCTCGGCCGTTCTGCCGCCGGCGGCGTCGCACGCGCCGGTTTCGACCGAATGGTCGCCGAGGTCTGCCTCGGCAAGGTCGGTGCCGTCGCGGCGCGGGAAGTGTCGCGGTTTGCCCGCAACAGCCGCGACTGGCAACAACTCATCGAGATGTGTCGCGTCGTCGACACCGTGCTGATTGACCAGGAGACGGTCTACGCGCCGCGGCAAGGCAACGATCGGCTGCTGCTGGGGCTGAAGGGAAGCCTCAATGAGTATGAGCTCGATCTTCTGCGCCAGCGCTCGCTGTCTGCCCGGTATGAGAAGGCCCGGCGCGGCGAACTCGTGGTTGCGGCCCCTGTCGGCTTCGTGAAGGTCGGGGACCGGCTCGATGAGGATCCCGATCGCCGCGTGCAGGAAGCCGTCACCCTGGTGTTCGACAAGGTGGCGGAACTCGGCAGCGCTCGGCAGGCCCTGATGTGGTTCCTTGAACATGGGCTGGATTTGCCCGCCAGGCGCAACAACGGTGACGTCATCTGGCGCAGGCCAAGCTACGCCACCATCCACCGGATGATTGAGAACCCGATCTACGGCGGCGCTTATGCTTATGGTAGGACTCGTGTTGCGCCGGGATTTGGAGCGTCGGCCGTTCGGCCGGGCATTCGACGCAAGGCGCGCGAGGAATGGCTGGCGCTGATTCCGGGCAGCCATGAAGGCTATGTCAGTTGGGAGCGGGCGGAGGCGATCCGCAAGATGGTGAGCGATAACGTGCCCGCGGGCCCGGATCACGGAGCGCCCAAGCATGGCGATGCGCTGCTCGCCGGGCTTGTCCGGTGCCGGCGCTGTGGCCGCAAGCTCACGGTTCGATACACAGGTACCAGCCACACCATTCCGCGCTATTCTTGCTGGCGGGGTCTGCTCGACAATGGTGAGCCGCGCTGCATCGCCTTCGGCGGGCTGCGCGTTGATGACGCTATTGGAGAAGCCCTTTTGCGGGTCGTCGAGCCTGGCGCGGTCGCAGCCGCCGCCGAGGCCGAGGCGCAGGCGGCCGCTCACTGCGATCAGGTCCGGGGCGCCCTCGACCGCGATCTGGAAGCTACCCGTTTCGCTGCCGACCAGGCTTTCCGGCAATACGATGCCGCCGATCCCGAGAACCGGCTGGTCGCTGCGGAACTGGAGCTGCGATGGAAACGTGCCCTCGCGCAAGTCGGCGAGATCGAGGGCAAGATTGCCGCACATGATGCCGCGACGCCGAGGCCATCGCCTGCGCTGACGGCGGACATTGCGGCGCTGGCCACGAACCTGCGAACTGTCTGGTCATCCCCGGCGACGGATGCCAGGCTCAAGAAGCGCATCGTGCGCACCGTCATTCGCGAGGTGGTCGCCGATATCGACGATGAAGCTTCCGAGATCGTCCTGCTGATCCACTGGATCGGCGGTGTCCATACCGAACTGCGCTTGCCTAAGCGGCGGCGCGGGCAGCGCAACAGCACCTCAGCCGACATCATTGCGGCCATCCGACAACTGGTGCTGATCGCCAGCGATGATTTGATCGCCGGCATTCTCAACCGCAACGGCCTGGTGACCGGACATGGCATTCGCTGGACTCGCGAGCAGGTCACGGCACATCGGTCGCACCTCAAGATCCCGGTCTTCCTGTCAGCACCGG
>NZ_JBFWPA010000025.1:0-71978 GCF_050250235.1 Pseudorhodoplanes sp.
AACATCGTCCAGACATTCGCGACCGCGCCATGCTGGAGCGGAATTTCCGCGCAAAATTTGAAGAGTTGAACAGAGTCCGCCTTACTGACTCCGAGTTCGCCCGCCTGCTCGACGATATCGTCACGCCGGACGTATTCACCGCCGCCAGCAGACTACGCGAGCGTAACAGCTTCACCCGAGATGACGGCACGCCGCTGAACTACACGCTCGTCAATATCAGGGACTGGTGTAAGAACTCGTTCGAGGTGGTCAACCAGCTACGCATCAACACAGACTACAGCCATCACCGCTACGACGTCCTGCTCCTGATCAATGGCGTCCCCGTCGTGCAGATCGAGCTAAAGACGCTCGGGATTAGTCCCCGGCGCGCGATGGAGCAGATTGTCGACTACAAGAACGACCCTGGCAACGGCTACACCAAGACGCTTCTCTGCTTCCTGCAGCTCTTCATTATCAGCAACCGCGATCGCACCTTCTACTTCGCGAACAATAACGCTCGGCACTTTGCCTTCGACGCCGAAGAGCGCTTTCTGCCGGTCTATGAGTTCGCCGACGTGAACAACAAGAAGATCGCGCACCTTGATAGCTTCGCCGACACCTTCCTCGTCAAATGCACGCTCGGCCAGACCATCAGCCGCTACATGGTACTGATCGCTACTGAACAAAAGCTTCTAATGATGCGGCCCTACCAAGTCTATGCGGCAAAGGCCATTGTCGACTGCATCAACCAAAACTGCGGGAATGGCTACATCTGGCACACCACCGGCAGCGGCAAGACGCTCACCTCCTTCAAGGCGTCGACACTGCTCAAGGACAACCCCGACATCGAAAAGTGCCTCTTTGTCGTAGACCGCAAGGACCTCGACCGACAGACGCGCGAGGAGTTCAACAGATTTCAAGAGGGTTGCGTTGAAGCAAACACCGATACCGCGTCCCTTGTGCGCCGCTTAGTTTCGGACGACTACGCTGACAAAGTCATCGTCTGCACGATCCAGAAGCTCGGGTTGGCGCTGGACAGCGCCAGCCGACGCAATTTTCGCGAGCAGCTCGAACCGCTACGCGACAAACGCATCATCTTCATCTTCGACGAATGCCACCGCTCCCAGTTCGGTGAGAACCACAAAGCGATCAAGGAATTCTTCCCGAACTCGCAGCTCTTCGGTTTCACTGGCACGCCGATCTTTGAGGAAAACGCGAGCCGTGTGCAGGTCGACGATCAACAGGCCTCGCTGAAGACCACGGCCGATCTATTTCAGAGGCGATTACACGCCTACACAATCACGAACGCTATCGAGGACGCAAACGTCCTCCGCTTCCACGTCGACTACTTCAAACCCGAAGCCAAGAACCCGCCGAAGCCGGGCGAGCCGCTCGCGAAACGAGCCGTTATCGAGGCCATCCTGGCAAAACATGACGCCGCCACAGGCGGCCGCAGGTTCAATGCGTTGCTCGCTACGGCGTCCATCAATGACGCAATTGAATACCACCGCTTGTTCGCCGAGCTTCAGGCGGAGAAGCAAAAAGCCGACCCGGACTTTCAGCCGCTGAATATCGCTTGCGTCTTTTCTCCGCCTGCTGAAGGCGATCCAGATGTCAGGCAGATTCAGGAAGACCTGCCGCAGGAAAAGGAGGACAACGCCGTCGAGCCAGAGAAGAAGAAGGAAGCGCTCAAAGCCATCCTAGCTAACTACAACGCCCGCTATGGGTCGAACCACACGATCGGCGAATTCGATCTCTATTATCAGGACGTGCAGAAGCGCATCAAAGATCAGCAATGGCCCAATGCCGACTTCCCACACGCGCAGAAAATCGACATCACAATCGTGGTGGATATGCTGCTTACCGGCTTCGATTCTAAGTATCTGAACACGCTCTATGTCGATAAGAACCTCAAGCATCACGGCTTGATTCAGGCTTTCTCACGCACCAACCGCGTGCTCAACGCCACCAAGCCCTACGGCAATATTCTCGACTTCCGCCAGCAGCAGGATGCGGTGGACGCCGCCATTGCGCTCTTTTCGGGCGAGACGGCCGGAGAGAAGGCCCGCGAAATCTGGCTCGTCGAAAAGGCGCCCGTCGTCATCCAAAAATTGGAAGGCGCCGTTCAGAAGCTCGACGCCTTCATGAAGTCTCAAGACCTCGACACCACGCCGGAAGCTGTCGCCAATCTTAAGGGCGACGCCGCGCGCGCCGTCTTCATCGAGCGCTTCAAGGAAGTGCAGCGTCTCAAAACCCAACTCGACCAATACACCGATCTGACTGACGGGGACACCGCCGCCATTGAGCAGATTCTGCCCAAGGAAAACCTGCTCGGTTTTCGCGGCGCCTATCTGGAGACTGCGCAGCGCCTCAAGGCCCAGCAAGGAAAAGGCGCGGACAAACCGAGCAAAGACGTTGATCAGCTCGACTTTGAGTTCGTCCTCTTTGCATCCGCCGTTATCGATTACGACTACATCATGCAGCTCATTGCCCGCTTTTCCCAACAAGCGCCGGGCAAGCAGAAGATGAGCCGTGAGCAACTCGTCGGCCTTATCCAGTCCGACGCCAAGTTCATGGACGAAGGCGAGAGCATCGCCGCTTACATCGGGACGCTGAAAGCAGGCGAAGGGTTAAGCGAAAAGGCCATCCGCGATGGCTACGTCCGCTTCAAGGTGCAGAAGGAAGCGGCGGAGCTGGCGGGCATCGCCGGCAAGCACGGGCTGGCGACGGCGACCCTACAAGCTTTCGTGGATGGGATTCTGCAACGCATGATCTTCGACGGCGAACAGCTCACTGATTTGATGGCGCCGCTCGGCCTCAACTGGAAAACTCGTCGCGAAAAGGAACTCGCCCTCATGGGTGACCTTCTGCCGCTGCTCACAAAGCGCGCCCATGGCCGCGATATCTCAGGGCTGAGCGCGTATGAGCAGTAAAGCGGACGTGACGAGCGTAGGAAATGGCGGCAAACGCGCGCTGACGCCTAGGCTGCGCTTTCCGGGCTTCAACGCACCTTGGGCAAACGAACCACTCGCTAAGGTGCTGTTTGAGCATAAACTAAAGAACACTGGGAGTCGGGATGTCTTCTCCGTTTCGATGGAAAGTGGCGTCGTCAACCAAATCGAACACTTAGGGAGAAGCTACGCCGCGAGCGATACAACGAATTATAACGTCGGACGGCGCTTCGATGTTGTTTACACGAAGAGCCCGCTGAAGGCCTTCCCCTATGGCATTGTAAAGCAGTGTAAGTTTGACGGAGAAGTTGCGCTATCACCGCTTTATGGCGTGTTCACGCCTACCAACCCTTATGTCGGCTTGATGGTCGAAGCCTATTTCGAATCGCCCAATCGCTCGCAAGCCTTTCTTGCGCCGCTTTGTCAGAAAGGCGCGAAGAACACCCTTCAGATCGCAAACGCGACCTTTCTTTCCGGGCGGTTACCGCTCCCGATCGAGACTGACGAACAGGAAAAGATCGCTGAGTGCCTTAGCTCCGTAGACGAGCTGATTGCAGTTCAGGCCCGGAAAGTGGAGGCGCTGAAGACGCACAAGAAGGGTCTGATGCAGCAGCTCTTCCCTCGCGAAGGCGAAACTGAACCCCGGCTCCGCTTCCCCGAATTTCAAGGCATGCGAGAGTGGCAGACCACAACCCTCGGCAACTACGTTGCGATTGGGAGTGGGCGTAGTCCATCGGGCATTATTCTCCGATCGGCAGGGGGGGTTCCCTTTGTCAAAGTTGAGGACCTGAACAACTGCACTAAGTATCAGATCACCGCACGCGAGTTCGCCGACGATCCGGGCGGCATGGTGCCGACAAACTCAATTATCTTCCCCAAACGTGGGGCCGCTATTCAACTGAACAAGATCAGAATCGCGGGGGTGGAGATTGTCATCGACACCAATATGATGGCGCTGACGGCACAGGGCGGGCTTACGGCAGAGTTTCTCTATTATTTCTTGGAAAACGTCGGCCTCGCGCACATTGCGGATACTTCGACTATTCCTCAAATAAACAACAAGCATATCATTCCTTTTCCGCTCGCGTTGCCGACTCCTCTCGAACAACAACGCATCGCCTCGTGCCTCGCCTGCCTCGATGACCTTATCGCATCTAAGCTCCAATATCTTGACTCTCTCAGGTCCCATATGGAAGGGCTGATGCAGCAGCTTTTCCCTTCGATGGAAGAAGCGCTGTGACACATGCCGAAATAGCCGAGGCGCTGAAGTCGTACAACGAACGTGTTATTCTAGCCTATGCCTTCAATGCCACCGGGAAAACACGGCTATGCGTCGCTTACAAAGATGCGACCAAGCTAGAGGACGGGACCCACACGGGCGTTTACTACAATGCATTTAGCGAGGATCTCTTTGTTTGGGAGAACGACGAAGGGAACGATGGTGCCGACAAGCGGCTCACCATCCGGCCGAGCAGTCTGAGCCGATTTCACGCCTCCCTCACTGAAGACAATATCCGAGACAAATTGAAAGCATATAATCCGAAATTCGGTTTTGAGCTCCGGCTGCATCAAGACGACCCTTCAAAGGGGATTGAGTCGATCTCGTTCTTTGTCCCAAATCCGAACCCGGACGTGGCGCAGCCGCCAATCAAGATTTCCAGAGGCGAAGAGCGCATATTTGTTTGGTGCTTCTTCTTGGCGTTGTTCGAAGTCGAAGGGTGGGCGGACGCGCAGTCGAACCACTTCTTTATAGATGACCCCGTTTCGAGCCTGGACGATCATCATATTTTCATAATGGCCGAAACGCTCTTTGAACTCATCGATAGGTACTACCAGAAGCGCAAGATCATCATCACAACTCATCACGTCGGCCTGTTCTCGATATTAAGCGGTTGGCTGAGAAAGGGCGATCAGCGGGACAAGTACGCGAAGCACATCAAGATATGCATTCTCAGCAGCAAGTCCGGCGCATTGTCGTTGGAGAGGGATAAGGACGATGTGCATCTCTATCACCTGAGGCTGCTCCAGATATTGGAACAAGCGAGAAGAGCCGACGACTTGCGCGCACATCACTTCGCATTGCTGCGCCAAGTGTTGGAGAATGTTGCCTCCTTTCTTGGCAAAGGACAGTTCGGGTATGTCCTCGATAAGATTGGGATTGAGAACGCCAACGATGTTGCGGATATCATCAACACTCTCTCGCACAAGAAGGTCTATTATTACGAGTCCGATCGCTTGGTGCCTGACCGGCGCCAAATGTTCGAAACTGTCCTGACCAAACTTCAGAAGACCTACAGCTTCGCGCTGCACGCAGAGTAACTCGATGAACGACCAAAGCCAAAAGCAACTGGGCAAGACGCTCTGGAACATCGCCGACCAGCTGCGCGGGGCGATGAACGCGGATGATTTCCGCGACTACATGCTGTCCTTCCTTTTTCTGCGCTACCTCTCGGACAATTACGAGATGGCAGCGAAGAAGGAACTGGGTCGCGACTATCCCGATCCCAATGCAATCGGCAACGGCGGGCGATCCTCCCTGTCTGTCTGGTACGAGCAGAATCCCGACGATGTGATGGCGTTCGAGAAGCAAATGCGGCTGAAGGCGCATTACGTCATCCAGCCGCCCCACCTCTGGAACAGCATCGCCTACATGGCCCGCACCCAGAATGGCGAATTGCTCAACACCCTGCAGGCCGGCTTCAAGTACATCGAGAATGAATCCTTCCAGAGCACGTTCAGCGGCCTGTTCTCGGAGATCAATCTCGGCTCGGACAAGCTCGGTAGGACCTACGCGGAGCGGAATTCGAAGCTCTGCACCATCATCACCAAGATCGCCGAAGGCCTAGCGGAATTTTCCTCGGACATCGATGCGCTGGGCGATGCTTACGAGTATCTGATCGGTCAGTTTGCCGCTGGCTCCGGCAAGAAGGCGGGCGAATTCTACACCCCACAACAGGTTTCAGACATCCTCTCGGGCATCGTGACGCTCGACAGCCAGGAGCCCTCGACCGGGAAGAAAGACCGCCTCGCCAGCGTGCTCGACTTCGCCTGCGGCTCCGGCTCGCTACTGCTCAATGTGCGCAAGCGCATGGGGCGGAACGGCATCGGCAAGATTTACGGGCAGGAAAAGAACATCACCACCTACAACCTCGCGCGCATGAACATGCTGCTGCACGGGGTGAAGGACACCGAGTTCGAAATCTACCACGGCGACACGCTCACCAACGACTGGGACATGCTGCGCGAGTTGAATCCAGCCAAGAAGCCCGCCTTCGACGCCATCGTCGCCAACCCTCCGTTCAGCTACCGATGGGAGCCGTCCGACGCGATGGGCGACGACGTGCGGTTCAAGAATTATGGCCTGGCGCCCAAATCCGCCGCCGACTTTGCCTTCCTGCTGCACGGCTTCCACTTCCTGAAAGATGAAGGCGTGATGGCCATTATTCTTCCGCATGGCGTGTTGTTTCGGGGCGGGGCGGAAGAGCGCATCCGCACCAAGCTGCTCAAGGACGGCCACATAGATACCGTCATCGGCTTGCCTGCGAACCTGTTTTACTCGACCGGCATTCCCGTTTGTATCCTCGTGCTAAAGAAGTGCAAGAAGCCCGACGATGTGCTCTTCATCAACGCCGCCGAGCACTTTGTGAAGGGCAAGCGTCAGAACCAGCTCACTGACGAACACATCGACAAGATCATCGACACCTACAAATTCCGCAGGGAAGAGGATCGCTATTCTAAGCGCATCGGCATGGAGCGGATTGCCGAGGAAGGTTTCAACCTCAATATCTCACGCTACATCAGCACAGCCGAGCAGGAAGCCGAGATCGATCTGACGGCCACGCACGCAGAGTTGGTCGAGATCGAAAAGGAGATTTGGACAGCAACAGAGAAGCACAACAAGTTTTTGAAGGAGCTTGGATTGCCGCTACTGCCAGGGCACGGGCAGTAAACGACACGATCACCACCGCCCGGATGAGGCCCACCTGTTATCAGATCGTGCGTCGGCCCTGGCCCGGTAAGGACTTCGTGAGGACGTACTGGCATTGTTCGACCTGCTTCAGAAGATGGAATCAACAAGGCAGCTCGCGAACGGCTAACGCGGCGACGCTAATGCCAAGTGTACCTCGCCGAATGGCCTCTCAGGGCTGCCGGGAGGCCCATACAGCGTTTCTGAGCCCAAAAGGCCAGAACTGCCGCCCCAGACCCCCGTCAGTACACAAGGACCATCAGAAGGTGAAACAGGCTAAGCCGTTGTTTTAACAATGAATAACAAGGATTGGTGCGCCGGAGCGAAAAAGAGGTTAGTTACCTTTTCCTATGATCTTTCAATGGCTTAGCTATTTAAATAGCTGCCTTTCCAAGGGCTTCGGCATTGAGAACAGTGAAAAACAATCCTTGGAAATCAACGGGCTCGATTGACTGGAATCCGCCCGTGCTGTACCTATTTCTCAAGAATTCAGAACGAAGTTGGAGGTAAGTGATGGCTCGCAAAGCGGAATTGATTAAGGCAGTTGCCTACATCCGCACCTCATCGGCCGCCAATGTCGGGTCCGACAAGGACAGCGAGCAGCGACAGCGGGCGGCTATTACGGCGTTCGCCAAGCGCTGCGGCTTCGTCCTGGTCGATGAGTTCAACGATGCGGCTGTGTCG
This sequence comes from Pseudorhodoplanes sp., assembly GCF_050250235.1. Taxonomy (GTDB): domain Bacteria; phylum Pseudomonadota; class Alphaproteobacteria; order Rhizobiales; family Xanthobacteraceae; genus Pseudorhodoplanes. The sequence goes on from NZ_JBFWPA010000025.1 coordinate 7,582, forward strand.
GGCGCTGATCCGATAGAAACGCGCCGTGGCTTCGCGGCCCTGCTGGATCGAATTGAAGGCAACGGCGTCCGCACCGTCATCGTCGAGGATGCATCGCGGTTCGCCCGCGAACTGGTGACGCAAGAGCTCGGCATCATCGCCCTAATCAAACGCGGCGTGCGGGTGCTGACGGCGAGCGGGGACGATCTGACCGATAGCAGCGACCCGTCCCGCAAGATGATGCGCCAGATCGCGGGTTCGTTCGCTGAGTACGAAAAGGCTCGCCTGGTCGCCAAGCTCAAGGCGGCTCGCGAGCGCAAGCGTGCGGCGACTGGCAAGTGCGAAGGCCGCAAGAGCCATGCGGAGCGCAATCCTGAAATGGTGGCGGAAGCGAAGCGGCTGCACCGCAAGCGGCCGAAGGGCGGCCAGCTTTCATTGCGCCAGGTGGCGGCTCAGCTCGCAGAGCGTGGATATGTCAGTGCGACCGGGAAGCCGCTTTCGGCAAGCGCGGTAAGATCAATGCTGATCCAAGCCGTGAAGGCGGTCGACCAAGGCCGCCATCACTCAACGACTTGCGCGGCACCGCGGTGACGCCCTTCGCGCTCGCCGGGCTCGCCGCCCTGATTGATAGAGGCAAGAGCTCAACCGGGAAGCCTCCGCGGCACCCCGGGGATGGCGCTCGGTATCGCAGATCGGGTTGGACCATCGGGGATTTGTTGGACGCGGCACTGGCAACCCATCCGATTGACCCGGTAGTGACCGCACCGGATCGCCGGAATTAATTCCGGGCAACTGATGGCGGAAAAAACTGACGATTCACGGCACATTTACAACATTGTGGCAAGCGTGCCACAGTTGGACCCTATGTAGGGTGTTATCAGAGATAATCCAAAAGACTGTCGAGTCAGCAAAGGAGGAGGCCATGGCAAATGTTTTTGACACGGCTCAGTACATCCTGAGCAAGACTGGCGGCATTTCGACATGGAAGCTGCAAAAGCTGGTCTATTATTCCCAAGCTTGGCATTCGGTATGGTCGGATCAGTCTCTGTTCGATAGCCGAATAGAGGCTTGGGCAAACGGCCCCGTTTGCCCTGCGCTGTACGAACAGCACAAAGGCCGTTTCACGATAGATAATGTCGCACTGGGCAATGTAGATTCGCTAACCGCAGACGAGAAAGAAAGCATTGATGTCGTTGTGAACTATTACGGAAAGTATAACGGTCAACAGTTAAGCGACATGACCCACTCTGAGTCTCCTTGGCAAAAGGCCCGTGACGGCCTGTCGCCAAACGAACGCGGAAACGAAGAAATTACATTGGAAAGCATGGTCGAATATTACACGTCACTTTGAGGCAATGTTTTGGGTAGGGCCAAAGGACCCAAATCACGATTTAATCCCGGCATAAATCAAGTTCGCCAAAGCGTCGACCCTGACGCTTGGAAGAACGAGCCGGTGCGCTTCATTTTTTCTAGCTTTGATTGTGATGGCCCTTGGGGCGTGACTTCATTTTCTGAGTGCGACTGGAAAGAAGTTGCTGAAAAGCTAGAAAGCTTCCAGTCCATGAAATGGGATGAGATTTTGCGTGCGACCGGTTCCGTCAGTTCTGGGAACAACAATCACCACATAGAACTGGAAAAGCTTTCCGACGCAGCAAGGAGTCGACTTACAGACCTGCAGCACGATGTAGATACAGTTTTTTCGTTCCACCTTCGTGGCAAGTTGAGGGTCTACGGAATTCGTGATCGTCGGCAATGTCGCGTTCTATGGATCGATCCTTGGCACGACCCTACGCGAGGTGTTTGCCCGTCTCACAAGAGCTAGTGGCCTACTTTGCTTTTGCGAGTGGCCTATTTCGGCCAGTACCGCTTGGACCCTAGAGAGCAACCTCATCATCAGAGAACTCAGGCCAGTTACATCCGGCATCTTGGGCAAAACATGTTCCAAGTTGAAAATAGCGCGGTCAGCGGTAGCTTCACGATTCCCCGACACCGCTTCGGCGCGGGGCGCAGCTTCTCCACGAAAAATCAGTGGTCTACTTTGCTTGGGGGTTGCGAATTCGTTCGGACTGCAGCCGCCTTCGGAACCTGTGCGTGCGGGCCTCACGATCAATTAGCGCCGCCACTTGGCCCCACGACAAACCCCTCTCGCGCGCATCATGCGCCATCTGCAAAAACGTGCACCGCAGATCGGGATTGGCTGCCGATATCTCGTTAATCACCCTGAAATTTGCCCACTCGTTGAGATCCTTTTTCATAGACGACGGGGCCCGGTTCATTCTGAAATCTCGTAAACCGGCATCGCGCGCAGCAATTGGACCGAAGCCACGTCGCAGACTTGAAGGTGGTCCTTCCCGATATCGTGCCATGCGGAGCCTCCACAAAGGGCACCCAACTATAGCCGCACTCGAGTGAAGCGGGCAATCTACTGGCCCTTTTCAATTCAGGGTTTGTCCCTACCGTCTGCCGAAAAGATGCGGCCGACCGTCTCGACCAGCACCTCGTCATAGTCATTATCGGACCATGAGCCGACTGATCGATTGTGCTTGGCGGGGATCAGCTTGAGCGTCATCGCAGCGGAATAGCACGGCCGCTCGAACGTACATCCGCGCCGGGCCAGTTACCTTTGCGGTCGCGGCCCGACGAACACCTCATGAACTCACGTGTTGCGCCCGTGTTGCGCGGAGTGAATTGTAGAGCTTCGTAACCGATTGAAATCGTTGGAAACGCTTGGCAGCGATACGCAACACGGAAAATGCTGGGCAGAACCGGCCGCGGTTATAAAAAGCCAATGAAATCAAGAGACGACATGGCGACCCCGGGATGACTCGAACATCCAACCGCCGGATTAGAAATCCGATGCTCTATCCAGTTGAGCTACGGGGCCCCTTGTGCGCTCAAAGGCGCAGCAGCCGGAGGCCGGCTGGGCTTCGCCCGCTCATATAGCGGCGTTCGCCCGCCGCTTCAAACGTGACCGGCGTGCCCGGCGATATTTGCCGCTTCCGCATAGTCCGCCGGCCGCTATTCTTAAAGCATGCATGGGTGTTCGGCAGGAGAATTCGGGCACGGCCATTTCGCGATCCCGAACCACGCCGATCCATCCTGCGTCCGCTGGAAGAGGAGGTTTGCAATGACGATTCGCAACATCGCCGGTCGCCGCCTGGCCGGAGCCATCGCCATCGCCGTCTCTTTCGTGCTTGCGATTGCCTCGCCCATCCATGCCCAGACCGATCCGCTGCCGTCATGGAACGATGGCGCGGCGAAAAAGGCGATTATCGATCTCGTCACGCGTACGACGACGCAGGGCTCGGCCGATTTCGTGCCGGAGCCGGAGCGGATCGCGACCTTCGACAACGATGGCACGCTGTGGTGCGAAATGCCGTTCTATTTCCAGATGGCGTTTGCGTTCGACCGGATCAAGGCGATGGCTCCGCAGCATCCGGAATGGAAAACCAAGCAGCCATTCAAGGCGCTTCTGCAGGGGGACGTCGCGACCGCGGCGAAAGCCGGCGAGAAGGGGCTGTTGGCCATCGTTGCCGCCACCCATTCCGGGATGACCGTGCCGCAATTCGAAGGCGAGGTCCGCGAGTGGATCAGGACCGCGCGGCATCCGCGCTTCAAGCGCCCCTATAACGAACTGATCTATCAGCCGATGCTGGAGGTACTGAATTATCTGCGCGCCAACGGCTTCAAGACCTTCATCGTGTCGGGCGGCGGCATGGACTTCATGCGGCCCTGGGCGCCCGCGGCCTACGGCATTCCGCCCCAGCAGATCGTCGGCTCCTCCGGCGTGACGCAGTTCCGGCTGAACAAGGAGGGCAAGGGCGAATTGTTCAAGACCGCGAAGGTGGATTTCATCGACGACGGTCCCGGCAAGCCGGTCGGCATCAACCGGAATATCGGACGCCAGCCGATCATCGCCTTCGGCAATTCCGACGGCGATCTGCAGATGCTGCAATATACCAGTTCGGGTTCGGGCGCCCGGCTTGGCCTGTTTGTGCATCACGACGATGCGGTGCGGGAATATGCCTATGACCGCAAGTCGCAGATCGGAAAGCTCGACAAGGGGCTTAATGAAGCACCCAAATGGGGCTGGCCGATCATCTCGATGAAGAACGACTGGAAGGTGATCTTTCCGTTCGAAAAGCAGTGACGGGGGACCGTCATGTCAGGCCTCGATATTTTCGCCTGGATCGTGCTGATCGTGCTTCTCGCCAGTACGGTGTTCGTCATTATTTTCATGGCGATGCTACCAGGCATGATCGCAAAAAGGCGCGACCATCCCTGGATGACCGCGGTTCAGGTCGCCGGCTGGGTTACGCTGTTCTTCGGCTTCGTCCTGTGGCCGGTTGCGCTCATCTGGGCCTATGTGGACGTGCCCGCGCGTCGTGATAGCGGGGAGGCGGCGCGATGATCGTTGTGCTGCTCAATGTCTATTTGCTGGTCCTGTTCATTCTGGTGAAACTGCGAATTATCCCGTTCAACCTGTTCTGGAAGATTTCGCCACTCATCGTTCTCGTCCTGCTGCTGGTCGGCCTGTTCATTCCGATGAACTGGGGCGCCCCGCAGGGACCGGCGCTGGTGGTTCGCAATTCAGTGCCGATTGTTCCGAACGTGGCGGGCGAGGTGACCGAGGTCGCGGTTAGCGCAAATCAGCCCCTGCAGGCAGGCGACGTGCTGTTCAGGATCGATCCGGTCCCGCTCCAGGCGAACGTCGATGCACTGCAAGCGCAGCTCAAGTTTCAGGAATTGCGATTGTCGCAAATGACCCAGTTGCAGGAACGGCAGACCGGGCGCGCCTTCGATGTGGAGCAGCGGCAGGCCGAGGTCGACCAGTTGAAGGCGCAAGTCGATGGCGCAAGGTACAACCTTGAACAGACAGTCGTTCGCGCGCCGGCTGACGGCTATGTCACCAATCTCGCATTGCGAAAGGGAGCGCGTGTTGCGAATCTCCCGCTTTCGCCGGTGATGGCCTTCATCGACACCTCCGAGACGATCATCGGTGTCGAAATCCCGCAGATTGGCGCGCGCTATCTGGCACCGGGACAGCCGGTGGAACTGACCTTCAAGTTTTTCCCCGGCCAAATCGTCACCGGAAAGGTTCAGTCGATCCTCCAGGCGGTCGCGAGCGGGCAGACGCCGGTGTCCGGCTCTGCGGTGACGCCGGTCGCGATCCAGTCGGTGCCGTTTGTGGTTCGCGTAAAGTTGGATGACGAGCAGATCGCGCGCCGCCTGCCCGCCGGGGCGACGGGGGACGCCGCGATCTTCACGGATCGCGTCAAGCCGGCTCATGTGGTTCGAAAGGTGCTGCTGCGGCAGATCGCGATCGTGAATTATGTGTGGCCTTATTGACGCAGGGACGGCTTTCCGACTGCTCCCGCAGCGCAAAGCCATTCCGTAGTTCCGAGGCAGTTGCAATAATTCAACAGGGTCGGTCGTGAGAATTGGGGGGCGTCCATGACCAGGGGAAAAGCTAGTGGTGGCAGACATCGCTGGGCTGCGGCGGCAGTCATGGCGGGGGCGGCCATGTTCGCAGCCAAGCCGGCACTCGCCGACCAGGGCGGGGTGAGCTTCTGGGTGCCGGGGCTGTTCGGCAGTTTCGCTGCATCGCCGCTGGTGCCGGGCTTCAGCCTGGCGACGATCTATTATCACACCTCCGTGGACGCGAGCGGCAGCCTGGCGGCCGCCAAGCAGGTCGAGATCGGCCGGTTCCGGCCGCGCAACGTCAATATCAACCTCAGTGCGGATCTCGATCTGACGGGCCGTGCCGATCTGTTGTTCATGTCGCCGCAATATGTGTTCGAGCAGAAGATTTTCGGTGCCCAGCTCGCAGTGGTCATGCTCGCCGCGTATGGCCGCAATTCCGCGACCCTCGACGGCACACTGACCGCGTCCGTCGGTCCGTTGACGATTACGCGGCAGGGCTCGATTTCGGATTCCGTCACGGCGTTTTCCGATCTGTTTCCGCAGGTCAACCTGCGCTGGAACGCCGGCGCCCATAATCTCATGGTCTACGGCACGACCAATATCCGGGTCGGCAGCTACGAATCGACGCGGCTCGCCAATACCGGACTCGGTTTCAACGCTTGGGACACCGGCGTTGGCTACACTTATCTCGATCCGGCCAAGGGGCATGAATTGTCGGCGACCTTCGGCGTGACCTTCAACAACTGGAATCACGATACGAACTACAAGAACGGAACCGACTGGCATCTCGACATGGGGGCGGCGCAGTTTCTCAACAAGCAGTTCTTCATCGGCGCCGTCGGCTACGCCTACGATCAATTCTCGGCCGACGAGGGCTCACTGCCAATCCTGGGTCCGGTGAAGTCGCGCGTTTACGGCATCGGCCCCCAGATCGGCTACCTGTTTCAGGCCGCACCCGGTGTCGCAGGATTGCTGGCGGTCAAGGGCTATCACGAGTTCGACGCACGCCAGCGCCCGGAAGGCTGGAATGTCTGGGTGACCCTGAACCTGTCCCCGGCGGCGCCGCAGGAGCAGAAGCCGGTCTCGACGCCGCGGCCGCAATGGAAGTGAGGGCCGCGACCCGCATTCGCCAACGCAGGACCCCGTCGCGCAGCGGCGGGCTTGTCCGGAGATCCGTCGCGGCGATTTCGATCTTGTGATCGGACAATTTTTTCGCCGGTCGCCCCGCGTCACGACCTCGACACGTTTTGCCGTTGACCTAAAGTCGTCCCGTCGGCATTGCCGCCGCCGGGGAGGAGGATTTCGCCCATGTTCGCGCTCGTCCGCGCCGGCCTGTTTGCCGCGCTGTTGGCTTTCGTCTGCGTCCTCGCCATTTCCAGCACCGCGCCCATCCAGGCGCAGACGCAAGCAGCCGAGCAGCCATTTTCGCGCGACGATCTCGACGACGCGGCGGTCCGGCTCGAGGCGCAGATCAAGACCGATTCTGGTCAGGTGACGAAGCCCGCGGCGCAGCTTCGCCGCGAGATGGACGAGGCTTTCAAGAAGAACGACTTCCGCACCGGCCTGCAATTGCTTGGGCAGCTCGTCTCGGTGGAGCCCGACGATGCCACAAGCTGGCTGCGTCTGGCACGCAGCGTGTCGCAGATCCGTCCGGCCAACGAACGCGAACGCGTGCTGCTGCTGGAGCGGGCGGCAACCGCAGGCTACATCGCCTATGAGCGGTCCGACAATCCGGCCGAGCAGGCCGAGGCGCTGCAGATCATCGGCCGCTCGTTCGCCGAACGCCGGGTGTGGCGGCCGGCGCTCGACGCGCTGCGGCATTCGCTCGACCTGCGCGAAGCCGCCGAGATTCGCGCCCAATATGAGCGGCTGCGCGACGAGCATGGCTTCCGTCTGCTGGATTACAGCGTCGACGCCGATGCCGCATCGCCACGCGCGTGCTTTCAGTTTTCCGAGACGCTTCCCAGCAAGCGCACCGATTTCTCGCCGTTCATTTCCGTGCCAGGCATCGATCGTCCGGCCGTGACCGCCGACGAGAAACAGCTCTGCGTCGAGGGCCTGAAGCACGGCGAACGCTACACCATCACCCTGCGCGCCGGGCTGCCGTCCACCGCCGAGCCGCTGGCGCGCGCCGCCGATTTCACCATCTATGTGCGCGATCGCCGGCCGCAGGTCCGCTTCACCGGCAAGTCCTATGTGCTGCCGCGCAGCGGCCAGCAGGGCATCCCGCTGGTCGCGGTCAACAGCAAGGTCGCCAGGGTCGACATCTATCGGGTCGGCGACCGCAATCTGATCGACACCGTGCTCGGCAGCGACTTCCAGCGCGCGCTCAGCCGCTACGAGGCCGACCAGCTTCGCGACGAACGCGGCCAGCAGGTCTGGACCGGCGAACTTGCGCTCGAATATTCGCTCAACAACGAAGTCACCACCGCTTTCCCGATCGACCAGGCGCTCGGCGAACTGAAGCCAGGCGTCTACGTCATGGTGGCGGAGCCCAAGGACGCCGATCCCGGCGAGGACTTTTCTTCGCTCGCGACGCAATGGTTCATCGTCTCCGATCTCGGCATGACGGCCATCTCCGGCAATGACGGCATTCACGCGGCGGTCAACTCGCTCGCCTCGACCGCGCCGATCCCGGACATGGAGGTGCGGCTGCTGTCGCGCAGCAACGAGGTGCTCGCGATCCGTCGCACCGATGCCGGCGGTCGGGTGCAATTCGAATCCAATCTGACGCGCGGTGAGGGCGGCCTTGCGCCGGCGCTGCTCGTCGCGACCGGCCCTTCCGACTATGCCTTCCTCAGCCTGAAATCGCCGGCCTTCGACCTTTCCGACCGCGGCGTCGCCGGCCGAAAGGCACCGGACGGCCTGGACGCGTTCGTGTTCACCGAACGCGGCGTCTACCGCACCGGCGAGACCGTGCATATCACCGCGCTGTTGCGCGACGCCGCAGCGGTCGCGGCCGCTGCCGTGCCGCTGACAATGGTGATCGAGCGACCGGACGGGGTGGAATATCGCCGCAGCGTCTTGACCGACGGCGGGCTCGGCGGCCGCTCGCTCTCGCTGCCGATCGCTCAGACGGCATCCACCGGCACCTGGCGGGTGAAGGCGTTCACCGATCCGAAGCGGCCGGCCATCGGCGAAACCACCTTCATGGTGGAGGATTATTTGCCGGACCGGCTCGAATTCGAGCTCGCCGCACCGGCCGGCAAGATTTCAGCCGATGCTGCGGCCGAGGTCACGCTGAATGGCCGTTTCCTCTATGGCGCACCGGCCGCCAATCTCGGGATCGAGGGCGAAATCCTGCTGAGTGCGGCGAAGGAACGTCCCGGTTTCCCCGGCTACCGGTTCGGCACCAGCGAACCGGTCGAAGCCGAGCAGCAGCCGCTGACGGATCTGCCTTCAACCGACGACGACGGCAAGGCGACCTTCGAGATTGCCCTCGACGCGTTGCCGACCACCGAACGTCTGCTGGAAGCGCGCATCACGGTTCGGCTCGCCGAGTCCGGTGGCCGCGCGGTCGAGCGCAAGCTCACGCTGCCGGTGACGCCCGCGACCGACATGATCGGCGTGCGCCCGCTGTTCAACGGCCGCTCGCTCGGCGAAAGCGACAATGCCGGCTTCGACATCATCATGGTCGATCCCGACGGCAAGCGGATCGCGAGGCCGGGGCTGCGTTATGAATTGCTGCGCATCGAGAGCCGCTATCAATGGTACCGGCAGCACGGCTACTGGAACTACGAACCGGTCAAGTCGACGCGCCGTATCGCCAATGGGACCATCGATGTCGCCGCTGACGGCCAGCCCGCGCGCATCGCCTTGCCGGTCACCTGGGGCCGCTATCGCCTCGAAGTGTCCGACGCGAATGGGGCGGTGACCGCGGTGCCGTTCGATGCGGGCTTCTATGCGGAAGCCGGGTCCGATACGCCCGATCTCCTGGAAATCGCCCTCGACAAGCCGGAATATCGCGCCGGCGATGTCATGAATGTCGCCGTTACCGCGCGCAGCGACGGTCGCGTCACGCTGAATGTTGTCGGCGATCGCATGCTGTCGACGGTCACCGCCGACGTGAAGACCGGCATCAACCAGATTCAGTTGCCGGTTGGGAAGGACTGGGGCAACGGCGCCTATGTGGTTGCGACCTTGCGCCGGCCGCTCGACGCCGCGGCCAAGCGCATGCCAGGCCGCGCCATCGGCGTGCAGTGGTTTGCGGTCGACAAGGCCGCACGCCTGCTCGGCATGGACATGACCCTGCCGCAGGTCATCCGGCCCAACACCACCCTGCGGGTCCCGGTGAAGCTCACCGGCCTCCATCCGGGCGAGGAAGCGCGAATCGTCGTCGCCGCGGTCGATGTCGGAATTCTCAATCTCACCAATTACAAGCCGCCGGCACCGGACGAATATTTCCTCGGTCAGCGGCGGCTGAGTGCGGAACTGCGCGACCTTTATGGTCAGCTCATCGACGGCATGCAGGGCTCGCGCGGCGCGATCCGCACCGGTGGCGATGACGGCGGCGGCGCGCTCGAGGGCTCGCCGCCCTCGCAGAAGCCGCTCGCGCTGTATTCCGGCATCGTGCAGGTGAAGGCCGATGGCACCGCGGAAGTGGCATTCGACATTCCGGCCTTTGCCGGCACCGCGCGCGTCATGGGGATCGCCTGGAGCCGGGATCGCGTCGGCAAGGCCGCGGGCGACGTCATCATCCGCGATCCGGTGGTGGTCACGGCGACGCTGCCCCGCTTTCTCAATACCGGCGACAGGTCGACGCTTCATGTCGATATCGACAATGTGGAAGGGCAGGCTGGTGATTACGCGGTGACGCTGACCGCGAAGGGACCGACCGGCACCACCGGCAAGGTTGCCGACACCGTGACGTTGCGCGCCAGGGAACGGCGCGCGCTCTCGTTCCCGCTCGAAGTTTCGAGCGCCGGCATGGCCGCCATCACCGTGAGTGTGACCGGGCCCGCCGACTTCAAGCTCGATCGCGAATACGCGCTCCAGGTGCGCCCGGCAAACCAGATTCTGACCCGACGGACGGTGCGCCAGATCGCCAGGGGCGAGAGCATCACGCTGTCCAGCGATCTGTTCGCCGATCTGGTGGCCGGCACCGGCAGCGTCGCGCTGTCGGTCGGACCGTCCACCGCGCTCGATGCGGCGGCGATCCTGAAGGCGCTGGACCGCTATCCGTTCGGCTGCTCCGAACAGATCGCGAGCCGCGCGCTGCCGCTCCTGTATGTCAACGATCTCGCGGCGTCATCGCAGCTCGCACTCGACACCGACGCCGATCAGCGCATTCGCGACTCGATCGAGCGGCTGCTGGCGCGGCAGGGTGCCAACGGTTCATTCGGCCTGTGGTCGTCCGGCGGCGACGATCCGTGGCTCGACGCCTATGTCAGCGACTTCCTGACCCGCGCGCGGGAGCGCGGCTTTGCGGTGCCGGAGGTTGCCTTCCGGCTCGCACTCGACCGGCTGCGCAACAACATCGCGACCGCGCCGGAGCCCTCGAAGGATGGCGGCCGCGAACTTTCCTATGCACTGTATGTGCTGGCGCGCAATGGCGCGGCTCCGGTTGGCGATCTGCGCTACATCGCCGACACCAAGCTGGCCGCGGTCGCAACCCCGATCGCCAAGGCGCAGATCGCTGCGGCGCTCGGCCTGCTCGGTGACAAGGCCCGCGCCGATCGCGTCTTCCAGGCGGCACTCGACCAGTTGTCGCCGCAGCCGAAGCTGGAATTCGGCCGCCAGGATTACGGGTCGGCGCTGCGTGACTCGGCCGCTCTGGTCACCCTTGCCTCCGAAAGCAACGCGCCGCGTCCGACAATCGCTGCCGGCGTCTCCCGTATCGAGGCCGCGCGGCAGCTTTCGGTCCAGACCTCGACGCAGGAGAATGCCTGGCTCGTGCTTGCCGCGCGCGCGATTTCGAAGGATGCCGCAGGCGTTGCAATGACCGTCAACGGGACGGCAAGAAAAGGCGCGCTCTATCGCAGCGTGAACGCGGCCGGCCTCGCGGCTGCGCCGTTGCGGGTGGAGAATACCGGCGAGGAGACATTGCAGGCGGTGGTTTCGGTGACCGGAGCACCGATCGTACCCGAGCCTGCGGCGGAAAGCGGGTTCAAGATCGAGCGCAATTACTTCACGCTCGACGGCGAACCGGTCGATATCGCCAACGCCAAGCGGAACCAGCGTTACGCGGTGGTGCTGAAAATCACTGAGGCGCAGCCGCAATTCGGGCGGATCATCGTCGCCGATTACCTGCCGGCCGGCCTTGAGATCGACAATCCGCGGCTCGTATCGTCCGGCGAGACCGGCACGCTCGGATGGATCGAGCTTGCCAAGGCCCCCGAGCATGCCGAATTCCGCGACGACCGCTTCACCGCGGCGTTCAACCGCGACGGCAAGGATGCGGCGATTTTCACCGTCGCGTATGTGGTGCGCGCGGTGGCGCCCGGCACCTACACCCATCCGCAGGCTATGGTCGAGGATATGTACCGCCCCGACCGCTTCGGTCGCACCGCAACCGGCAAGATCGAGGTCACGACCGGAAAATGAGGCGCATTGCCGTCACCGCGTCGATTGCCGTTGCGCTGTGTACAGGCGGTGCGGTTGCCTTCGGGCTGTGGGTGCCGTCCCTGCCGCCGTTGCCGCGCCTTGATGCGCTGCCTCATTCGGTGGAGGTGGTCGACCGCGAGGGGCGTCTGCTGCGGCCCTACGCGACCGGCGACGGTCGCTGGCGGCTCAAGGCGGCGGTGGCGGATGTCGATCCGCGCTATCTCGACATGCTGATTGCCTATGAGGACCGGCGGTTTCGTTCGCATCGCGGCGTCGATCCGCTGGCGCTGACGCGGGCGGCCTGGCAATGGCTCGCGCATCGCGAGATCGTCTCCGGCGCATCCACCATCACGATGCAGGTCGCACGCCTGCTGGAGCCGCGGATGGAGCGGACGCTTGGCGCGAAGCTCCGACAGATAGTGCGGGCGGTCGAACTCGAACGCAGCCTGAGCAAGGATGACATCCTGTCGCTCTATCTGTCGCTGGCGCCCTATGGTGGCAATCTCGAAGGCGCACGCGCGGCGTCGCTCGCCTATTTCGGCAAGGAACCGAAGCGGCTGTCTCGCGCGGAGTCGGCACTTCTTGTCGCGCTGCCACAATCGCCGGAAGCGCGACGGCCCGACCGCTCTCCACAACGCGCGCGCAGCGCACGCGACCGCGTGCTCGACCGTGTCGCGCCTGCGATCGGCATACCCGCCGATGAAATCGCGGCCGCGAAAGCCGAAATTGTGCCGGCGTTACGCAGGGCGATGCCGGCATTCGCACCGCATGCGGCCGATCAGACGGTTGCGGCCGCGCCCGATGCCGGCATTCATGAACTCACGATCGACGCCCGCCTGCAGCGGGCCTTCGAGGCGCTGGCGCGCGAGCGGTCGGCTGCCCTCGGCGCCGGTATCTCGGTTGCGATCCTTGCTGTCGACCATGCGAGCGGCGAGGTTCTCGCGCGCGTGGCATCGGCCGATTATTTCGACGCGAACCGCGCCGGGCAGGTGGACCTGACCCGCGCGTTGCGCTCACCGGGGTCCGCGCTCAAGCCGTTCATTTACGGTCTGGCCTTCGAGGACGGTCTGGCGCATCCGGAGACGCTGATCGACGATCGTCCGGCGCGCTATGGCAATTACGCGCCGGAGAATTTCGATCTCACCTTCCAGGGCACGGTGTCCGTTCGCAAGGCCCTGCAATTGTCGCTCAACGTGCCGGCCGTTGCGTTGCTGGATCGCGTCGGGGCAGCGCGGCTGACCGCACGGCTGGCACAGGCCGGCGGCGGCATGGTGTTTCCGAAGGGCGAGGTGCCCGGCCTTGCCATGGGACTGGGCGGCGTTGGCGTCACGCTTGCCGATCTCACCATGCTGTATTGCGGTCTCGCACGCCAGGGCACGACCATGGCGCTGGTCGAGCGCCGCAGCGAATTGCCGCTGGCGCGGCCGCCGCGCCGTCTGCTCGATCCGGTTGCGGCGGCGTATGTCGGGCAGGTGCTGCTTGGCACGCCGCCGCCGGAAAATGCCGCACGCAACCGCATCGCCTTCAAGACCGGCACGTCCTACGGCTATCGTGATGCCTGGGCGGTTGGCTTTGACGGGCGGCGCACGATCGGCGTGTGGGTCGGCCGGCCCGACGGCGCCCCGGTTCCGGGCATCCTCGGCCGCACGGCAGCAGCGCCGATCCTGTTCGATGCCTTCGCCCGCACCGGTGAACTGCCGGCTCCGCTGCCGCCCGCGCCAAAGGGCGCAATCCTCGCCGCAAACGGCAAGCTGCCGCCGCCGCTGCGCCGCTTCAATCCCGACGGCCTTGCGGGGCAGAATGCCGAGCGGGTGCGCATCATGTTTCCGCCCAATGGCGCGCGGCTTGAACTCGCGCTGGCCGGCGGGCGGCCGGAGCCGGTGGCGCTGAAAATCTCGGGCGGGGTTGCGCCTCTCACGGTGCTGGTCAACGGCGTGCCGCAGGAGCGCGGCTCCGGGCGCACGATTTTCTTCGCCCCGCAGGGGCCGGGTTTCGTACGGCTGACCGTTGTCGATGGAAAAGGCACAGCCGACAGCGTGATGGTCCGGTTGCAGTAACCCGTTCTTCCCGGTAGCGCGCTTTTTCCCTATGGTCCGGCCCGCATGGCGACCGGTTCGGGCAATTTCAGCTTCAGGACACGCGATCCGCGCGAGACCTGGCAACGGGGACTCGGGGGATTGCTCGACTATGCGTCGGCAACCGATACGCGTGCGATCGTCATTCTTGTCGTCTTCGCCCTGCTCGCATTCCTTCCCGGCCAGGCGAAAATACCGCCCATCGACCGCGACGAGGCGCGCTTCGCGCAGGCCACCAAGCAGATGGTGGATACCGGCGACTATATTGACATCCGGTTTCAGAACGAGTTGCGCTACAAGAAGCCGGTCGGCATCTACTGGCTTCAGGCGGCGGCGCTGAAGGTGGCGGAGACCGTCACCCGCCGTGAGATGGACACCCGGATCTACGTCTACCGGATACCCTCCCTGATCGGGGCGGTGGGAGCGGTCATCGCCACCTTCTGGATCGCGGCCATGTTCGTCAGCCGCCGTGCGGCGCTGCTCGCGGCGATCATGATGGCGTCCTCGATCCTGCTTGGCGTCGAGGCGCGCCTCGCCAAGACCGATTCGATGCTGCTGCTGATGGTGATCCTGTGCATGGGCGCCATGGCGCGCGCCTATCTGCCGCGAAGCGAAGGCGAGCGCGACAATCCCGCGCTGCCATTCGTGTTCTGGATCGCGCTCGCAATCGGGGTCCTGCTGAAGGGACCGCTGATCCTGATGTTCGTCGGATTGCCGATCGCGACGCTGGTCGTGGTCGACCGGTCGGCGTCGTGGCTGAAACGGCTTCGGCCGCTGATCGGATTGCCGGTGTTTCTGCTGCTGGTCTTGCCGTGGTTTGCCGCGATCCAGATGCGCACCGGTTCGGCCTTCCTGTCCGATTCGATCGGCGGCGACATGCTGAGCAAGGTCTATAGCGGGCAGGAGGGACATGGCGCGCCGCCGGGCTATTTCATCTTCCTGTTCTTCTTCACATTCTGGCCGGCGTCGCTGCTGGCCGGCATGGCCGTGCCGGGAGTGTGGCGGGATCGTTCGGAAACACCGGTGAAGTTCCTGCTGGCGTGGCTGGTTCCGGCCTGGATCGTGTTCGAAATCGTGATCACCAAGCTGCCGCATTACGTCCTGCCGCTTTATCCCGCCATCGCGATCCTGCTCGCGCGCGCCATCGAGACCGGACAGATGACCCGCAGGCGCTGGATGGAATGGGGCACCTTCTGGTGGTTCGCGGTCCCGGTTCTGATCTTTGCCGGGTCGCTGTTTCTTCTCCTGCGATACGAAGGCGAACTCGGCTGGCGGGCATGGCCGTTCCTCGCGGCAGCGATGGTGTTCGGCTTTCGCGCGTGGTGGCTCTACGATGTCGACGGGAACGAACGCTCGCTGCTGCGCGCCGCGGTGACCACGCTGCTGCTGTCGATCGCGGTCTATTGGTCGGTCATTCCCTCGCTCGCCGCGATATTTCCGAGCGTCGCGATCCAGCGCACCGTGCATGCGTCCGAATGCAAGAATCCGTGGGTGGCCGCCGCCGGCTATCACGAGCCGAGCATGGTGTTCCTGTCGGGGACCGACACCGCGCTGACCAGCGCGGCAGCCGCCGCCGATTTTCTCAAGGGCGGCGACGAGTGCCGCTTCGCGGTGGTGGATCATTCGGTGGAGCGCACCTTCGTGCGGCGTGCCGAGGCGATCGGGCTGCGCTATGTGCAGGCCGCGCGCTTCCAGGGCTACAGTCTTGGAAGCGGCGGACGGGTGTCGCTGCGGATCTATCGCGCACGCGGCAATCAGTGACGGACATGTGACGACAGCGCGACGGCGCTGTCGATAGCGTCACGCCGGTGTCATTCAATCGTGGTGTTTCAGCGCATCGACTGGAGCATCGCGTGTCACAAGGCCGGGCCATCGTAACGTCCGTTGTCGCGTCGGCGTTTCGAAAGCCGCGCCGGTCCTCGGGCATGGGGCCGTTCTGGCCGAACCCGGCCGTCATCGTCACCGGCATAATGACGTTTGTTGCGCTGTTCCTTGGCGCGAAGCTTCTGCTGGATGTCTGGAGCATCACGCAGGCGCGGCAGCTGCCGCGCTGGATCGTCGAATGGTCGGGCATCCTCACCGCTTACGGAAAGTCGGGATGGCTGTTATGGCCGATCGCGGGACTGCTGGTGGCCGCGATCATCGCCGGACTGCGCGCGGCGTCCCGGGCTGACCGTCTGGTATTTGCCGCGACCGCGCTGCGGCTTGCCTTCCTGCTTTCGGCCGTCGCCCTGCCGGGCCTGATGACCAGTATCCTGAAGCCGCTGATCGGGCGTGCGCGACCCTATCTCACCGGGCAGCCGGATGCGTTTTTTTACGCGCCCTTTGCCTATTTTCGCGAGCTGCTGTTCGGCACCATGCCGTTTCCGGAATACGCCTATGGCAGCATGCCGTCGGGCCACGCCACGACCGCGGTTGCGATCGCGGTCGCATTCAGTGCGCTGTGGCCGCGGCTGTGGCCGCTGTTCTGGAGCTTCGCGCTGGTGATCTGCGTCACCCGTCTGACCATCGCGGTCCATCATCCGACCGATGTCATGGTGGGCGCCGCTATCGGCGGGCTCGGGGCGCTCGCCATCCGCAATTACTTCGCCGCACGCCGCTGGGTCTTCGCGGTCGACGCCGCGGGCCAGGTCCACGCCATGCCGGGACCGGGACTGCGACGGCTCGCGCGCGCATCATTGCGGCTGCGGTGGCGGCCATGACCAGCCTGCGCGTTGCCCCGCGCGAGACCGCGCGCGCGATCTCGGTTGTCGTTCCGGTCCACAACGAGGCCGAGAACCTGTCCGAGCTCGCCGCCGAAGTGGTCGCGGCGCTGCGCGGAAAGGCGGTGTTCGAGATCGTGTTCGTCGATGATGGCTCGACCGACGGCACCGCCTTGGAGCTTGCGCGCCTGAAGGCGCTTTACCCTGAGCTGCGACCGGTCGCCCATGACCGCAAGAGCGGGCAATCCATCGCGGTCGTGACCGGTGCGCGCGCCGCGCGCGGCGAAACCATCGTCACCATCGATGGCGACGGCCAGAACGATCCGAATTTCATCCTTGAACTGGCGCAGACACTCGCGGCCGGCCGGCCGCAAATCGGGCTGGTCGCGGGACGGCGGCTCGGCCGCAAGGCATCCGGCTTCAAGAGGCTGCAATCGCGCATCGCCAATGCCGTGCGTGCCGCGATCCTGCGCGATGGCACCAGCGATACCGGCTGCGGCCTGAAGGCGGTCCCGCGTGACTTGTTCCTGCAATTGCCGGTCTTCGACGGGCTGCACCGGTTCCTGCCCGCGCTGGTCCGCCGCGAGGGCTATGCGATCGCGCAGGTTGACGTGATCGATCGCGACCGCCGCCACGGGGTCTCGAAATACGGGATGTGGGACCGGCTCTGGGTCGGGCTCATGGACCTCATGGGAGTCTGGTGGCTGGTCCGCCGGCGCAAATGCGTCCCGCAGGTGAAGGAGTTGAAGGCCGATGCTGATCGATTTGTCGCGGATGATCGGGAGCTATTTGCAGGACGTGTTCGTCAATAATCTCGACTGGTGGGTGCTGGTCGGATTCGTGGCGCAGGCGTTTTTCACCGCCCGCTTCGTCGTCCAATGGATCGCGTCGGAGCGTGCCGGGCGCAGCGTGATTCCGGTGGCATTCTGGCTGCTGTCGGTGGTCGGCGGCGTGATGCTGCTCGTCTATGCATTGTACCGGAAGGATCCGGTATTCATCGCCGGCCAGTCCTTCGGCGTATTCGTCTATCTGCGCAACCTGCATTTCGTGATCCGCGAGCAGCGGTCCATGCAGCGTCACGTCGCTGCGGCGTCCTGAAGCGCCGCGAAGCCGCGCTCCAGATCGGCGATCAGGTCCCGTGTATCCTCCAGCCCGATATGGAAGCGCAGTCCGGGGCCGCCTGGCTCCCACGGGGTTGCGGTGCGATAATCCTTGCAATCGAAGATGATCACGAGGCTCTCATAGCCGCCCCATGAGAAGCCCATGCCGAACAGCGACAGCGCGTCGCAGAAGGCGTACAGCGCCTTCTCGGAAACCGGCTTCAGCACGATGCTGAACAGCCCGGACGCGCCGGTGAAATCGCGCTTCCAGATCGCATGACCTGGATGCGAGGGCAGGGCGGGATGCAGAACCCGCAGCACCTCCGGCCGCTGCTCGAACCAGCGCGCGACTTCGAGTGCGGAGCGCTGGTGGCGCTCGAGCCGCACCGACAGCGTGCGCAGGCCTCGCTGGGCGAGATACGTATCGTCAGGACCGGCGCACAGCCCGAAATTTCCAACCGTCTCGCTGAGCTTCGGCCAGGTCGCGGCATTGGCGGAAATGGTGCCGAACATGATGTCCGAATGGCCGCCGATATACTTGGTGCCGGCCTGGATCGACAGATCGACGCCGCGGGCGAAGGCCGGGAAGAACAGCGGCGTGGCCCACGTATTGTCCATGAGCACCAGCGCACCCTTCTCATGGGCGACGGTTGCGATCGCCGGAATGTCCTGCATCTCGAAGGTCTGGGAGCCGGGGGCCTCCACGAAGACCGCGCGGGTATTCGGCCTGAACAGCGCGGCGATGCCGCCGCCGATCAGCGGATCGTAATAGTCGGTCTCGACTCCGTACCGCTTCAGGATGGTGTCGGCGAAGATGCGCGTCGGCCGGTACACGCTGTCGGTGACCAGGAGGTGATCGCCCGCCGACAGAACCGAAAGCAGCGCGGTCGAAACTGCGGCCGCCCCCGACGGCAGCAGGGAAACGCCGGCGCAGTCCGGCCCTTCCAGTTCGCGCAGCGCATTTTCCAGCGCCTCCGAGGTCGGCGTGCCGCGCCGCCCGTAACGGTAGCGTCCCCGATGCGCGACCATGTCGGCCGCGTTCGGGTAAAGCAGGGTGGAGGCGTGATAGACCGGCGGGTTGACGAAGCCATGATAGTCGCTGGGCGTGCGGCCACCGGTTACCATGCGGGTATCGGGATGGAGGTCGCGAGGCTTGTTGGGTTTGCTCATCGGAAAATCCCCGGTGCCGCGCGAAAGGCCGGACCGCCGCGCTGGTGGCTGAATTGCAGGCAAACCGGCGGGTGCCAGTCAAGCCCTTGACCTGTCTGTGCAATCGTTCTCAGATGGCGTCAATTGCGGATCGACGACCGGGGCTTCGGACGTCTGCGGCTTTTGGCGCGAGCGGGCAGGCTTGCGCTGCAAGGCACAGGTGCCGTACGCCTTGGACCGCGTCGGCGATCCTGGTCATTGTCGCGCGGTGGAGTATTTGGGGACATATCATGAAGCGCAGCATTGTTACTATCGCCCTAGCAACCCTGGTCGGTCTCGGGGCCTCCACCGCGGAGGCGCAAACGCTCAAGACGGTGCAGCAGCGCGGCGTGCTCAATTGCGGCGCCAACGGCAACCTCGCCGGTTTCGGCCTTCCAGACGCGCAAGGCAACTGGACCGGCTTCGATGTGGATTATTGCCGGGCGATCGCGGCTGCGATCTTCAACGATCCGACCAAGGTCAAGTTCGTTCCGCTCACCGCCAAGGACCGCTTCACCGCGCTGCAATCCGGCGAAGTCGACGTGCTGATCCGCAACACCACCTGGACCTCGTCGCGCGACACCACCAACGGGCTGAATTTCACCGGCGTGAACTATTATGACGGCCAGGGCTTCCTGGTCCGCAAGGCGCTGAACGTCAGTTCCGCGCTGGAACTGAACGACGCCGCAGTGTGTGTGCAGCAGGGCACCACGACGGAACTGAACCTCGCCGACTATTTCCGCACCAACAACATGAAGCTGAAGACCGTGACCTTCGCGACCTCCGACGAGGCCGTGAAGGCCTACGACGCCGGCCGCTGCGACGCCTATACCACCGACGCATCCGCGCTTTATGCCGAGCGGCTGCGCACCGCGACGCCGGATGACCACATCGTGCTCCCGGACATCATCTCGAAGGAGCCGCTCGGGCCCTCCGTGCGCCATGGCGACGATCAGTGGTTCGACATCGTCCGCTGGGTGAATTTCTGGCTGATCAATGCCGAGGAGCTCGGGGTCACCAAGGCCAATGTCGATGCGCAGATGAAGTCCGACAATCCCGAGATCCGCCGTCTGCTCGGCGTTGAGGGAAAATACGGCGAAGCCTTCGGGCTGTCGAACGACTTCGGCGCGAAGATGATCAAGCATGTCGGCAATTACGGCGAGATTTTCGACCGCAATCTCGGGCAGGCTTCGCGGATGAAGATTTCGCGCGGGCTGAATGCGCTGTGGACCAAAGGCGGCCTGCAATACGCTCCCCCTGTGCGCTGACCAGAGCGGCAGCGCGTTATGGCGCAGGCCGCGCCGCCCAAGGTCTCTCCGCTTTACGATCCGCGCTGGCGCAGCATCGCGTTTCAGGCTGCGCTATGCGCGGTCATCGTCTGGCTGGCCTATAGCGCGATCACGAACGCCGCCGAGAACCTGGCGCGGGCGCGGATCGCGTCCGGATTCGGATTCTGGAATTCGACCGCAGGCTTCGACATCAGCCAGCATCTGATTCCCTATACGACCCAATCGACCTACGGCCGCGCCTTCTGGGTCGGTCTGCTCAACACGCTGCTGGTTTCGTTCCTCGGTATCATCTTCGCGACCATTATCGGGTTTGCGGTCGGCGTCCTGCAATTGTCGAAAAACCTGCTCGTTGCGAAACTTGCCGCGGGCTATGTCGAGGTCATCCGCAATATCCCGCTGCTGCTGCAATTGCTGTTTTGGTACAATGCCGTACTGAAGGCGCTGCCGGTGCTGCGCGATAGCATCTCGATTCCCGGCGGCATGCTGCTCAACAACCGCGGATTGTTCTTGCCGAAGCCGAGTTTCGGGGCCGGCTTCGAGGCGGTGCCACTGGCGCTTCTTCTCGGAATAACCGGCGCGATCGCATTCCGCATATGGGCGCGGCGGCGTCAGATGCGCACCGGCCAGCAGGCACCGGTCTTCACGGTAGCCGCGCTGCTGGTTCTGGGGCTTCCGCTGGCAGCGCTTGCGCTTGCCGGGTTTCCCGTCACGTTCGACTTCCCGGAAATGGGGCGCTTCAATATCCGTGGTGGGATCGAAATCCTTCCGGAATTCGCCGCACTCCTGTTCGGACTGTCGATCTACACCGCGGCTTTCATCGCCGAAGCCGTGCGGGCCGGCATCCAGGCGGTCTCTCGCGGCCAGACTGAGGCCGCCTATTCGCTCGGGCTGCGTCCGGGACCGACGCTGCGGCTGATCGTGATCCCGCAGGCGATGCGTGTGATCGTGCCGCCGCTCACCAACCAGTATCTGAACCTCACCAAGAATTCCTCCCTTGCGGTGGCGATCGGCTATCCGGACCTCGTGCAGATTTTCACCGGCACGGTGCTGAACCAGACCGGGCAGGCGGTCGAAGTCGTTGCCATCACCATGGCGGTCTATCTCACCATCAGCCTTGTCACGTCGGGCCTGATGAATCTTTACAACCGGCGCATCGCGCTGGTGGAGCGCTGACGATGAGCGCGCAGTCTTTCGTCCGTACGGAAGCACTGCCGGCCATGCCGCCGCCCGCGCGCGAGCGTGGCATCGTCGGTTGGCTGCGCGAGCATCTGTTCTCCGGACCGCTCAATATCGTTTTGACATTGCTCTCGGTCCTGTTTCTGTGGTGGCTGATCCCGCCGCTGCTGAATTTTCTCATCCTTGACGCGACCTGGACCGGCAGCGACCGCTCCGCCTGCATCGTGACGCCCGAGCGTCCGCGCGCCGGCGCCTGCTGGGCATTCGTGATCGAGCGTATCAACTTTTTCATCTACGGGTTCTACCCGATCGGCGAGCGCTGGCGGGTCGATGTGTTCTTCGCGCTGCTCGCGGTCGGAATCGTCTGGCTGCTCGCGTCGTGGGCGCCGAGCAAGCGCGCCGCCGCGATCTATTTTTTCGTCGTGCTGCCGGTCGTATCGGTGATGCTGCTGCTCGGTTTTGCACCGCTCGGCTTGTCCTATGTGCCGACCTCGCTCTGGGGCGGCATTCTGGTGACGGTGGTGGTTTCCGCGGTCGGTATCGTCTTCTCCCTGCCGCTCGGGGTTATCCTGGCGCTCGGGCGGCGATCGACCATGCCGGTGGTGCGGCTGTTCTCGATCATCTTCATCGAGTTCGTGCGCGGGGTGCCGCTGATCACCGTCCTGTTCATGGCAAGCGTGATGCTGCCGCTGTTCGTGCCGGAGGCCTGGTCGCCCGACAAATTGCTGCGCGCGCTGATCGGGGTCGCGCTGTTTGCCGCGGCCTATATGGCGGAAGTGGTGCGGGCCGGCCTGCAGGCGATCCCGCGCGGGCAATATGAGGGCGCGCAGGCGCTCGGGCTCAGCTACTGGAAGATGATGGGCCTGATCGTTCTGCCGCAGGCGCTGCGCATCACCATCCCGAACATCGTCAACAGCAACATCGCGCTGTTCAAGGATACCACGCTGGTCTTCATCGTGGGAATTTTCGATTTTCTGCGGACCATCGAAGCCGCGCGCATCGATCCCAAATGGGCGACGCCGGTGACGTCGACCACGGGCTATGCCTTCGCCGCGATCTTCTATTTCGTATGCTGCTGGATGATGTCGCGATATGCCAGAGGCGTCGAGCGCCGGCTTGCGACCGGGTACCGGCGATGAGCGGCTCACCCGATCGGCCGGACGCGGTCCGGGACGTTGCGGCGGTCGAAATCGCCGGCATGCACAAATGGTTCGGCGACTTCCATGTGCTGCGCGACATCAATCTCACGGTCGCGCGCGGCGAGCGCATCGTGATCTGCGGACCGTCCGGCTCCGGCAAGTCGACCATGATCCGCTGCATCAACCGGCTGGAGGATTACCAGCAGGGGCGCGTGGTGGTGGACGGCCTGCTGCTGACCAATGACCTCAAGGCCATCGACGAGGTGCGCCGCGAGGTCGGGATGGTGTTCCAGCATTTCAACCTGTTCCCCCATCTCACGGTGATGGAGAATCTGACGCTGGCTCCGATCTGGGTTCGCAAGATGCCCAAGAAGGAGGCCGAGGAGATTGCGCAGCATTATCTCGGGCGCGTGCGCATTCCCGAACAGGCGAACAAATATCCGGGACAGCTCTCCGGCGGGCAGCAGCAGCGCGTCGCGATCGCCCGCGCGCTCTGCATGAGCCCGAAAATCATGCTGTTCGACGAGCCGACCTCTGCGCTCGACCCGGAAATGGTCAAGGAGGTGCTGGAGACCATGGTCGAACTGGCAGAAAGCGGCATGACCATGCTGGTCGTGACACATGAAATGGGCTTCGCCCGCCAAGTCGCAGATCGGATCGTGTTTATGGACGAGGGCCAGATCGTCGAAATCGATGCGCCCGAAGCGTTCTTTTCCAATCCGAAGCACGAGCGGACCAGGCTGTTTCTCAGCCAGATCCTGAACTGATTCGTCCCACGAATTGATTGTCCAGCGCCGGCGAAAGACGCTAGCCTTTCTTGCGAAGCGAGTCTGCGATCGAGTCGTCCCGCGCGGTTGCGGTCCGGCTCTGCGGCCGCGACGCCGCCAATCGGGGAGACATGTCATGAGCAGTCCGGCTGCATCTGGTCCGCTTGCACCCAATCCGCTTGCGGGTGCCGCAATGCTGCACGCGCTGGCGGATCACTGGTGGGTTCTGCTGCTGCGGGGGATCGCGGCCCTGATCTTCGGTTTCCTGACCTTCCTCTGGCCGGGCATCACGCTGCTGACGCTGACGCTGTTCTGGGGCGCGTTCGCGCTGGTCGACGGCGTGCTCGCGCTATGGACCGCGATTTTCGGCAAGGGCGGAACACTCGCCCCACGCTGGTGGCTCGGAATTGTTGGCGTTGCCGGCATCGCCGCCGGCATCCTGGCTTTCGCCTGGCCGGTCAAGACCGCGTTCATCCTGCTGCTGTTCATTGCCTGCTGGGCGATTGTCGCCGGCATCATGGAAATCTTCGGCGCGATCAAGCTGCGCAAGGAGATCGAGGGCGAATGGCTGCTCGGCCTCGGGGGCCTGCTCACCGTGATCTTCGGTGTGATCCTGATCGCGCGACCGGCGGTCGGTGCGCTGGCCGTCGCCTGGATCATCGGCTGGTTTGCAATGCTTCTTGGCGTCACCTGGATTGCGCTCGCGTTCCGGCTGAAGAAGCACAAGCAGGGCTGACAAGCTGCGGCCTGGCGCCGGTTTCCTGCCGGCCCGTGCCCGTCAGAAGGCGTTGAGCGGAATTTTCAGATAGCTGCGCCCATTGCCTTCAGGTTCCGGCAGCCGACCGCCACGCAGGTTGACCTGCAAGGCCGCGAGCATCAGCTCCGGAAGAGGCAGTGTCTTGTCGCGCGACTCGCGCAACTTGATATACGCCCCGCGATCCCGTCTGCCGCCGACATGCGTGTTGCCCTGCTTCTGCTGCGCGACGGTGGATTCCCATTGCGCCGCACGGCCGTTCGGCTTGTAGTCGTGGCCGGTGAACAGCCGGGTCTCGTCCGGCAGCGACAGGATTCGCTCGATCGAATCGTACAGCGTCGCGGCGCTGCCGCCGGGAAAGTCGGCGCGCGCGGTACCGGAATCGGGCTGAAACAGCGTGTCGTGGATGAATGCGGCATTGCCGACGATATAGGTGATGGACGCGAGCGTATGCCCCGCGCACAGCATCACACGCGCATCGAGCGATCCGATACTGAAGCTTTCGCCGTCCGCGAACAAGCGATCCCAGTATTGCGTTGTGTAGGGCGGCAGGTTGTAGATGTTTTCCCAGAGCTTCTGTATGTCGGCGACCTTCTCGCCGATTGCCATCGGCGCGCCGAGCTTGTCTTTCAGATAGGCCGCTGCCGAGAAATGGTCGGCATGCGGATGGGTGTCGAGAATCCAGTCGATCGTGAGTCCGCGCTCCTCTATCGCCTTCAGGATCGCATCGGCAGATTGTGTCGTAACCTTTCCGGCACGGGGATCGAAATCGAGTACCGGATCGATCACGGCGGCTCTTTTCGTGGCCGGATCGGTGACCAGATAGGCGATGCTGCCGGTCTTCTCGTGATAGAATCCGATGACCTCAGGCGAGGTCGGAGCGGTCATTCCGGCATCGGACGGGGAGGACGGATGCGTAGGCATGCGGGCGTCTATCACGCTAGGACGACGCTGACCACGTACGGTCAGCCCTCGGTTTCGATCGGCAGGTCGCCGCGCGAGGCCCATTCGGTCCACGACCCGTCATAAAGCGCCTTCGGCTCCTTGCCGATGGCGTCGAGCGCAAACCACAGGACCGCAGCAGTGACGCCGGAACCGCAACTTGTCACCACCGGCTTGTCGATATCGATGCCGGCCGCCTCGAACGCGGCGCGGATTTTTTCCGGCGCGACGAGGCGCCCGTCTTCCAGCAGGGTGTCGTAGGGCAGGTTGAGCGCACCCGGCATGTGGCCAGATTTCAGGCCGGGTCGGGGCTCCGGAGCGGTCCCCGCGAAGCGTCCGGCACTGCGCGCATCGACCACCTGCGTATCCGGATGCGCAAGCGCCTTCTTCACGTCCTCCGCATCTGCGACTGCGCCGTGGTTGAACCGCGACGTGAAGTGTCGTGGCGTGCGTCGTACCTCGCCGAAATCGAGCGGCCGACCTTCGGTTTTCCATTTCGGCAGGCCGCCATCGAGAATATAGACGTCGCGTACGCCGAAGGTGCGGAAGGTCCACCATACCCGCGGCGCCGAGAACAGACCCACGCCGTCATAGACCACGATTGAAAGTCCGTCGCCGACGCCCATCGCGCGCATTGCCGAGGAGAAGGCCTCCGGCGAAGGCAGCATATGCGGCAGATCGCTGTCGCGGTCGGCGATTGCATCGATGTCGAAGAAAACCGCGCCCGGAATATGCCCCGCGAGATATTCCTCGCGGGCGTTTCGCTTCATCGCCGGCAGATAATACGAGCCGTCGACCACGACGATGTCAGGTGCATCGAGATGATCCTGCAGCCATTGCGTGGTGACAAGCGAGGGGCTCGCGGGCTTTGCTTCGGTCGTCATCGCAATGCTCACACAAAGGGTGGCCTGATATTGCTCTTGCGCGTCAGCCAGTCCGGGACCGGCAGATTCTTCGAGCGCAGGAAGTCCGGATTGAACAGCTTCGACTGGTACCGGTTGCCGTAGTCGCAGAGCACGGTGACGATGGTCGCGCCCTTGCCGAGCTGCTTTGCGAGCCGGATCGCGCCGGCGATATTGATTCCGGACGAACCGCCGAGGCACAGCCCTTCGTGCTCGAGCGTTTCGAAGATCAGCGGGACCGCTTCCTCGTCGGGGATCAGATAGGCATGATCGACCTTGATGTCCTCGATGATCGGGGTCACGCGTGCAAGCCCGATGCCTTCGGTAATCGAGCCGCCTTCGGTCACCGTCGGCTTGCCGTCCTTGAACAGATGATACATTGCAGCGCCGCGCGGATCGGCAACGCCGATCGCGATGTCCGGCTTCTGCTCGCGCAAATAGCTCGATACGCCCGCCAGCGTTCCGCCGGTACCGACCGAGCAGATGAAGCCATCGATCCCGCCTGCGGTATCGCGCCAGATTTCCGGGCCGGTCGAGACATAATGGGCCTTGCGGTTGTCGAGATTGTTCCACTGGTCGGCGAACAGCACACCGTTCTTCTCGGATTTGCGCAATTCGTCCGCGAGCCTGCGCCCGACATGCTGATAATTGTTCGGATTGGCAAAGGGCAGGGCCGGGACCTCGACAAGCTCGGCGCCGCAAAGCCGCAGCATGTCCTTCTTTTCCTGGCTCTGGGTTTCCGGAATCACGATCAGCGTACGATAGCCGCGCGCGTTGGCGACCAGCGCGAGTCCGATCCCGGTATTGCCGGCCGTGCTTTCCACCACCAGACCGCCGGGCTGCAATTCGCCGCGCTTTTCCGCTTCGAGAATCATCTGGCGGCCAGCGCGATCCTTCACCGACTGACCGGGATTCATGAACTCCGCCTTGCCCAGAATGGTGCAGCCGGTCACGGCCGAAGCATGCTTCAGCTTGATCAGGGGCGTGTTGCCGATGGCGTCGACCACGCCGTCTTTGAGGTTCATGATGAAGGACCCGGCAGAGTTTCAGCGCGACCCTAACGGCATGGGGTCCGTGCGACAAGCCGCGATGCGCGGAGGGCCGCTTGCGCCGCATGCATGGAAATTGATTCCCCGGTGCTACGCGCCGCGGGCAAAAACCATCTGCCGGACATCGATGTTCCGGGACAGAAAGCCGGCCTCGCAATAGGCAAGGTAATATTCCCAGAGACGCCGAAACCGGTCATCGAAGCCGAGCGGGGTGATTTGCGGCCAGGCGGCGCGGAATCGTTCACGCCATTCGGACAGCGTTCGCGCATAGTCTTCGCCGAAGATGCGCTCGGTGCGGAACGGCACGCCAAAGCTCTCGCCAAGCGACTTCAGTGTGGAGGGCGTCGGCAGCATTCCGCCGGGAAAGACATAGCGACGGATGAAATCGATCTCGCGCTTGTAGTTCTCGAAAAATCGCTCCTGGATCGTGATGGTCTGAATTCCGGCGGCGCCGCCGGGATTCAGCCGGTCGCGCAATTGCCGGAAATACGATGGCCAGAATTGCTCGCCGACCGCCTCCAGCATCTCGATCGAGGCGATCCGGTCATAGCGGCCGCGTTCGTCGCGGTAATCCTGAAGCCGGATGTCGACCGTGTCGGACAGCCCTGCCTCGAACATGCGGCGGCGGGCGAAGTCGTGCTGCTCGCGGCTGATGGTGAGGCCGACCACCCTGGCGCCGTAGGTCTTGGCGGCGAACTCGGCAAAGCCCCCCCAGCCGCAACCGATTTCGAGCACGCTCTGCTCGCGCCTCAGATCAATCGATTGGGCGAGAGACTGGTACTTGCGAAGCTGCGCCGACGTGAGATCGTTGTTGCCGGCATCGAACAATGCCGACGAATAGGTCATCGTCGGATCGAGCCAGGCCGAATAGAAGGCGTTGCCCAGATCGTAATGCGCGTGAATGTTCTTGCGCGCCTGCCGCCTGGTATTGCGGTTAAGCCAATGCCGCAGCACCTGCAACCAGCGCACGAACCGGTTTCCGCCGAGAACCCGCTCCATCATCTCCCGGTTGATACAGAAGAGATAAAGGAATGCGGTGAGGTCCGGGGTCTCCCATTCGCCGCGCAGATAGGATTCCGCAACGCCAATATCGCCGAAGCGCAGCGTGCGCCACGCAAAGCGGAAATTCCTCACGGTCATGCTCGCGGCCGGGCCCTGCTCGGGGCCGCGAAACAGCAGACGCCGTCCATCCGGCAGCGTCACTTCAAGCGAACCGCACCGGATCTGCTCGGCAAGCGAAAACAGCAACCGCACTGTCCCCGGGAGGCCGGCAAGTGCGGCCTTGCGTGTTTCCAAGCTGACGACGATCGCGACAGGCATCGATTTGGCCCTCGGCGCTATCCGGGTCTCTCCTGCGCCGGATGGCCCTGATCGGCGGATCGGGGGGCGGACGCGCGCTGCGGGCCGGGGTGAAAACGCACCCCCTTCAGCCACAGCCGCGCGGCCTCGTAGTGAATCCCGACCATCACCTTCAGCGTCACAAGCGGCAAGGTGCAGAATGCCGCAACAAGGTGGGGGCTCGTCAAGGTTTGTCTGCGGCCGTGGAAGCTGGCGGCCAGCAGCGGGCCCTGGTCGTCGGTTTCAAGAATGCGCAGTTTCAGCTCGTCACCCGGCAGGGTGAGGCGAAAATGATAGCGCATGTCCATGCCGATAAAGGGCGATACGTAGAGGCGCTTCGGGTGGCTTTGCCGGATTCCGGCCGCGCTCGTTTGCGCGGCGCTGACCGGGCAGACATAGCTGTGGTGGCCGCCGAAGGTATTGCGGACCTCGTAGACCAGCAGTGCCAGCGTGCCGTCGGAGCGATAACAGTAATAAACCGACAGCGGGTTGAAAGCGTAGCCCAGAAGCCGCGGGTAGCACAGCAGCATGATTCGGCCGCGGGACAGGTCGACGCCGGCGCCCGCCGCGATGGACCGGACATAGCCGGCGAGCGGGGTGCCATCGCGTGGACCGTGATCGCGTTCGCGAAAACTGAAGACGCCGCGCCGGTTGACGCCGAACAGCGGGGACAGGCGGCCGGCCTCATCCAGCCGGTCGAGGTCGATCAGGAGGTTCAGCACGCGATAGACGAAACGATGCGGCACCGGCTTCAGCCGCGCATGCATCACCTCGCCCCGGTACAGCAGGGCCGGTGGGTTTTGGCCCTGCGGTCGAGCGGTCACTCCGCCGCCTCCGCATAAGATGGAACGGCAGCCCGCCACGGGACGCTTCCGCCGAGTTTCTCCGCAACGGCCAGGCCCGAGCGCAAGCCATCTTCGTGGAATCCGTATCCGGTCCACGCACCGCAAAACCAGGTGCGGTTGGTGCCCTGGATGTCGTAGAGGCGGGCCTGAGCGGCAAAGGCGGACGAATCGAATTGCGGATGGTCGCAGGTGAAATGGGCAAAGGTGCGCGCGGGATCGGGTTCGAAGGGCGGATTGAGGCTGACGAACAGCGGCCTTTCCGGGTCGATTCCCTGGAGCGCGTTCATCCAGTAGGTCACCGCAACGTCACCGCCGGCTTCGCCGCGACCGTTGCCACGGATGAAGTTCCATGCCGCCCAGGCGCGTCTGCGCTTTGGCATCAATCGCGCATCCCGGTGCAGATAAACCGCGTTCGGCCGATAGCGGATCGCCCCCAGGACCGAGCGTTCCTGCTCGCTGGGATCGCACAGCATTGCCAATGCCTGGTCGGAATGAGCAGCAACCACCACCTGATCGAAGCGTTCACGGCGGCCCAGGCTGTCGGTCACGAACACGCCTTCGCGGACGCGCTCGATCGCTCGCACCGACAGACCGAGGCGGACACGGTCGCGAAAGGGGGCGATGAGGGCTTCCACATAGCGGCGGCTGCCGCCACGGACGGTACGCCAGACCGGCCGCTCATGATGCAGCAGCCGGTGATTGTCGAAGAAGGCGACAAAATTCTCCACCGGGAAATCCAGCATCTGGTCCACCGGGGTCGACCAGATCGCGGCGCCCATCGGGACGAGATAGTCCCGTCTGAGGCGTTCCGAATAACGCCGCGTGGCGAGATATTCGCCGAGCGTCGGACCGCGCAGACGGCCGGCGGCACGATCCGCAAGCGCTTCTCGATTGAAGCGGAGGACGTCGTGCAACATCCTCCAGAACGGAAGCGATACCAGGTTCGAGCGCTGCGCGAACACGCCGTTCAGTGTCTCGGTCAGCCGCTGGCCGCCTCCCATCCATTCCAGCGCTCCGCCATTGGACGACACCGAAAAGCTCATCCGGGTGGGGATCGTCTCGATCCCGAGCCGATCGAACAGCGCGGTCAGGTCGGGGTAATTCGGTTCGTTATAGACAATAAATCCGATATCAACTGCGATCCGGCTGCCGTCATAGTCGATTTCGACGGTGTGGCTGTGGCCACCGGGGCGGCATTCGCGCTCATAGACCGTCAGGCTGTTCCGGGACGATGACAGCGCATAGGCCGCGGCATTGCCGGCAATTCCCGTTCCGACCACCGCAATCCGCATTTCCCGAGCCCCGATCCTGCCGTTCCAGGCAAGCTACGGAAGCGCTGCGAGCCGGTTTCACAGGCCGAGCACAATCGCTCCAAGGCCGCGGATTCTTGAAAGGATGCTGAAACCATCCGGCGCATCCCATGCGGGCCGCGGACCGGTCTTCATCCATTCTTGGCCCGTATCGGATATTGGAACTTTCCTGGAACGGTGCAGCGCCGACAGGCATCCGTTCGCCCGGTGGCAAAGCAATGAATCTCGACGTCAACACCCTGTTCCTCGTGACGATCTATGTCGAGGCGATGCTCGGGCTGCTGCTGCTGTTTGCCTGGGTGCAGAACTCGGCGATCACGGCCGTTGCCTGGTGGGGCTCCGCACATCTCTTGCGCGCGGGTTCGGTGGTCCTGTTCGGGACCTACGGGTCCGCGCCCGACTGGATATCGATCGATTTGTCGAACGCCGTCCTTTTCACGGCCTTTGCCGTGACCTGGACCGGCGCGCGCGTGTTTGACGGCCGCTCGCCAAGCTACATCGGATTGTTCGGCGGAGCGGTGCTGTGGCTCGCGGTCTGCCAGATTCCGATGATTGCGCATTCGATGGAAGCGCGCATCCTGATCTCGTCCTTTATCATCACCGGCTATACGTGGGGGACAGCCTATGAATTCTGGCGTGGCCGCAGCGAGCCGCTGGTGTCGCGCTGGCCCGCGATCTTCATGCTGTTCGCTCACGGCTCGCTCTTCCTGTTGCGCACGCCGCTCGCGGCGGCGCTGCCGTGGATTCCGGATTCGCAGGTCTACGAGAGCGTGTGGCTCACGGTGCTGAGCTTCGAGGCCCTGCTATTCACCATCGCCATTGCTTTCATCCTGCTTGCCATGGCGAAGGAGCGCATCGAATTCTTGCACAGGGTCGCGTCTCTCGTCGATCCGCTGACCGGAATTCCGAACCGCCGCGCGTTTCTGGAGGGAGCCGAGGTGATGGCGCAGCGAATCGACGCCGCTCCGCGCCCGGCGGCGGTGCTGCTCGTCGATCTCGACCACTTCAAGTCGATCAACGATTCCTTCGGCCATGCGCTCGGCGATCGTGTCCTGCAGCTCTTCGCCGAGACCACGCATTCCAACATCGGGCCCCATGATCTGCTTGGCCGGCTGGGGGGCGAGGAGTTCGCCGTCGCGCTCTACGACGTCGATCGTGACCGCGCGATGGAGCTTGCGGAGACGATCCGGCAGGCGTTTGAAGATGCGGCATTCGAGGTCGAGGGCTATCCGGTTGCCGCGACCTGCAGCATCGGGGTCGCGGTGAGCGAGAACGCACCGCTCGACATGTCCGCGTTGCTGGGACAGGCGGATCAGGCCCTGTACGCGGCCAAGGAGCGGGGGCGCAACCGCTGCGAACTTGCGACCCCCGAGTTCGTCCTGCATCTTGATGCGTCCACGCCGTCGCTGCGCATCAACCACATGCATGCGAAGTCCGCTGCCTGACGGTTACCGCGACGCGGCGATCAGGGCGGCGCCCTTTTCTGCGATCATTACGGTGGGCGCGTTGGTGTTGCCGCTGACGATCTCCGGCATCACCGAAGCGTCGATCACCCGCAGGCCGCCGATGCCGTGCACGCGCAGCGACGGATCGACTACCGCCAGGCTGTCGACGCCCATCTTGCAGGTGCCGACCGGATGGAACACGGTTGCGACCGTGCCGCGCACATAGTCCGCGAGCTGCACCTGCGTCTCCACTGCAGAGCCCGGAGACAGTTCACCCGAACGGAACGGCGCGAGCGCAGGCGCCGCAATGATGCGGCGGGCGACCCGAAGGCCCTCGATCAGAAGCTGCAGATCGTCTTCATGGGACAGCAGATTTGGCCGCAGCAGTGGCGGATCGGAAAGATCGGCTGAGCGAAGCCGGATGCGACCGCGGCTCTTTGGCCGCAGCGCGCTGACATGAACCATGAATCCATGACCCCGCGGCAGATATTCCGCCCGGTCGTGCAGCATGGGCGTGAATATGAAATGCAGGTCGGGCCGCTCGACATCGGGCCGCGAGCGGATGAAGCCGCCAGCTTCCACCATGATCGACGTCAGCGGGCCGCGCTTCTGCAGATAGCGAAACGGCGCAGCCAACAAGCCCGGAAGCCCGCGCGCCGACATTGCGTAGCTCGTGGCAGAGCGATCCGCCACCGCGATCGCCACGTCGCAATGGTCGTGGAAATTCCCGCCGACGCCGGGATTGTCGACCAGGGGCGTGATGCCGAGATCACGCAATTCGCCGGCTGGGCCGATCCCGGACAGCATCAGAAGCTGGGGAGAGGCGATCGCGCCCGCGCTGAGAATCACGTCCCGACGGGCGCGAACGCTGAATTCCATCTCGCCGCGCCGCAGCCGCAGGCCGCTCGCGCGCTTTCCGTCGAACGTGAGATGCAGCGCCGTCGCATCCGACTCGACGTGGAGATTGCGGCGCGACAAGGCCGGATGCAGGAAGGCCCGCGCCGTGCTCCAGCGCTCGCCATTCTTCTGGGTGACGTGGAAGAGACCGAAGCCCGTCTGGCTGTCGCCGTTGAAGTCCGGATTGATTGCGAACTGACATTGCCCGGCGGCCTCGACAAAGGCGAACGACAGAGGATGCGGCGAGCGCTGCGCAGCGACGTTCAGTTCCCCGCCTTGCCCATGCAGCGGTCCGGCCCCCGGCTCGAAATGCTCGGACTTGCGGAAAAAAGGTAGCACGTCCGCGAAGCTCCAGCCGTCGTTTCCCAGCGCCGCCCACCGGTCGTAGTCCTGAGGCTGGCCCCGCATGTAGATCATGCCGTTGATCGACGATGTTCCCCCGAACAGCCGCCCGCGCGGACAGAGGATCGGCCGGCTTGCGGGTCCGGCAGTCGATTCCGACGGATAAAGCCAGTTATAGCGGCGGTCGTGACGGAACATGATGCCGCCTGCGGGAATGCGGCTTTTCGCATTGACGGGGAAGCGGCGGTCCGAGGTCCCGGACTCGATGAGGCAGACCGTGGCTGACGGATCTTCGCTCAGCCGGTTGGCCAGTACGCAGCCTGCGGAGCCCGCACCGACGATGACATAATCGAAGGTCGTGCTGGTGTCGTTCTGCAATCGCATGCGCTGAATTGTAGCGTGGTGCGCGAAACGAGTCATTGCGCCCGGGCGGGGAGGGCCGACGTGCCGCGGTTTTTGCATTGCGTTTGCAGCCGGGGCGGACCATCATCCCAAAAAAAGCGTCAGGGAGGATGATCATGTATTCTTGCACCAAATTGGCATTGGCCGCGGTTGCGGCGATCGGATTATGGGGTCACGCGGCAAGCGCGCAAACCTACGGCTTTGCCACGCTGCCTCCGGGTACGCTCAACCACACAACCGCGTCCGCGGTCGCCAAGGTGATGAAGGAAAAGGCCGGCATGAACATGCTGGTTCAGCCGACCGCGGGCGATCAGGTGATCGTTCCGATGGTCGCTCGCGGGGAAGCCGAAGTCGGTATTGCCAACGCCATGGAGGTGCATGACGGCCTTGCCAAGGGCAACAAGGATTTGCGCATCATTGCCGCCGTGCATCCGTTGCGGGTCGGGTTCTTTGTGCGCAAGGACTCGCCGATCAAGACCATCGCCGACCTGAAGGGCAAGCGGGTGCCCTATGGTTTCTCTGCCATGCGCGCGCTGGAGCCCACCGTGCGTGCGATGCTCGCAACTGCGGCTCTCACCGAGAAGGACATCAAGCCGGTGATGGTCCCCAACGTCATCCGCAGCGCCGACGATTTTGCATCCGGTGCGGCAGACGCCTTCTATTTCGCGTTCGGCGCCCCGAAGGTGCGTGAGGTCGACGCAACGTCCGGCGGCATCCGGGTGACCGAGATCGATGAGAAGGGCATGGATGCGGCCCGCAAGATCGAACCCTGGGGCTATCTCACCGAAGTGAAACCCGGTCCGGTTTTTGTCGGCGTGGACAAGCCGACGAAGGTCTACAGCTTCGACAACCTGTTCTTCACAAGCGCCAAGACCAGCGACGCGTTTGTCGAGAAGTTCCTCGACACGCTGTTCAAGAACCGGGACGACTTGATCGCGGTGCAGCCGGTGCTGCGTGAGTTCACCCCGGCTTTCGCCTACAAGCAATATGAAGTGCCGTACCACCCGGCCGCGGTCAAATACTTCAAGGACAACAATATCCAGCAACAGGCGGTGCAGTGACGGCGGAGGCCGGGCCGCCTGACGCGGCGGGGCTTCCTGCCGCGTCTCGCGCTACCGCGCTTGCCACCGATATTTTCCAGGGCCTGCTGATCTTCTGCGTCGTCGGCTGGGTGCTCGACATTCCGCGGCGCGTTTTCGGAGCGGCGTATTATACCGAGCAACTGCTTGCCGTCTGTCTGGGCTTCACGCTGGCGCTGGCTTTCATCGCCTCGCAGCATCGCCGGCCTCGCTGGTATGACTGGATTTTCGTCGCGCTGTCGGTTGCGATCTGCGGGTATATTGCGGTCCGGTACGAGGAACTGACCTACGAGCTTGCGATGCTGCCGATGGAGGGCATCATCGGCAGCCTGATCCTGATCGCGCTCGTCCTCGAGGCGACCCGCCGCACCTCCGGCGGCATATTGGTCATCATCATCCTCGCGCTTGTCGGCTATGTCTTCATCGGTCCCAACCTGCCGGGCGATTTTCAGACCCGCTATGTCAGTCCGGAACGTCTTGTCGTCTATCTGGGGCTCGATACCAACGGCATGATCGGCAACATTCTTGCGGTTGCCGTGCTGATTGTCGTGCCGTTCACGCTGATGGGGCAGGTGCTTGGCCGCACCGGAGGCGCCAATTTCTTCGCCGATCTGGCGATGTCCGGGATGGGAAAATTTCGCGGCGGTGCCGCCAAGATCGCGGTGTTCGGCTCGGCGCTGTTCGGCATGATTTCGGGCGCGGCGGTGAGCAACGTGGTTGCCGTGGGCATCGTGACCATTCCGCTCATGGTCCGGTCCGGATTTGGGCGTGCGCGCGCAGCGGCGATCGAGGCGGTCGGCTCCACGGGCGGACAATTGATGCCGCCGGTGATGGGCGCCGCGGCCTTCATCATGGCGGAATTCCTGCAGGTTTCATATGGCGCGGTGGTGGTGGCGGCGGTGATCCCGGCACTGCTCTATTACGCGGCGCTGTTCATGCATGTCGACCTGGAAGCGGCCAAGCATCGGATCGGAGCCGCGCAGGTCGATGAAGATGTTCCGGGTTTTCTCGAGATCATGCGATCGGGCTGGCATTTCCCGATTCCGATCGCATTTCTGGTTGCGACGCTGGCCTGGCCGGAAATCTTCCAGATTCCGATCGAGCGTGCCGCAGTTTATGCCACGGGCATGCTGATCGTCCTGTCGCTTCTGTTCGGCTATCGCGGCAAGAAGATCTCGATCATGGAGATGGGGCGCGCCGTCCTCGAAAGCGGGCGTGCCGCACTCGACATCGTGCTGATCGGCGCCGCGGCCGGCATGGTGGTCGGCGCGCTGAACGTATCCGGCATCGCCTTCGGATTGACGCTGCAACTGATCGCCATCAGTGGCGAGAATCTCTTCATCCTTTTGCTGCTTACCGCGCTTGTCAGCTTCGTGCTCGGCATGGGCATGCCGACCGTCAGCGTCTATGTATTGACGGCAACGCTGCTGGCGCCGTCGCTGATCAAGCTCGGTGTAGCGCCCATGGCCGCGCACATGTACGTGATGTATTTCGGCATGTTGTCGATGATCACTCCACCGGTGGCGATCGCCGCCTATGCAGCGGCAAATATCGCGCGGGTATCGGGATGGACCACCGGCTGGGTCTCGGTGATGGTCGGCTGGAGCACGTTCTTTATTCCATTCCTGTTCGTGCTCGAGCCGGCGCTGCTGATGAATGCGCCGTGGCACCAGATCGTCTGGCATCTCGCCCGCAATCTGCTCGGCATCTTCATGGGAACGGCCGCGATCGTCGGATATGGCTTCATTCCGCTCTCGCTGGCGATGCGCATCGGGTTCGGCGCGGCGGCGCTTGCGATCCTGATGCCGCCCAACGCGTTCCCCGGCGCGGAATATCTGGACTGGATCGGCCTCGGGGCGTCCGTCACCGTGCTCAGCCTGAACTATGTACGCAGCCGGAGCCTGCGGCGGCAGCCGGTATCAGCCTAGCCCCGCTCGCGTTGACAGGATCGACAGACGACATGCATTATAGTGCATGTCGTCTGGGAGGACGCCGTGAATTCGACGATGTCAAAGCCGGCCGGGACGTCGGACAAACCGCCTTTCCGTCCCCTCCGCTACGCCGAGCCCAGGGTCGTGCGGGAAGACCGCTCCGACGGGGCGATCGTGCTCCGATGCGCGCATCCGCTCGGCACCTACGAGCCCAATCTCGCTCGCCTGTTCCGCGGGGCCGTCGAAAGGCAGCCGGACCGGCTGTTGATGGCCGAACGTGACGCCTCCGGCGCGTGGGCCGGCGTGACCTACGCACAGGCTCGGAAAAAGGCGGATGCGGTCGCGCAGGCGCTGATGGATCGCGGCCTTTCGGCCGAGCGTCCGGTCATGGTGCTGTCCGGCAATGCGGTGGAGCACGGTATCCTGACGCTCGCCTGCTACACTGCCGGCATTCCCGTCGCGCCGATCTCGGTCGCCTATTCGCTGCAGAGCCAGGACCACGCCAAGCTCAAATATATCAACGAGCTGCTCACGCCGGGTCTGGTCTATGTTTCCGATACCGCGCCTTTCGCCAGGGCGCTCGCGCATGTCACCGCGCCGATCGTCGCAGGCAACAACGGCGCCGGTCTTGCGAATGTCACGCTGTTCTCCGATCTGGAGAAGACCCGGCCGGGCCCTGCGGTGGATCAGTCGGTCGGCTCCATTGCGCCGGACACCATCGCGAAATTCCTGTTCACGTCGGGATCGACCAGCCTGCCCAAAGGGGTGATCAACACACATCGCATGCTCACTGCAAACCAGCAGCAATCGGTGCAATGCTGGCCATTCATCGAAGACGAGCCGATGGTGCTGATCGACTGGCTGCCCTGGAACCACACCTTCGGCAGCAACTACAATTTCAATCTGATCCTGCAGCAGGCCGGCACACTCTATATCGACGCCGGCAAGCCGGTGCCGGCACTGGTGGGCCAGACCGTGCAGAATCTGCGCGAGATCGCGCCCAGCGTCTATTTCAATGTGCCGGCGGGCTATGGTGCATTGCTGCCGTTCCTCGAAAAGGATGACGCGCTGGCGCGGCACTTCTTCTCGCGCGTGCGGCTGTTGTTCTACGCCGGCGCGTCGCTGCCGCAGGACATGTGGGACCGGCTCGAAGCGCTCGCGATTCGCATCACCGGACAGCGCGTGCCGATGACCTCGGCCTGGGGCACGACCGAGACATCGCCGCTCGCGACCTCGGCGCACACCTTCCTGGAGAGGGCCGGCAATGTCGGCGTGCCGGTGCCGGGCTGCGACGTCAAGCTCGTGCCGAGCGGCGGCAAGCTCGAAATCCGGGTGCGCGGACCGAATATCACGCCGGGCTATTGGCGCAGGCCCGACCTCACCGAAGCGATGTTCGACGAGGAGGGTTATTACCTGCCGGGCGACGCGGTGCGTTTCGCCGACCCCAACGATCCTGACCAGGGGCTGATTTTCGACGGCCGCACCGCCGAAGATTTCAAGCTGACCAACGGGACGTGGGTCGCGGTCGGCGCGTTGCGCGTCGGCGCCATCGCCGCGGCTACGCCGGTCCTGCAGGATGCCATCGTATGCGGGGAGGGACGCGACCAGGTGGGACTGGTGGCCTGGCTCAATGCGGCCGGCTGCAGGCAGGTGACCGGCGAGGACGGCCATCTTGCATTCTATGCGACGCACCCGAAAGTCCATATCCATCTGCGCGGAGCCTTCGCGCAATGGAACAAGGTCCATACCGGCGCCACGATGCGCGTCGCACGCGTCCTTCTGTTGCCCGATATGCCCTCGATCGATCGCAACGAGATCACCGACAAGGGCTATATCAATCAGCGCGTCGCTCTCGAATGCCGCAGGACCGAAGGCGAGAGGCTGTTCGACAGCAATCCGCATCCAGACGTTGTCGTGATCGGGTAATTTCTGTGCGAGCGCGATCGCCGGGTATTTCACGGGCCACATAATTTCTGTGCGCGCATGCAAGGCGCCGTCCAGGAAGCTCAGAGCGGCTTCCGCTGCATTGACGGCCGATCAGGTCAGTACGCCGTTTGCCTGACCTTTCTTCGTGCGGGACGCGGAAGGGTGTCACCAATTTTCGATCCTGTGAAAACGGCGACGTGACGGTACGGACCAGACAGTTCCGTTTCAGCTGTCCCATCGTGTCTGTTTGAATTGCAGCCATACGCCCGGTGTTCTATCAATTGGCCAACGAAAACAGGGAGGCTGACGATGTCGCACCGGCGCAGGTTCGCAATAGCGGCTGCATTGTTCGTGGCTGCCGCACCAATTTCCGCGCAGGCACAGGATTATCCGACGCGATCGGTGAAGTTCGTTGTCCCGTTCGGCGCCGGCGGACCGGCCGACGTCTATGCGCGCGTGCTCGCGCAGCATCTCGGCGAAGCGCTGAAGCAGCCATTCGTGGTCGAGAACCGCCCCGGTGCGGGCTCGATCATCGGCAGCGATGCGGTCGCAAAGTCCGATCCGGACGGCTACACGCTGCTGGTGATGTCCAACACCCATACCGTCAACGAGACGCTGCGGCCAGACAAGCCGTTCAAGCTGATGACGGACTTCACTGCGGTCGCACCGATCAATTACTCCGACTTGCTGATGGTGATCCATCCGTCGGTGCCGGCGAAGGACCTCAAGGAATTCATCGCACTTGCGAAGTCGAAGCCGGGCCAGCTCAATTATGCGTCGTCCGGCCCTGGCACGCCCTATCACATGGCCGGCGAATTGTTCAAAGCGATGACCGGAACCGATATCGTGCATGTGCCGCACAAGGCGTCCGGCGAGATGCGCAACAGCGTGATCGGCGGCCACGTCCAGATGATGTTCGATGCCGTGACCACCATGAGCGCGACTGCGAAGGAGGGCAAGGTCAAGCCGCTCGGCACCTCGGGCGCCAAGCGCAACGATCTGTCTCCGGACGTTCCGACCGTCTCGGAAGCCGGCGTGCCCGGCTATGAGACCACCATCTGGCTCGGCATCGTCGCGCCGGCCAAGACCCCGCCGGCCATCATCGAGAAGCTGAATGCCGAGATCACCAAGGTGGTGAACCGGCCGGATGTGCGGGCGATCTGGGCCAAGCAGGGCGCGGTGCCGATGACCATGTCGGTGAAGGAATTTGACGCCTATCTGCGCAAGGACATCGACAAGTGGGCCGATGTGGTCAAGAAGACCGGCGCCAAGGCGAAGTGACTTTCCGAACGGTCCGATCACCGGATTGAATTTGATCCGGTGACGGGAATGCACTAGCTCTGCCGCCACGTTTTCGCGGAGAGCAGGGATGCGCTATTGCAGGTTCGACAATGATCGTCTCGGCGTCGTTCGGGACGACAGGGTCCACGATGTCACCGCCGTTCTCGAAAGGCTTCCGGCGGTCCGCTGGCCGCTGCCCGCGCATGACCCGCTGGTCGCGGCGCTGCCGAAGCTTCGCGGCGAGATGGAAGCTGCCGCCGATCGCGCCCCCGGGGTTCCGCTTGCGTCGGTGAAGCTGCTGAACCCTGTGCCGAACCCCTCGAAGGTCATCGGCGCGCCGGTGAATTATCACGCGCATATCGACGAGGCCAACCGCGACCAGCAGATCAGCTTCGGCAAGACCATCAAGACCATCGACCATTACGGCGTGTTCCTGAAATCGAATTCCTCGCTGTCGGGTCCGTCCGAGCCGGTGCCCGTGGTCGAGACCGGCCGACGCACCGATCACGAGGTCGAGCTTGCCGCCATCATTGGCGAGACCTGCTTCGACGTACCCGAGGAGGGTGCGCTGAAATACATCGCGGGCTATTCGATCGGGCTCGACATGACCATCCGCGGACCGGAGGAGCGTTCGCTCCGCAAGTCGCTCGACCGCTTCTCGGTGGTCGGACCCTATTTCGTGACGGCGGACGAGATTCCGAATCCGGAAAATCTCGACCTCGAGATTCTCGTGAACGGCCAGGTGCGGCAGAAATCGAATACCTCGCGGCTGATCTTCGGTGTGGCGAAGCTGATTTCCTATTGCTCGAATTTCTACACGCTGTATCCCGGCGACATCATCATGACCGGAACGCCGGAAGGCGTAGGCCCGGTGCAGGCCGGCGACGTGATGCACGCAAAGATCGAGAAGGTCGGCGAGATGACGGTCGCGGTGACGCGCCGGAAGGAGGCGTTGCCGCCGCCGGCACCTGCAACGTAAGCCCTTTTCGGCTATGGCCGTTTCGGCTGCTATTTCTTTCGCCGTGCCAGCACGTCGATCGTCAGGCCGACCTCGTCGCCGACGATCTTGGTGTCGCGCCACTCATCGCGACCGACGCCGAATTTGGTGCGGCTGATGGTCAGCTCCCCCGTGACCCGCGCCACGAGCTGGCCGGGATCGGCGGGGTCGGGCGTGATGGCGAGCTTGAACGGCAGCACGACCTCTTCGGTGACATCGCGGATGGTCAGACGGGCCGCCGCCTCGTAGTCGCCTTTCTCTGCGTTCTTGGCGCGAAATGCCGTCGTCACAAAACGCACTGTCGGGAAGCGCGCGACATCGAACCATTTCGGCTGTTTGAGCTCCTTGTCGATGTCGGGATTGCCGGCATCCGCGCTTGCGGCATCGACGATCACCTCCACGGAACTGACCGCCAGATTTCCGGGATCGAATTTGATCGTTGCGGTAAAGCTCTTGAAGCGCCCCTTGCTTGGAACGCCCATCTGGCGGCCGGTGAAGCCGATGCTGCTCTTGGCGAAGTCGACCGCCCATTCCGGCGCCTCCGCTGCGGCAGGCTCCGTGAACGCCATGACGGCCGCGCCGAGGAGCGCTGCCGCGCACAGGATGAATCGCCTCGTCGCTTCCATCATTGCCACCTCACGGTTTCGGAGCCGGTGTCCGCAGCGGCGCGGGCCATGGCAACATGCGCCGCAACACATCGTCACGCAGAACGAGGTGATGATAGAGCGCGGCGAGCGCATGGATAGACACCAGCACCAGCAGCGCGATCGCCAGGGACAGATGCACGATCTTCATCGTCTCGCCAAGGGTGCGGTCCACCCCGAACGGGCTCGGGATATGGACCAGGCCGAGATAGACCACCGGCAGGTTGAGCGCCGAACTCATGATCCATCCGGTTATCGGCATGACGATCAGGATCATATAGAGCGTGGCATGCGACAGCCCGGCGAGGCGTCTCTGCCATTGCGGGACGCTGCCGGGCTGGGCCGGCACCGGGTTGACCAGACGCCAGGCCAGCCGCAACAGGACCACCAGGAAAATCGTCACGCCAACCCATTTGTGCCACGAATAGAATTCGAGCTTGCGCGGACTGAAGGGCATGTTGACCATGCTGATCGCGAGTGAGAACGCGCCGACCAGCAGCACCAGCGTCAGCCAGTGCAGCGTCTTGCTCACAAGACCGAACCGCTCGGCCGTATTCCGGATCAGCATGATCTGAGCGAGTGTGCCCGACGATGCGCCCTCGCGCCGTGATCAGGTCGGATCGTTCGGGCGCTTGGTCTCGAACTGGATGACGAACTCGACCTCTTCACCGATCCAGGGAATGAATGCCTTCATGCCGAAATCGGTCCGCTTCAGCTTGCCCTTCGCGGTGAAGCCGTCGATCGTGTATTTCTTGGAGAGGTGCAGACCGCTCTTGTTGTAGGTCACGTCCATCGTGACCGGATGAGTGACCCCATGCATGGTCAGGTTGCCGGTCATCTTGCCGGTATTCTCGCCGGTTTTCTCGATCTTGGTGCTTTCGAAGGTGATGGTCCGGTGTTTCCAGACATTCAGCTCGGCTTCGGATCGTATCCAGTTGTCGCGATAGGCATGGTTGGTATCGATGCTCGCCGCCTCGATTTCGACGCTGACCTTGCTGTTGGTGGGGTCCTTGCGGTCGAACATCATCTCCGCCTTGTTGATCTGGCGGAACTGACCCATCACCGACGTGAACCCGCCATGCGACACCGTCCAGGTGACCGCAGCGTGCTCGAGGTCGACGTCTACTTTTTGCGGCTGCGCCTGCGCTGGTTGCAGCAAGGCCAGTCCAAGCGCTGCCGCAAGAAGTGCGGCAGAGTTGAACGGCATAATAATATTACCGAACGACATGGTTGCTGTCCTCCCCTGTCGGCCGGTTTCGCGCCGGGCCGACCTGTTCATTGATTATGGGTGAAATCAAACCCGGCACGGCCCGCTTTGCGAGCCGTGGGTATGCTTCACGGCTCACACGGTAACGGATCAGCGCGGGCGAGGCCACCGCTTTCAGAGTTGCGGGCTACCGACCGGAAAGCGCGGGTGATCTTGCCCGGGCTTCGGTTTTTCAGCGATGGACTTCGGATCCCTTGCTCATGCCCGGGTCAAGCGAATGCCCGGCTGCCGGCTCAATAGAGCGAATTGCGCTTCCTTAATTCGCCTTCAAGGTCGCTTGCGATGGCAACCGGATCGTGCCCGGCGCGCCTCACCGTAGCCTCCCATTCCGCCTTCAGCGGAAGGAGAGCGCGGCGCCATTCCGCGATCTGCGCGGGAGACAGGGTGTAAATATCGTGTCCCGGTTGCGCCCTGACTTTGCTGCGGCCGCTGGATTCGTAGTCCGACCAGGGCCTGGCGACCCGCTCCGCCCATTCCGACGTGCAGTGATTGTCGAGCACTGCGCGTTGGGCCGGAGACAAGGCGTTGTATGTGGCGGGATGGATCACCCAGTTGAACACCGAAACGTAAAGCGGAGCGTCAAGGTGGAATCGGGTCACCCGGTCGATGCCGAACAATGTCACCGATCCCCAGGGCGAAGTGACTCCCTCAGACGCGCCCTTCTCAAGCGACCCGCGAATTTCCGGAGCGGAAGCCTGCACGTTGGTGCCGCCAAGCATGGTTACAAGCCGTGCCAGAACGGCATTCGACGGCCTGATCTTCATGCCGCGCACATCGCTCGG
This sequence comes from Pseudorhodoplanes sp., assembly GCF_050250235.1. GTDB lineage: Bacteria > Pseudomonadota > Alphaproteobacteria > Rhizobiales > Xanthobacteraceae > Pseudorhodoplanes. The sequence goes on from NZ_JBFWPA010000025.1 coordinate 51,097, forward strand.
CAAAACGACTTTCTTTTTCGTGGTATGGAGCGTTCCGGGGTCATGTGCGAAGGAGAGACAGTACTTGACGTCTCGCATTTCGCGGCCCGCATATTTGCGATACCAGGCGTCGAGCGCGACGCTGCCCGCGGTCGCATTCGTAGCGGTGAAAGGCAATTCCAACCGGCTCACGATCGGAAACCGCGTCGGCTCGTAGGCCGGATTGACAAACGTGATGTCGGCGATTCCGTCGCGCGCCATGTTGTAGTGGTCGAGCGCCTTGCCGAGCTGCTGCGCGGGGAAAACCTTGACATCGATGGTGCCGTTTGACGCGCGCTTGATCGAATCCGCCCACGATTGGATCGTGCCATGCAGCGGATGCGCAGTCGGAACCCAGTGGGAAAACTTCAGTTCGACATTTCGCTCGGCGGGCGGAAAGACGCCGGCCGCGGGCCTGGGCAGCGATTGCGGCGGCAGAGCCGGCGCCGAGGGAGGGGTGACCGCGGCGATCTGACCCGCAGGTGCCGGGACGGGGCCCGCGAAATAGAAGTCGCCCTTGATCGGTGACGACGCGAGCCATGGCTGCTGGGCACCGCCGGTCGCGTTCGAGACGGCGAGCCCTACCTGGTTGAAGGTCCGAAAGATATCCAGTCCCGGCTTGCGGATCGCTTCCGCCAGCGCCTTCGTGTAAGGGCTGTTGCCGTCGTTGCCGTCCTGCGCGACGTTGCCTGGCTGGGTGGCGAAGGAAATCATGGTGCCCTGCGGCGCCTGCATCTGCGCAAGCCCGCTGGACGATGAGCGCAAGCCTCTGCCGGCGAACGGGTTGTTGCGACAGGCGTCGAGCATGACGAGGTTCAGCTTCGTTCCGGCGCTCTCCATCTGCAGGAGCACGAGGCTCATATCCAGCATTTCGAAATCGACATCGGCCTCGCTGCTCGGGTTGGCGCTGACCGGCACGAGATAGTTGGACTTGCGCACTTCGAGGGCATGACCGGCATAGTAGAAAAGACCGACATCGGCGCCGCGCAGCTGCTGACCGAAATTGCGGACCGCGCGCTCCATTGCGGTGCGGTCGAGGTCGAGCAGCGGTCCGTCGCCGACAAGCGCAAAGCCGAGTGAGCGCAGGGTGCCTGCGATCAACCGGGCGTCATTTGCCGGATTGGCCAGGCGGCCGATGTTCTGATAGCTCGAATTGCCGATGATCAGTGCAACACGCTTTTCGGCCATGGCCGGAAGGACGGAGCAGCAAAGCGCCCCCGCAATCAGTGCCGCGAGCCGGCTGAGCCACCTGCGCTTCATCGGGTTTCTCCGCATTCGTCAGCAATACAGCCAAGTATGCCAGCCGTATGTCGCGTGCCGCGTGCAGGCGGTTCAATCTCCGCAGCCTCAAGGAAGGAGAGCGGGCGGGGGTCGTGTCCCCGCCCGCCCGCCATTCAGTAGAGCGAATTGCGCTTCTTCAGTTCGTCCTGCAGGTCCTTGTAGATGGCCGCCGGATCGCCGCCGGCCTTCTTGACCTGCGATTCCCATTCCTTCATCAGCGGCTCGGCGGCTTTGCGCCATTCGGCGAGCTGCGCCGGCGTGATCGGATAGACGTCCTGTCCGGGTTGCGCCTTGATCTTGTCGCGGCCGCTGGATTCCATCGTCGCCCAGGGCGTGGCGATCTTCTCGGACCATTCCGGCGTGCAGTGATCGTCGATCACCTTGCGCTGCGCCGGCGACAGGGAATTGTACTTGTCCTTGTTCATCACGAAGGTCTGCTCGGTGACGTAGAGCTGCGCGTCGAGGTGATGCTTCGTCACCTTGTCGATGCCGAACAGCACGATCGAGCCCCACGGGAATGTGATGCCTTCGGCCACGCCCTTTTCCAGAACGTCACGCGCCTCCGGGGCGGAGGCCGGGACATTGGTGCCGCCGAGCAGAGAGATGAAGCGGCTGATCGTGGCATTGGCGGGGCGGATTTTCATGCCCTTCACATCGCCTGGCACGACAATCTTCTTGTTGGTGGTGTGAAAGGTCGCGGGATCATGCGCGAACGTCATGCAGTACTTGACGTCCTTCATCTCCTTGTCGGCGTATTTGCGATACCAGGCGTCGAGCGCGGCCGAGCCTTCCTTTGAATTTGCGAAAATGAAGGGGATTTCCGACAGGCCCATGATCGGGAAGCGGCCCGGTTCGTAACCCGGGTTCACATGCGCGAAGTCCGCAATGCCGTCGCGCGCCATGTTGTAGTGATCGAAAGCCTTGCCGAGTTGCTGCGCGGGAAAAATCTTGATGGTGATGGTGCCGTTCGACGCCTTCTTGATCGACTCCGCCCATGCCTCGACGGCCGGATGCATGGGATGCCCCGGGGGCACCCAGTGGCTGAAGCGCAGTTCGACCGGTTTGTCCTGCGCGAGTGCCGGCCCGGCAAGAGCGGCAGCAAGCAGACCCGCTGCCACGGGAATGGCGATATGTCTCATCGATGGTCCTCCCAAAGTCGCCTGTTGGCGGCGATCCGAAGGCCACAAACTACCGATGGCGCGGCTCTTGCGCCAGCGCCGTCGTTGCCGCGTTCTGCCTACCAATTAAGCCGGCCGTTCTACTCGGCGGCGGAGGGCAGGGCCCGCTTTTCCCAGTGTAAAGCCGCACGGGTATGGTCCTGGTCGCCGCCCAGCGCGTCGCGGGCGTCCGCCCACAGATCGCGGGTGAGCCGTCCGACCGGCGCATCGATGCCGATCTGTTCGGCGAGGTCGGCGGCGATCTTTACATCCTTGGCCAGCAGTCCAAGCGCGAAGCCGGTTCCGAAAGTTCCGCTCAGCAGATGCTGCTTGATCAGCATCTCCGATGCGAAACTGCGCCCGGTCGAGACATTGACCACATCGGCAATGACCTCTGGGTCGAGCCCGAACTTGCGGCCGACCGTGACCGCCTCGGCGGCCGCTGCAAAACTGGTCGCGGCCAGGAAATTGTTCAGGCACTTCATCGCGTGCCCGCAGCCGAGCGTGCCCACCTCGAACAGCTTGCCGCCCATGCAGGCGAGCACCGGCCGGACGGCGGCGACCGAGGCAGCATCGCCGCCGATCATGATCGCGAGCGAGCCGTCCCTGGCGCGCGTCACGCCCCCGGAGACCGGTGCATCCACCAGCTTGAGATTGCGCGCAGCGAGATCCTTGCCGAGCGTGCGGGTACCGACCGGGTCGGCCGAACTCATGTCGATGACGATCGCGCCCGGTTTCATGTTTGCCGCGAGCGCGCCGCCCTGCATGGTGAACAGCGCTTCGCGCACCTCCTTGCCGGTCGGCAGCATGGTGACGATGGCGTCGCATGCCTTGCCGAGTTCTGCGAGTTCGGTGATCGCCCGCGCGCCGTGTGCCTCCGCGAAGGCTTTCGCGCGCACCGGGTCGAGATCGAACGCGATCACTTCGAAGCCACCGCGCTTGATGTTTGCCGCCATCGGCTCGCCCATGTTGCCGATGCCGATGAATCCGACTGTCTTGATGCTCGTCATTGTCACACCGGTTACTCGAGACCCAATTCTTTCAGTTTCTCTTCCGTGGCCCGGAAGCCTTCGACCCCGCGCGGCACGCCGGCATAGACCATGGCATGCAGCAGGATTTCCTGGATTTCGTCCTTGGTGACGCCGTTGGCGATCGCGCCCTGGACATGCACCTTCAACTCGTTCGGGCGTGCCATCGCGACCAGCATCGCCAAAGTGATCATCGAGCGGATCTTCCGCGACAGCTTTGGCCGGGTCCAGGTCTGGCCGAAGCAGTATTTTGTCACGACCTCCTGCAGCGGCCAGATGAAATCTCCGGCGGCGTCGATCTGCTTGTCCGCACCGTCGGCGCCCCACATCGCGCGCCGCACCTCCATGCCGCGCGCGAAGTCCGGATGCGCGGATTCCTTCCTGGTCCGGGTCTTTTTGCCGGCCGGCAACTTTGCCGATGCCTTGTTTTTTCCCTTGTTCTTTTTCGACTTGGCCATCTGAAAATCGGTCCTCCCTGAGCGTGCCGCGATCATGTCGTGTCTGACCGGTCAGCGGAAGGGCGTGCAATCGCACACAACCGGAGCCACGGCAAATTGCGGGCAGCGGACGGATCGCCTATAGGCAAGGCGAAATCACGTGTCGCGCTGCCCACTTCGCGGGAGTGGGACGAAATCGGTTCGCAGCCACTGGGCAGGCCTTGATGAAAATCGTACGCGTCACCGCAACGCCGCTCAATGTGCCGCTCCGCATCACGGTGCTGGGGCTCGACCGCAAGACCTCGCTTGCCGCCTGTTTTGTCGAGGTCGAAACCGACAGCGGCATTGTCGGGCACGGTCTCACCTCCATCACCGAGGAAGATGTCGTCGCGCAGGTGGTCAATGGCGTGATGGCGCCGAACCTGATCGGGGACGACCCGCTTCTGACCGAGCGCATCTGGGAGAAAATGTACTGGACCACGATGCCGCGGGGCCAGACGGGCTATGCCGCGCATGCGCTTGCGGCAGTCGATCTCGCGCTCTGGGACATCAAGGGCAAGGCCCTGAACCTTCCGGTGTGGAAGCTTCTTGGCGGGGCGCGGCAGCGGGTGCCGGTCTATGCCACGTTCGGCTTCGGCTTTTTCGACCGCGAGCAACTGGCCGCGGCGGCGAAACAATGGGTCGCCGACGGCTTCCGCAGGCTCAAGATGACGGTGGCGAGCGAGGCGCTGAAGCACAAGGACGAGCGGCCGATCATGGACGCGATCCGCGAGGACGCGAAACGCGTGCGGGCGGTGCGCGAAGCCGTCGGCCCCGACATCGAGATTTTCATCGACGCCAACTGCAATCTTGATCTCTACCACGCGACCAGGCTTGTGGAGATGATCCGGCCATTGAACATCTCTTTTTTCGAGGAGCCGCTGACCCAGAACGATGTCAACGGCATGGCGCAGCTCCGCCGCAACGCGAGCGTCGCGCTGGCCTGCGGGCAGAACGAGGGTCTGCTATACCGCTTCCGCGATCTTCTCGCGGCGCAGGCGATCGACTACGCGCAGCCCAATGTCTGCATCACCGGCGGGTTCACCCAGTGCGTAAGGATTGCGGGACTGGCCGCCGCCTACAATGTCTCGGTCGCCAATGGCGGCGCGTGGTCCTACCACAACATGCATTTGCAGGCCGGCGTCGCCAACGGCTCGCTGGTCGAACACCATTATCTGGCGGTCGAACTCTACAAGCAGCTCTATACCGGTCTCGTCATGCCGGCCGACGGCTTCCTCACCCTGCCGGACCGGCCCGGCCTTGGCTTCGAGCCGAACCACGACGCCATCCGCGAGATCGCCAGGCTGCCGCTCTCCGCGGGACGTGCCAAGGGCTGAGCCTGCCACTGGCTAAGCGTGCCAAGGAATGAGTCGGCAAGGGCCTGGCGCGCCACGCGTTATGAGCGGGTTGAGTCAGGGCCGCACGTTGCGTGACATGCGCTCGCCATAGAACAGGGTCGCCGCGAAGATCACAAAGGCCAGAACGATCAGGCTGACGACCAGCAGGCTTGCAAGTGGCATCGTGGGTCTCCCTTCCTTGCGGTGGAAGAAGGATGTCCGCACGGCGGCCGGGGCGCTTTGCGCTAACTCAATTTTCCATGGTTTGCATCGAGGTCCGGGTTAACCGGGCTTTAAGAATTTAAGCCGCAATTTCCGAATCAGACATTTTGCGGGGGGATGACGATGGCGTCCTACAGCCTGAATTCTTCAGACGACATATGCCCGATACCGGAAAGTCTGTTCGGGCAATTGTTCCGATCGCACCCGCAGGGGCTGGCCGAACTGGTCGAGACCATACCGGCGCAGACGCGCGCGATGCTCGCTCTGTTCTGCTACCGGCGCGCGCATCTGCATCCGCTCAGCCTCGCTATCGCATCGACCTGCAGCGAGCTGGATCTGATCGAGGCTGGCGGGCGCCCCGGTGCGGCGCTGTATGAATTGTCGCGCCAGCCCGAGGCTCCGGCCGCAACGCATCATGAGAATGGCCGGCGCAAGATATCGCTGGCAAAGGGCCCGCTCTGGCATCCGGCCCCGCTGGAAGACGACTTCGAAGACTGAGAGTCGCCAGCGCGATTTTTTTTGAGTTCCTCAGGAACGAAGCTCGAGCTCTCCCGGTTGCGCTGTCAGAAGGCCGATTGCTGGCCAGGGGGAGTTCCGACTTCAGCGCTTGACGCCGGTTCCACGGACCCGTGGACTTGCGCGTTCCCCGCCACCATCGGGTCGTCAGTCAGCGACGGGACAATCGTTCCGCCGCGCCGCGAAGTGGGGGACGTTTCATGCGCAAGATCGCAATCGCTTTGCTGTCCACGACCGCCCTGTTCGGAATCAGCGCGCAGCCGGCCTCCGCCGCCGACATTGCGCGGCCGGTCTACAAGGCGCCGCCACCGGTGGTCGCGATGTATAACTGGACCGGTTTCTATGCCGGCGGAAACATCGGCTGGGGCTGGTCGAGCGGCGACGGCGACATCATCATCAACGGGGCCGCCGGAACCTTTTCCGGTAGCGGCGACGGTTTCTTCGGCGGCGTGCAGGCCGGCTATAATTGGCAGAACGGGCCCTGGGTGGTCGGCATCGAGACGGACTTCCAGGCTTCGGCGGGTAACGGCAGCATCTCCGGCTTTGCCGGCGGCAATACGCTGACGGCCTCCGGCGATTCACCCTGGTTTGGAACCATCCGCGGCCGGCTCGGCGTCGCCCAGGATCGCGCGCTCTGGTACGTCACGGGCGGTGCGCTTTACAGCAAGAGCGAGTACGACGGCATCGTCACCGGCTTCGGACCATTCTCCGGCAGCGATACGACCTGGACCTGGACGGTCGGTGGCGGACTTGAATGGGCGCTGTTCGATCGCTGGACCGCCAAGATCGAATATCTTTACGCCGGGCCGTCAAGCAGCGTGCCGAGCATCCCGGCTACGCGGGTCACCGATGGCTGGGCCGACACCCACATCATTCGGACAGGCCTGAACTTCCGGTTCTGACCGCGGCTCCGCGCTTGCGACAAATTCCGACCGAAAGGCCCGGCGGCGACGCCGGGCTTTTTCGCGTGCGACAGTCCGGCGCCCCCCAGCGAAGGCCGCGCAACCCGGGACATCGCACGGCGAAGCGAACACATACCGTCCGGGTTGACTCGTGGCTGCTGTCGCCGCTCACGGATACGCGAGAGCGATCAGGGCAAAGGCCAGCAGTCCAAACACAACCGGCGCGTTGCGCACGAAAAAGGCGGCAGCGACGATCGCGGGAAAGACGGCGAAACAGGGAATCGGCTTGCAGGTCATGATCGTATCCCCCCGGATTTGTGATGGTGGAATCCATCGTTCCGAGCCCCCCGGATATGTTGCGCGGGCACTCCGTCCGGAACCGGGTTTCACGAAATTGTGCATCGCAATATCAATCGGGCGTCGGTCTTAAGACTCTGAAAAATCATGAAAAATAAGTCGGTATGCGTCATGCGCATGGCGGATACAAGATGGTTGAGATCCGACCTTGTCGCGGCCAAGGCCTTTCAGCAAATGCCGCGATGGTCAGGTGCCTGCTGCTGAGGATGAGGGCATGAAGCGCGGTGAATGCCGGCCGGAGATTCCTGCACGGCGCGGCTGGCACTCGCATGCACAGAAGTCGGTCGCGAGCGCTCAAACGATTCACAAGCGCCGACCGACATTTGATGTATATTTGGTTTTGGTGGAAGGCTGAAAGGAACCGAGCCATGAACAGGATCGACACGACAATTCAGCATGTCGAAGACGAATGCCTGACCTTCGATGTTTCCGACCAGGCGCTGGAAGATGCATCAGGCGCCGAGGTCAATTACACGTATTACAACTGCACCGGCTACGGTTATTGTCCGGGATACTGAAGCATCGCCAGCCCGGCCGAATGATCTGATTGCCGGTGCCGGCCGTCGCGTTTGTGTCTGCGGCGGCGGCAAGGCACGGTTTGACCGGAGCCAGGACCGCGCGACGCGGTGTTCAACGGCGCGTGCAATTCACCATCGATGCCTCGGGCCCGGCTGGTCCTTCCACCGGGCCCTTTTCTTTGGCGCGCAACGCGCCGATGCGCGGCGTGCGGAAATTCTTCAGCCCGATCCAGGAGCGCGAGGCCCATGCCGCATCGACCGGCACCGCGGCGCGAGATTGTCACGCATGTCTTTGGTACGACCTGTCACCCATGTATCTGGGCCGGACAGTTTTTTTGGCTCCCCGGGCCGGATTCGAACCAGCGACCAACCGGTTAACAGCCGGTTGCTCTACCACTGAGCTACCGGGGAACGCCGCGCGGCTATAACAAAGCCCGGCCCGATTGCAAGCGTTTCAGGCCCGGCGGCGCGCGAAATGGAGGCCACGCCCGGAATTGAACCGGGGTACACGGTTTTGCAGACCGTTGCGTAACCACTCCGCCACGTGGCCTCAGGGCCCCGGTCATATAGGAGGCGTGCGGGCCGGGCAACACGGCAGGGACCCGCGCGAAAAGCTGCACCGGCGACCTTGCGTTTTCCAGCGCACTGCCGCAGAAGCGGCCCGCGACCCGTTCCCGGAAGATGCCATGGCCGATTTCGCAACTTTGCGCCGCATGATGGTGGACGGGCAGGTCCGCATTGCCGATGTCACCGACCGGCCCCTGATCGATGCGATGATGGAAATTCCCCGCGAGGAATTCGTCGGCGCGGCACAGGCGGGGCTGGCCTATCTCGACTGCGATTTGCCAGTGGGTGACGGCAGTCGCCGCTTGCTCAAGCCGATGGTCCTCGCGAAAATGTTGCAGGCGCTCGATCTGGCGCCGGATTCGCGAGCGCTGGATGTGGGGTGCGCGACCGGATATGCGACGGCGGTGATGGCGCGGCTCTGCGGTTCGGTGGTGGCGTTGGAGGAGAATCCGGCTCTGGCCGGGCAGGCGAAAGCGAGCCTGAGTGGACTCGGCAATGTCGAGATGGTTGTGGGACGGCTGGCCGACGGCCATGCCGCGGGGGCACCATATGACGCGATCCTTGTCGAGGGCGCGGTTGAGGTGGAGCCGGAACAATTGTGCCGGCAACTTGCCGACGGGGGGCGCCTGGTCTGCATTCGGGGCGGCGGACCCGCCGCCAAGGCGATGGTCTATCGCCGCGACGGGGACGATATCACGCAGCGTCCCGTATTCGACGCGGCCGCGGCGGCCTTGCCGGGTTTCGCAAAGCCGGCTGTTTTCGCATTCTGACCCAGTTTGGCGCACCTGTATCCCGAAACCCTCAGGTGGCGCTTCTTTTCGCTGCACATGCCGGGCGGGGGCTTCAAACCCCGCTTCAGGGGGCTATAGTTCCGCTTTAGTCGGGTGCCTGTGGGCCGTCGCGAGCGGCTCATTACGGGCGCTTGGGCCGTTGGGGGATTGGTAATGTCGCTTGCGCGTGCGGGATGTCGGTTGCTGGCCGCCGCGTGCGTGATGGCCTGCTCGGCAGGCTTTGCAGCGGAACGGCGCGTTGCCGTTTCAGGCGCTGGGGTCGGTGGCGGCGGTTCGACCAGTCTCGAGGAAGCTCTCGTTCAGGCCTATCAGAACAATCCGCAAATCAACGCACAGCGCGCGCTGGTTCGCGCCACTGACGAAGCCGTGCCGCAAGCGCTGTCCGGCTACCGGCCGACCATCAGCGGCACCTACACCAACGGCGTGACCTGGACCGAGACCACGACCGAAGTGCAGCGGCCGATTCTCAACCGCAGGGGACAGGCCATCGGCGAAGTCGGCGTTCGCGACCGCTCGGTCACGCGGTTCAACCCGGCAACGGTCGGCGCCCAGATTCAGCAGAACATCTTCAACGGTTTCCAGACCGCCAACCGCACCCGCCAGGCCGAGGCCCAGGTCTTTGCCTCACGCGAGACCCTGCGTGTGATCGAACAGACCGTGCTGCTCGACGCCGCGACCGTCTACATGAACGTGTTGCGCGACACCGCCGTTCTCGAATTGCAGCGGCGCAACGTCGAGGTCATCCAGGAGCAGCTGCGGCAGACCCGCGACCGCTTCAACGTCGGCGAGGTAACGCGCACCGACGTGGCGCAGGCGGAATCGCGGGTGGCCGCCGCGCAGTCGCAGTTCCTGACCGCGCAGGCCAACCTCACCACGTCGCGCGCTGCGTATCGCCGCGTGATCGGCGTCGATCCGACACGGCTCGCGAATGGCACGCCGGTCGACCGTTTTGTCCCCGGGACGCTCGACCTTGCCGTGGCGCAGGGGCAGGCGGAAAATCCGTCCGTCGGCGCCGCCGAATACGGCGTCGACGTCGCGCAATTGCAGGTCAAGGTGAACGAAGGCTCGCTGTATCCGACCGTCACGGTCACCGGCAGCGTCCAGCAGGCCTGGCAGCCCTCCGATACCGTTCTCAATCAGATGAACGCTTCCGTGGTCGGACAATTGACGGTGCCGATCTATCAGGGCGGTCAGGAATATTCGCTGATCCGTCAGGCCAAGGAGACGGTGGGACAGCGCAGACTCGAGCTTGCCCAGAATCGCGATCAGGCGCGCGCCAATGTGGTGCAGTCCTGGGGCCAGCTCGATGCCGCAAAGGCGCAGATCGATGCGACGCGCTCGCAGGTGACCGCCGCCGAGATCGCGCTGAACGGCGTGCGCGAGGAAGCGCGCGTGGGCCAGCGCACCACGCTCGACGTGCTGAACGCGACGCAGGAGCTTCTGAATGCGCGGGTGGCGCTGGTGACGGCGCAGCGCGACCGTGTTGTGGCGTCCTATACCCTGCTGTCCGCGGTCGGGCGCCTGTCGGTACCGGTGCTCGGACTGCAAGTGCCGCTCTACGATCCGATGATCCATTACCAGCAGGTGCGCGATTCCTGGATCGGGATACGGACGCCGGACGGCCGCTAGCGGCGGCGCGCTCGCCACCGGTTTTTCCGTTCCGGACCCGCACGTGCGGTTGCACAAGGTCATCCACATGCCGGGCGGGGCTTGCGATTGTGTTCGCGTGCGCGCGTGCGATACTCCCCAAGCGTGGGAAAACCGGCGATAATCGAGCGTTGATTCGACATGGGCCGCTGCGGATCGACATGTCGACGCTGGCCCCGGAACGCGACCGGAAAGACGATTTCGCAGCAACGTGACGGGGCCGAATGAACCAGCCGGTAAAATCGCATGAACCGTCGATGGAGGAGATTCTCGCCTCCATCCGTCGCATCATCGCCGATGACGATGCGAAAGTCGCGGTGCCCGACGCCGCTGCGGAAGCGTCGCCGCCTCCGGTAGCTGCCGTTGCCCCGGTACCGCCGCCGGTGCAGAAGCCGTCGCCCCCGTCGCCGATGGAGTTTCTGCGCGATATTCCCCCGGCCTCTCCGCCTTCGCCGCCGCCCTCGCCACCGCCCGTGCCGGCTGCGCAGGAAGAATCCGCGGACATCCTGGAACTGACCGAAGCGATGCGTGCGCCCGATCCGGAGCCGCCGGTGATGCGGTTCACCACCGTCGAAGCGCAGGCCGATGTGGTGTTCGCTGAACCTCCGCCGCAGGCCGAGAACGAGCCCGAACCCGAACCCGAGATGGAGACGGCCGAGCCGCCGATCGATCACCTCGAGGCGGCGCGGCTGACATTATCCGAACAGCTCGAACTGGACCGGCCGCTGCTCTCCCGCTCGGCGAGCGCGGCCGTCGATTCCGCATTCGCAACGCTGACGCATACCGTGCTCAGCCAGAATGCGCGAACGCTCGATGATCTGGTCAAGGAGATGCTTCGGCCCATGCTCAAGTCATGGCTCGACGACAATTTGCCGAGTCTGGTCGAGCGGCTGGTTCGCGCGGAAATCGAGCGGGTTTCGCGCGGCCGCTAGTCGGCCATGGGAGGCGCGAGCGATTCTGCCCGCCGCCGCTTTGCGAGCCCGCGCGCGAAGATTGCGCAAAGCAGCGGAAATCCGATAGCCGACGTGAGGAAGACCGGGACGGCCGTGAAGCGATCGACGATCGGCGCCGCGGCGGCGACGCCGACAGTGATCCCCATATAGAGCGCCGACGAAAAGATCGCGAGCGAGGTGGCGCGCGCCTGCGGCGACATCTGCGTGGCATTGGTCTGGAATGTATTGTGGACCATGTAGAAGCCGAGGCCGATCAGCGTGGTGGCGAGCGGTCCAAACCACCAGACCGGCTGAATGGACAGGATCAGGAAGCCGGCCGAGACCAGGGCGCCGCCGGTGATGACAAGCCCGATCTGGCCGAGACGGTTCACCAGGATGCGGACGGTGAAGGAATAGGCGAGGCCGCCGATGGCGAAACATCCGACCACCAGCCCGACCATCGTGAAGCTGAGCCCGAAGCGCAGGTGCAAGTCGGCGCCGATGAAGGACAGCACGCCGTAGAGCAGGGCGGCTTCGACGAATACGCAGGCCGTGAGGAATCGCGCCCAGGGTGAGCGCAGCACGATCATGTACTCGGTGATCAGGCCGCCCCTGCGCTCGGCGCGTGCGCTGGAGGCGCGGGTTGCCGGATTCAAGGCAAGCTCGGCGATCAATGCGAGGGCGGCGAGCGCGAAAATGCCGCCCAGAATGAAGAACACATTGCGCCAGCCGAACAGGTCGCCCAGCACCCCGCCCGCCACCTGCCCGAACAGCAGCCCGGAAATCTGGCCCGTGAGATAACGGCCGAGCACGGGCTGGCGCTGCTCATAGGGGACGACATCGCCGATATAGGCCATGGCGAGCGGGATGATGCACCCGGCCGCGAGCCCGCAGAGCAGCCGGTAGACGACCAGTTCGGACAGCGACCCGGAAAATCCGCACAACACGGTCACGATGGCGGCGATCGCGCTCAGGCCTGCCACCGAATAATATTTGCCGAAGCGGTCGCCGATCTCGCCGCCGAACAATTGCACGGTGCCATGCGCGAGGCCGTAGGCGGTGACGACGATCGAGGCCGCTCCGATGGTGACCGCAAGATCGGCTGCGATTTGCGGCAGGACCGAATCGGAAACCCGCACCATCGCCTGGCTGGCGAAGCCCGCCAGCGATAGCAGCAGGATCGCCCGGTTGTGGTTCGGTATGGTGACAGGATTGCGCACGATTTTATCGTTTCGGTGCGGCACGGACGGTCCGCGCGATTGTTGACAGTAAACCAATGGCGGGCTTTGTAACCCGCGCGCAGAAACCCTGAATTTTCCAGATGATCGACAAGACCTACCAGCCGTCCGACGTGGAGCCGCGCATATCGCAGGCGTGGGAGAATGCGCTGGCGTTCCGGGCCGGCCGGCCCGACCGCGCCGACGCGAAGCCCTATTGTATCGTCATTCCGCCGCCGAACGTGACCGGCTCGCTGCATATGGGCCATGCGCTCAACAACACCTTGCAGGATATCCTGTGCCGGTTCGAACGCATGCGCGGGCGCGACGTGCTGTGGCAGGTCGGCACCGACCATGCCGGCATCGCCACCCAGATGGTGGTCGAGCGGCAATTGATGGAGCGCCAGCAGCCGGACCGCCGCAGCATGGGACGCGAGAAATTCCTGGAGCGGGTGTGGGAGTGGAAGGCCGAATCCGGCGGCACCATCATCAACCAGCTCAAGCGGCTCGGCGCGTCCTGCGACTGGTCGCGCGAGCGGTTCACCATGGACGAGGGCCTGTCGAAGGCCGTGCTCAAGGTGTTCGTCGAACTGTACCGGCAGGGGCTGATCTACAAGGACAAGCGGCTGGTCAACTGGGACCCGAAGCTGCTCACCGCCATTTCCGACCTCGAAGTGCAGCAGGTCGAGGTGAAGGGCAATCTCTGGCACCTGAAATATCCGATCGAGGGCATTCCGGGCGAGTACATCATCGTCGCGACCACGCGGCCCGAGACGATGCTCGGCGACACCGCGGTCGCGGTGCATCCCGAGAACGAAAAGCTCAGGCACCTGATCGGGCGCAACGCCATTCTGCCGCTGGTCGGACGGCGCATCCCGATCATTGGCGACGATTATGCCGATCCGAAGAAGGGTACCGGCGCGGTGAAGATCACGCCGGCCCATGACTTCAACGACTTCGAGGTCGGCCGGCGGCACGATTTGCCGATGGTCAACATCTTCGACATCGAGGCCAATCTCAATCTGAACGGCAACGAGGACTTCCTCGCCGGTGTCGAAGCGTCAGCCGATCTCGACGAGACACTGGCGATGCACGGCTACGATCGCTTCAACGCCCGCAAGAAAATCGTCGCGCGCATGGAGGAAAAAGGCCTGCTCGACACGATCGAGCCGAACACGCACATGGTCCCGCACGGCGACCGTTCGGGCGTGGTGATCGAGCCGTTCCTGACCGACCAGTGGTATGTCGACGCCAAGACGCTGGCGCAACCCGCGCTCGCCGCGGTACGCGACGGCCGCACAACGTTCGTGCCGAAGAACTGGGAAAAGACCTATTACGACTGGATGGAGAACATCCAGCCGTGGTGCGTGTCGCGCCAGCTCTGGTGGGGCCACCAGATCCCGGCCTGGTATGGCGCCGATGGCCGCGTCTACGTCGCCGAGACCGAGGACGATGCAGTTGCTGACGCGCTCGCCTACGACACCATGAACGGCAACATCACCGAGCAGGAAGCAGAGGCAATTGCGCAGGACGCAGGCCGCCGCGCGGCGTATCTGACCCGCGACGAGGATGTGCTCGACACCTGGTTCTCGTCGGCGCTGTGGCCGTTCTCCACACTCGGCTGGCCGGACGAGACCCCGGAATTGCAGCGCTTCTACCCGACCGACGTGCTGGTCACCGGCTTCGACATCATCTTCTTCTGGGTCGCTCGCATGATGATGATGGGCCTGCATTTCATGGAGAACATTCCCTTCCACACCGTCTATATTCATGCGCTCGTCCGCGACGAGAAGGGCGCCAAGATGTCGAAGTCGAAGGGCAACGTGATGGACCCGCTCGACCTCATCGACCGGTACGGTGCCGACGCGCTGCGCTTCACGCTTGCCGCGATGGCGGCGCAGGGCCGTGACATCAAGCTGTCAGCGCAGCGCGTTGAGGGCTATCGCAACTTCACCACCAAGCTCTGGAATGCCGCGCGCTTCGCCGAGATGAATGGCTGCGTGACTGTGCCGGATTTCACGCCGCGCAATGCGAAGCAGGTGCTCAACCGGTGGATCGCCCACGAGACCGCGAAAGCCACGCGCGAGATCACGGCGGCGATCGAAGCCTATCGCTTCAACGAGGCGGCGGGCGCGGCCTATCGCTTCGTCTGGAACATCTATTGTGACTGGTATCTCGAACTGGCGAAGCCGGTGCTCACCGGTCCGGACGGCGAGGCGAAGTTCGAGACCCGCGCGACGGTGGCCTGGGCGCGCGACGAGATCGTCAAGCTCCTGCATCCGTTCATGCCGTTCGTCACCGAGGAATTGTGGTGGGTGACGGGTCCGGTGCCGGTCGAGCCGGAGGAGATGAGCGGCAGCCGGGCCGAGTTATCTCGCAAGGGCGACGAACGCCCCGACATGCTGGCGCTGACGGCATGGCCCGCACATGAGGGGCTCGACGATCCGGCGGCCGAGGCCGAGATCGGCTGGGTCGTGGACCTCGTCACGTCGGTGCGCTCGCTGCGCTCCGAGATGAACATTGCACACGCGACCGTGATGCCGCTCGTTCTCGTCGATGTTTCGGAGGAGACGCAGGCTCGCGCCGAGCGCTGGCTCGAATTCGTGAAGCGGCTCGCGCGTGTTTCGGAACTGATGTTCGTGAGGGCGGTGCCGCAGGGTGCGGTACAGCTTCTGGTGCGTGGCGAGGTGGTGGCATTGCCGCTCAAGGGCGTGATCGACCTCAATGCCGAGCGCGCGCGCCTGCAGAAGGAACTCGCCAAGGCGGAATCCGACATCCAGCGGGTCGATCAGAAGCTAGGCAATCCGAAATTCGTCGCCAATGCCGCCGAGGAGGTGGTGGAGGGCGAGAAGGAAAAGCGCGAGGAAGCGGAAGCGCGAAAGTCCAAGATCCTGGAGGCGCTGGAGCGGCTGAAGGGGGCGGCGTAGCTTATGCGCCGGCTGGTCCGTGGTATCGGTTACGGCCTGTCGGCAATCGCGCTTGGCATGATCGTGCTGGCCGGTGCCACCGCGCGGACCGCGGACCCCGCTTTGTGGCCGCCGAAGCCCGGTGCACCGACCATTGAAGTCTTCGTCGTCAGCCACGGCTATCACGCCGGTCTTGCCTTCGACACCGCGCAGCTTGCCGATGCGGCAGGCCGCGACGGCAATGCCGCGCTGATCGCGGTGACCCAGCGGTTCGCCGCCTATCCCTTCATCGAGATCGGTTTCGGCGAGGAGCGCTTCTATGCGTCGGTGCCGAATGCCGCCGCGTTCGATTTCGGGCTTGCGATCCGTGCGCTGTTCCATCCGGGCAATCCGACCGTCATGCATGTCGTCGGTCTGCCGGCCGCGCCGCGCCAGGTGTTTCCGTCATCCGACATCGTGCGGGTGCCTCTGAGCGAGCCGGGTTTCGCGCGCCTGCGGGCGGCGCTCGATCGCGATTTTGCGCGTCACGGCGAGCCACCGTTGCCGCAGGCGATCGGCAAGGGCCTCTACGGCCCGAGCCTGTTCTTCCGCGCCAGCGGGTCTTTCCACATCTTCAATGTCTGCAATCACTGGGTCTCCGACATGCTGTCCGCGGCCGGCTTGCCGGTGACGCCGGTGCTTGACACTGTGCCGCCCGGGCTGCTGCTCGACCTGAAATGGCGGGCGGGGCTCGATTCACTGCCGGGGACCCATCCATGAAAGTCTTTCTCGCCGGCGCCACCGGGGTGGTCGGCCGCCGCCTGACGGTGCTGCTCAGGCAGGCCGGGCACGAGGTGGCCGGCACCACGCGCTCGGAAGCCAAGGCCGCCGCGCTGCAGGCGATCGGTGCGGTGCCGGTGCTGGTCGATGCCTACGATGCCGACAAGCTGAAGCTTGCGGTCTATGCGGTCCAGCCCGATGTCATCATCCATCAACTCACCGATCTGCCACAGGCGATCGATCCGAAAACCCTGCCGGCGGCGCTCGAAGCCAATGCTCGGCTGCGCGTGACGGGCACGCGCAACCTGATCGATGCCGCGCTGACCAACCGGGTGAAGCGCGTGATTGCGCAGAGCATCGCGTTCGCCTATGCGCCGGGCGACCCCCCGCTGACCGAGGATCATCCCATCGATCCGGCGCAGACCGGCGTGATCGCGCTGGAGCGTGCGGTGACGCAGACGCCGGGCATCGACGGCATCGTGCTGCGTTATGGCCGCTTCTATGGTCCCGGCACCTGGACCGAGACTGCCAGCGGCGCGGGTCCGCTGCATGTCGATGCCGCGGCGCAGGCCGCCTTGCTGGCGCTGACCCGCGGCAAGCCCGGCATCTACAATCTCGCGGAGGATGACGGCGCGGTGTCCAGCGAGAAGGCGAAGCGCGAACTCGGCTTCGATCCGTCGTTCCGGATAGAGGCATGACGATCGATCCGAACAACCGTCCCGGCGGACCGCATCTCGTGGTCACCTGCAAGACCGCGAACAAGGTGCAGTTCTTCGACGCAGCGACGCTTGAAAGAACCGGCGAGATCGAGATGCCGGCTTCGACCCACGAGATGGTCCTGTCGGGAGACGGAAGAAGCGTCTACGCGTCGGTTTATGGCGGCGGGATTTTCGGCAGGAACACCAATCCGGATCGCCGCATCGCGCTGGTCGACCTCGAAGCGAAGGCGGTTGCGCGCGTGATCGATGCAGGCGCCGCTGTCGCGCCGCACGGCGTCATGTTCGATCGCGACGGGGTGCTGTGGTGCACCGCCGAGCTTGCAGATGCCGTCCTCGCAATCGACCCCGCAAGTGGCAGCGTGGAAAGCATCGATACCGGCAAGGCCGCGCACTGGCTTGCCATCAGCCATGCGGCGAACAAGGTGTTCGCCTCCTGCAAGACTTCCGATTTCGTTGCGGTGATCGATCGCGCCGCGCGCAAGGTGACCGGCCGCCTGCCGATTCCCGATCTCGCCGAAGGGCTTTGCGTGACGCCGGACGGCGGCACCGTCTATGTCTGCGCGCATCGCACGCCGACGCTTTACGTATTCGATGCCGCCAGCGGGACGCTGCGCAGGACGATCACGATCATGGGCGGGGAGGGCAGGCCGAACCAGCTCAAGCGGGTGCGGGTCTCGCCCGATAGCCGCTTCGTCTGCGTGTCGTCGCTGCTCGACAATCACGTCGCGATATTCGCAGCCGATTCGATGAAGCAGATTGCCTCGATCGCGACCCCGAAGGCGCCGATGGGCTTCGGCTTCGCGCCGGCCGGCCGGCATGCATATCTGTGCTGTCACGACGACGCCGTGATGCTGGAGTTCGATATGGCCACCGGCGGCATCCTGCGACAATGCGCGACGGCATCCGGCTGCGAATACGTTGTCGCCTATTAGGGTGCGTGCCGGGGCGTGCATCATGGCGCGTTGATTCTGCGGCCGCAGCGGGCGCGGATTTTCGATCGATGCCAGTGTCGACAGGCAGTTGCCGCAAATCGATGCTTTGGATTAACTGGCATGGATGTCGTTCGATTCGTCGCTTGCGTCGCTCCTCATCTTGATCGGACCAAGAGCAATCATGGCAAATTATCGTTCATCAACGCTGCCCGCGCAGGCGCGTGCCGCTGTCCTCGAAGCGCCGTCGGCCGACACCGGATACGATAATCTTCGCGCAATTCTGCTCAGCCTGCGCAGCCGCATCGGGCCGTCGCAGATCATTCCTCTTTGTGGAGCGCTGCTGTTCGCCGTCGGATGCACGCTCTGGGCGATCCAGGAAGGCGTGTCGATTCCGCTTGCGCTGATGGGCGGATATTGCACGATCGTCGCCGGTATCATCCTGTGCGTGGCCCAGCTCACGCTGACCCAGGTGAATGCCAGTACAGCACCGGCCCAAGCGCCGCGAAAACCCAACTACGCCGCGTGGAAGCTCGTCAACAAGCTGAATGTATCGAACGCGTCGCGGCTGTGGTGCGATATCGAACCCGGTCATCCCTGTTCCCAGGACTCGATTGCCTGGTCCGCTGCGATTCTGGATGCGATTAAATCGGGAGCGCTGCCGATCAGTCCGAAGGCGCATGCGACCGCGGAAATGATCTCGCGGGAACGCGCCAATCCGGGCTGGAACACCGAAGTGACGCGGCAGGCTCTCAAATCCTGGGCGCTGGCCCATGGCCATAGCCCGGCATTTCTCAAAGATTGACGTCGCCACTTCGCGATCTTCAACACCGCCTCGATCGTACCGTTCGCCTCCATCGCGATGGAGTCGGACTGCGGCTGATGACTTTGCATTCGTCGCTAGACTAGGGGACGCGGCCCTTGATCGCGTTGGCGACCGCTTCAAATGCGATGCTGCCATCCGCAGCGATAGGCATGATCTCGCGCAGCCGTGTCCGCAATTGCTCCGTTTGATCGGGCGACATCGTTTGAATGAGCCGTCCGGCCGGGCCGACCGGGAGGCTTTGAATCGCCCAGTAGTCCTCGAAGCTTTCATGGCGGACCGGAATGCGGATTACCATTGTCTCCACCGAGACAAGCCCGGCCGTCTGCCAGAGATCCCGCATCACCTCCTGTCGCGCCACCACGGTGTTTGGCAGGCTCCCCGTGGAGATGCCCAATGACTTGGCTGCCGCATGGATGTGGAATGTCGGCACGCCATCGCGTTCGAGGTCCCACATATAGGTTGCGACCCACCCGCCGGGTCGCGTCACGCGTGCCATCTCCGCGATCGCCTTGGCCGGATTGGTCACGAACGAAATTACCAGCGCCATCACCGCGGCGTCGGCGCTGTCGTCGGCAAGCGGGAGGGCTTCCGCTCCGGCGACCTGGTAGTCCGCTTGCTGCGCGCCTGGCCGCGTGCGTGCAAAGGCGATCTGACCGGACGAAGGGTCGAAGCCGAATATGCTTGATGGTGCACAACGCGCGACGATGAGTTCGGTGAAAGCCCCGTTGCCGCAGCCGATGTCTACCCATCGCATGCCCGTTGGCACATCGAGCCAGTCGAGAAAGCGTTCCCCGACCATCCGGCTCCAGCGGCCCATCACCTGTTCGTAGGCCTCGCCGTCCGTGAAAAGCCTGCTGGTTTCGCTCATGTCGGCCTCAGGTCAAACTCAATCCAGCTTGATCCCCGCGGCACGGATCACCTTGGTCCACATGTCGGATTCCTTCTGAATGAAAGCTTCGGTCTGTGGCACATCCATCTGGATCAGGTTGCCGCCGATCTTCGCATAGGATTCCTTCAGGGTCGGGATGATGGCGCGCGTCTCCTTGCGCAGCTTGTCGAGGACGTCCGGCGGAGTATCGGCGCGTGCGAAAATGCCGATCCAGGAATCGATATCGAAGCCCTTCACGCCGGCTTCCGCCATGGTCGGGACGTCCGGCGTCTGCGGATTGCGGTTCGGGCCCGCGATTGCGATTCCGCGGACGCTGCCGGACTTCACATGCGGAAGCGCGGCCGGATAGGAATCGATGAAGTAATCGACGCGGCCGGACAGGATGTCGGGATAGGCGGCTTGCGCGCCCTTGTATGGCACCTCGAGGAATTTCGTGCCGGTGGCGTTCATCAGCGCCGCGGCGACCAGATGCTGGCCGGTGCCGACGCCGGCATTTGCCATCGAGAGCTTGCCGGGCTCCTTCTTCGCCGCCGCCAGAACCTCGGGCAGTGTCGTGTAGGGCAGTTCCTTGCGACCGACCATCATGTAGGAAATGCCCATCACCAGCGCGACCGGCGTGAAGTCCTTCCTCGGGTCATGACCCAGATTGGAGCGGAGCACCGGGTTGAACACGATGTTGCTCAGGCCCCCGACCAGGAGCGTGTAGCCGTCGGCCGGCTCGCGGGCGACGAACTGGGTGCCGACCACCGTGCCGGCGCCCGGCTTGTTTTCCACCACCACGCTCTGGCCGAGCCGCTTGCCCAGCGCGTCCGCGACGGTGCGCCCGACGATGTCGTAGGAGCCGCCGGGCCCGATCGGCACGATGATCCTGACCGGCTTGTCGGGAAA
>NZ_JBFWPA010000026.1:0-70875 GCF_050250235.1 Pseudorhodoplanes sp.
CCAGCACCCAGTCCCTGGTCTTCGCGGTTCCGGATTGCATCGCGGTGCGGGCCGGCTTGTAGATGCGTGCGGTCATGCGGCTCGCGGTCCCTCATTTGCCCGGCGGAGCGGATGGTCGGGGCAGCAGGATTCGAACCTGCGACCCTCTGCTCCCAAAGCAGATGCGCTACCAGGCTGCGCTATGCCCCGAACCGGCCGTCATCGCGGCATGAATAGGGATTTTGTGGCACCGCCGCAAGCGGGGTCCGGCGCGCCTGGCGCGATCGCGGTCGGTGGGGACCGGAAGCCGCCGCACCGCCGCCCTGTCGCTATGGGCTGGAGAATAACGGATGGGCGACCTTGTCCCCGGCCCTGATGCCGAGCTTTTTCGTCGTGCCGCCGATCACCTCGAGCACGCCACGGACCGGTCCTCCCGAAGCGATGGTCTTCTCGGACAGCGGCACGGTATTCTCCGCGATGCGCCGGATCGTGCCATCGCCATTGATGAACAGCATGTCCAGCGGAATATAGGTATTGCGCATCCACATCGAGACATCCTGATCGGGCTTGAAGTCGAACAGCATGCCCTTGCCTTCCGGCAGTTCCTTCCGGAACATCAGGCCCTTCTGGCGCTCCTCGTCGGTCCTTGCCATTTCGACGCTGAATACATGGACGCCGTCCTTGGTGACGATCTCAAGCGTGGTCTCTTCGGCCGCCCGGAGCGAGCCACTGGCCAGTACCAGACCGAGCAGCGCCGCCAGCCACCACGCTCCCCAGCCGCGAAAATACGGCCACATCACAGAGCGCAGCGATCTCTGCAGATGAGAAGACCGTCGGGGATGCGGAGATGGTTGAAAAACCGAAGATGTCACACGAACCGCCTTGCTGAGCACCCGATTGCACAAGCCGAGCGCGAACCATGCGCCGCAGCCTGCGTCAATGCGAGGCGGGTCCGTGCGGTCCGCCATCGGGCTGCACTTCGGCAGCCATCAATCCCTTGGGTCCCGGACCGAAACGGACCAGCACGGTCTGGCCGGGGCGCAGCTCGGTCATGCCATAGCGGCGCAGGGTCTCCATATGGACGAAAATGTCCGGAGTTCCGTCGCCGCGTGTTAGAAAGCCGAACCCGCGCAACCGATTGAACCACTTGACCATCGCGCGCTCAAGACCCGAGGTCGCGGTCACGGTGACGTGAGTGCGCGGCGGCGGCATCTGTGCCGGGTGGATGGCGGTGCTCTCGTCCATCGAGAGAATGCGGAAGGCCTGCATGCCCTTCGGACGGCTCAGCGCCTCGCAGACCACGCGCGCACCTTCATAGGCGGTCTGGAAACCGTCCCGGCGCAGGCACGTCACATGCAAGAGGATGTCCGCGGAACCATCATCGGGAATGATGAAGCCGAAGCCCTTCGACACATCGAACCATTTGATCGTACCAGAGATTTCGATCAGGTCCGCAGCGGATTCATCCGCCACACCCGCACTACGATCTGGCACCAGATCGTAACTTGCACCGGACAACTTTGGCCCCATATCGCCGGACGCCATGACCGCCGCGCCGCCGCTTGCTTTAGCGTCTCTTCCGAACGCTTGAAACGAATCTCTTGCAAGCAAGACTAACACTGACGCGGGTCTGGAAAAGCGGAAAATGCAAGCCGCGCACCGTTACTCTCGGGCCTGTGCAAAAGTTTCTTGACACGAATCAGTGAGCAATCAGAAACGCCAGCGCGTCGCCGATATCATTCCGAACCACAAGATCGGCGATTGAATCGAACTCGGTCGGCTCTCTGTTGATGATCACAAGTCGCGCGCCGCTCTTTTTCGCCTGAAGCGGAAAGCCTGCGGCCGGCCATACCACGAGCGAGGAACCGATCGCGATGAACAGGTCACAATCCCGCGACCACGCTTGCGCGCGCTGCATCGCTTCGGCCGGCATCGCCTGGCCGAACGAAATGGTCGCGGTCTTGATATAGCCTCCGCAATCGCAATCGGGCGCGCGACCGCCGGCCGACTCGAACTTCCGCCGCACATCGGACAATTCGTAGGTCCTCGCGCAATCGAGGCAGGTTGCGAATGTTGTATTGCCGTGCAGTTCGACCACATCCTCCTGCCGTATGCCCGCGGCCTGATGTAGATTGTCGATATTCTGCGTGATCACGCCGCGCGCCTTGCCGGCGCGATAGAGCGACGCAAGCGCAAGATGTCCGCGTGTCGGCCTGGCCTTGCCGAAATATTCCTCCATCGCAAAGCGTCGGCGCCAGGCTTCATCGCGCATGTCGCGGCTCGCCAGAAACTGATCGAACGGGATCGGCTGCGTCGTGGTCCACAATCCGCCCGGCGACCGGAAATCGGGGATGCCGCTTTCCGTCGAAATGCCGGCTCCCGTGAATGGCACGACACGGTCGGACGCATCCACCAACGCGCGCAATGCCGCGCTCGCCGTCTGAAGGTCTGGAGCGATCACGCCGGCGGAACTCCCTGTTAGCCTGACGATAACTTCGTCCAGGATTATCGCAGGCGCGCGGCGTGCGGCGCAACGGCCCGATCTCGCCTCGCGCGCGCCGACCTGCTACACCGCTGCCACCAGACTTCGACACGGAACCGGACCCATGCGCTATCTCCACACCATGTTGCGCGTGCGCGACCTCGACGCCGCGCTCGACTTCTACTGCAACAAGCTGGGCTTGAAGGAATCCTTCCGCCGCGAGGACCCGAACGGACGCTATACCTTGGTGTTCCTGATGGCGCCGGGCGATCAGACGGTGATCGAGCAGTCCCGCCGCATGGGGCGTCCCGGTCCGCTGATCGAATTGACCCACAACTGGGACACCGAGGATTACGGCGAGGCCCGCCATTTCGGCCATCTCGCATTTGAGGTCGACAATATCTACGACACCTGCGAGCGGCTGATGAAGGCTGGCGTCACCATCAACCGGCCCCCGCGTGACGGGCAGATGGCGTTCGTGCGTGCCCCCGATCGCCAGTCGGTCGAATTGCTGCAGAAGGGCAATGCCCTGGCCCCGAAGGAACCCTGGGCCTCGATGCCCAATTCCGGGCATTGGTAGCGGGCAGATTTTGCGCATCGGCGCGAAACCGCGCCTTGCCTCGCAGCGCAAGCCTCACTATACAACGCCCGGCCCTTGCCGGCCGGTCAGCGCCCATCGTCTAGCGGTCCAGGACGTCGCCCTTTCACGGCGAAAACAGGGGTTCGATTCCCCTTGGGCGCGCCATTCCCCTCGAGCAGGCTGATGGCTGTGGGAAACGATGCACTCATCAAGAGCCTGCCGAAATGCGAGCTCCACATTCATATCGAAGGCAGCCTCGAGCCGGATATGATGTTCGCGCTGGCGCGCCGCAACGGCGTCGCCTTGCCCTATGCCTCGGTCGAGGAAATCCGCCAGGCCTACCAGTTCCGCAACCTGCAGGATTTCCTCGATGTCTATTACCAGGGCATGTCGGTCCTCATCACCGAGCAGGACTTCCATGATCTCGCCTTCGCCTATCTGCAGCGCGCGCATGCCGACAATGTCCGCCATGTCGAGATGTTCTTCGATCCGCAGGGCCACACCGGCCGCGGCATCGCCTTCGCGACCGTGATCGACGGGCTGTCAAGGGCGATCGCCGAGGCCAAACAGACGCTTGGCGTGTCGGCCAGCCTCATCATGTGCTTCCTGCGCCATCTCGATGAGGACAGCGCCCAGAAGACGCTGGATGCCGCCCTGCCGTTCCGGGAGCGGATCGCCGGCATAGGCCTCGATTCCTCGGAGGCCGGCAATCCGCCCGAAAAATTCGCCCGAGTGTTCGCCCGCGCCCGCGATGCCGGCTTCTTTCTCACCGCGCATGCCGGCGAGGAAGGGCCCGCAAGCTATGTCTGGCAGGCGCTCGACATTCTCGGCGTCAGCCGGATCGATCACGGCAACCACGCGATGGATGACGCGGCGCTGGTGGGGCGGCTGGCACGCGAGAAGATGGCGCTGACCGTCTGCCCGCTCTCCAACCTGCGGCTGCGGGTCATCGACGAAATGCGGCATCACCCGTTACGGCAGATGATGGACAGGGGACTGATGGTCACCGTCAATTCCGACGATCCGGCCTATTTCGGCGGCTATGTGAACCAGAATTATCGTGCCGTGTCGGAGGCGCTTGCGCTCTCGCGCGACGAGATCGCTGCCATCGTACGCAACGGCTTCCACGCCTCGCTCATGAGCGAAGCCGAAAAGGCGAAGGCGCTTGCGGACATCGATCGCGTGCTTGCCGCGACGGAATGAACGCAGTCGCGGGCGTCATCCGGCGCCGAGATACATCGCAATTCCGAAATACAGGGCGCCCAGTCCCAGAACGATTGCCGTCGAAAGCACGGAGGCGCTGATCACATCGATCGTCAGCCAGCGCATCAGAACCATGGCGCCGCCGGCCACGAGCGCGGCCAAGAGCGCATACCCCAGAACGGCCGCAAGGACGGCTTCCATCGCTCTATCTACAGCCTCAGGACAGCGCGCTTCAAGTCGGGCCGCTTGCGGCGGTCCACTCCGCCGGTCAATCGATCAGCACCCGCATCCCGCACCGGCCGGCAAGCCGATCCGATGAATTCCGCATTCGGTGCGGCCGGACTCGCGCCACCGTCCGGCGCGCGGCGCCTCGCCCTCGCGGGTGCGGCTGGTGCAGGGCATGCAGCCGACCGAGGAGAAGCCCAGCTTCTCCAGCGGATGGCGCGGCAGGCCCTCCGCTTCGAACACCTTCTCGATGTCCTTGCGGGTCAGCGACGCCAGCGGATTGAATTTCAGCAGCCGCCCATCGCTCTCGACATGGGCAATACGTGCGCGGGCTTCGCCCTGGAAGCGCTTGCGTCCGTTGATCCAGCCGTCGAAGCCGCCGAGCGCATCCGACAGCGGGCGCACCTTCCGAATGTGGCAGCAACTCTCCGAGTCGCGCAGCCACAGATCGCGCGCAGGGTCGCGCCGCTCCAGCAGTTCGAACTGGGGCGTCAGCGAGCGCACATCGGTGAGCCCGAAGACATCGACCAGCCGGTCGCGATAGTCGAGCGTCTCCTCGAACAGCATGCCGGTATCGAGGAACAGCACCGGCAGTGCCGGATCGACATCGGCGACATATTTCAGCAGCACCGCCGATTCGGTCCCGAACGACGAAACGATGGCGAGCCGGTCCGCCGGCAGTGCCTCGACCGCCTTTTCGATCACCGCAGCCGGCGACGCGGAGGCGAGCGCCGCGTTCAGGCGGGCGACGCGGACGCTCAGCGGATCGAGGGCATTCATCAGGCAAGCTCCGTCACGGCATGACGCAGCCTTGGACCGGCGTTCCGGCGATGGCGCAATGCGCCACGCTCCCCGTCCGCGGCAGGCTGATAGAACACGTCGTATCGCTGCAATGCGTCGCAGAAAGCCTGGGCGTCCTCGGGCTTGCGAACCTCGAAGGCATTGAAGCCCGCGCGGCGCAGAAACAGAAACTGGTCGCGCAGCACATCCCCGGTCGCCCGCAATTCGCCGCCGAAACGATAGCGCTCCCGAAGCGCGCGGGCCTGGCTGTAGGCACGGCCGTCCCGGAAAGTCGGAAAGACCAGCGCGACCAGCGCAAGCCGGCCAAGGTACGGCGCGAGTTCGGCGACATCGCGATCGTTCGGCCAGATCACCCCGGTCGCGCCCGGACGCCCCGCAATACGTTCGGCGCCTGCAAGAAATTGCGCGGCAGGCAACAGCACCGCGCCCTCTTCCGGCACGGACGCGTCGTCGGCGATCCGCCGGTAGCGATCCTCGACCTGCTCGGCATTTCTAATGAGCGGCATAGACGCGTTCCTTGAAGGGCTCGACCCCGATCCGCTTGACCGTCTCGATGAACAATTCGTCGGGCCGCGCCCGCAATTCGACATAGGCCGCCACGATGTCCTCGACCGCGTCGGCGACCTGTTCATAGGGGACCGCGGGACCAAGCAGCATGCCAAGTTCGGCCTTCTCGTCGGCGCGGCCGCCGAGCGTAAGCTGGAAGAATTCCTCGCCGTTCTTCTCCACGCCGAGAATGCCGATATGCCCGACATGGTGATGGCCGCAGGCATTGATGCAGCCGGAAATATTGATGTGGAGACGTCCGATGTTGCGCGCGGACGCGCTGTTGCGGAACCGCTTGCTCAGTTCCTGCGCGACCGGGATCGACCGGGTGTTGGCGAGGCTGCAATAGTCGAGGCCGGGGCAGGCAATGATATCGGACACGAGCCCGACATTGGGAGTAGCAACGCCGAGCGCGTCGAGCGCGATCCAGAGCGTGTGCAGGTCACGCTGGCGCACATGCGGCAACACCAGATTCTGCTCATGCCCGACCCGGATTTCTCCGGATGAATAAAGCTCTGCAAGATCGGCGATCGCATCCATCTGGTCGGCGGTGGCATCGCCGGGCGGCCCGCCGGCCGGCTTGAGCGACAGCGTCACGATCGCATGTCCCGGCACCCTGTGCGGCGCGACCGCGGTCCGGTACCAGGCATCGAAATCGGCGTTGGCGGCGCGCGCCGCCTGCAACGACGCGGTCTCTTCCGGCAACTTCTCGTAGTCGGGATAGACGAAGCGCGAGGCGATATCGGCAATCGCTGCATCCTCGAGCGAAAGCGCGCCGTCCCGCATCGCGCGCCATTCGTCCTCGACCTCGGCCGCGAACTTTTCGGCACCCTGCTCGTGGACCAGGATCTTGATTCGCGCCTTGTAGATGTTGTCGCGCCGTCCGTAGAGATTGTAGACCCGCAGGACCGCCTCGATATAGCTCAGCAGGTCGCGCTTGTGCAGAAACGGCTTGATGGTCTTGCCGATGAACGGCGTGCGCCCGAGGCCGCCACCGACCACGACCTCGAAGCCGACTTCGCCCGCTTCGTTACGGTGCAGCCGCAGGCCGATATCGTGCACACGGATGGCGGCGCGGTCGTTATCGGCCGCCGTGACCGCGATCTTGAACTTGCGCGGCAGGAACGAGAATTCCGGATGCATGGTCGAATGCTGCCGCAGAATCTCGGCATAGACCCGCGGGTCCTCGACCTCGTCGCGCGCAACGCCGGCCCATTGATCGCTGGTGACATTGCGGATGCAATTGCCGCTGGTCTGCATCGCATGCAGATGGGACTCCGCAAGCTCCGCCAGCACGTCCGGCATGTCTTCCAGCTTGATCCAGTTGAACTGGATATTCTGGCGGGTGGTGAAATGTCCGTAGCCGCGGTCGTAGCGGCGCGCGACCCGCGCGAGCGTTCGCATCTGGCCGGACGACAGCGAGCCATAGGGGATCGCGACCCGCAGCATGTAGGCGTGGAGTTGCAGATAGACGCCGTTCATCAGGCGCAGCAGCTTGAACTCGTCCTCGGAAAGCGCACCCGACAGGCGCCGGGCGACCTGATCGCGAAACTCCGCGACACGCTCCGCCACCACTGCGCGATCGAACTCGTCATAGACATACATGGCTCAGGCTGCCTCGCTGCCCGGCAAAGCGAAGGTTGGTCCGGCAACGCGAATCCGTTCGCGCAAATTGCCCGGCCTGATCTCGCCGGCCTCGATGACGACGGGGGCCACGTAGGCGCCGACCGCCTCGATGTCGCTCGCGTTCGCTTCCCTCAGCAGCGCGGTCGCGGTGTCCGCCTGCGTCGTGACAGCGGCATCACGCAGCAAGGTCGACCAGCCGCGTGCAGCGGTGCGGTACACCACGGCGCCGTCGGTCAGCCGGTTGCCGGTGATCACCACCGGACCCTTCACCTTGAGCCTCTGCTGCTGCGGCGCGGTCATGCGGCCATCTCCAGAAGTTCGACCGCTTCCTTCCATGCGCGGGAATGGGCGACCACATCACCAACCACAATCAGCGCCGGTCCCTCGCCCGCTGCGGCCGCGAGCGCCGGCAATCGCGACAGCGTGCCGGTGACGCTGCGCGAATCCGGCCGTGTGCCGCGCGCCAGCACGGCGACGGGTGTCTGCGGATCGCGGCCGGCCGCGACCAGTCCGTCGCGCACGGAGGCAGCCGCCGTGAGGCCCATATAAATGGCGACCGTGGTGCTGCGATCGGCAAGTCCGGACCAGTCGATGTTCTCTGCGCCCGCGGCGGTATTGGCGGTGATGATCGACAGCCGCGTCGATTCCTTGCGGAAGGTCAGCGGCAACCCCGCTTCCGCCGCGCAGCCGAGCGCCGCGGTGATGCCGGGGACGATCGTCACTGTGACACCCGCAGCTTCCAGCGCCTGGCATTCCTCGCCGCCGCGTCCGAAAATGAAGGGATCGCCACCCTTCAGCCGAACGACATTGCGGCCGGCCTTCGCCTCCGCGATCAGGCGGCTGTTGATGGCGTCCTGACCGATGCCGGGCTGGCCCTTGCGCTTTCCGACATGAACGATCTCGGCATCCCGTCTGACACGGGCGAGGATTGCCGACGACACCAGATCGTCTGTCAGAACGATGTCCGCCGATTGCAGGGCATGAAAGGCTTTCAGCGTCAGAAGGTCCGGATCGCCGGGACCCGCGCCGACGATCTGCACGTGGCCCTGCTGCGGAGAACCCAGTCCGGCCCGGTCGACTTCGATGATGAGGGCCGCCTCCGCCTTGGCGCTGCGACCCGACAGAAACAGCGCGCCGATCGGCCCGTCGATCACCCGCTCCCAGAATTGCCGGGTCGAAAAGCCGCGATGGCGCAAGGCGTTGAGCCGTTCGCGATAGCGGCCCATGAGGCCCGCGAATTCGCCGATGCGCTCCGGCAGAACTTCCTCGATCTTTTCACGCAGCCGCCGCGCCAGCACCGGCGAGGTGCCGCCGGTGCCGATCGCGACCACAACATCACCGCGATCC
The DNA here is from genome assembly GCF_050250235.1 of Pseudorhodoplanes sp. Classification (GTDB taxonomy): domain Bacteria; phylum Pseudomonadota; class Alphaproteobacteria; order Rhizobiales; family Xanthobacteraceae; genus Pseudorhodoplanes. The sequence continues at coordinate 8,790 of NZ_JBFWPA010000026.1, forward strand.
ACGATCGAGGGGAATATGAAAGTCGAAAGGTCAGGCCGGTCGACGATGTTGACGGGCAGATTCATCGCTCTCGCCTGCCCGGCCAGGCGTTGGTCGGTCGCGGCGCCCGCCGATGCCACGAGCGCCACCGCACCAAGGAAATCCTCGCTTGTCGGCAACCCGATCCGCAGGTCGACACCCTCTGTTTCGTCAACTTCAACGTCATCGTGCGAAAGCACATGCCAGCGGACCAGCGCACCTGCTGCTTTCAGTATCCGAAGTTTCGCCAGCGCCTGCGGCCCCATCCCGACCAGCATCACAGGCCCGTGCGTGAGGTCGAAGAACAGCGGCAGAAAACGCATCGCGGGCTCCGTTTGCGCTGGCGCGCCAAGGACATGTGACCGCACCCTATATGGCACCGCCCGCACGGAATGTTCTGTCGAAGTTCAACGCGAAGATGGAATAGGTCTCCTTGCAATACGCGCGGCGCAGAAGAGCCGTTCTGTTGTTTCCAGCCGCCGGATGCAAAACCGGAAAAGCGAAAGCCCCGGCCGGAGCCGGGGCTTGCTGACACATTCGATAACGGCGTTATTGCTTCGGATTTGCCGGGCCAGACGGCGCGGTCCGATCGGCCGGTACTGCATTCGGTGTCGAAGGGGCTGGGGCGGTCGAAGACGCCGGCGGAGTCGATGGCGCTGGCGCAGTCGAAGGCGTGGATTGCCCGGTGGTGGCGGCCGGTGGCTGTGCGGTATCCGCCGTCCGGTCATCGCCGCCCATGAAGCTCAAGGCGATGATGAGCACGACAACCACCGCAACGCCGCCAATTACCCAGCTCCAGTTGAACCCGCGATTGGCCGCATAACCGGCTTCGTTCACGGCAGGGCGTTTCGGGTCCATCCGGTTGGGATCGTAGTCGGACATTGATGATCTCCTTCCTGAAAGGTGCCGATCACAGGCACGCCGCGTCAACCGTCGAACCCTTGCGTTGTTCCAGCCAGGGTTTCGCGCTCGGCGCGTCCTGCGCATCACTCGCGATGATCCGATTGCGCAGATGTAGCTGGTCGATTGCGAGCAATGACCCTCGCCGAGGGCGCCAGACGTCCTGGTGAATACCCGGTCGGCAGCTTGTGGAACCTGTTTCGCAGTCGGGAGTTGCCTTGCGGAACACCACCCATGTCCCAGCGGAGATGCCGGCCGGCTGATCGCGGTCGCTGCTATTTTTCGTGAGCCCAGGAGAGACTGATGAATCGGATCGCCCTCACCGCAGCCGCTCTGCTCGTCACTGCAGGCGCGGCTTCCGCGCAGCTTCAGGAACCGGGTAATGCCAACAAGGATCTGACGACGTGCCCCGCGGCTGGCACCGGACAGACCACGGGAGCAGCCTCGGACGACGCCAAGGCGGTTGAGAAGAGCGCGATCCTTCCCTCAGCCGGGGGACATGAACAATCGGCCGCGCCGACGGTACAGCGCAACGGACAGGCGGTCGAAGCACGCACCGACTGCCCACAGGACGCTCAGCAGCCGAAACCGAACGGCTAGGGGATTGCGGTGTTCCCGGCAGCGCGCAACGGCATTGCGCGTGCGTCGGGCCGCACGCGTTCAGTTTACGCGGATATAGTCGAACTGCAGACTGGTGTTGCTGTGGCCGCTGACCTTGCAGGTTGATTCGTTCACATTGGGCCTGCGGCCCGAAATCGTGACCCTGCGATCCCCATTGGAGACCTGACCGGTCACGCCATACGGAAACGAACCGCAGCGGCTGGTATGCACATAAGCCGTGCCCTGGTAGCGGCTTCCGGAGCGGCTTCCGGAAAACACCAGGCTGCCCGGCCTGGCGCGGACCGACCCACCGGACTGACACAGATAGAACTTCCGCGCCGGACTATTCGGCAGACCTTCCAAAAACGCTACGCCCCCCTGGACGCTCCACAGGCTGCCGCGACCCTTGCACACGCTCGGCTCCGCAACATTGTCCTGCCGTCGCTCCTCGCGCCTGGCATCGTCCTGTTCCCGCTGCCGGCGTTGCTCCTCTTCGATTGCCGCTCTGCGGCGACGATCCTCGTTCTCGATCTCCCGTTGCCGCCGCTGCTCGTCTTCAAGCGCCTTGCGCCGGCGCTCGTCGTCCTCGCTCCGTCTCCGTCGCTGTTCTTCCTCACGGTCAAGGGCTGCAATCCTCGCATCGGCAAGCCCGGCGAAATTGCATCGCGAAAACCGGTTACGATGGTCAACGAACGCGCCTCGCGTACCAATTGACTCGGTGCTGCGCCAATGTTCCGACGCGCCGCCACAGGGATCTTGCGGCTGATCCCGCTGCGGTTCGGATATCTGCGGAGCGGACTGTGGCCTTGCCCCCCTCTCGACAAGGTAGAAGTCACCGATGATCTCGTCGTAATAGGCAGGCGTCTGCAGATGCCCGACCTTCTGGGCCAGATCCTTCACTGTCGGCTGCACCTGCTTGGCCAGCGTAACGAGGCTGAGGTCGGGACGCTGGAGCAGCGGAACCAGCGTTCGCGTGAACACCGAATTCGGATTGGGATCGTCGGTCGACAGGCTGTCGAGCGAAAGCTGCTTCGCGCCGGCCGAAAACATGATGAACGTTCCGTGGGCCTTCATCTCGGCAAGGCCGGCTTTCAGGTTCAAGGAGCGCTTGCCTTCGTCGTCGAAAGGTTCGCGGCATGCATCGAATACGGCGATGACGGCACGGGCGCCACGATTCTGAATCGATGACAGAACCTCGGAGGCATTGAACGAGGCATCTTTCAGCGGCCGTTCCGGAAGGCGCCGGCCCTGCTTGTCGACGGGAGTGGGAAAGTCCTTCGGCAGCAGATAATTGGTTCCGCCGAAATCGACGCCGTGGCCCGCGAAGAACAGGAATACCACGTCGCCGGGCGATACCTGCTGCTCAAGCGTGCCGAGCGCGTGGCTCATCTGGAACTTGGTCGCGTTCTCAAGATAGGTAACCGAGAAGTTGATGTTTTCGAGAGCCTTGCCGACAGCCCTCGCATCATTGACAGCGTTCTTGAGTTGCTTCGATTTCGGAAACTCGGAATATTGGTCAATTCCGATCACGAGTGCGATGCGTTTCGAGGCCATTGCCTCCGACGCCTGCAGCAACCAGACAGCCATGGCGCAGGTGACAAGAGCCACGATCCTCCGCAAACAGATCGGCAATCCCATACCCACGCGCTTCCCGCTCAGATCCCAAGATAGCCCAGTTTCTTGACCCACGCCGGAACCCGCCCTTGCCGGCGGCATTGTTCCTTAACACTAAATTTTAATGAATCGGCGCGCAATACTGTTCCGTGCAACCATCGCGTCGCCCACCCCGTATGGCCTGGAGTGAGTCCCGTGAAAATGCTGTCGCTTTCACTGCTGGCGGTTGGCGCGATCACCTGGGCCGGGCTGGCGCAGGCGATTGAAGCCGAACCATCCGACGACACCGCACCGGCCGTCGTTGGCGCGGCTGCCCCGACCTCCCCGCCGATTCTCTCGCGGGAGAAATGGCGTGCCAAGCCGGCGCTGCCGGGGCTCAAGCCGCAGAAGATCGGCGGAATTATCCTGCATCATACCGCGGTGCGCAAAAATCCAAGGGTCTCGATCGAAAACAAGATGCGCAACCTGCAGTCCTTCTCGCAGCAGCCCGGGAAGGTCTCGGCGACCCACTCCAAGCCGGCCTGGCCCGACGTCCCCTATCACTTCTACGTGGATTTCGCCGGCCGCATCGCCGAGGGACGCGACGTCAATTTCGCCGGCGACACCAACACCAACTACAAGCCGGCCGGCTTCGTCCAGGTCGTCGTCGAAGGCGATTTCGAGAAAGAGACGCCGGACCCGGCCCAGCTCGCAGCCCTGCGCGAGCTTCTGGTCTGGCTGTCGCTGAGATTCGACGTTCCGCCGCAGAAAATCACGATGCATCAGAATCACGCGGCGACATCGTGCCCCGGCCGCAATTTCAAGGCAGCCCTGCCTGCGCTGCTGGCGCAGGTGGAAATGCGAAGGCGCAAGGCCGTGAACGAATTCTGCGCGGAATCGCTTGAAAACCGGCGTACCCCGATCTGCGAGGAAACGGCGTCGCTGCCGCGCGATCGCGCCGGTATTGCACGTTAGGCCGGCTTGCGCTTGGTTGCGGCGATCAGCCGGATTGCGTCCGCATGGATTCGCAGGCGTGCATACCGCTGGCCATTGACCGATATGGAATCGACCGATGCAGCAGGAGGGGCGGGAGCCGGATATCGATCCAACGCTGTCACGCCGCGCGCTGATTGCGTTGGCGGCTGCCGCCCTGGTGTGGCCGCAACGCGTTGACGCGCAGAGCGCAGCACAGCCCTTCGAACAATGGATCTTTGATTTTCGCCCCAGGGCACTGGCGCGCGGCGTAACGGGAGCGACCTACGACCGCGTCATGAAGGGGCTCAAGCCCGACATGGGCGTGTTTGCGCTGCAACGCTCGCAGCCCGAATTCAAGGAACAGCTCTGGCAATATCTCAACCGTCGCGTCTCGGAATGGCGCATCGTCACCGGGCGCGAGCGCGCGAAGCAATATGCGCCGCTGTTCGACAAACTCGAAGGCGATTTTGGCGTTTCGCGCGTCACTCTGCTGGGACTCTGGGGCATGGAGACGGCTTACGGCGACCCGATCGTGTTCCAGAATCACATGCGGCCGGTCTTTCCGTGCCTCGCGGCGCTGGCCTGGGGAGAGCCCCGCCGACGCAAATACTGGGAGACCGAACTGATCAACGCCCTGCGGATCGTCGAGCGCGGCTGGGCTGAGCCCGTCGACATGCGAGGCTCCTGGGCCGGCGCCATGGGGCATACCCAATGGATGCCGGAAGTCTGGCTCAATATCGGCGCCGACTATGATGGCGACGGCCGCGCCAATCCGTTCGGCCGCCCGGACGACGCACTTGCCGGTACTTGCCGTTATCTGATCCAGCGCGGCAGATATCGCCGCGGAGAACCCTGGGGCTATGAGGTGAAGGGCGCCACCCCGTCCGGTTCCCGCAGCTATGCGGAATGGCAGCGCGCCGGCATCGTTCGTGCCGACGGCCGGCCCTATGCCGTGCCGAGTGCGCGGGCGCGAGGTTGGGTCCCGGTGGCAGGCGGACCGAAATTCCTGATCGGCGCCAATTTTGACGCGGTGAAAAGTTACAATCCTTCGATGAATTATGCGCTGGCGATCTGCCATCTCGGCGATCGCGTGATGGGCGGCGAACCGTTCGTGCAGGACTTCCCGAACAGCGAACCCGCTCCGACACTGGCCGAGATTCAGGAAATCCAGCAGCGCCTGACGAGGCTCGGCTTCGACACCGGGGGCACCGATGGACGCGTGGGGCTGCAGACCATGCGCGCCGTGGCGAACTTTCAGCGCAAGGTGAACATGCGACCCGATGGCTATGCTGGGGTCAGGTTGCTCGCCCGGTTGAGGCAGGCCGGCTAACGGAAGGCCGACCCCGCGACGATGTCAGATTGTCGCCGCGCGAAGCGATCCATTCCGTCAGGAATGCGACAAAGGCCTTCACCTTGTACGGCGTCTCGGGTGTCCGCGGGTAGACCGCAATCAGTGGCCGCGCCGCGACGCGATAGCGTGGAAACAGCGTCATGAGGTTTCCGGCCGCGAGATCATCGGCCACGACGTAACGCGGCAGCAGCGCTGCCCCGAGTCCGGCGATCGCCGCCTTGCGCAGCGCAAGCGCACTGTTCGAGGAGAACGTGCCGGTAACCTTCACGTTCAGCGGCCCGCGTGGTCCCTCGAAGCGCCAGAGCCGGTCGTTCGGCAGGGCACTTTCATGGAGGAGGCAGGGAAATCGCGAAAGGTCGGCAGGCGTGGCCGGCCGCCCGGCGCGGTTCAGAACCGCAGGGGCGGCACACACCACCCAGTCCATCGGCGCCACCGGCGTCTCTGTCAGAGACGCGTTGCGTGCGGAGGCGAATTGCAATGCCAGATCGAATCCACGCTTGCCGAAATCCGCCGGCTGGAACGACACGTTCTCCAGGATCAGTTGCACGTGCAGCTTCGGCTGCGCACGCGCAAAGGCGATGATCGCATCGGCAAGATGCAGCGCGCCGAACGATTTCGGCGCGGCCAGCCGCAACGTCCCGGACGGCTCGGCAGGCGCCTCCACAAGCGCCCGCTCCTGCCCCTCGATGTCGCGAAACAATTGCTCGCAAAAGGTCAGATAGGACCTGCCTTCGTCCGTCAGATTCAACGACCGCGTGGTGCGGTGCAGAAGCCGGACGCCGAGCCGCTCCTCCAGCGTGCCGACATGGCGCGACACCAGCGCACGCGACAGTCCGAGCTGGCTGGCGGCGACGGTGAAGCTGCCGGAGCGCGCCACCCGCACGAAGGTCTCCATGGAGCGGAGGCGATCCATCGCGATTGTTTACTTCCACGCAACAATGACTTTCGCATTTATCGGCTTCTATGAACGAATGTCAAAGTGCTAGGCTGCAAACAACGACGCCGGCCCTGAAGTCTGGCGCAATCAGGGATGGAAGCGGTGAGCGCGCCGCGCGCCAACTGGAATCCGCGATGAACAAGCATGCGACGCCGGCGACGGGCGCGGCACAGGTCGAAACGCCCGTACCGGCCGGTGTGAACGCGCCGGGCTTCGGCAGCGACGTGGTCGCCGAAACGCTGCGCGACCTCGACATCCCCTATGTCGCGCTCAATCCGGGCGCCAGCTATCGCGGGCTGCACGACTCGCTCGTCAACTATCTGGGCAACGAGTGGCCGCAGATGCTGCTCTGCCTGCACGAGGAAAGCGCGGTCGCAATCGCGCAAGGCTATGCCAAGGTCACCGGCCGGGCGATGGGCGCGATCGTGCATTCCAATGTGGGGCTGATGCACGCAACCATGGCGATATTCAATGCCTGGTGCGACCGCATGCCAGTCGTGGTGCTGGGTGCCACCGGTCCGGTCGACGCCGTGAAGCGCAGGCCCTGGATCGACTGGATCCACACCGCGCGCGACCAGGGCGCGCTGGTCCGCGGCTATGTCAAATGGGACGATCAGCCCGCTTCGCCTGCCGCCGCGCGCGAAGCGCTCATTCGCGCGACCAACATCGCCAATGCGCTTCCGCAGGGTCCGGTCTATGTGAATCTCGACGCCGAGATGCAGGAGGCCAAGCTCGCCGAGCCGCTGCCGCCGATCGATGTGAGGCGCTATCGCCCGCGCATCAAGGCCGCGCCCGATCCGGAAGCCGTGAAGGAAGCGGCCGACTGGCTGCGCCAACGGGCGAAGCGTCCTGTGATCCTCGCCGGCCGCGCCTCGCGCCGCCGCGACGCATGGGAGGCGCGGGTCGCACTCGCCGAGGCATTGAATGCCCGGGTCCTGACCGACCTGAAGATCGGCGCATCCTTCCCGACCGATCATCCGCTGCATCTCGGAGCACCCGGCATGCTGCTCCCCGATGCCGAGGGGCTTACAGCGCTCGCCGAGGCCGACGTGATCCTGAGCCTCGACTGGGTCGATCTCGGCGGCGCACTGAAAGCGGCCAAATCCGATGCCGTCGTGATCTCGGCCTCGCTCGACCAAAACATCCACAACGGCTGGAGCATGGATCATCAGGCGCTGCCGCCGGTCCATTTGCTGATTCCCGCCGATCCGGACGAGGTCGCGATCGCGCTGTCGCGCGCGGTTGGCGCGCCGGCAAAGCCGGTGACACTTCCAGCCGCCCCACGCGCGATGGCAAAGCCCGCACCGGGTGAAGCGCTCACCGTCGAGCATCTCGCCTCTGCGGTGCGGGAAGCGGTCGGCACGCGCGACATAACCCTGACCCATTTGCCGCTTTCCTGGAACGGCGGCTGGTGGCCATTTCGTCATCCGCTCGACTATCTCGGCTCCGACGGCGGCGGTGGCGTCGGCGGTGGCCCGGGCATTTCGGTCGGCGCAGCGCTGGCGCTGAAGGGCTCGGGACGGCTTCCGGTCGCGATCTGCGGCGACGGCGATTATCTCATGGGCGTCACCGCGCTCTGGACAGCGGCGCATTACCGCATTCCGCTGCTGATGGTGATCGCCAACAATCGCTCCTTCTTCAACGACGAACTGCATCAGGAGCGGGTGGCGCGCATGCGCCACCGGCCGGTGGAAAACCGCTGGATCGGCCAGCGCATTTCCGATCCCGATATCGACCTCGCTGCGATGGCGCGCGCGCAGGGTGCGACAGGCTTCGGTCCGGTGCAGACGGAAGGCGATTTGTCCGCGGCGCTGCGGACGGCGATTGCCGCCGTCGAAGGCGGCGCGGTCGCGGTGGTCGATGTCCGGGTCGAACCCGGCTATGCTCCGTCGATGACGGCGGTCATGACAAGAAAATCCGAGTAATCCTCGGGACAAGCCTTGGGGAAGAAATGTCCGCTGCACCAGTATCCGCGATCCGTCCCGCAACCGCGCTCTCAGGCGAGGACGGCATCCTTGTGGTCAAGGACGTCACCAAGCATTTCCGCACGCCCGACGGGGTCGTGACCGCGGTCGACGATGTGTCGCTCAGCGTCAGGCAGGGCGAGTTCCTGGCCGTGATCGGTCCATCCGGTTGCGGAAAGTCGACATTGTTCAATGTCGTCGGCGGGCTGCTCGGCGATTACGAAGGCGAGGTCACGGTCGCAGGCGAACGCATCACCGGACCGCATGCCTCGGTCGGCATGGTGTTCCAGGAGGAATCCACCTTTCCCTGGCGGACGGTGATCGAGAACGTGTCCTTCCCGCTCGAAATCGAGGGGATGGCGAAGGCCAGGCGGCACGACAAGGCGCGTCATTTCATCAACATGGTCGGCCTCGACGGCTTCGAGAACCGTTATCCCAACGAATTGTCCGGCGGCATGCGCCAGCGCGTCTCGCTGGCCCGCACGCTGGCGTCGGAGCCGAAAATCCTGCTGATGGACGAGCCTTTCGCCGCGCTCGACGAGCAGACGAGGCTGCTTCTCGGCGACAAGGTGCTGCAGATCCAGCAGGAGCTGAAGCAGACCACCCTGCTCATCACGCACAACATCACCGAAGCGGTGCAGCTCTCCGACCGCATCTTGGTGATGACCTACCGGCCCGGCAAGATCAAACGCGTGGTCGACATCAATCTGCCGCGCCCGCGCACATCGGAAGTGGTCGGCAGCGATGCGTTTGGACATTACGTCGCGCAGATCTGGAGCGACCTGCGCGAGGAAGCGAGCCGCGGCATGAGCGACGACGAGTCCCGCGCTCGCGCCACCGGGACCCGGCGCAAGTGAACGCCGCCACCCTCGCCCGATCGCGCACGGCACCGGTCCTGCTCGGGATCGGAACGCTTGCAGCCTTCATCGCGCTGATGCAGGTGCTGGTCGAGACCGGCATTCTGAACCGGTTCATCGTGCCGCCGCCGTCCGACGTCTTTCTCGCCTTCGAGCGCGTGATCGTCGAGGAGCACATCCTCGACCGCTTCCTTCTGACGATGCACGAGTGCATTTCCGCGGCGGCGCTGCTTGCGGTGTTCGGCATTTCGATCGGCACGCTGCTCTACAAGGTCAATATCCTTCGGCAGGCGACCGAAACCTGGGTCGCCGCAGCCGCGGCGGCACCGACCGTCCTGATGTATCCGCTATTCATGGTGATTTTCGGCCGCTCCGCCACCACCATCATCATGATGGGATTCGTCGCGGGACTGCCGGCTGTGATCCTGAAGACCATCGAGGGGCTGTCAGGTACCCGGCACGTATTGATGAATGTCGGCCGGAGCTTCAATCTCACGCCGTGGCAGCTATTCTGCAAAATCCAGTTTCCCTCGGCGCTGCCGACGATCTTCACCGGCTTCAAGCTCGGGCTGATCTTTGCGCTCATCAATGTGGTTGGCGTCGAATTCCTGATCAATTTCGGCGGGCTCGGCCAGCTCATCAACGATCTCGCCGAGCGCTATGACCTCGCCGGAACCTATGCAGCGATCTGCTTCGTGATTCTGGTGAGCGTGTGTTTCTTCGTCGTGGTGGAGTGGTTTGAGCGATGGCTGACGCGGGCCGCCTGACGCAAGCGGCGAACGTGCGCTCTCCGGCAATCAGCCCGGTGACGCTCGTTCGTATCTTGATCATCGTCGCAATACTGGTCGGCTGGGAAGCGCTCGCGCAATCCGGCCTGCTCTATCGCGACGTCGTGCCTTCGCTGCTTGCCATCGGCAAGGCGGTCGTCGGACTTCTCACGGACCCGGAATATTACTGGCATCTCGGCGTCACCGCCTACGAGGTCGGTGCGGCGCTCACCATCGGCGGCATCAGCGCGATCGTGGTCGGACTCGTGCTCGGCGGCAACAGATTCCTGAGCCGCGCCTACGAGCCCTATCTCTACTATCTCGGGCCCACCCCGAAGATCATCTTCTTCCCGATCATGATCATGTGGTTCGGGGTCGGACCGCCCTCGAAGATCGCGCTCGGCACCCTGTCCTGCTTTTTCCCGATCGCGCTGTCGGTCGCGGCCGGCATGCGTCAGATCGAGCCTGTGCTGATCCGCGTCGGCAAGAGCTTCCGCGCCAATTCCTGGCAGATGGCCACCAAGGTCTATCTGCCGGCGATGCGCCACCCGATCATCAACGGCGTGCGCCTCGGTCTCGGCGTTGCGCTGATCGGCACCCTGCTCGCCGAGACCAAGCTGTCGAACCGCGGCATCGGCTTTCTGATCATCCAGGCCTACAGCCTGTTCGACATGCCACGCATGTACGCGATGCTGATCGTCTTGTTCGTGCTTGCCATCGGCGCCAACGCGCTGGTCGGGCGGCTCGGTGGGCTCGACCAGATCAAGCGGTTCTGAACGAGGGATGCTGTGCGCGCCTCAAATCTTGGCGCTCTCCAGCGTCGCCGGATGAAACAGATCCTCCGGGGTCACCAGCCTTGACGACAGCCCCTGCGCATGATGGTGCCGGAAGAAAGTTTCCAGCACATGCCGGTTGGCCGGCACGCCATAGGACCAGTAATCGTCGCCCATCAGTGCGCGTGCTTCGATGATGCGTTCCTCGATGAATGGCAGCGTCACCTTCAGCGCCGACACGTCAGCGAGGCGTTCCATGGCGATTGTTTTTGAATGGTCAAAGGCCTTCAGCACCGCCGCCGGCAGCCATGGATGTTTCTCCGCCAGCGTCCTGCGTACGCCGACGATATGCATGATCGGGAAGATTTTCGTGCGCGCGTAATAGTCCTTGGCCGCCGCCTCGGGATCAGGAAACAGCCAGCCGACATTCGGGGTATCTGGCGGCAGCGCGGGCGCGCGCGGCGCCATAAAGGCATCGATTTCTCCGGATGCCAGCATCCCCGAAATCGTCTTGCCCTCGGGGGCATCCTCCAGCCGCACGTCTTTCGGCAGGTTCAGTTTGATCTTCTCCGGCCGGCCGGCATGCGCAATACCGCCGCGTACCCAGGTCACGTCCGACGGCTTCACGCCGAACTCATCTTCCAGCAGCGCCCGCGCCCAGACCACCGCGGTGAGTTGGTATTCCGGCAGGCCGATACGCTTGCCCTTCAGGTCCTGCGGCTTCTTGATGCGATCGGTGCGCACGTAGATCGAGGTGTGACGGAAACAGCGCGACAGGAATGCGGGCACGCCGACATAAGGAAAATTGCCGTCGGCCGTCTTCACCGTGGAGCTCGACAGCGACAATTCGCAGATGTCGAAATCGGTGGTCTTGAAGGCGCGAAAGAAAATCTCCTCCGGCGACAAGGTCATGAATACCGGATCGACGCCGTCAATCAGCACGGCTCCATCGATCAGCGGGCGGTTGCGATCATAATCGCCGATGGCGACGGAGAGATTGAGTTTGGACATTCAGGCTCCAGTTTTCGACGCGCGTGCTTGATTTGATAGCCTGTGTCGATAGATTATGCCGCAGCCGTTGGGAAGGTCGAACCGTGCTGATTATCGAGGTCGAACGCGAGGACGACGGGCGCTGGCTTGCCGAATTGCCCGCGGTTTGTAGCCCGACGATCTCCGAGGTTCTCAGTTGACGCGCGCCACATCGAGCAACCGCATCTGCACGCGCTCTGCGCCCTGCCAGCGGTCGACGGATATCTGCCCCGCGACGTGCATCGCCTGCCCCCGTCCCTCGATCAGTGCCCGGCCGAGATCGGTCTCGGCCGCGCGGAACGCGACCGCGTTGATGAACGCGCCGTCAGGCCCGCGAAGGCGAGTCCGAACATGCTGGCCACCGACCACATCCGCAAACGCGATCGTGTGCGCCGGCAAGGCGAAAACCGGGTCGGGATTGCCGGCGCCGAACGGACCCGCGCGCATCATCGACGCGCAGAAGTCGAGGCTGGCCGCCGCGGCACTCAGCGCCCCGTCGATCAGAAGCGCGTCGTCGCGCCGCGCCAGGTCCACGGCATCCCCCAATGTGGTCTCCAGATAGGCGCGAAACTCGGCCAGCCGGTCGCGCCGGATCGTGATCCCGGCCGCCATGGCGTGCCCGCCGCCCTTGAGCAGAAGCCCGTCCGCCACCGCCTGCCGCACCGCCCGGCCGAGGTGGACGCCCGCGATCGAGCGTCCCGACCCGGTGCCGATGCCGCCGACGCCGAGCGCGATCGCAAAAGCGGGGCGGCCGTATTTCTCCTTCAGCCGCGCGGCGACCAGCCCGACAATTCCGGGATGCCAGCCCTCTGACGCCGTCACGACCACGGCGCCCTTTTCCTCCAGGCCAAGTGCCGCCAGCGCCTCCGCTTCCGCCTCGGCCAGCATGTGCTGTTCCAACGCCTGCCGCTCGCGGTTGAGGCGGTCCAGTTCGGCGGCGATCCGTCCGGCTTCCGTTGCATCCTCTTCAAGGAGCAGATTGGCGCCAAGATCGGCGCGCCCGATGCGGCCGCCGGCATTGATGCGCGGCCCAAGCAGGAAGCCGAGATGATACGGCTCGGGCGGCCCGTCAAGCCTTGCAGCATCCATCAGCGCCGTGAGACCGGTATTCTCTCGCCGCCGCATCGAGATCAGTCCTTTGGACACGAAGGCGCGGTTCAGCCCCTTGAGCGGCACGACATCGGCGATGGTTCCGAGCGCGACGAGATCAAGCGAGGCGAGCAGATCGGGCTCACGCCGCGCGCCGTCGAAAAAGCCGCGCCGCCGCAATTCGCGATTGACCGCAACCAGCGTCATGAACACGAGCCCAACCGCGGCGAGGTGGTTCAGGCCGGACAGATCATCGAGCCGGTTCGGATTGACGATCGCCAGCGCCGGCGGCAGCACCGGGTCGCATTGGTGGTGATCGATGATCACCGTATCGAGCCCGAGCCTCCTGGCTTCGTTCAGCGGTTCAATGGATGTTGTCCCGCAATCGACGGTCACGAGCAGCGTCGCGCCACGCTCGGCCAGTCCTCGCACGGCCTCCACATTCGGGCCATAGCCTTCGAACAGCCGATCCGGAATATGGATCATGGGCGCCAGGCCGACATGCCGCAGATAGCGCGCCAGCAGGGCCGACGAAGTCGCGCCGTCCACATCGTAATCGCCGAAGATCGCAACATTCTCGCCACGCCCGATCGCATCGGCGATGCGTGATGCCGCCTCCCTCATTCCGGACAGCGTGTCGGGATCCGGCATCAGCCGTTTCACGGCAGGATCGAGATAGCTGGCTGCGTCGGCCGCTTCGACGCCGCGGCCGGCGAGAATGCGCGCAAGCATGTCCGGCACGCCGTGGCGCTGGGCGATGGTCAATGCCTGCGCTGTCGCGCGCGCATCCAGCCGGTCGCGCCAGGCGCGGCCGCGCACGGACTTCTCCACACCGAGAAAGAAGCGCGGCTGCGCTTCCGGCATTGCGGCCACAGCTGTCAAGGCAGCGGACATCGGAACCGATTCGGTCTGTCAGAGGATTTTGCGATATTGAATGAAACCGGAACGATCCGCCAGCTTGTCGTACAGAGCGCGAGCCTGACGGTTGTCTTCCTGCGTCAGCCAGTGGACGCGGCTTGCGCCATGCGCGCGCGCCGCCTGCTCCACCGCACGGATCAGCGCACGGCCCGCTCCGAAACCGCGCCGCTCCGGTACAACGAACAGGTCCTGCAGATAGCAATAATCCCCGATGGTCCAGCACGACCTGTGGAAAAGATATTGCGCGATCCCGACCAGTCGTCCGCCCGAACAGGCGCCGAGCACGAACATCGGCTCGTTCGGGTCGTGCAGCCGCCGCCAAAGCATGTCCGTCGTCTCGGGCGAAACCCGTGACTCATAAAATTTCAGATAGCCCTGCCAGAGCGGCTCCCAGTCCGCGCGCTCGTCCGGCTCGAGCGGCCTGATGACCAGCTCAGGCGGCGACTTCGGCATGGATGCGCATAAGCTCCGGGATGGTCGCCGGGTCGCGGCGCCCGAAGCCGCATTCGGTTCCGATCGAGAAATCGCGCACGAATTTCCCGGCGGTGGCGAGCCGCGTCCGCGTACCTTCGACGCCGTCCGTATGATGCACAAGACCCAGGCATAACTCCGTCTCGGGCCTGAGCTTAAGCTGCCGCAACGGCTCGAAATACGCATCATCCGAGCGATCGCGCGGCACCGGCATGTGAATCAGTTCGACGCTGCGCGTTGCTTGCGCGGACAGCCGGTTCGCCAGTTCCACCATGTCGCCCATGTCGGTCGGCTCGACGACGTGCCGGTGGCCTGCATCGCCGTAGCAGAAGTGATAGAGCAGTTCGATGTCGCTCGGCACATGATTGCCAAGATCGAGCAGGATGCGGCTGAAGCTGTCGAACATCTCAGCCTTGGTCGCTCCATAGTTCGATACGTCACCCCGCTCGAGCCGCGCGAAGACCGCGGATGCGACGTCAAGCTGAATCGCGAGGTCGTCATGGGGGATCGCGGCAGCGAGTTTCTCGATCTCGCGCTTCACCGCGGCGTTGTAGACAGGATCAATCGCCTCATGCAGGTCCTCGTCTACGAAAAGCCAGATGACCGAGTGCGCCGGTACGAGGTCAACCTGGAATTTCGTGCCGGGCGCGATCTTCCCCTCGTCCATGACTTCCTTGAAGGTCCGATACGAGCCGATCGCAACGTCGGCATAGAACAGATTTTCGAAATCGACGTCGCGCGCGGTCAGGCCGGGTTTCAGCCGGTAGCGATGCGATTTTCCGCTGGTGGCGTGGAGCTGGAAGTCCTTTTCCGAGCGCTCGAACGCCGGATGATTGGCGAACAGCTCCTCCTGCCAGAACACCCAATTGAGCCGCTCGCCGGTCTCGCCATCGGGAATGCGCTTGATGCGCGGCCCGAACGCGGCGCTCACCGTCTCGAAGACGGTCCGCGCGTTTGCCATCGGCACGCTGCCGACAAGATAGATGTCGCGCGGCATATCGCGCCTCTCAATCGAGATAGAACTTGTCGAGCTGACGGTGCTCGGCGCGGATATAGCGCACGGTGCCGGTAACCGAGCGCATCACCACGGTGTCGGTCTCGATGATGTTCTTGCCGAACTTGACGCCATTCAGCATCGCGCCAGTCGTAACGCCGGTCGCGGCGAACAGGCAGTCGCCCCTCACCATGTCCTCGATCTCGTATTTCTTCCTCGCATCCTTGATCCCCATCTTCAGCGTGCGCTCGCGCAACGCCTCCGAATCGATCACCAGCCGGCATTGCATCTGCCCGCCGATACAGCGCAGCGCCGCGGCCGCAAGCACACCTTCCGGCGCCCCGCCGGTTCCGAGATAGATGTCGATTCCGGTTTTCGCCTCGGCGCAGTGAATGACGCCGGCAACATCGCCGTCCGAAATCAGACTGACCGCAGCGCCGGTCTTGCGGACCGCTGCAATGATGTCCGCATGACGCGACCGATCCAGCAGGATTGCGGTGATCTCGGAGGGCTTCACGCCCTTGGCCTTTGCCAGACTGACAATGTTTTCCTCCGGCGGCGCATCCAGATCGATCGTACCCGCCGGATAGCCCGGGCCGATCGCAATCTTGTCCATGTAGCAATCGGGGGCATGCAGCAATGTGCCGGCGTCGGCCATGGCCAGCGTCGCGATCGCACCCGGCATGTTCTTTGCGCAGAGCGTCGTGCCTTCCAGCGGATCGACCGCGATATCGACCTTGAACCCGCTCTTGGTGCCGACCTGCTCGCCGATGAACAACATCGGCGCCTCATCCATTTCGCCCTCGCCGATGACCACGGTCCCGTCTATCGGCAGCTTGTTGAGTTCCCGGCGCATGGCATCCACTGCCGCCTGATCCGAGGCCTTGTCCTTGCCATGCCCACGCAGCCGCGCCGCGGATACGGCCGCGCGCTCGGTCACACGCACGATTTCGAGCGACAGCACGCGCTCGAGCACCTGATGCGGCTGTACGGTGATCGTCGGCGCCATCTCGTCCCCTTTTCCCGGCAGCCCGATTCCGGCCGCCTCGACAATTGTTCTATCGGTTTTTCTCGATGCGGATCAATTGCGGCGCGCCCGAAATGACATTGTCAGCCTGCACGGCTGCAAGCGCGCGGCGAACCGCGTCTTCGGTCGTCGCATAGGTGATCAGGATAACCGGAACCGGCCCGGTGGCGGTCTTGGCGTCCTTGCCGCCCTGCGGACCCGAGCCGGGCCCAACCAGGTGGCGCTGCACAATTGATTCGAGCGAAATGTGCTGCTCCGCAAGACGCGTGGCGATGGTTGCGGCGGTGCCCGGCTTGTCCACCGCGAGCAGCCGGATGTAATAGCCGCCCTCGTGCAACTGCATGGGCGCCTTGCCGGCGGCGATGAGACCCTTCACCGCGCGGCCAAATGGCGCGACGCGGGCACCTCTTGCGATATCTCCGATATCGGCGACCACCGCGGATGCGGTCGCCAGCCCGCCGGCACCCGGACCGACCAGCGTGATCGGTGCAATGCCTTCGGCGTCGACGGTGACCGCATTGGTGACGCCCATCACCTGTGCGATCGCGGAATCCTTCGGCACCATGGTCGGGTGCACACGCTGCTCGATGCCGCTTTCGGTCTTCACGGCCACACCGAGCAGCTTGATGCGATAGCCGAGTTCGTCGGCCGCGATGAGATCGGCAGGCGCGATCGAGGAAATTCCCTCGACATGGATTGCATCGGAATCGACCCTGGTGCCGAACGCAATCGAGGCCAGAATCGCCAGCTTCTGCGCGGTGTCGAAGCCCTCCACGTCGAATGTCGGGTCGGCCTCTGCATAGCCGAGCCGCTGTGCGTCCTTCAGGCATTCGGCAAATGACAGCTTTTCCTGCTCCATCCGCGTCAGGATATAATTGCAGGTCCCGTTCAGGATGCCATAGATGCGCGCGAAGGAATTTCCGGCGAATCCTTCGCGTAAGGTCTTTATGATCGGGATCGCACCGGCTACTGCGGCTTCGAAGTTCAACGCAACGCCGCTGGTCTCCGCAAGTTGCGCGAGCGTCATCCCGTGTTTCGCCAGCAGCGCCTTGTTGGCGGTGACCACCGATTTCTTCGCCTTGAGCGCGGCCTCGATCGAGGCCTTTGCCGGATCGTCCTCGCCGCCCATCAGTTCCACGAAAACGTCGATGCCCGGATCGCTTGCGAGCGTCAGCGGATTCTCGACCCAGCGAATACCGGTCAGATCGACGCCACGATCCTTGCCCTTTTCACGCGCGGTAACGGCTGCGACCTCGACGCTGCGGCCGCAGCGTGCGGCAAGCTGACCTTCGGCAATCAGCCGGACAACTGAAGCGCCGACCGTGCCTAAGCCGGCAATACCCACCTTGAGGGGCGCGACCATGTTCAATTCCGGGAAAGAGCGAAGCTGAGCGCTAGCGCCGGTTGGCGAGCGGGACGACGTTGTGCAGCTTGTCGATTCCGGTTTCGAGGAAGCGACGGATGTTGCGCGCGGCCTGGCGGATGCGCTGCTCGTTCTCGACCAGCGCGATCCGTACATGATCGTCGCCGTGCTCGCCAAAACCGATTCCAGGCGCGACCGCGACATCGGCCTTCTCGACAAGAAGCTTCGCGAATTCGATCGAGCCCATCCCACGGAACGGCTCCGGCAGTTTCGCCCAGGCGAACATCGAAGCCGCCGGCGATGGAATGGGCCAGCCGGCGCGGCCGAAGCTGTCGACCAGCGCGTCGCGCCGCTTGCGATAAATCTCGCGCATGTCGCGAATGCAGTCGTCGGGTCCGTTCAGCGCCGCGGTCGCCGCCACCTGCACCGGCGTGAACGCGCCGTAATCGAGATAGGACTTCACGCGGCCGAGCGCCGCGATGATGCGCTCATTGCCGACAGCAAAGCCCATGCGCCAGCCGGGCATCGAGAAGGTCTTCGACATCGAGGTGAATTCGACCGTGACATCCACCGCGCCCGGCACCTGCAGTACCGAGGGCGGCGGGTTGTTGTCGAAATAGACCTCGGCATAGGCAAGATCGGACAGGATGAAGATTTCGTGCTTCTTCGCGAACGCAACGAGGTCTCGATAGAAATCAAGGCTGGCGACGCACGCCGTCGGATTCGCCGGATAACAGGCGATCACCGCGATCGGCTTCGGGATCGAATGCTGCAGCGCGCGTTCCAGCGCGGCGAAGAATTCCGGATTGGGTTCGGCTGGCACCGAGCGGATCACGCCACCCGCCATCAGGAAGCCGAAGGCGTGGATCGGATAGCTCGGATTGGGCACGAGCACGACATCGCCCGGCGCGGTAATCGCCTGTGCGACATTGGCGAAGCCTTCCTTTGAGCCGAGCGTCGCCACCACCTGGGTATCGGGATTGAGCTTCACGCCGAAGCGGCGTGCATAATAGGCGGCCTGCGCACGCCGCAACCCGGCGATCCCCTTCGATGCCGAATAGCGGTCGGTGCGCGGCTTGCCGAGCGTCTCCTTGAGCTTCTCGATCACGTGCTGCGGGGCCGGCAAATCCGGGTTACCCATGCCGAGATCAATGATATCGGCGCCCCCATTGCGCGCGGTGGCCTTGGCGCGGTTGACCTGCTCGAACACGTAGGGCGGCAGACGGCGGACGCGGTAAAACTCTTCCATGGGAACGTGTCCTTGGCGCCAGGGGCTTTTCAGGGCCCGCAGGCCGGTCCTGAGCCGGAATTCAGGGCGATGGGGCGATTCAAGTGCCGGCAGGTGCGACGCTTTTTATCACGGGCGCGCGGTTGCGCCAGAGGGCTGGGGCGGCAGCGGCCATGGGGGCGCTCCGGTCGTGGCCTGGCCTCCGGCGCCCGACGGAGGCGACGCACCGCCGGCAGCCTGTTCGCGAGGCTTTCGGACCTTCTTCTTGCCGGACCTGGGCCCCAGCTTGTCCTTGTTTGCCTTGTTCGCCTTTGCTTTCGCCTGCCTTTCGGCCTTCTTCTTTTCCCGTGCGATGTTTTTCTGCTGATTGGGCTGGCGGTTGCGTACCGCGATCAGGTCGGCCTCGAGCTTTTTTTGCTGCTCTGCATCAAGCACGCCGGTGGCGCGCTGTGGCGGCATGTCGTGAACGGCGGGAAAGGCGGGCGCCTCGGCCGGCCGAGCGGGCGCATTTGCCGGGAGCCCGCCCATTTCCTGCGGAATGGAGTCGATCTGACTCGTCGAGCAACCGGACAGCAGCAGTGCCAGTGCCAGCACCCGCAGACCGGAGACAGCACCCGGCACGGGAAATGCACTCAAACGGCAATTTGACATCTGCGGCATTGTTCTGAGGGGCAATTGCGCGGGTAACCGGCTAATATGACCAAAGCAAGGATGAAAGAACGGGCGGTTAACACGGCCGCGGGGGCGGCGTCCGACCAGCGTCACCTTGCGGGAGGACAATAGCAGCGCCATCTCGGCCTGTAACAACATTGAGCGGGGTAATGAACAAACTGCCGGATCAACCGGTCGTGCCTGAGGGTGGCGGCGTCGACATCGAGCGCTTCGCGCACAATGTCGCGCGCCTCGTCGAACAGGGCGGCAAGGCGCTGGCCGCGTATCTGAAGCCCCGTGAGGAAGGGGCGGCCACACTCGACTACCCCGATCAGGTCAGGGATGCGGTCAAGACACTGGGTCAGGTGGCCGGATACTGGCTGTCCGATCCGCAGCGCGCGGTCGAATTGCAGCGCAGGCTCGGCACCGCCTATCTCGAACTCTGGGGCAGCGCGGTCAAGCGGATGGCCGGGGAGGATGCGCCGGCCGTCGTGAAGGCCGATCCGAAGGACAAGCGCTTTGCCGACCCGGAATGGTCGAGCAACCAGTTCTTCGATTTCCTCAAGCAGACCTATCTGCTCTCCACCGAATGGGCCGAGAAGCTGGTTGCCGACGCCCAATCGCTCGATCCCCATACGCGCCAGAAGGCCGAATTCTATATTCGTCAGATCGCAAACGCGATTTCACCCTCGAATTTCGTTCTCACCAATCCGGAATTGCTGCGCGAGACCCTCGCCTCGAACGCGGAAAACCTTGTGCGCGGCATGAAGATGCTGACCGAGGACATCGACGAGAAAGGCAACATCAAGATCCGCCAATCCGTCCCGACGTTGTTCGTGGTAGGCCGCTATCTCGCGATCTCGCCCGGCATGGTGATCTTCCAGAACGATCTGATCCAGCTGATCCAGTATGCCCCGTCGACCGAGACCGTCCTCAAGACGCCGCTCCTGATCGTGCCGCCCTGGATCAACAAGTTCTACGTACTCGATCTGACGCCGGAGAAATCCTACGTCAAATGGTGCGTCGACCAGGGACTCACGGTGTTCGTTATTTCCTGGGTCAATCCGGACGCACGGCTCGCCCAGAAAGGCTTTGCCGAATACATGCGGGAAGGACCGCTTGCCGCTCTCGATGCCATCCAGCAGAGTACCGGTGAAAGCGAGGTGCATGCGGCCGGCTATTGCGTCGGCGGCACGCTGCTCGCGGTGACCCTCGCCTATATGGCCGCGAAGGGCGACTCCCGGATCAAATCGGCAACCTTTTTTGCAACCCAGGTCGACTTTCGCCACGCCGGCGATCTCAAGGTATTCGTCGATGAGGAGCAACTCGAAGCGCTCGAACAACGCATGCGCGAACAGGGCTATCTCGAAGGCACCAAGATGGCGACCGCCTTCAACATGCTTCGCTCCAACGACCTGATCTGGCCCTATGTCGTCAACAATTATCTGCGCGGCAAGGCGCCCTTCCCGTTCGACCTTCTGTACTGGAATTCGGACGCGACGCGGATGCCGGCGGCCAACCATTCCTTCTACCTGCGCAACTGCTACCTCAACAACGCCCTCACCCGAGGCAGGATGACCATCGCCGACGTGACCCTCGATCTGAAGAAGGTGAAAGTGCCGGTCTACAATCTTGCCACCCGCGAGGATCACATTGCGCCGGCCAAGTCGGTGTTCGTCGGCTCGAAATATTTTGGCGGGCCCGTTCGCTTCGTCGTTTCCGGATCAGGGCACATTGCCGGCGTCGTCAATCCGGTTGCAAAGCGCAAATACCAATACTGGACCGGGCCGAAGCCTACCGGTTCCGACATCGAGGCCTGGCTGAAAAAAGCCAAGGAAAATCCCGGCTCGTGGTGGCCCGACTGGCGCAACTGGATCAGATCGCTCGGGGACGAGCAGGTCCCTGCGCGCGAACCCGGGGGCGGCAAGCTCGTGCCGATCGAGGACGCACCGGGAAGTTATGTGAAGGCGAAGTCGTAACGCGAGTCAGGCGAACGCGCCGAACGCCCTCTGAGCGCATGAAACTCAAGCTTCCGGGCCGGGCAGAACCGTATATGCCGCGTGTGGCCCCAGGCTATCGCATTGCGCCCGCCGCGCGATATAGTTGAGACGTTAGGGGAATCGAACGGGAGGCGACGGTGCTGGGCGAAATGACGGGGCAGCTTTCGAAGGAATTGTTCTGGCTGACGATGACCTGCATCCTGACGCTGGTCATCTGGATCCCGTATACGCTGGACCGCATCAAGGTCCGCGGATTGTGGGGCACGCTCGACAATCCGTCGCCGAAGGACAAGCCGCAATCGCCCTGGGCGCACCGGCTGTATTTCGCCCATACCAACGCCGTCGACAATCTCGTGACATTTGCGCCGCTGGTCTTGATTCTCAATACGCTCGATATTTCGACCCGCACCACCGCGATTGCCTGCGCGGTCTATTTCTGGTCGCGACTGGCTCATGCCATCATCTATGGGCTCGGGCTGCCGGTGTTCCGCACGCTTGCCTTCTTCGTCAGCTTTCTCGCGCAGATCGTCCTGGTGCTTGCGATTTTCCGCATCGTGTAGAAGAAAACGAGGGTGGCACCGGGCGTGCCACCTCGCTACTTCGCCCTTACGAAGCGAGCTTCACCGGAACCTTCAGATATCGGACGCCGTTCGATTCCGCAGGCGGAAATTTTCCCGCACGAATATTGACCTGGATCGACGGCAGCAGCAGGACCGGCGCAGCGAGCGTCGCGTCCCGCTTCTCGCGCATCGCAACAAAGTCGTCCTCGCTCACGCCCGCTCCGACATGCACGTTGCGGGCACGCTCTTCACCGACCGTGGTCTCCCAGGCATAGCTGTCACGGCCGGGAGCCTTGTAGTCATGGCACATGAATAGCCGCGTCTCGGGAGGAAGTGACAACAGCCGCTGAATCGAGCGATACAGCGTGCGCGCGTCGCCCCCGGGAAAGTCGGCGCGTGCAGTGCCATAATCCGGCATGAACAAGGTGTCGCCGACAAAGACCGCGTCGCCAATCCTGTAGGACAGACAGGCGGGCGTGTGACCCGGCGTGTAGATGGCCTCGACCTGAAGATTGCCGATTTTGAGCGTTTCACCATCCGCAAGCAGCCTGTCGAACTCGCTGCCGTCGCCCGACACGTCGGTCGCGTTGAAGACCGGCCGGAAAATCCGCTGCACATCGCGGATATGCTCGCCGATCGCAACCTTCGCGCCGGTTTTCGATTTGATATAGGGCGCGCCGGACAGATGGTCGGCATGCGCGTGCGTTTCCAGCACCCAGGCGACGGTGAGCCCGGAATCGAACGCAGATTTCAGGATGGCGTCCGCCGAGCGAATATCGGCCTTGCCGCTGCGGTGATCGTAATCCAGCACCGGGTCGATCACCGCGGCCTGACGCGTTTCCGGATCGGAAACGAGATAGCTCACCGTGTTGGTCGGTTCGTCGAAAAACGCTTTGATTTCAGGCCCTGCGGTCATGTCCAGGTCTCCCTTCGTTCATTCGGGTCGTCTCAGGTCTTGACAAGATATTATCATATTCTAAATTAGCAATATCTAATAGAGGAAAGTGCGATGGCTGTCCCGGCAGCAGTGATGCAGAGACTGGAGCAACGCGCCGGCGAAGCGGCGCAGCTCATGAAGCTGCTCGCGAACGAAACGCGGCTGCTCATTCTTTGCCGTCTGGTGACCGCGCGCGAAATGTCGGCTGGCGCTATCGTTGCGGCAGTCGGAGTCGGACAATCGGCGGTCTCGCAGCATCTGGCGAAGTTGCGCGACGACAATCTGGTCGCCACTCGCCGTGACGGCCAGACGATCTACTACCGTATCGCTGACGAGAACGTCGCCCGTATCATCTCGGTGTTGAAGGACATCTATTGCCGGGATGAATGAACGTCACATTGAGATAACGCAAAACAGCAACGGAAACCGATCATGACCGCGATGACCCCTATCTCCCCGGAACGCGCCGCTACGCTGATGCGCGAAGGCGCCGTCCTCGTCGATATCCGCGAGCGCGACGAATATGCGCGCGAGAGGATTGAAGGCGCTCGCCACCATGCGGTGTCGATTCTCGACCGAAGCCATCCGGCACAGCCCGGCGACGAGGTGCTGATCTTTCACTGCAAGTCCGGCAATCGCACGACGCAGAACGCGCCGCGTCTTGCGGGCGGCATGCCCGCCGATATCGAGACCTACATCCTCGACGGAGGCATCGATGCCTGGAAGAAGGCCGGCCTTCCGGTCGAGATCGACCGTTCGGCGCCGATACCGACCATGCGGCAGGTCCAGATCGTCGCCGGCAGCCTCGTGGTGCTCGGCGCCCTGCTCGGCGCGACCGTCGCGCCCGGCTTTTATCTGCTGTCCGCCTTTGTCGGCGCCGGGCTGATTTTCGCGGGCGTTACCGGCTTCTGCGGCATGGCCCGCGTCCTCGACCTCATGCCCTGGAACCGGCGCAACCCCTCGCCCGCGGCCTGAAGCGCGACAACCCAGCACCGCACATGCAAGCATTTGCCGCAATGGCATCCGGCAGCCTTGTCGGCCTCTCGCTGGGGCTGATCGGGGGCGGCGGTTCGATTCTCGCCGTGCCGCTGCTGATCTATGTGGTCGGCATGCCGTCCGTGCATGCGGCGATCGGCACCAGTGCGGTGGCGGTCGCGGCCAGCGCAGCGGTCAGCCTGATCGGACACGCGCGTGCCCGCAACGTGCGCTGGCCTTGCGCCATCGTGTTCGCAATCGCCGGCATTCTGGGCGCGGCAGGCGGGGCGCAACTCGGCAAGATGATGGACGGATCGCGCCTGCTCGCATTGTTCGGCGCGCTGATGATCATCGTTGGCGTGGTCATGCTGCGGCCGCGACGATCCGGCGACGATGCCGGCGTGAAGCTCGACCGTGCGACCGCGCCGCGGCTCCTCCCGATCCTCGCCGCCACGGGCTTCGGTGTCGGTCTGCTGTCGGGGTTTTTCGGGATCGGAGGCGGCTTCCTGATCGTGCCCGGCCTCATCGGCGCGACCGCGATGCCGATGCTGGACGCGATCGGCTCATCACTGGTGTCGGTCACCCTGTTTGGAGCCACCACGGCCGCAAGCTATGCGGCGTCGGGGCTGGTGGAATGGCGCATCGCCGGCCTGTTCGTGCTCGGCGGCGCGGCCGGCGGCATCATCGGACTCGTGGCCGCCGGCCGGCTCGCGACGCAAAAGCGCGCGCTCACTTACGTGTTCTCTGCGATCGTAATCAGCACCGGCCTTTACGTCGTGGCCACATCCCTGATGCGCTGACCATCGGTCAGGGGAACAGCGCGACCTGATCGATTCCCGTGGTCTCGGGATAACCCATCATCAAATTCATGTTCTGAATCGCCTGACCCGAGGCGCCCTTCACCAGATTGTCGAGTGCCGAAATGATGATCGCGCGTCCCGGGATGCGGTCGTTTGCGACCCCGATGAAGGTCCAGTTGGAGCCGCGCACATGCCGTGTCTGCGGGGTCTCGCCGAATGGCAAGACATGCACGAAGTCGGCCTTCTCGTAGAACTTCAAAAGTATCTCGTGAAGTTCCTCCGGCGTCCGCCCTCTCCGGCCCTGCACGTAGATGGTCGACAGGATCCCCCGGTTCATCGGCACCAGATGCGGGGTGAAACTGACGATCACCTCCTTGCCGGCGGCCAGCGAGAATTCCTGGTCAAGCTCCGCCATGTGCCGGTGACCGCCGACGCCATAGGCGTGAAAGCCTTCCGACACTTCCGAAAACAGCATCGCCTCCTTGGCCGATCGGCCCGCACCGGTCATGCCGGACTTGGCGTCGACGACGATGCCCTCGGTCTCGATCGCCTTGTTCTTGAGAAGCGGAACCAGCGGCAGCTGCGCGCAGGTGGTGTAGCAGCCGGGATTGGCAACGAGGCGCGCCTTTCTGATCTCGCGCTTGTGGATCTCGGCGAGGCCGTACACCGCCTCTTTCTGAAGCTCCGGCGCATGATGCTCATGCCCGTACCAGCGTGCATAGGCCGCGATATCGCTGAGCCGGAAATCCGCCGACAGATCGACGACCTTGGTTTCCGGCGCATCCGCCAGCAATTGCTTCAGCACCTTCTGGGTGGTGGCATGCGGCAGCGCGCAGAACACCAGGTCGAGCGCCTGCGCCCTCCAGTCCAGCCCCTCGATCGAAACCAGCGTCGGCAAATCAAACGGCGAGAATTGCGGAAACACGCTGCGCATCTCCTGCCCGGCCTTCCGGTCGGCGGTCAATAGCGCAAGGTCGGCGCGCGGATGGCGGATGAGCATGCGGACCAGCTCGGAGCCGGTATAGCCCGAAGCGCCCAGAATGCCGATCTTCGCTTTCGTCGCCATATCTTTCTCCGCAAGCCGGGCGGTCTCGCCGCCGGTACTTAAGTCGCCGGATGAACCCTGGGAAGCGCGGATTTGGTGGCAAGCACCGCGGCTTCAAGGCCGGCGGCAAAGAATCGGATCAGCCAAACCGCTCCGCCCGGACCGCGAAAGCGGTGCGACGGCGAAGACACTTCGGGCTGATCGTCATGATGCGGCCATATAGGCTGCTGCATCCTGCTGGTCAATTCCGTGAGGAACCGGTCTTTCGGCAGTCACGGACTTGAAGTATTGGTACGGGCTTGGCTTGGTGCACCTGGCATGAAGCGGATCATCACCATCCTGCGTCTCTTCTTCGTTCTCCTGTTCGGGGCAATGAGCCTGATGCATGGGCCGGTGATGACGTTCTCTGGCGCGTATGCCTCGGCTCAGGCATCGCTTCAGCAGGCCGGACATTCCGGCCACGTTTCGCATCACGCCGTACCCGATTGCCATGACGACCAGACGCCGCCGGCACGACATGTTCCGTGCAATGCCTTTGCATGCTTCATGGCGGTGGAGCCGCTGCCGATAATGGCGCGCCCGCCCCATCCGATCCTGTTCGCGATCATGGCGGCCACCCCCACGCCGTCACTCGACCCAATGCTCACCGCGCCGGCGCTGCCGCCTCCCCGTCTCCAAGGCTGACTTCTTCGGAATCGCAATCCGCGCGCCGCTTCGGCTGCGCGCGTCATTCAGCTTTGGAGATACAGATGAGACAGAAACTGATCGTTGGCCTCACGGCCGGCACGCTGGCGCTCGGCACCGCGATTGCCGTCGCGCAACAGCACCACCACGGCCATGGCTCGCATCAGGCGCCCGCCGCTGCCGCCGACCATTCCGCCCATGGCAGCAGCAAGCCGAAAGGCGACAGCGGGCCCTCGAGCCTCGCCTATCACGCCATCAATGCCAAGATGCACGAGGGCATGGACATCGCCTTCACCGGCAATGCCGATATCGACTTCGTCCGCGGCATGATCCCCCATCATCAGGGAGCCGTTGACATGGCGAAGACGGTAATCGCCTTCGGCAAGGATCCGCAGATCCGCAAACTCGCCGAGGAAATCATCAAGGCGCAGGAGAGCGAAATCGCGCTGATGCAGACCTGGCTCGGGCAGAACGAGAAATAGACGCGAAAACCAGGCCGCCCGGCGCATGCGGGGCGGTCTCATTCTCGCGTGTGCTCACGCCACCGGCACGAATCGGTAGCCGTTGCCGCTTTTCTCGATCTGGCCCAGAGCCGGAAACGGCAGGTGATAGCCGGTCACCGGCATCTTCTCGGCGGCCAGCATGTCGTAGAGCTTGCGCCGCGTTGCGACCGCCATCGGGCCATCCATGTCGCCGCCGCCAAACCAGTCGGGATGGCGTACAAACACCAGCGCGATGCCGGAGGTCACATCGGCCTGCACCAGCAGCCTGCCGGAGCCGGACGCGATCACGAACGAGGTATGCCCCGGCGTATGGCCGGGGGTCGCGAGCGTCGTGATACCGGGCGCGACCTCCTTGCCGCTTTCGAACTTGGTGAGGTTTTTGCCGGGGATCGCGCCGAACACCCGCCGTACATTGCCGTGCGCGTTGCGCAGGTTGGAGCCCTCGGCGGCCTTGTTCATGTTGACGTCGTCGAGCCAGTAATTCCACTCATCGAGCGGCACCTTGACCTCGGCGTTTGGAAAGGCCGGCGCGCCATCGGCGCTCACCAGACCGCCGATATGGTCGCCGTGGAAATGCGAGATGATGACCATATCCACCTGCTTCGGATCGAAGCCGGCGGCGGCAAGATTCGCGGCCATGCGTCCCGTGCCCGCGGCCAGCGAGCGCGGTCCGTTGCCGGTATCAAGCACGACAAGCTTGCCGCCGGTGCGGATCGCGAGCGGGTGGAATACCGACGCGAACTCGTCGCGCGGGAGCCTGTCCGCGGCCAGCGCATCCTGGAACTGCTCAAGCGTCGCGCTGCGCGACGGGCTTGCCGTGAGCTTGCCCGGCCGCGCTCCGTCGGACAGCACGGTCACCTCGATATCGCCGATCTTGGTGCGATGGACGCCGACCGGCGCCGGCGCATTCTGGGCCGGAACCGGTTTGACGGAGGCCGCACCCGAGAGCGCAGCGGCAGCGGCACTCGCAAGGACATGTCGACGGGACAAAATCATCGCCTGTTCTCCCGATCGTTTGAAGCAGAAGGGCCGCCCTTTCGGACGGCCCTTGCAAGTCGATGTGTCAGAGCGTCGGATTCCATGTGGCCGGTATCAGCCGGTATCCGTTGCCGTCCTTCTCGACATAGGCGAGACCGGGGAACGGGAAATGGAAGCCCTGCACCGGGATCTTTTCCGCAATTGCCATGTCGTAGATTTTCTTGCGCGACTGGACCGCCAGCGCCTTGTCCATGTCGAACGCAAGCTGCCAGTCGGGATTTTTCACGAACAGGAAGGCCATGCCTGCGGTGATGTCGGACTGCACGATCATGCTGCGCGGGCCCGACGTGACCAGATAGGACATGTGACCCGGCGTATGGCCGGGCGTCGCGATTGCCTTGATGCCGCCTACAAGCTCCTTGCCATCATCGTATTGCGTCACCTTGTTGCCGAACGCACCGAAGACGCGTCGCGAGTTCTTGTAGTTTCCCTCAACCGGCGTGCCGGCCGCTTTGCTCATGTTGGAATCGTCCATCCACTGCTTCCACTCCGCGGCCGGAACCATGATTTCCGCATTCGGGAAAGCGAGCTTGTTGTCGGCATCGAGCAGCCCGTTGATATGATCGCCGTGGAAATGCGAGATCACGACCGCATCGACCGATTTCGGATCGATGCCGGAGGCCGCCAGATTGGTATGAAACTGGCCGGCGGCCCCCTTGCTCTGCGCGAAGGTGCCGAGACCAAGCCCGGTGTCGATGACGACGAGCTTCGACCCGGTATTGATGACCACCGGGGTGTAAAGGTGTGTGGCTGAATTCGTCGGCAGATAGTTTGCCGCGATCACCTCGTTGACCGCGTCCTTCTTGGCGTTCGCGACATAGGTTTCTGGAAGCGGTATGACCACCTTGCCGTCGGTCACGACGGTGACCTCGAAGTCGCCGACCTTGTGCCGATAATAGCCGGGCGCCTGTTTGCCGGCGGCCGGTGCTGCGGCTTTCGCGGTCGTCGCGGGGGCAAGTGCGACAGCAGCACCCGCGGCGGCAACACCGGACATCAGACCTCGACGTGACAGGTTATTCATCAGAAACCCCTCCTTGTTGGTCGGCGAATGCTGCCCCTCTGGAACGACAGCGCCGTGACATGATCCGCAAGTTGAGACGATATGCGCCTGCCTTGTGTCGGACCCATATTCAACACCGGCGGACCCGCCCTATTCCATGCGACACGGCGACCCTTGCGCGTTGCAGCATTGGCACTTGCGCCGGCCGGACGCGAAACGGCTTACAGATTGGTGAAATAGTGGTCGATATAATTCGTCTTCAGATAGCGATAGCCGAGCCGCTCAAACAGCGATTTCAGATCGTCAAACCGGTCCGAATAAAGCTCGACCTGCAGATAGCACCGGTTGTCACGCAGGGTGCGCTCCATACCGGCAAGCGCGTGGAACTCCGACCCTTCGACATCCATCTTCACCAGAACGGTCCTGCCGGAAAGCGCGAACACGTCGTCGAAGCGGATTTGCCGCACGACATGCGTTGCGACCCCGCGTGCCTCCTCCGCCGGCTTGTCCGGATGCGCGATCCAGGATTCGCCGCGATTGTGGCTGCCCGCTTCCATCAGCACCACCTCGGCTGGCCGGTCTCCGACAGCTTCCTCCACAACACGGATCTTGCCTTGCAAGTTGTTGGCGGCAATGTTGGCGAGAAGCCGCGCACGATTTCCGGGATCGGGCTCGAAAGCGATGATCTCGCCGCCGAGATGCTTGGTGGCCAGCATGATCGAATAGACGCCGGCATTGGCACCGATATCGAGAAAGCAATCGACATGGTGCGTCCGGCAGACCGCGGCGAAGTCTTCAAGCTGTTCCGCCTCCCAGATCGCGTTGAGCGCGATTTCGCGATCGATCAGGTCGGTGGTGTCCACGACGAAGCGCGCACCCTGCGCCTGCGCGATGTAGGGAACGCGGCCGAGGCCGCGCATGAGGCTGTCGTAAAGGCTGCGGACCTTGCGCTCGAACGCTCCGATCGGATGGCGAAAGGTTGGCGCGGCGTTCACGCGCGTCGCCCAACGATCAACGGAACCATTTCATCAGTCCGAAACCGAAATCCCCGAAGGCAAGCAATACGTATGCCCACAGCATTGCCGACAGCACGTTGGCGATCTGGAATTTCCAGTAATCCATCTCGAGGATACCCGCGATCAGCGGAACCGTCGCGCGCAACGGACCGAAAAAACGGCCGACGAAGATGCCCGGAATTCCCCATTTCTCCATGAAGGCGTGGCCGCGCGGCAGCATGTCGGGATGGCGCGACAACGGCCACATATGCGCGATACGGTCCTTGAAATGGAACCCGAACCAGTAGGACACCCAGTCGCCGACGGAGGCTCCGGCGGCAGCGGCGAGCCAGATCGGCCAGAACACGAGGCCGGACGCGTTGATCAGCGCGCCGATCGCCACCAGCAAGGCCCATGCGGGAATGAACAGCGAGAGAAAGGCGAGCGACTCGCCGAACGCCAGCAGGAATACGATCGGCAACGCCCACCAGTGATTCTGGCGCACGAACTCAATGACTATCTGTGAATATTCCTGCATCACTTTTGTGAAGGACCCGGCGGGGCCCTGATCTAGCCCGGCCTTGCCCAATGTTCCAGCGGCCAAGTGCGGCAAGGTGGTAAAATCGTGGAGATTGGTTCGCGGTATCAAGGATTTGCCATGCGCGTGGCATAGTGGGCGCACTCCGAATCACATTTCAGCCCGTGACCCAAGAACCGCATGGCCAAAACCACCCGACTGTCCCGGACCGCGAATGAAAACGCCAGGGCCGAGAAGAAAACCCAGAAGACCGCGGACCTGTTCGAGCTTGGGAAAGCGGCCAAAAAGCCCGGCTCCAGGCGCGCCGATGGCACACGCGGCAGTGGTGGCGACGGCGGGTACACCGCCCGCCATATCGAGGTGCTGGAAGGACTGGAGCCGGTCCGCCGCCGGCCGGGCATGTATATCGGCGGCACCGACGAGAAGGCGCTGCATCACCTGTTTGCCGAGGTGATCGACAACGCCATGGACGAGGCGCTGGCCGGCCACGCCACCTTCATCGAAGTGCATCTGGGCGCCGATGGCTGGCTGTCGGTCACCGATAACGGCCGCGGCATGCCGGTCGACCCGCATCCGAAATTCCCGAAAAAATCCGCCCTCGAAGTCATCATGTGCACGCTGCATGCCGGCGGCAAATTCGACTCGCAGGTCTACGAGACCTCTGGCGGCCTGCACGGCGTGGGCGTGTCGGTGGTCAATGCGC
Organism: Pseudorhodoplanes sp.; assembly: GCF_050250235.1. Classification (GTDB taxonomy): domain Bacteria; phylum Pseudomonadota; class Alphaproteobacteria; order Rhizobiales; family Xanthobacteraceae; genus Pseudorhodoplanes. The sequence continues at coordinate 40,073 of NZ_JBFWPA010000026.1, forward strand.
TGTCGGAGAAGACGGAGGTGGAGGTCGCGCGCGGCCAGCAATTGTACAAGATGACCTTCGCGCGCGGCAAGCCGAAGGGCGGACTGGAAAAGCTCGGCAAGGTCAACAATCGCCGCGGCACGACGGTGCGCTTCAAGCCCGACCCGCAGATTTTCGGCGACAAGACGAAGTTCGATCCGACGCGCCTGTTCAAGATGACGCGCGCCAAGGCCTATCTGTTCGGCGGAGTCGAAATCCGCTGGTCGTGCGACGCGGCGCTGATCAAGGATGACACGCCCGCGGAAGCGGTGCTGCATTTTCCCGGCGGCCTGCAGGACTATCTTGCGGCCTCGATCAACGGCGCGACCCGCGTGCATCCCGATATTTTCGCAGGCGGCTCCGAAAAGAAGGCCGGTCACGGCTCGGCGGAATGGGCGATCGCCTTCGTCGCGGACATCGATCCGTTCGTCTCCTCCTACTGCAACACAATCCCGACACGCGACGGCGGCACCCATGAGAGCGGTTTGCGTACCGCGCTGTTCAAGGGGCTGCGCGACCACGCCGCCCGCACCAACCAGGAAAAGCGCGCTGCAGTGATCACCAGCGACGACGTGATGGCGGGCGCTTGCGCGATGATCTCGGTATTCATCCGCGAGCCGGAATTCCAGGGCCAGACCAAGGACCGGTTGGCAACGCCGGAGGCTGCGCGCGTGGTCGAGCAGGCGATCCGCGATCCGTTTGACCATTGGCTCGCCGGAAATCCGGTGCAGGCCAACAAGCTGCTCGACTTCGTCATCGAGCGCGCCGAGGAGCGTCTGCGCCGCCGGCAGGAGAAGGATGTCGCGCGCAAGAGTGCGGTGCGAAAATTGCGGCTGCCCGGCAAGCTGGCCGATTGCAGCAATACCGCGGCGCAGGGTTCGGAAATCTTCATCGTCGAGGGCGACAGCGCCGGAGGCTCGGCCAAGCAGGCGCGCGACCGTGCCTCGCAGGCGGTGCTGCCCCTGCGCGGAAAAATTCTCAACGTCGCGTCCGCCGGCAAGGACAAGCTCGCGCAAAACCAGCAGCTCGCGGATCTGATCCAGGCGCTCGGCTGCGGCTATGGCAGCCATTACCGGGAGCAGGAATTGCGCTACGACAAGGTCATCGTCATGACCGACGCCGACGTCGACGGCGCGCATATCGCATCATTGCTGATCACGTTCTTCTACCGGCAGATGCCCAAGCTGATCGAGGACGGGCACCTGTATCTCGCCGTGCCCCCGCTCTACCGGCTCTCGCATAGCGGCAAGACCTTCTACGCGCGCGACGAGAAGCACCGGGACGAATTGATCAAGAAGGAGTTTCACGCCAACGCCAAGGTCGAGATCGGCCGCTTCAAGGGCCTCGGCGAAATGATGGCCGCCCAGCTCAAGGAAACCACCATGGACCCGAAGAAGCGCACGCTGCTGCGGGTCACGCTGGCGGATGCCGCACGCGCCGCCACCTCGAAATCGGTCGATCAGCTCATGGGCACCAAGCCCGAAGCACGCTTCGCCTTCATCCAGGAGCGGGCGGAATTTGCCAGTGAGGATTTGTTGGACGTGTAGACCGCCCCGTCAAAATCAATCTGACGCGTCATCTCCGCCGCGCGTTTCGATTCGATCTGGGACCAGCCAATCGCTGTCGGGTCTGCAAACGACCCTCGCGCGTTCATAGGCCCATTCCAGCGGATAGACCGTCCAGGCGCGATACACACCCGACTCCCGCTTCGATACGACCAATGCAACCGTCGCCGCGTTTTCGTCCCTGTCGTCGAGGCACAATGGAAGCAGCAAACTCAGTTCGTCGAATTTCGGATAATAGGACGGGATCGCAGTTTTATAGTTCCAGAAGGTCCGCTTGCTCGCGACCGCAATTGCATCCCGCACCCTGTTGATGATCGCCCGATAGCGGGCGGCATTCTTTTCATCATGACAGAGCCGATTGCTGTAGCGCTTGAGAAATTCGAGCTTCCGGTCGCGGTCTCCAAATTGTGCATAGTCCTCCCATTTGAAATCGAGCGGAGTGAACTGCTCAAGGAATTGTGCCGGATAGCGATCATCCTCGATAGCGTCGAAAATGACGTGCTTTGCGTCAAACTTGATCTCTTCACCCGGCGGGATGATGAGTTCCGATGCATCTTTCAAATATTGCGCAGCGGGCGGGATTTCCTTGAAGATATCATCAAGGCGCTTGCCTTCCATGACTTGGCTCGGAACGCAAATGTGGACCAGCTTCCACGGTGGATACGCGTCATGGCGCAGAAACGCGGGATTTTCGGAGAACAACATGCAGATTGGATCATACATCTTGTTGACCAGACCGGTGTTGAACACCGCCCATTGGACACCGCCCTTCTTAGCATAATAGATCTTGTCGACAGCATCCCGCCGCAAGCGGTCAAAAGTATGCGACAGATATCGCTGAAGCAGCGGCCAGCGTTTGTCTGCCTTTCCCTTTCCAATTGACCATTGCTCGCGAAGAGCGAGGCTTCTCAGGGCATCATACACATTCGGATATTGGTGCTTGTCATACACGTGCGGGAGCGATGACGGGATAAGCGCCCACTGGAGAAGATTGCGATGTCTGTGCGAGTAGTCATCGTCCGTCCGGGTTGGGAGTTCCACAGACGACTCAACGGATTGATCGCTGATCGCGTCCGGTGCCGCCTGCGGCGTTCGTTCAGGCAACGTCGCCGCAACGGCACTGCTTGCGGCACGGCCTTGCGTCGCGGCTGTCGATGAAGCCAAGCGACTCTGACTGGTCTGTTCCTGGTTCGTGATACCCGCTCCATTGGGCGACGTCGCGCTCGACCCAGTTTGTTCTTCCCCGGCAACACTAGCGAGCTTTGAAGCGTGCGGATTTTCGGTGGACGGAGTTTCGCGGGTGTGCAGCGCCGTCTCAGCAAGCGATCCGTTCGCCTTGCCAAGAACCGCTAGCAGGTTGGTTACCTCGGCTACGCTTTTCCAAACATCGGGCCCGGGCAACCAAATGAGATCGGTCGAAGCAAGCGTGCCGTTGCGCATCAACTCGACAATGATACGGCGGCCATGAGGGCCATGGCTCCGGTTGTTGCGGTGCAGATACCATCCCTCGTCAAGGATTTCCGGCTGCCGAACGGTCATAAACGACCCAGTCTACCTGTGATTGCATCTATTAGCTATTCTCCAAATGCGTGCTAAAAGCGCAAGGGCTTCGTCAGCATTCTGAAAAAGTTGTTTGTTTTCAGTGCGCTATCCCATTTCTGGCAAAGTCCACTATTTCAGACCGAACAGCTGCGGCACGAACAGCGTGACCTGCGGAAATGCGATCAGGATCAGCAGCACGATCGCCAGCGGCAGGATGAACAGCCAGATCTCGCGGTTGATGTCGCGCATCGGCACCTTCGACAGCGACGACAGCACGAACAGGATCAGCCCGTAGGGCGGCGAGATGATCGCAATCATGAAATTGACGATCACCACCACGCCGAAATGAACAAGATCGATGCCAAGCGCCTTCACCGTGGGCAGCAGCACCGGGACGAACACAAGAAGCATCACCGCCGCGTCGAGCACCGTGCCGAGCACGAGAAACATCACGTTCACGAGCAGCAGGAAGGCAAGCGGAGGGAGATCGAGCGAGGCGATCCAGCGCGAGAGCGCATCCCCGAGTCCCTCATTGGTGATTGCGTAATTGACGATGAAGGAAGAGATGAGGAGCAGCATCACCACCGAGGATTGCCGCGTCGACTCGCGGAACGCCTCCGCGATCCCGGCAAACGACAGGCTGCGGTACCAGACCGCGCCGATCAGGATCGCCCAGAAGGCGGCGACCGCCGCGGCCTCGGTCGGCGTGAACACACCGCCCCAGATGCCCCCAAGCAGGACCGCCGGCAGCGTCAGCGGCACGAAGGCCTGGCCGAAGGCCCGTGGCATCTGACGGACCGGCACCGGCTCGCCGCGCGGCAGATTGCGGCGCCGGGCAATCAGCAGGATCAGGATCGATATCGACAACGCCATCAACAGGCCAGGCACGATGCCGGCGAGGAACAGCGCGCCGATCGAGGCGCCGGAGATCAGCGCGTAAAGCACCATCGGGATCGACGGCGGGATCAGCGGACCGAGCAGCGATGCCGAGGCCGCGACCGCGACCGCCAGTCCGCCGGGATAATGCCCCTGCTTGCGCATCATCTTGATCGCCACCATGCCGGCACCCGCGGCGTCGGACGCAGCGGATCCCGACATCGATGACATGATCAGATTGGTCAGCACCGTGACGTGACCGTGTCCGCCCGGCAGCCGGCCGACAACCGCATTTGCGAATGTCCACAGCCGCTCCGAGATGGTGGACGCATTCATGATGTTCGCGGTCAGGATGAACAGCGGGATCGCCAGCAGGATGTTGAGCGTGATCGTCGAGTTGAGGGTCTGGTCGACCAGAAGCCCGATATCCTGCCTGCTCGCCCACAGATAGACGATGCCGGCCGCAAACATCGACAGCACGATCGACAGCCGCAGCGCCGCCGCGACCACGAACACCGACAGAAGCGCGATGAAGGGCCAGCTCATGGCCCGGTGACCGTGACGCTGCCGCGGGCCGTCATGTCAACCGACCACGTCCGGCGCTGCGGGGCTTTCGTCCGTGACCGCTTCACGCCAGCCCGAGCCGGCAAGGGTCACGAATTTCGCCGCGAGCCGGACGATCACCATCGCGAAATAGATGATGAAGCAGATGTAGACGAGATCGAGCCGCCATTGCAGGGCCGAGGTCTGCTCCCGCCACAGGAACATCACGTAATCGACGATGACCGGAAACGCGGCGGCGAACAGAATTCCGAACAATCCGGTCTGCAGCAGACCGGCAACCCGGCGCCCGGACGGTTGCAGCCGCTCCCACAGGATATCGAATCCGACATGGTCGGCGTCGCGGTTGACGAACGCATCGGTGAGGAACATGCACCAGAGGAACACGATCATCGCGAGTTCGTCCGACCACGCGATCGGCGACGCGAACAAATATCGGGCTGCGATGCCGACGAGGTAGATCAGGAAGACCGCAAACAGCATCGCCGTCGTCACCCATTCCGCAATGGTGCGAAACCGGGCGACGATGGCGGCGAGACGAGCCGGCACGGCCGCGCCCTATTTGGTGTTGGCGATGCGCTCGGCGAGACCCTTCTGCCATTTCTGCGACAGGCCGGCATCGGCGTATTGCTTGTCGACCGAAGCCTTGAACGCCGCCAGATCAGGCTTGGTGACCTTCAGCCCCGCCTTCTCGAAGAAGGCCACCAGTTCCTTCTCGTCCTTGAGACGGCCCTGATCGTTGAATTGCGCAGCCGTCCGCGCGTGTTTGCGCATCGCGGCCTGCTGGGCCGGCGTCAGCTTGTCCCAGACCGGCTTGGCGATCGCAAACGCAACCGGCTGCACCAGATGGTCGGTCAGAACGAATTGCTGCGAGACTTCCTGGAGATTGTTGTAGCGCGCGAGCGCCAGCGGATTCTCCTGCCCGTCGATGGCCCCGCTCTTCATCGCAAGATAGACTTCGGGCATTGCCATCGGCGTCGGCGTGACGCCAAGACCGCGGCCGAGCGCGGTCCAGCCGGCGCCGGGCGGCATGCGCAGCTTCACGCCGGCAAGATCGGCCGGCGTCTTCACGTCGCGGTACTGCCGCAGGTTCACCTGGCGCGTGCCGAGATAGATAAAGTCGATGATCTCGATGCCCATCTTCGAGGCGACTGCGGCGATGTATTCCTTGCCGATCGGGCCATCCATCACCTTGCGCATGTGGTCGTAGTCGCGAAACACATAGCCGGCCGAGAAGATGCCGTATTCCGGCAATTGCTGCTCGATCTCGAACGTCGTCATCGTGCTCATCTCGAGATTGCCGCGCTGGATCGCGGGCAGCTCGGTGCCCTGGCGAAACAGCGAGGAATTCGGATGGACCGAGATCGCGATCTGCCCGGGCAAATCCTTCTCGACATTCTCCTTGAACTGATAGAGCGAGCGCGCGAGCCAGTCCTGTTCGGCGCCTGCGGTCGAAATCCGGAACTGGATCGGCGCCTGCGCGACAGCGGCAGGTGCGGATAGAGCAAACGCGGCCGCGGCCGCAATCACGGTTCGTCTGGTGATCATGTCGACACTCCCCTCTGTTGCGCCGTTCACCCGATCAGCGGCTCCTGAATCGTCACCGACAGCTTGCCGATCCCTTCGATCTCGGCATCCACACGGTCTCCGACCGAAAGGAACGTCTGTTTCGGCGCACCGACGCCTGCCGGCGTGCCGGTGAGCACGACATCGCCCGGATCGAGCGTCATGATGTTTGACAGGATTTCGATCTGCTCGGCGATCGAGAAGATCATGTCGGTGGTGCGGCCGTCCTGCCTGACGCCGCCATTCACTGACAGTTTCAGCCCGATATTCTGCGGATCGGGAATGGCCGATGCCGGAACGAAACGCGGCCCCATCGGGCAGCAGGTGTCGTGCGCCTTACCCGCCACCCAGTCGAGCTTGTAGAAGGTCTCCGGCGCGCGGTTATGGTCGCGGGCGGAGAAATCGATGCTGACGGTGTAGCCCGCAACGTGCGCCATCGCGTCGGCCGCCTTCACCGCGCGCGCCCTGCGGCCGATCACGGCGGCAAGCTCGATCTCCCAGTCGAAAGCCTTCGTGCCGATCGGCATGTGCACGGTCGCACCCTCGCCAACCACCGCATTGCGCGGCGGCTTGAAGAAGAAGAACAGCCGCTGCGCCTCCTTGCGAGTATCGGGAACCCCCATCTCCTTGATGTGGTCGTAATAGTTCGCGCCCGCGCACAGCACCTTGCCGGGATAAAGCAGCGGCGCCAGCCGCGGCGAACCGGCGGGCACGCGGTCTTCGGCATCGACCAGCGCCGCCGCCTTGTCGAGTGCCGCCTGATGCCGCTCCCAGTCCGAGAACAACTCGACAACCGTCGCGATGCCGGTCGATCCCGCGCGGGCCAGCGACGGGCCGAGCCGGTACAGCTGGCCCCCGACCTCAAGACAGGCGGTCGGTCCGTTCAGCGCCACGGTTGCGAGCGACCAGCTCATGCGTCTCGAACTCCTATTGTCAGCGGAGCCAATAATTTATAAATTGCAGTGAATCAAAATTTATAAAATATGTCAAACGGCTTTCCGAGCGATTCCCGGATGCAGGACCCTGCCCTCACTTTCGGCCTCGAACCGCGTTCCGAAGCCGAGCGCGCCTATCAATTGCTACGCCGCGAACTTCTGAACGGCGAATGGCTGCCGCATGAGCGGTTGCGCCCGCAGGCGTTGCAGCAGCGTTTCGCGCTCGGACTGACGCCGATCCGGGAAGCGCTGATGCGGCTTGCCGTAGACGGCCTCGTGCAGGGCGAGTCGCAGCGCGGCTTCCGCGCCTGCGGCGTTTCCTCCGGCGAATGGCACGATCTGATGTCGGCGCGGCGCGAACTGGAACGCAGCTGCCTTGCGCTCGCGATCAGCCGCGGCGGCACCGACTGGGAAACGCGTATCGGCGACGCCATGGAACAGCTCGCACGCACGCCGCTGCCGAGAAGCGCCAGCGACCGCAACGCCGCCGAACTCTGGGAGGTGCGCCATCGCACATTTCACCTTGCGCTCGTTTCGGCCTGCGGGTCGCCATGGAGGCTGCGCTTCTGGAATACGCTGACCGACCATTCCGAACGCTATCGCAAGCTGCGCCTGCTGCGCCGCAAGGAAACCGCAGCCAAGGTGCGCGACGCGGTGGGCGACCATCGGGCGATCATGGACGCCGTGCTTTCGCGCAACACCACGCGCGCGGCACAACTGATGGACGCGCATCTTGCGACCACCGAGCAGGCAATCGCGGAATTGTTGCAGCTCGCCGCCGCCGGCGACGCGTTTTCAACGCCGGTCAAATAAAAAACGCGAAGCGATCTCTCGCCCCGCGTCAGTCGAAAGCGGCACATCTTGTCTTGTTATCCCGGCACCGCCCTTTCCTGTGGCCTGTGGTCCGCGGCTATTTGCCGAATTTCAGATTGCCGGCCTTGATCACGTCGGCCCACAATTTCTGTTCGTCGGCGATGATCTTGGAAAACTCTTCCGTGCCGGAGCCTTTCGGCCGCACCGCCATGCCGCGCAGCTTGCCGGTCACGTCAGTCTCGGTAATGACGGCACTCAACTCCTTGTGCAGCTTGTCGACGATCGGCTTCGGCGTCCCGGCCGGCACGAAAAAGCCGCTGAACAGGCTGACATTCACATCGGGAAAGCCGGACTCGGTCATGGTCGGAACGTCGGGCAGATCAGGGAAGCGATCCTTCGAAAGAACCGCAAGCGCGCGCATCTTGCCGCCCTTCACCTGCGGGACAAGCGGCGGCGGATCGACCACGGTCATGGCGGCATTGCCGGAAATCACGCCAAGGATCGACTCCGCGGAGCTCTTGTAGGGGATCGCCGTGCCATTCGCGCCGGACTTCATCTTGAACAGCTCGGACGGCAGGGTGAAGGCCGGCGACGAGGTCGCGTAATTCGCCTTGTCGGCATTCGCCTTGGTCCAGGCGACGAGGTCCTTCACTGACTTCGCGGGATTGTCGGCACCGACCGCAAGGAACAGCGGAAAATCGCCGATCATGGTGACCGGCGTGAAGCTCTTCAGCGTGTCGTATTCGGTCTTGAAGATCAGCGGTCCGATCACCATCGCACCGCTGGCGCCGACCAGGATGGTGTAGCCATCCGCCGGCTCGCGCGCGACCTGTTCGGCCGACAGCCGGCCGCCGGCACCCGGCTTGTTCTCGACCACCACGGTCCAGCCGGTCCGCTTCTGCAACTCGCTCGAAATCAGCCGAGCGAAAATGTCGTTGCCGCCGCCGGCAGCGAATCCGACCACCATGCGGATCGGCTTGTTTGGAAACGATGCTGCAGGATCCTGAGCGGACGCGATCCCCGCGGACAATGCCAGCGCCACAAGCCCGAGCGACGCCCGAAGGCCCCACCTGTTTGCCATGCGAACCTCCCGTTGCGGCCTTGTCTCCGGCAGAGGCTGCCGTGCGGCCTTCGACTCGCACCATAGCGGTGCGGCGATATGCGGCGCAAGTTCCGCCGCACTGCGGAAGTTTCAGCGCACGCTCATATGATGGGCAGGCCGGTATATTGCTCGGCCAGCGAGGTCTGTGCCGCGGTCGAGTGCGCAAGATAGTCGAGCTCGGCCAGTTGCCGCCGGCGGTCGAACGGCACTTCGTCCGGGAAGACATGGAAAATCTGCGTCATCCACCACGAGAATCGCTGCGCCTTCCAGACCCGATCGAGACAGGTCTTCGAATAGCCTTCCAGCAGATCGGTCCTGCCCTTCTTGTAGAAGCCGTCGAGCGCGCGCGCGAGCATACGCACATCGGCGAGGGCGAGGTTCATGCCCTTGGCGCCCGTCGGCGGCACGATATGCGCGGCATCCCCGGCCAGGAACAACCGGCCGGTCTGCATCGGCTCGCACACGAAACTGCGCATCGAGGTCACGCCCTTCTGCAGGATCGGACCTTCCTGCAGCTTGCGGGTGCCGCCAAGCCTGACGTGAAGTTCCTCCCAGACGCGGTCATCGGGCCATTTGTCCGGGTCTTCGTCGGGCTCGACCTGGATATACAGCCGCGACAGCGTCGGCGAACGCATCGTGTAAAGCGCAAAGCCGCGATCGTGATAGGCGTACATCAGTTCGTCGTCCGGCGGCGGCGATTCCGAAAGGATTCCGAGCCAGCCGAACGGATATTCGCGGTCATAGAAGGTCAAGACGCCGGGCGGAAAGCTTCCGCGGCAGATGCCGTGAAAGCCATCGCAACCGGCAATGACATCGCAATCGATGCGCTTGTCCCGGCCCTCGTGGCGGAAGGTCACGAAAGGCCTGTCGGTCCCGATATCGTGGACACGGGTTTCATCGACCTCGAACAACACCTGTCCACCGTCGGCGAGACGCCGGTCGACCAGGTCCTTCACCACCTCCTGCTGTCCGTAGATGGTGACGCCCTTGCCGACCAGCGCGCGGAAATTCACGTGGTGTGCCTCGCCGTTGAAGCAGATGTAGTTGCCCTCATGGAACATCGCCTCGCGCGCCATGCGCTCGCCGACCCCCGTCTCGGTCAGCATGTCGGTCGCCCATTGCTCGATCAGGCCGGCGCGGATGCGCTGCTCGATATAGTCGCGGCTGCGGCTTTCGATGATGATCGACTCGATCCCCGCAAGATGCAGGAGATGCGACAGCATCAGCCCGGCTGGGCCCGCTCCGATGATTCCGACCTGTGTCCGCATGGAGGTCCTGTTCCCCGAAGACATGATGCGCGGGTGTTAGCGATGTTCGCACAGCCAGCAAAGGCACTTTTGCCGGAAGCGATGGCACTGATCGCGTCGACTGTCCCGGCGTCACCGATTGCCGCGCGGATCGGCGCGGAAGGTCTTGACCTCGGAAGTGGTGCCGTCGCGATAGGTCAGTTCCACCGACATCAACTTGGTATTGGGCGGCAGCTTCATATAGGGCTGCGCGCTCGAGGGGATCGAGGAGGGATCGCGCGGGTCGCAGGGCGGCAGCGCGAGCTTCTTGTCCGGCACCGTCGAATCGATTCCGACCTTCACCTCCCGGATCGCACAGCGATAAGACATCAGATGGGAGTAATAGACGAGCAGCCCGTTGAACTGCCGAAACGACAGCCAGTTGCTTGAGGTCATTTCGAGGATGTCACGCTGGCCGCGCTCCAGCGCGCCCGCCGGATCGAACTTGATCGGAAAGGGTTCGGCCCAGTCGCCGCGCGCATCGGCATAGCGGATATAGATCGTGCCTTCCGGCGTGTCGGCGTCGAGCTGGATCGACGGATTGGGCATGCGCTTTCGGGTGCGCGGATCGAGCGTGTTGAGATGCCCGGTCTCCCTGAAATTGCCGCTCTCCCCGAAACGCCACGAAATCGCCGTCACCGGGTCGGCGAAGGATAGGGTCACCGACCAGCCGCCATTGTGGCGCATGAAATTGGCGAGCGGCGCGTTGAGCTGTTCCGGCTGGCTCTGGCGGTTCGGGAGCGGCTGCGGCTGCACCGGCGCCACCACGGCGACCTGTTGGGGGATGGTTTCCTTCGCCTTGGCCGGATCGAGCGTGCCGTTCAGCACCACATCGCCCACGATCTCGTCATAATAGGCCGGGCGTTGATTGTGCTTCACCTTGCGCGCCAGCGCGGTAACGCTCGCCTGCGTGCGCTTGGCGACCTGCACGAGCGACAAGCCGGGCGTTTCCAGCTCCTTGACGAACAACCGCGTGAATACCGAATTCGGGTCTTTGTCGTCGTTCGATACATAGTCGAGGGCGGTCTGGTTTTCGGACGCCGAATAGATGACGAAGGCGCCCTCCTCGCTCATGGCCGCCAGTCCCCCGGCACCGCCGACGCTGCGGGTGCCGGCCCGCTCGAACGGATTGTTGCGGCAGGCATCGAGCACCACGACGGTGGTGCGCACGCCCTTGTTCCTGATGCGCTCCATGATCCGGCGCGCGAGGAAGGAATTCTCGTGGACCTTCTCCTCCTCGCCAGCGAGCGCCAGCGGCACGTCGGTCGGCAGCAGGTAGTTTTCTCCCTTGATCTGGAAGCCATGCCCGGCGAAGAAAAAGAAGGCTGTGTCGCCCTCGCCAAGCGTGCGCTCGAACGCCGTGAGGCTATCGCTCATCCCGCGCCGGTCCTGGTTGGTCGCGGCGATCACCTGGAAGCCGAGGCCCTTCAGCGTCTTCGCCACCCGATCGGCATCGTTCGCCGCCTTTCGCAGCGGAGCGACATGCCGATAGCTATCGTTGCCGATGACAAGCGCCACGCGCTTCTGGGCCATCGCCGGTGACAGCGAGAGCCCGACGCAGAGCGCGACGAGACAACAGGCCGCAAGGAACAATCTTGGACTGGTCATCGAAGCATTCCCCGTGCGGACAGGCAGAATCTTGGTCCGGCCGTCCCGGTCGGCCATCGTCGCATGAACCGGCGTGACTGTTCAATTTCGAGCCAACCGCCCAACGCAATCGTGACGAATTGCGGCGCCTTTGGGTCCTGACCTCCGTTCGGAAGCCGGACGCTGTGGGCGGCATCGTCAAAGCAAGGCGCGCGATCGCGGCGTGCGCCGCGAGCCGGCGCTGTTCCACATGCGGCGATGCACCTCCGTCTGCCCCGACACAACCCCGCGAATTGTGACAGAGCGGAATCGCAGCTATCAATGGCCATGCAGCGCAGGCGCGGAGCGCGGACCAAGGCGGGAGGAATTGGAATGCTGGCGGGATGCGGGGTTACCGGGCGGCGTGCCGGCGCAGTTCTGACCGCAGCGCTGCTGCTGCTTGCGCCGGCCTTTGCGATCCCGGCGGCCGCGCAGACGGAGGCGCCGGCATGGCCGCAGCGGTCGGTGCGGTTCATCCTGCCCTTCGGCGCCGGCAGCGCCACCGACGTCGCCGCGCGACTGATGGCGGAGAAGCTGCAGGTCGGGTGGGGCAAGCCGGTGGTGATCGAGAACAGGCCCGGCGCCGACGGACTGCTGGCGATCAACGCCTTCCTGCAGGCCGATGACGACCACACCCTGCTCTACGCGTCGAGCGCCTCGTTCATGGCGCATCCTTACACACTCGACAAAATGACCTACGACTTTGCGCGCGATCTTGCGCCGATCGCGCGGGTCACCGATACCGTGCTGTGCGTCAGCGTGCCGGCCTCATCCCCGATCCGCACGCTCGGACAATTCGTCGCCGAAGCGCTGGCGCGCCCGGGCAAACTCAACGTGACCGGGGCGCCCGGCGTGCCGGATTTCGCGCTCGATTATTTCATCCGCTCGCGCGGGCTGAAGGTCCAGAAAATCCCGTTCAAGAATATCGTGGAAGCGGCAACCGCACTTGCCGGCAATCAGATCGACTTCCTCCTGACCTCGGCTGCGATCGTGCAGCCGCTGGCCGGTGCCGGGAAGATCCGTATCCTTGCGGTCACCAGCCGCGAGCGCGCAGCGTTCGCACCCGACATTCCGACGGTGCATGAACTCGGCTGGGGCGGGCTGGCGGTGGAAACGACCGCCGGGCTGTACGGCCCGAAATCCATGCCGCTCGACCTGCGGGAACGGATTGCGCGCGACGTTGCAGAGGTCGTGTCCGACAAGGTGATCGCCGACCGGCTGCTTGCAACCGGTCAGGTGGTAAATCCGGGGGATCCGGCCGCCCTGGCCGCGACCATCAGGGAGCAGTCGCTCCTGACAGCGCGGATCGCCAGAGTGCTGGAACTCAAACCGAAGAACTAGTCCACAGGATGCGCCGCAAGTTTCCATGGGCCTCGTTGCCGGATGACAAGCTCCTGAAGCTCAGGCTCAAGGACCTGAAGCTGACCCTCGAAAATACCTGGCTTGAAGACTGCCTTGACGATCTGCAGGCAGAGCTCGAAGAGCGCGATCTGCGCATCCGTCCGCATGCCTGGCTGTCGGACGAGTGGTTCAGCCCCGACACCACGCCGGGGATCGCCATTCCATTCTACCTCGCGCATCCGCGTCTGATGCGGCTCGAGCGCAAGATGATCATCGACGTCGAAGGCGGAACGCGGCACGAATGCATGCGCATCCTGCGACACGAGACCGGACACGTCGTGCAGAATGCCTTCCGGCTGCAGCGCCGCCGCCGCTGGCAGGAATTGTTCGGCCGCTCCTCGACCCATTATCCGCGCTTCTATCGTCCCAATCCGGCGAGCAAGAACTACGTCCAGCATCTGCGGCTCTGGTATGCGCAAAGCCATCCCGACGAAGACTTCGCGGAGACATTCGCGGTCTGGCTGAAGCCCCGTTCGGACTGGAGGAAGCGCTATGCAGGATGGCCGGCGCTCCGCAAGCTGGAATATGTCGACGAAGTGATGGAAGAGATCGCGGGCCAGCGTTCGCAATTGCCGCGCAGCGCGACGGTGCATCCACTCAACCAGATCGAAACAACGCTTGCGGCGCACTACCGCAGGAAGCAGGCCCTGTATGCGGTGAATACCCCGCGCACCTATGACCGCGAGTTGCATCTGATCTTCTCTGCCGATCCGAAGCATCGGCATGCGCCGACCGCGGCCTCCTTCATCCGCAGTCACCGCTCGCATTTCCGGCAGATTGTGGCGCGCTGGACCGGCGAATACCAGCTGACGCTTGACTCCGTTCTCGATGATATGATCGATCGTTGCCGCGAATTGAAGTTGCGTGCGGTCGGCCCGGAACGTCAATTGCTCGCGGATTTCACTGTGTTGTTAACGGCAAAGACGGTGCATTCGCTCTATAGTCCGTCGCGCCGACAATGGTTCGCCCTATGAAAAGAACCCGCGTTCTGGTGCTGTTGCATCCGGAACAAGCGCCGCCCGACTCCATCAAGGGCTACAGCGAGCAGGACATCCTCGCCTTCAAGACCGGCTATGACATCGTTCACACGCTGCGCAAGGCCCGTCATGAGGTGCGTGTTCTGGGCGTGCAATACGAGTTGCGGCCGATCCGCGCGGAGATCGACAGCTTCCAGCCTGACATCGTATTCAATCTGCTGGAGGAATTTCACGGCGAGCCGGCCTACGACCAGAATGTCGCGAGCTATCTCGAACTGATCCGCATCCCCTATACCGGCTGCAATCCGCGCGGGCTGATGCTGTCGCGCGGCAAGGATCTGTCAAAGAAGCTCCTGCATTACCACCGCATTCCGGTGCCGGCCTTCGCGGTCTTTCCGATGCGCAAGAAGATTCAGCGGCCACCGCGCCTGCCGTTTCCGCTGATCGTGAAGAGCCTGAGCGAAGACGCCTCGCTCGGCATCGCGCAGAAATCGATCGTCGATTCCGACGAGAAGCTCGAAGAACGCGTCGCCTTCGTGCACGAGAAGATCGGAACCGCCGCGATCGCCGAGCAGTATATCGACGGTCGCGAACTCTATGTCGGCGTGATCGGCAATGACCGCATGCGGGTGCTGCCGATCTGGGAACTGGAATTCGGCGATTCCGCGAGCAAGATCGCAACCGCGAAAGTCAAGTTCGACGTCAAGTATCAGGAGGAACGCGGCATCCTGCAGGGACCGGCCACCGATCTGCCGCCCGAAATCTATAAACGCATCCAGAATCTGACACGCCGCATCTGCCGCACGCTGGAGCTTGACGGCTATGCGCGCATCGACTTCCGTCTGTCGGCGGATGGCGTGCCCTACTTCCTGGAGGCGAACCCGAATCCGGAAATCGCACGCCACGAGGTTTTCGCGGAAGCGGCGGCATATGACGGGCTGAAATATTCGGAGATGCTCCGGCGCATCATTGCACTCGGCATCCAGCGCTCGCGAACCAAGGCGCGGTGAGAGCCGCCGCATGGACGGCCGATCCACAATCCGGGTGGCCCTGAAGCACCGGCACGGGCATGGTGCGGCCTGACTCGTCAGAAGGGCTGCGTCGGAACTCATGCATAACACCGCCGGCCAGATCGACCGGAGCGACGCCGCCTTGCTGCTGCTGCTGTCGATTCTGTGGGGCGGCGGCTTCGTGCTCGCCGGCCTGGCCCTGAAGGAATTGCCGCCGGTCGCCGTCGTGTTCGCGCGCGTTGCGTTCGGAGCGCTGTTTCTGCTTCCGCTGATCTGGTTCTACCGGGCAAGTCTGCCGCGCGACCTTCACGGATGGATGCCGTTCGTGGTGATGGGGGTGCTGAACAATGTGATCCCGTTCGCGCTGGTCGCAGCCGGCCAGACGCTGATCACGAGCAGTCTCGCCTCGATCGCCAATGCGACGACACCGCTTTTCACCGTGATCGTGACCGCGGCCTTCGGCGAGGAGAAGCTGACGGCGCACAAGATCGTGGGCGTGCTGATGGGCCTCGCCGGAGTCGCGATCCTGCGCGGGACCGGCTCCGACATTTCATCGACTCAGACCATCGGCATCCTGCTATGCCTCGGCGGCGCCCTGTCCTACGGATTTTCCGCCTTGTGGGGTCGCCGCAAATTGCAGGGCGTGCCGCCGCTGACATCCGCCTTTTGTCAGGTTTTTTCGTCGTCGGTGCTGTTGTTCCTTGCCATGCTGGCGATCGACCGCCCCTGGAATTTCGCGATGCCGGGGACCGTCACATGGCTGTCGCTCGTCGGACTCGGCGTGTTCGCGACCAGCATCGCCTACCTCGTTTTCTACCGCATCCTGGCGCGCTCCGGGGCGACCAATGTGATGCTGGTCACTCTTCTGATGCCGGTTACCGCCATCCTGCTTGCGCATGTCGTCCTCGGCGAGACGCTCGGGATGCGCGAGGCGGCCGGTGCGCTGGTGATCGCCACAGCGCTGCTCGTCATCGACGGGCGGATCATCGGATGGATTGCAGGCTTGCGCATCCATGCAAGCTAGGCGGATCACCGGGGATGCCCATCTTCCCTTGCCGCCGAAGGATCGCGGGCCGGTTCAGGCGTCAATCCGATCAGACTGCGGCCGCGTGTCGACCACCACTCCATCGCCGATATCGGTTGGCCGACCGACGGGTATTTTCGCGGGATGACATCGACGATTGTCATGCTCATCGGATCGATGACCAGGATGTTGGACTGAAGCTTCGCATAGTCGTACTGGCGCAGCGCCGGAACTTGATAGATCAGCGGCCGCGGCATCGGGCTCAGCTTGATCTCTTTCCTCACGGTCAGCCCAATGTGCGGCTCGAACCCTTCCGGCTTGCGCTGGTAGGTTCGTTCTCGCGAGATTGCCTCGGCGACCCTGTTTCGATCGCGTTTGGTCAGGCGCAGCGGCGGCTTGTCCGATTGGAACTCGATCGTCGGCATACCCTCGCCCGCACCAGCTCCGCCGCTGTTGGTGGCGTTTTCGTCGCCACGCGCGCCGTGCGGCGTCTCCATCGACGCGCCGGCAACGCCGTCGGAGAGAGTTCCGAAAACAAGGACCAGCAGCGCTGCGATGAGATTCGAATGTCGGGGTCTCATGTTCTCGCTCTGCTTGACACTCCGTCTGTGCGTCGCCCTCTGGGGTAAACTCCCGCGCGCCAGCCCCGTTCCGCGAACCGCCAATGGTCGAGGCCGGCGGCCGGTTGCTAGCGGACAGCGCTTTGACGGTCGCGAGCCACCCGGCACGGGCTCGCAAACGGCTTGATTTACCGCAATGCCGGCAGTCCGGAATGCTGGAGAAAGCTGTGCGCGGGCTCTGAGCCACTCGGGGCAGCCTTCCAACACACGAACAGCATGCGATCCGTTTCCAGAGCTGCAGTCGTTGCGATCATTGCACTCGCAATCGGTGCAGGGGCGATCTACGGGTTTCGTTCGCGCGAAATCTCCCTGCCGGTCCTGAAACCGCAGATGAATGTCGAGGTGCGGGTGTTCGGGATCGGCACGGTCGAAGCGCAAGTGGTGTCCAAGGTCGGCTTTCATCTGGCGGGAAAGATCAGGGCCATCAGCGCCGATCAGGGCGATGTCGTCAAATCCGGCGCCCTGCTCGCAAAGCTCGACGACGACTCCCAGCGTGCCAAGCTGACGAAGAGCGAAGCCAGCGTCCGCCAGGCCGCGGCCACCCTGCTCAAGTCGCAGGCGCAACGCGACCGCGCCGAGGTCTCGTATCAGCAGAAGAAGAACGTCAATGCCCGCCGCCAGACTCTGGTCGGGCGCGGCGCCGTCTCGCAGGAGGCCGCCGAGGATGCGCAGACCGCAGAAGACATCGCGCGCGGCGATCTGCGGCTCGCAGACGCCGAAGTCGCCGTTTCCAGGGTGCTGCAGGATGACGCCGAGGCGCAGCGCAGGATCGAGGCAGTGCTGGTGAATCAGCACGAATTGCGCGCACCATTCGATGCGCGCGTAATCGCGCGTCACAAGGAGCTTGGCTCGGTCGTGAATGCGGGCGAAGCGGTTTTCACCCTGATCGAACCGGATTCGATCTGGATACGCGCCTTCATCGACGAAACCTCGGCCGGCGGATTGCAACTGGGCCAGAAGGCAAAGGTTCGGTTACGCTCCGAGCCCCTCAATACCTTCGATACCGAGGTCGTGCGCATCGACCAGGAGAATGATCGCGTCACCGAGGAGCGCCGCGTCTATCTGCGCTGCCGGCAATGCGGGCCGCAGCATCAGATTCGCTTCCTTGGCGAACAGGCGGAAGTTGAGATCGTCAAGGGCGTGATTGCATCCGGCCACTTCATTCCCTTGAAATTCGTCGAGCAGTATGACGGCCGATCCGGCATCATCTGGCTTATTCAGGACAACCGGCTGACCAGACGGCAGGTGGAGTTCGGGGACCGTCTGCTTGACGGCCGCATCCGGATCGCGAGTGACATCCCTCCCGGCGCGGCCATCGTCGCCAGCGATCCCGCCGGACTGCGTGAGGGACGCGCGGCGAAAGCGAAAAACGCAGCGGAGCAAGGCCGGTGAATCTTGCGCTGCGCGACATTCGGCACAATCTTGGGCGCTTCCTGCTTACCTGTCTGGGCTTGAGCCTGCTGCTGGGCATCGTGCTCGCCATGGTGGGCATCTATCGCGGCCTGATCGAGGAATCACTCGGATTGCTGCGTGCCGCGAAGGCCGATGTCTGGATCGTGGAAGGTGGCACGCGCGGGCCGTTCGCGGAGGCGTCCCGCCTGCCGGCGGACACCCGCGAAATCATCGCGGCACAATGGGGCGTGGCCGCCGCGGGCACCGTCGCATATCAGAACGCAGAGTTGCAGCATCGCGGAACCAGCCGCCGCCTGATGATCGTCGGCTCGGAAATCGGCCGCATCGGCGGCCCGCCGCATATCATCGAGGGCAGGCCGATCACCCGCAACCGCTACGAGGCGGTCGCGGATATCGGCGCGAACCTGTCGATCGGCGAGCAGATCCGGCTTGGCCGCGACACATTCACGATCGTCGGGCTCACCCGCAGGCTCGTAGCCTCGGGTGGCGATCCGGTCGTGTTCGTGACGCTCCACGATGCCCAGAAACTGCAATTCGATCTGACTCCTGCCGCCGCCCGGCGCGAGATCGCCAGAACCCCCGGCCAGTCCGGAACCATCGACACCGCCAACGCCGTGCTCGTGCAATTGCTGCCGGGCGTTACGCCGGCTCAGTTCGCGAACGAAGTGATCCGCTGGAAGCACCTCGGCGCGCTGACGCAGGATCAGCAGGAATCCATTCTGTCGCAATCCGTGATCGATCGGGCACGCCGGCAGATCGGATTGTTCACCAGTCTGCTGCTCGTCGTATCGACCGTCATCATCGGCCTCATCATCTACACCATGACCATCGACAAGACGAAGTCGATCGCCACCCTCAAGCTGATCGGCGCACCGGACAGCCGGATCGTCGGCTTGATCGTGCAGCAGGCGCTCGCCATGGGCGCCATCAGCTTTGCGACCGGAGCGGCATTGATCAACGCCGCGCAAGGTCACTTCCCGCGCCGCGTGGTTCTGGAGCCGGCCGACGCGGCGACGCTGTTCGGCATCGTCATCGTCGTGTGCCTGATCGCAAGTGCGCTTGGCGTGCGCACGGCAATGAAGATCGATCCCGCTTCGGCGCTTGCGGGCTGACGCCATGCCCGCGGTGGTCGAGATCAGAAGCATTTCGAAGCATTTCGGCGAAGGCGCGGCTCGTGTCGACGCGCTGCGCGACGTCTCGCTCGACATTCACGCCGGTACGGTGGTCGGCCTGCGCGGCCCGAGCGGATCGGGCAAGAGCACTTTGCTGAACGTGATCGGCTGCATCATCGAGGCCAATTCCGGCCGCATGTCTCTGAATGGCGAACTCGTTTACGACCGGAAATGGCTGCGGCGGGACTTGCGGCGGCTGCGGCTGGAGAAGATCGGCTTCATCTTCCAGGCGCACAACCTCCTGCCCTTTCTGAACGCCTGGGAGAATGTTGCGGTGGCGCTTGTCCTTGCCGGCGCAAGCCGGCACGAGGCACACAAACGCGCAATGGAACTGCTCACCTATCTCGGCGTCGAGAAGCGCAGCGAAGCGATGCCGGGCCAGTTGTCGGGAGGCGAAGCACAGCGCATTGCAATCGCGCGCGCGCTCGCCAACGACCCGCGGATCATTCTCGCGGACGAGCCGACCGCAGCGCTCGACTCCCAGCGTGCCGGTACGGTCATGGAGCTATTGCGCAAGGTCGCGCAGGAAAAGCAATCCGCGGTGATCGTCGTCACGCATGACGAGAAGATTTTCGACCGCTTCGACCAAATATACACGCTGCGCGACGGCGCGCTCGAGAATCCGCAGACACTTGCGGCCTGATCGGCGGCATCAGCAACGCATCCAGGCCGCCAGCGCCTCCGTCACGGGTTGCGGCCGTTCCAGCGTGGATAGATGCCCGCAATCCGGCACCACGACGAGTTTGCCGCCGGGAATGAGGCCGGCCATCTCCTCGGACAAGGCGGGCGGCGTCAATTGATCGCCGTCGCCCACCAGCACCAGCGTCGGACAGGTGATCGCCGGAAGTCCCGGGCGCGAATCCGGACGCGTCATGATTGCGGTCTGCTGGCGCGCGAAGGCCTCGGCACCGGCCATCAGCGTCATGTCGCCGGCAATCGTCTTCAGGGCCGTGTCCCCCTGGCGTTCCTTGTGAACCAGCACCGGCCACAACATCGCGTTGATCTCGTCGAGCTTGCCGGCCTTGGCCAGCGCGATCGAAGCCTTGCGCTTCTCGGCGGCTTCGGGCGTGTCGCTGCGCGATCCTGTGTCGAGCAGCGCCAGCTTCGCCACCCGCTCGGGCGCGATCCGCATGATCGCAAGCGCGATATAGCCGCCCATGGACAGTCCCGCGAGCGCGAAGCGGCGCGGTGCCTCGTCGAGAATCTGGCGTGCGATCGCGTCCATGCTGTCGGCGCGCCGGTGGTCGGCGACCGTGACCGGACCGAAGGTCCACAATACGGGCATCTGCTCGGTATAGAGGCGGGCCGTGCATCCGAGACCCGGGATCAGCAATATCGGCAGGCTGGCAGCACTTGTCATGTCATCGTCCCGTCATCGCGTGAAAGCCAAAAACGCTTGTATTTATTTAACTTAACGGCCCTTGAAGGATTGACTTTCAGGCCCCGGGGCCTATGTTCCCGAACAACGGTCAGACAGACAGATTCGACCGCCCCTCGCGCAAAATGTCATGCTTTGTGGTCCGGCGCGAACCCATTGATGGGCGGCGCCGTTCAGAGGTTCTATGTCCTTTTCCCAACTCGGCTTGTCCGACAAGGTTTTGGCCGCCGTCCAGGCCGCCGGTTACACCAGCCCCACCCCGATCCAGTCCGAAGCCATTCCGCATGTGCTGGCACGGCGCGACGTGCTTGGCATCGCGCAGACCGGCACCGGCAAGACCGCGGCCTTCACCCTGCCGATGATCACGATGCTCGAGAGCGGCCGCGCGCGGGCGCGCATGCCGCGCACACTGATCCTCGAGCCGACCCGAGAACTCGCCGCCCAGGTGCAGGAAAGCTTCGAGAAATACGGCGCCGGCCAGAAACTCAATGTCGCGCTGATCATCGGCGGCGTGTCATTCGACGATCAGGACGCCAAGCTCACGCGCGGCGTCGATGTGCTGATCGCGACGCCCGGACGCCTGCTCGACCATTTCGAGCGCGGACGCCTGCTGCTCACCGGCGTCGAATTGCTGGTGATCGACGAGGCCGACCGCATGCTCGACATGGGCTTCATTCCCGACATCGAGCGCATCTGCAAGCTCGTTCCCTTCACCCGCCAGACCCTGTTCTTTACCGCCACGATGCCCACGGAAATCCGGCGTATCACGGAGCAATTCCTCTCGAACCCGGTCAAGGTCGAAACGTCGCGTCCCGCCACCGCCGCGACCACGATCACGCAGCAATTGGTCAGGAGCGGCCGCGACCCGCATGACAAGCGAGAGACGCTTCGTCAGCTGATCCGGAACACCACCGAGAATTTCAAGAACGCCATCGTGTTCTGCAACCGCAAGCGCGAGGTTGCGTTGCTGCACCGCTCGCTGGTGAAACACGGCTTCAACGCGGTCGCTTTGCACGGCGATCTGGAGCAGCCGGCGCGCATGGCCGCTCTCGACAAATTCCGCAAGGGCGAGGCGGATCTGCTGATCGCCTCCGACGTCGCTGCGCGCGGCCTCGACATTCCGGACGTCAGTCATGTGCTGAACTTCGACGTACCGTTCCATCCGGACGATTATGTCCACCGCATCGGCCGCACCGGCCGCGCCGGCAAGACCGGCACCGCATACACGATTGTCACGCCCGCTGACCAGAAAGCGGTCGCCGCGATCGAAAAACTGATTGGGCAGCCAATTCCGGTTGCCGCCGAAACCGGCAGGCCGGAACCTGCGGTCGCGCCGCGGGAGGCCCGGCCCGAGGAACGGCCGCGCGCGCGCCATCGCGATGAACGCCGTACCGGTTCCAAGGGTCCTGCACCGGTCGCCCGGCTGGATCAGTCCCGGCGGCGGCCCCAACCGGTGCAGGACTCCGAGCCCGATCATTCCCACCTCCCGGCCTTCCTGCTGCGCCCGGTCCGCGTGAAAGCCTGACACCGATGGCGGCCTTTTTGTGTGTCGAACGCGAAAAGCCGTTTGGGTTTGGGCTGTTAGCCCTCGACTCCCCGTCGTCGTTTACGCCTCATTCATTGCTGTAGAATAGGGTCCGGTTCCATTGGTTAGAGCCGCCGCGGGGGTCGGGGCGGCCGAAATTTGATTGCGTGGATTTCGGGGGGCCGGATGGCGACCAGCAGCGACGAACACCGCCGAACCATGGCGTTCGCGGAAATCGCTCTTGGCCAGATCAAGGCGCTGCGCCAGCCTGCGACACCCCGCCATTTCGAAGTCTGGTACTGCTACGCAACCGGCTACCACCCCACCCTGAACGAGACCATCAACGAGATTCTGTCGCGCTGCGGTTCGCTGTCCGACGCCGAGATCGACCGGCTCTACGACACCTATCTGTCACCGACACGTCTCAGCGATCGAATCGACAAGGTCGGCGATCGGGTGATGGACGAGATCGAGCAGGTGATGGCGATGGTGGACGCCGCCGTCGGCTCCGCGAACAATTGTTCGGAGAGCCTCGCGGGCGTTTCGCGCAACCTTCCGGGCGCGGATCGGGAGGGCTTGCGCGGGATCGTGGAAAGCCTGGTCCAGACCGCGAAGGAAATGGAGACGGTCAATCAGAAGCTGGAAGAACGTCTCTCGGCCTCCAAACGCGAAATCAACGAGCTTCAGGAAAATCTCGAAGTCGTCCGCACCGAGAGCCTGACCGATCCCCTGACCTCGCTCGCCAACCGGAAATATTTCGACCAGGCGCTGGCCGAAGCGATCTCGGAAGCGATTTCCGACAACGAGACGATGTCGTTGCTGATGACCGATATCGATCATTTCAAGACCTTCAACGATACCTATGGCCACCTCACCGGCGATCAGGTGCTGCGGCTAGTCGCGCTCTCGGTGAAGCAGAACGTGAAGGGCCAGGACATCGCGGCACGCTATGGCGGGGAAGAATTCGCGATCATCCTGCCGAACACGGTGCTGCGCTCGGCGGTGACGGTCGCCGATCACATCCGCCGCGCCGTCATGAGCAAGGAATTGATGAAGCGCTCGACCGGCGAGCATCTCGGCCGCATCACGATCTCGATCGGGGTTGCGACGCTGCGTCCTGGCGACAGCGCGCAGTCGCTGATCGGGCGTGCGGATTCCTGTCTGTATGCCGCCAAGCGCGCCGGCCGCAACCGCGTGATCTGCGAAGCCGATCCCGAAATGTCGATGGCACCGGCGACCGCAGTCGCCTGACGCTCAGCGCCTCCGCCTGCTCGCATGCCGCTTCGTCGGGGCGGCTTTCCTTGTCGACCTGGTTTTTGACCCGCGACCGCGCTGTGCCGCGGCATGAGCACGGGCCGCCCAGTGCGCGAGCTGGTCCGGATCGTCGTACAGGCGTTCCGGCATTTTCCGGTAGGACATCACTGCGCGCTTGCCATTCCTGGCCTGATACGAGAACGGCGGCAGCGCCTCGCGCTCGAAATCGGACTCGTTGCACTCGTCGACCTTGAGATAGATCGCGGCGTCCGCGACAAGTGCGAACATCACGCCGTCCGCATATACGCCCGCGCCGCCGAACAACCGCCGCACCGTGACGGGACCGAAGGACGCAAACAGGTCGCGAATGTGTTCGGCGTCCAGCATCGTCATTTGCGCGCAAGGGGCCGCGCGTGCGACGCCCACAAGAAGGACGGCTCCCGGCTCTATCGCGCGCCGGCTTCCTCGCCCTGAGCCGGCGTCAGCTGCACCGACTCCCCGCAGCCGCAGGCCGAGGTCTGGTTGGGATTGTTGAACACGAACTGCGAGGACAGCTTGTCGATCCTGTAGTCCATCTCGGTCCCGAGCAGAAACAGCACCGCCTTGGGATCGATCAGGAGGCGAACGCCCTTGTCCTCGACAACTTCGTCATTGGCCGCGACCTCGCCGGCATATTCCATGGTGTAGGCCATGCCCGCGCAGCCGCCATTGCGGACGCCGACGCGCAGGCCCGCAATCGGACGCTCCGACGTCGCCATCAGTTCCCTGATGCGGTCGGCGGCGGCTTCAGTGAGCCGCATCACCTGCGGGCGGGGCCGTGCGGTCGCCATTGCCATTCTCCTCTTGCCGGATTCAAGGTCCGGCAGCGGACTCAAGTATATCCTTAAAATAACAACGAAAACCGGCCTGTGAAGCCCCGCGGACTGGATTTGCTCCAGGTCCCGTGTCCCTCAATAGATCGCCCAGAGCCCAGGGGTCGCGAGTTCCAGCAGATGACCATCCGGGTCCCGGAAATAGATGCTGCGGCCGCCACGCGGCCAGTCGGTCCGCCCCTCAATCGCGGTGCCATGCTCGCCGAGGCGCTGCTCCCAGGCTGCGAGATCGTCGGTGGCGATGCCGAACGCCATGTGCAGCCGGCCGTGTCCGTCGTGAGGCGGGATGGTGCCGCCGGGCAGCTGGACGGTTTCGAGTGTCGCCCCGCGCAGGAACAGGAGGAGCACGGAGGTCCCACCGACATCATAGGCGCGAAAGCGGGAATCCTCGCTGAGCGCCCGCAATCCGAGAACCTGCTCGTAGAAAGCCGCTGCCCGTTGGAGATCGTCGACATAGAGCGCGGTCTCGAGCACGCGGTCGAGCTTTGGCACCGCGCGGATCACCACATGTTCAGGACAAGCCGCGCCTCGTCCGACATCCGGCTCGGATCCCACGGCGGATCCCAGACGATTTCCACCGTGACCGGGCCAACTCCGGCGACGCTCGCGACCGCATTCTCCACCATCATCGGCAGTTCGGCCGCGGCCGGACAATTGGGCGTGGTCAGCGTCATGTCGACATTGACGGCGCGGTCGTCCTTGATGTCGACCTTGTAGATCAGGCCAAGCTCGTAAATATCGGCCGGGATTTCCGGGTCATAGACAGTCTTCAGGGCGGCCACGATATCGTCGGTCAGACGCGCGATCTCCTCCTGCGGCAGTGCGGATTCCTGAGCAGGCGCGGTCGCCTCGGGCTTCTGGTCGTCGGACTTGATGTCGCTCATGCAAGATCCTGGGTCATGCGAAGAAATCCTGCGCCTTGATGAGGGCGGTCGCAAGGCTGTCGACCTCGTCCCTGGTGTTATAGAGCCCGAACGAGGCCCGGCAGGTGGCGGTCACGCCGATGCGGTTCAACAGCGGCATCACGCAATGGGTTCCAGCCCGCACCGCAACCCCCGACCGGTCGATAATGGTCGCAACGTCATGCGGGTGCGCGCCCCGCATTTCGAATGAGACCACCGCGCCCTTCTCCCGGGCCTGTCCGATAATCTTCAGCGAGTTGATCTCGCGCAGCCGGTCATGGGCGTAGCGGATCAGCCCGTCCTCATGGGCCCTGATGCGGTCCTTGCCGATGGAATTCACGTACTCGATCGCGGCGCCGAGCCCGATCGCCTGAACGATCGGCGGGGTTCCGGCTTCGAATTTGTGTGGTGGATCGCCATAGGTGACGCGATCCTCGAACACGTCGCGGATCATCTCGCCGCCGCCATTGAAGGGCGGCATGGCTTCCAGATGCTGATACTTCGCCCACAGCACGCCGATGCCCGAGGGACCGTAAATCTTGTGGCCGGTGAAGACATAGAAGTCGCAGCCGATATCCCGCACGTCGATCGGCATATGCACCGCCGCCTGACTGCCGTCGACCAGCACCGGAATGCCCCGCGCATGCGCGATGCGAACCACTTCCTTCACCGGAACATAGGTGCCGAGCGCGTTCGACATATGCGTGATCGCGACCATTTTCGTTCGCGGCGTCAGCAGCTTCTCGAATTCGTCGATCAGGAAATTGCCGTCATCGTCGATCGGCGCCCATTTGATCACGGCGCCCTGTCGCTCGCGCAGGAAATGCCACGGCACGATGTTGGAATGGTGCTCCATGATCGAGAGCACGATCTCGTCGCCTTCCTTGATCCGCTCGCGGCCGAAAGTATAGGCGACGAGATTGATCGCCTCGGTGGCGTTACGGGTGAAGATGACTTCTTCTTTCTTCGGCGCATTCAGGAATTTCGCAACAATCTCGCGCGCGCCCTCGTATCCTTCGGTCGCGGCATTGGCGAGATAGTGAAGGCCGCGATGCACATTGGCGTATTCATGGGTGTAGGCATGCTGGATGCGATCGAGCACCGCTTGCGGCTTTTGCGCCGAGGCGGCGTTGTCGAGATACACCAGCGGCTTGCCGTAGACCTGCATCGAAAGCGCCGGAAAGTCCTCGCGAATGCGGGCGACGTCGTAGGAACCGTTGGTCACTGCTGGATGCATTATTTCAAGCCCTAACCACACACGCTCGTCCCAGCGAAAGCGCGGACGCGGATTCCGGATTCCCGCCTTCGCGGGAATGAGCGGGGTTCTTGGTCACGCCCTCGCCTTCAGCCACGCCCGCGCGACATCCATCAGCGCCTCGCGCACGGCTTCGCTCTCGACCGCCTCAACCGCTTCGCCGATAAAGGCCTCGACCATCAGCGCCTCGGCTTCCTTCTGCGGGATGCCGCGCGCCTTCAGATAGAACAGGAGATCGTCGTCGAGCGCGCCCGCGGTCGCGCCATGGCCGCACACCACGTCGTCGGCGAAGATTTCCAGTTCGGGCTTGGCGTCGGCCTCGGCGTCATCGGACAGCAGCAGCGCATGCGTCGCCATCTTGGCATCGGTCTTCTGCGCATGCGGCTGCACGATAATTTTGCCTTGAAAGACCGAACGACTCTCGCCGTCCAGCACCGCCTTGAACAATTCGCGGCTCTCGCAATGGCCGACGGCATGATCGACCACGAGCGTATTGTCGGTGTGCTGATGATCCTTGAGCAAGGTCGCGCCGCGGATGCCGGCGTGAGTCTCCGCGCCATTCAGCCGCATTGCGATCTGATTGCGGGTGACCGCGCCGCCGGCGGTGAAGGTGAAATCGTTCAGACGGGCGTTCGAGCCGAGCTCCGTGACCAGGGTTGCAATGTGGAGCATGCGGTCGCCCTCGCGCGCGACCTTCACGTGATCGAGCCTGCCCTCATCCCCGATCGACACGTCGAACGCATGGTTGGCCTGGTGATCGACGCCATCGGCGCTCTCGTGGCTCTCGAAAATCGCAGCCGACGCTCCCTTCCCCACACTCAGGAGCGAACGCGTGAAGACCGAGACCGGCCTCACCGGGGTCGTGACAAAGACCAGATGGATCGGACGCGCGATCTGAGCCCCATCCGCCACCCGGACCACGGCGCCATCGCCCATCATCGCGGTGTTTAGCGCGAAGGCCGGATCATCGGCGAGCGGCAGCGTTCGGCCGACACGCTCGACCACGCTCGCCTCGCCCTTCGACAGCGCCTCGGCCAGCGAGCCGATCGACAGGCCGGGCTCAAGCGCCGCAAGATCGGACAGGTCGGCTGCGAACGCGCCATCCACGATGACGATGCGGCGCGGCTTCGCCCCCGCGAGAAACGATCCGGCCGACCCGGCCTGTTTCCTCGCCGCCGCATCCGGCGGAGGCGCCAGCGGCTTGGCATCGCGCATCAGCGCGCGCAGGTCGGTGTATTTCCACTCCTCGACCCGGCGATGCGGCAAGCCCTTCGCCTCGAAAGTGTGGAAGGCGCTGTCGCGCAGCGACTTCACGGCGGCCGCACCCGGCAGCGTGGCACGCGCGCCGGCAAAGGCCTCGGCGAGGCCCTGTTCGGCTGCGGTCTTGATGACTTTCAGTTCGGCCATGATATCACGCCTCGATCAGACCAAGGCGCTTCTCCACGCGGTCCAAACGAATATCGATGCGGTCAACTCGGACCGAAAGATTGGCCACTTGCACCTCAAGATTTCCGAGCCTTTGAATGATCTCCAACTGCCTCTCATTCATCGTCGAGAGCTGATCACGCATCAACCGCAGATGTTCCAGCACGAGGTTTTCGGTCTCGGTCATTTCGCTTACGCCGCCTCTTCGACATATTGCGCATAGCCCTTCTCCTCGAGCTCCAGCGCCAGTTCCTTGCCGCCGGTGCGAACGATGCGGCCCTTCGACAGCACATGCACGACGTCGGGCACGATATAGTCGAGCAGCCGCTGATAATGCGTGATGACGATGAAGGAGCGCTCCGGCGAGCGCAGCGCGTTGACGCCATCCGCCACGATCTTGAGCGCGTCGATATCGAGCCCGGAATCGGTCTCGTCGAGCACCGCGAGCCGCGGCTGCAGCATCGCCATTTGCAGAATCTCGTTGCGCTTCTTCTCGCCGCCCGAGAAGCCGACATTGACCGCGCGCCGCAGCATGTCCTGGCTGATGCCGAGTTCGCCCGCGGCCTGCCTGACACGCTTCATGAAGTCGGGCGTCGACAATTCGGCCTCGCCGCGCGCCTTGCGCTGCGCGTTCACAGCGGTGCGCAGGAACGTCATGGTGGCAACGCCCGGAATCTCGATCGGATACTGGAAGGCGAGAAACAGCCCCTTCGCCGCCCGCTCGTCCGGCTCCATCCCGGCGATGTCCTCGCCGTCGAACAGGACTTCGCCTTCGGTGATCTCGTAGCCGGACTTGCCGGCGAGCACATAGGACAGGGTCGATTTGCCCGACCCGTTCGGGCCCATGATGGCGTGCACCTGCCCCTTCTCGACCGTCAGGTCGAGGCCGTTCAGGATTTTCTTGCCGCCGACTTCGACGTGCAGGTTTTTCACTTCCAGCAGTGGCATTGGTTTCAATCCAGTCAGTCGTCGAGCGTGACGATATCGTCGATCAGCTCGCTCAGTGTTCGTTTGTTGCCGCCGCCGGCATCGACCGCGTTGGTCGAGGGGACGGCGACGTTGTCGGTCACCCGGAAGGCGTCGGGGCCATCCCTGCGCACCACCAGAAAGCGGCTGCCGCCCTTGATGATGAGGTCGTCATTCTCGCGATAGACCTCGACATCGGGGAAATGCTCGGTCACGCAGTCGACGAGGTCGCCCGCGGGCTTGCTTCCGGCGAGGCAGGCGGTGGCGGCGCTTCGGAAGGCGGTGGTCATATTGTCGCTCAATCTACAAGTTGCAGCCGCTTCTCGATCCGGTCGAGACGGACCTTGATCGACGCAATATCGCCGTGGTCGTGCTCCTGGATGGTCACGACCCCCGAAAGATGCTGGCGCATCGCGGTCATCTCGGCGCTCATCGTCTGCATGCCGTCGGCCATGCGTGCGATGCCGCCGCGAATGGCGCGAAGATGCTCCAGCACGATGTTGTCCGGCTCCGTCATCCGACGCTCCCCTCGAGCGAGATCGAGATCAGCTTCTGCGCCTCCACCGCGAATTCCATCGGCAGTTGCTGCAGCACGTCTTTCACGAAGCCGTTGACCACAAGCGCGGTCGCCTCCTCCGCCGACAGCCCGCGCTGGCGGCAATAGAACAGCATGTCCTCGGAAATCTTCGAGGTGGTCGCCTCGTGCTCGAACACCGTCGAGGAATTCTTGGCCTCCAGATACGGCACGGTATGCGCGCCGCATTTGTCGCCGACCAGAAGCGAGTCGCAATTGGTGAAGTTGCGCGCACCGGTCGCCTTGTGATGAGCCGTGACAAGGCCGCGATAGGTGTTCTGGGAACGCCCCGCCGAGATGCCCTTGGAGATGATCCGGCTGGTCGTGTTCTTGCCGAGATGGATCATCTTGGTGCCGGAATCGACCTGCTGCATGCCGTTCGAGATCGCGATCGAGTAAAATTCTCCTCGGGAATTGTCGCCACGCAGGATGCAGCTCGGATATTTCCAGGTGATGGCCGAACCGGTCTCGACCTGGGTCCAGGAGATCTTCGAATTCTTGCCGCGGCAATCGCCACGCTTGGTGACGAAATTGTAGATGCCGCCGCGGCCTTCCGAATCGCCCGGATACCAGTTCTGAACGGTCGAATACTTGATTTCGGCATCGTCGTGGGCCACGAGTTCGACCACCGCGGCGTGCAACTGGTTCTCGTCGCGCATCGGCGCGGTGCAGCCTTCGAGATAGCTGACATAGGAGCCCTTGTCGGCGATGATCAGCGTGCGCTCGAACTGGCCGGTATTCTTCTCGTTGATGCGGAAATAGGTCGACAGCTCCATCGGGCAGCGCACGCCCGGCGGCACGTAGACGAACGAGCCATCGGAAAACACCGCCGAATTCAGCGTCGCATAGAAATTGTCGGTCACCGGCACGACGCTGCCGATGTACTTGCGGACCAGATCCGGGTGCTCGCGCAGCGCCTCCGAAATCGGCATGAAGATCACGCCGGCTTTCTTCAGTTCGGCCTGGAAGGTGGTCGCGACCGAGACCGAGTCGAACACGGCGTCGACCGCGACGCGGCGCTCGCCTTCCGGCCGGACCACACCCGCCAGCATTTCCTGCTCGCGCAGCGGACTGCCAAGCTTCTCGGAGGTCGCCAGGATTTCCGGATCGACCTCGTCCAGCGACGTCAGCTGCGGACGCGTCGG
>NZ_JBFWPA010000027.1:0-70809 GCF_050250235.1 Pseudorhodoplanes sp.
CAGACGTTTCAGGACGCGTTAAGCACGCCGTGGGCTTATCAACGAAGGCTCGACGCCTTTGACACCTCAGCCCTCTCGGAGCATCTGAAACGCGCGGTCGAGATTGGCCCGACGGAAGCCGAAGCCGATATCAGCAGCGACTTTGTCGATCTGCTGCTCTATTTTCTTGCGGTCCTGCCGGCTCACCCAGAACAGGATGCCGCCGCGGACCGCAGGGAATCCGCAGCCGTTCACCAGCACAAGATCGATGTCGGACGCCCGCTCGGCGACGCCATCTTCCAGGACCAAAGCTGCCTCGTTGAGCATGGCGGCAAGTGCGCGCCCTTGCAGCTCAGCCGCCGTGAATTGCCGGCGCTCGATGCCTTTTTTGCGGGAAGCGTTTTCGATCAACCGATGGACGGCCGGATCGAGTCGGCCGCGCGAGGCGGCCGATGAATAGTCGTACCAACCAGCCTTGGTCTTGCGCCCAAGACGTCCCAGTTCGCAGAGCTGATCAAGGATATCGACGTACCGCTCTTGGGCGTTGCGCAACGCCGCCTGTCTCTTGCGCGTCTGCCACGCGATGTCGAGGCCGGAAAGGTCAGAAACTGCGAACGGACCCATCGCAAATCCAAAAGCTTCGAGCGCGGAATCAATCTGCTCGGGATAAGCGCCCTCTTCGAGCAGGATTTCGCACTCGCGTCGGTAGGCGGAATAGATCCGATTTCCAATAAAGCCTTCGCACACCCGCGCGATGACAGGTACCTTGCGCAATTTCCGAGCGACGACAACGGCGGTCGCCAGGGTCTCGGTCGATGTTTTGGCCGTTCGTACCACCTCCATGAGCGGCATCAAGTTCGCCGGGGCGAAAAAGTGCATACCGACGAAGCGCTCGGGACGTCTGATCTCCATACCGAGACGGTTGAGGTCAAGGTAGGAGGTGTTGGAAGCCAAAATCGTCTCAGGGCGAATTACGTCATCCAGCTTCGTAAGAATTTCGCGCTTGATGTCAATTTCCTCAGGTACGGCTTCGATCACCAAGTCGACATCGGACAGGCCTGGAAGGCTGATACCCGGCCTGATCGATGACATGTGGCGGTTTAATTCTGCTTCGGCGAGCTCACCGGATTCTACGGAACGCATATAGATAGCTCGTAGTCGTGCGAACGCGCCGTCCAGTGCCGCTTGATGGCGCTCGACCAGCGTAACGGGAATGCCGGCATCGGCGAAGCATACGGCGATCCCGGCCCCCATTGTGCCGCCACCCACCACACCTACTGATCGCACGGCTTTAGGTTGAGCGTCCTTTCCGTCGTCCAACCGGCCTGCCTTGCGCTCTGCAAAAAACAGATAGCGCATCGCGGCGGCCGACTCGCTTACGCGCAGCCGCTGAAAAATTTCCCGCTCCTCCTTCAGGCCGATGTCAATTGGAACGTCCGCCGCACGCCGAACGATCGCGATGGCTTCCGCAATCGCTGGATTCCACCGACCGCGGCGCTCCGCAGCCCCAACGGCGGCAGTCAATTCGGCTTCGTCGTACTGAGGAACAGCCATATCGCGAACCCGCCGTTTGCCGCCGTGCATCTCTAATGCGTATTTCGCTGCGAACTCGCGCAAATCTCCTTCGGCGATCGTGTCGATCAGGCCGATGCGGAGCGCTTCGGGTGCCGGAACTTTCCGGCCGGTCGTGATGAGTTCGATAGCAGCCACCATTCCGGTGAGACGGAGCATTCGCTGCGTCCCCCCCGCTCCGGGAATGAGGCCAAGCTGCACTTCGGGCAATCCGACGACTGCGGTGTTCTCCGCAACGCGCGCGTCGCATCCGAGCGCGATCTCAAAGCCGCCGCCAAGCGCCGCACCATGAATGGCAGCCACTACCGGCTTTGGACAATTTTCCAGCGCCGCGATGACCGCCGGAACCTGCGGATCGCGAAGCGGTTTATCGAACTCCTTGATGTCCGAACCCGCGATGAACGTCGTGCCCGTGCCGACTAAGACTGCCGCTTCGAGCGTTGGGTCCTCCCCGATCTGCCGGATGCATTCGAAAATGCCGGAACGAACGTCCCACGACCCTGCATTAACCGGGGGGTTGTCGATGATGATAAGACCGACGCTCCCTTTGCGTTCAAGACGAACGCGGCGTCGAACGCCCGAATTCACGGTTTCGCCTTCCGGCATCACTGGGGGCGCATCGCGTCGAAAAGTGGAACGATGTCTCCAACGGAGTCGAGCCGCCACAGATCATCGAGAATTCGGCGTGCGTAGTCGGCTCCGAGCGAGGGTGAGGCGAGATCCAAGAACTTTTGCCCAAGCCGGTCGTCGCTCAGCGGAAGTTCCGGCGCTCCGAGCGCTTCCATCGCCTCTTTGCGAAAGACGCCACGCGATGTGGTCACCGTGACCTTTGCGGGCCGATTCTGCGGATACAGCGCGTCCATTTCAGGGGTCGCTTCGACATGAACCAACTTACAGAGCCGGGTCACTTCGGGATCCTGTCTGGTTTCCGCCTTGAAGTGCTCGAGCTTGATCCAACCGTATTTCAGGCCGAGCGCCATGATGTAGGGAAAACTCAACTGAGCGCTCGCGAAGTCGGCCCAATCCGTATGCGCGTGCGCAGCGGCGATGCTGTACGTCTCGACCTTGATGTCCTTGACGTCCTCCGTCCTGAGAAAATTTGCCTTCATGAGCTCGATCAGCGCCTCCACGGCCGGCTGAAGATGTCGGCAGCATGCATATGGCTTGACATAGCAATCGGTAATGCCAAAGGGAGCGCCGGGCGAAAGCGTGAGGTTGCGCGACGCTGCATCCTGGCCAAATGCAAAGGCCTGGGCGAAACCGTCGACCGTTTCAAACACCTTAGGCGGCCCCTCAATCCCGTTCGCCGCAAAAAGCGCGGCTTGCAAGCCTTCTCGTGCGGCATGTCCGGCATGAAGCCGCTTGACGTCGGCACCGCCGTTCAAAAAGGCGAACAGACCGGCACCGCTACTAGCGGCGATGCCGAGCGCGTTCGCAATCTTGTTTGGGGTAAGATCGAGCAAGCGCGCGGACGCCGTTGCTGCGCCCAAGACACCAACGACACCAGTCGGATGAAATCCGCGGCGGCGCATATCGGGGTGAAGGGCACGTGAGACTGCACAGATGGTTTCATATCCAATGACCGCCGCTTCGAGAAACCGCAGTCCGCTGGCGTGCTTCTCATAGGCAAGCGCCGCAATCGCGGGTACGACCGGGACGCCAGGATGCACTGAACCGAGCCGGTAACCATCGTCAAGCTCGGTACCATGCCCTGCCGTCCCAGAAATGAAAGCTGCATCGAGCAGGTCAGCTCGCCGCTTTCGGCCTGGCACAACAACTTGGCCAGCGACCCGTACGCCGCCGAGAACGCCTTCTACTCGGTTGGCGAGGTCACCCGCAGCCCCCGCGATGATCGCGCCAAGCGTGTCGAGCACATGCCGCTTCGCTGCGTGTTTGACGGCGGCATCGAGGTCGCTCCACCGCAGACCGGCGGCAAACTCGATGAGCGCGTCTGTGGCGCCGACGCCGTTGCCGGCTGAAAGATCCTTTCTGACATTCAGCATGTGCACACCTAATCTTTGCGCCTTGCGCCGCACCTTATTTCGAACGTTGGTCGAAACGTCGGTCGAAAATCGTCTCGGCCATGCGGTTCTTGAGCATTTCAATAGAGCCGCCTGCGATCATCCAACCTCTTGTCCGGCGAAGGCAATATTCGGCAAGCAATTCCTGGGTGTAGCCAAGTCCGCCGAGGACCTGCAGCGCATCATTCGCGACCTCGAAGCCCGCTTGGTTGCAGGCAAGCTTGGCGATCGTCGTTTCATATGCAGATGGCAGGCGCTCCTCCCCGTTCACCGCTGCCCGATAGAGAAGAAGTTGGGCGGATTCGAGCTTAAGGGCCATGTCCGCAAATTTCCATTGCAGCCCCTGAAATTCGCAAAGCGGACGCCCGAACTGCTTGCGGACCATGGCATGCTCGCGAGCAAGCTCGTACGCATACCGCCCAAGTGCGAGCGAGCGCGACGCATTTCCGATGCGCTCGACGTTGAAACCTGCGATTTGCTTTTTGAACCCGCCGCGACCCAGCAGGATGTTCTCCTTTGGAACGCGGCAGCCTTCGAAGTAAAGCTGACACCATTCTTCTCCGCCCATGAAGGCGGAGGGCTTGCCGATGGTCAGTCCCGGTGTCGAGCGTTCGACCAGGACCGACCCTATTCCATCCAATCCAGGCCCAAATCGGACATAGACCAAGAAGACTGACGCGTCCGGGCTATGGGTCGAGAATACCTTGGTGCCATTGAGAATAACTTCCTCGTCCCGTTCGGTCGCGGTCGTGCGCAGCTCCGTAGCAGCTGAACCTGCCTCAGGCTCTGACATGCACAGGCTGATCGCAGCCTTTCCTTCTAACAGCGCCGGCAGGAAGCGTTTCTTCTGCTCTGGGGTTGCGTATTCCGAAAGGGTTCGGATGGCGCCGAAATTGCCGGATTGCACGACATCCGCACTTCGCGGGCACACAGCCGCTATCTGCTCGATCGCGATGACGGCATCCATCAACGTACCTCCCTGACCGCCGTCGGCCTCGGGTATTGTGATTCCGAGAAGCCCTCGCCGGGCCATCTTTTCCGCTACGTCGAAGGGAAAACGAGGCGTGTGGGCCCGCGGTAAGGCGCCTGATGCAAGCTCATCCTTAGCAAACCGGCGCACGGATTCCGCAAACAGCTTCTGCTCTGTTGAGAGGTCGAAATTCAAACCTGTGCTCCGTAATTGCTATTAAGCTTCATCCGCGCGCCGAGCCATTTCCGCGGCTGTCAACGCTATCGACTCATTTTGAGTCCGCCCAGAGCCCCAACCAGGTCCGGCAGCGTCTTGTAGCGACCAGGCATCCGCCTTGAAGCGGGTTTTGACGTTGTAATCGACCACCCGCTTGACCGGCACAAGGATCTTCATGCTTCACCAACCGCCCACTGCCCACTGCCCGGAATTCCAAGGGGGAATGCAATTATTTCACACAGTAGAACCAGTTTTGTCTAGTGATTAAACCGATCCCGGGCCTGGGGCGGGTGGTTATTCCATTGAGTAAAAACCGTTTTGCGCAACAAAACCGATCGGCTATGTTACTTTGAAACAGTAACATTCGCGAGGCGGCAAACTGGATGTCAAAACAGCGCCCGATTCGTATGGGACTTTTTGTTGAAGGGCCGCCGCCCAGACTGCTCGGAAGCCGTTGTCGCGAGACGGGCAATGTTTTCTACCCTACGCAAAAGATGAATCCGCTCACACACCGCACCGATACCATGGAGCCAGTTGAGCTTCCGGGCACCGGCAGGCTGTTGACGTTCACTGTGGTCAGGCGGGCGGTTTCGGGATTCGAGTGCCCTTATGCCTTGGGTGTCGTCGAACTCGACGCCGGTCCAAAGCTGACGGCCCAACTTACCGACTGGCAAAACGCCCGTCTGCGTATCGGAATGGAGGTCGAACTTGTCATCGGGCCCATCCGCTTCGATCCAGACGGCACTGCCGTGATGGGCCCGAAATTTCGCGTTCTCGAAGGACCAAGATCTTGAGCGGAATTTATGTCATCGGCGCGGGAATGACTCAGTTCAAACCGCAGCCCAAGACTGAGGTTCATGAACTGGGTCGCGATGCTGCCTGGGCCGCCATCAAGAACTCCAATGTTGATCCCGCCGCGATCGAAATGGCTCACGCCGGCCACGCCTATCAGGGCCAGTGCTTCGGTCAGAAGGTCCTGCTCAAGATCGGTCTAACGGGTATAGCGATCGCAAATTATGAGAATGCCTGTGCAAGCGGCGCCTCCGCAGTGTGGGGTCTCTACAACGCCATCAAAGCGGGACAAGCTGAGATCGGTATCGCGATCGGTGCCGAAAAGCTCTCCTCCCCCACGGGTGGCTTCACGCCGCTGGTCGCCGACGACCTCGAAAGCAGCATGGGCCGGGTGATGCCTTCGGTTTTTGCAATGGCTGCCCATAAGCACATGAATAGGTACGGCACCACCCGGGAGCAACTTGCAAAGATTGCCGTGAAAAATCGTCGCAACGGCATACGAAACCCCTATTCGCCTTGGCTTGAGGAGATCACCAGCGAGCAGGTCTTGAATGCCCCGATGATCGCTGACCCACTGACTCGCTTATCATGCTGCCCTGTGTCGGATGGCGCGGCGGCCGTAATCATGGCTTCCTCGAAGGTCGCCAAGCAATACACCTCGAAGCCAGTCGAAATCCGCAGCGCGGTGCTCGCATCGGGAATTCGCAACGGTGTCGGAATGGCCGACGACCATTCCGAGATGACAATAAGGGCCGCAAAGCGGGCGTACGAGCAGGCAGGCGTCGGCCCATCCGATATCGATGTCTGCGAATTGCACGATCCATTCACTATCGCAGAACTCATCCATTACGAAGATCTCGGGTTCTGTGCTGCGGGCGAAGGCGGTCGCGGTGTGGACGAAGGCTGGTTCGATCTGAATGGGAAGGTCGCCGTATCGCCGTCCGGCGGCCTGCTGGCAAGAGGCCATCCGCTGGGAGCCACCGGCGTTGCCCAAATTGCCGAGCTGTTCTGGCAGTTGAGAGGCGAATGCGGCGAACGTCAGGTGCGCGATGCCAAGGTCGGGCTTGCGCACACGGTCGGCGGCGGGGTGACGGAAATCGAAGCCGGCGCGACCTCGGTGCACATTCTTGCGGTGTGATCAGGTGGAAGATGGATCTTCAGCTCATAGATAAAGTCGCGCTCGTGACCGGCGGCGGAATGGGTGTCGGGCGTTCAATCTGCAAGCGCCTCGCGAGCGAGGGCGCCACGATCATCGTTAATGACATTGTCGCGGAGCGCTGCCAAGCGGTCTCAAAGGAAATCACCGAAGACGGCGGCGCGGCAACTCCCTTTGTCTGCGACATAACATCGCTAGAGACTCTCCGCAAAGAATTGGCACAAATCACGCAACAGACCGGTCCGGTTGACATTCTGGTCAACAACGCCGGCGTCGTCCCCGAACGGCGCACGGGGGAAATCGGTCGGCCTTTGTTCGTCGAGATGCATGACAAGTATTGGAAAAAGATTGTCGACCTTAATTTCTATGGCGCGATGAACTGCGTTTCTATAGTTGGGCCCTCTATGATGGAGCGGCGCCAAGGCAAAATTATCTCGATTGTTTCCGAGGCCGGGCGCATTGGCGAGGCTCGCATGGCCGTTTATTCGGGAGCCAAGGCCGCCGTAATTGGCTTCTCTAAAGCCATTGCCCGGGAGCTCGGCCCATATTGCATCAATGTGAATATGGTTGCGCTTTCTGCCGTCGCGCACGAGAGTCCGATCGCCGGCTTCCAGAAGATTTCCGCCACGGTCGAAACAGACGAAGTACTTCGGAAGGTTCTGCGCAGTTATCCAATCGGCGAAGGGTTAGGACGTCTTACTCGGCCAGAAGACGCCGCAGACGCTGTCTTGTTTCTGGCATCAGAAAGAGCTGCGTACATCACGGGGCAATGCCTTGGAGTGAACGGCGGATTTGCTATGATGTAATAATATCTATCGGCCGTGGTCGGTACCCCTCGATTAAATGCGTCGCGGACCAAAGGGGTCCGGGGGTGGTCTGGCAATAACCTGCAACATCAATCGTCGGGCCCAATTGCTGAGCAAACCTGCTTGAGGCGGTCGACTCGCGCCATAGTGCCTAACACCGATATCGATGCTGAGCCTATGTAGTTCGAGCGGAAGGCATGCTTGGGTTCATGTCAACGAAACCGTTGCAGGCCAGACCGAGTCCGTCTCTGAAGAAATGACTGGCATGTTCGGCCGATTGGAGCGTTACTGTGCGGACCTGGGCGGACGCCTTGGGATTGCCCCGCTGGCTGTGCTGCTTGAGCGGGGCTGTGGCAGTGCGGCGGATGGCGCCGCGTTGATGCCAGAGGATCCCATGACCAAGTCCAAATCCCGGAAGCCTGATACGTCGACGCATGCACGTCTCAAGCCAAGCCATGGCAAAAGAAGAGAATCCGGCACCCGCAAGGCGGCACCGCGCAAAGCGATTCGGCGGCCAAGAGCCACTGTGCCGTTATCCGCCACCGTCAAGCGAAAGAGCCAACCCGACACCAAGCAGGCGCAGGTCATCGCGATGCTGTGTGCGCCATCAGGCACCACTATTGATGCGTTGATGCGAGTAACCGGTTGGCAGCAGCATTCAGTTCGGGGTTTCCTCACCGCTGTCGTTCGAAAAAAGTTCAGCCTCGATTTGCGGTCGGAAATTATCGACGGCGGGCGCGTCTATCGGGTCGTTGATGGCGCAGCTACGCCCGCTGTCGACACAAAAGCGAAGACCGCGGCCTGATACTATGCGACGGTCGAAATCGATGGCACGAAGTCAGCCCAAGACTTCGTTGGAACAAGAGATCGCGCATTTGCGCGATCTCGACCTGAAAGGTCTTCGAGCGCGTTGGCGAAGTGTGACCGGACGCGAGGCGCCCCCTCACCTGCCCGGACATCTTCTCTTCGCCATGCTCGCTTACCGTATCCAGGCTGAGGCTTGGGGCGATCTTGACGCCGAGACCCTGCGCCTCCTGAAAAGGTTGGGAGCCTCCGGCTCGGATGATGATGTTGGTTCGTTGGCCGACGCCTTCAACCGGCGCCGACGCGGCTTGTTGCAAGGCACCGTTCTCACACGCGAGTTTAATGGTGAAACGCATCGCGTAATGGTCGTCCAAGATGGCTTTGCCTGGAATGGCCGCACCTACAACAACCTGTCGACGATCGCCTATGCCATCACCGGCACCAAATGGAACGGCCCGCGCTTCTTTGCTTTGCGCGACCGCAAAGCGGCTGACGTGCAGCCATGACAAGTGCCAACAAGGCCGTCCGTTGCGCCATCTATACCCGGGTCTCGACCGATTCCGGCCTCGACCAGGAATTCAACTCCCTGGATGCCCAATATGATGCAGCTTCGGCTTATATCCGCAGCCAGGCCCACGCCCATTGGACCCTGGTGCGGACCCGCTACGACGATGGCGGGTTCTCCGGCGGTTCGACGGACCGTCCCGCGCTTCAGAACCTTCTGGCCGATGTAAAAGCCCGCAAGATTAATGTGATCGTGGTTTACAAGGTTGATCGGCTTACGCGATCACTGGCGGATTTTGCCAAGCTGGTTGAGTTATTCGATGCCCATGGCGTCTCGTTCGTTTCGGTGACCCAACAGTTCAATACCACCACGTCGATGGGACGTCTGACCCTGAACGTGCTGCTGTCATTCGCCCAGTTCGAGCGAGAGGTCACCTCCGAGCGCATCCGCGACAAGATCGCTGCCTCCAAGCGCAAGGGGCTGTGGGTCGGCGGGATGGTCCCGCTCGGCTACGAACTGAAGGACGGCAAGCTCACGATTGTCGAGAAGGAGGCGGAGCTCGTCCGGACGATCTTCCGGCGCTATCTGGAACTGGGCAGTGTCAACCGGCTGGTCGCGGATCTCGGGGTTCGCAAAGCCCGCTCCAAAATACGGACGCTGTCGAACGGCCAGACCCGAGGCGGAGTTCCATTCACGCAGGGCCCGCTCTTCTACATGCTGCGCAACCGGTTCTATATCGGGGAGGTGCGATTCAAGAACGAGATCTGTCCCGGTCCTCAGCCACCGCTCATGGATAGAGGTCTGTTCGACGCCGTCCAGGCTAGGCTGAGCCAGCAATGGTCGCACCGGACCGCGACACGGACCAAATCCGGCTACCTGCTCTCCAGTTTGCTGTTCGATGATGCCGGCTTTCCCATGGTTGCGACCCATGCGACCAAGGACCGGGTACGCTATCGATATTACGTCTCGCAGGCCATACTACGCGGCAGCTCCAAGACTCCCTGCGGCTCGGTCTCCCGCGTGCCGGCCGCCGACATCGAGACGGTCGTTGCCGAGGCACTGGCAAAGCATCTGGGCAAGGGGACCGATGGGGCCGGAAACGTGAACGGGATCGACCGCAAGGCGGTTGTGGATAACATTGCCCGCATCGAGATCCGCAAGAACCAGATAGCTGTCCGCTTCAAATCGCCCGCCGCGGATGAACCTCCGAATCAAGAGGCCGAACTGATGCCATCTGGAATGGACCAGAACGATGCCGGTTCCTGGCTGCTGATCCCGTGGCGCAAGCCGCCGTCGAAACAGGCGCGCGAGATCCTGTTGCCGGCTTCGGCGCAACGACACCAGGTTCGCCCCATCAAAGCCGAGCGGAAGGCTGCACTGATCCGGGCTATCGCGCGGGGTCGCGCCTGGCTGGACGAGATCGTCTCCGGAACAGCGAGGATCGAGCAGATTGCAACCCGCAATAAGCGCAGTCTCCGTCATGTCAATATGACGATCTCGATGGCCTTTATCGCTCCAGCCCTCGTCAAGGCTGCCATCGAAGGTCGTCTGCCGCGTGGCATCGGCGTTGCCAGCCTCCGCGAGGCCCCGGCCGAATGGTCACGTCAGTACGAGCGCCTCGGCCTGCCGATCCCAGATTGACCAGCCCCCTGAGACCGGCGGTTTCCGGATGCCGGCGGCCGCCATTGCGAGGCGTGACCTGCACCCCAAACCGAGCCGCCAGGAACGGGAATTCCTGTCGCGGAGACTGAGGCCGGAAAACACCGCACCGTCTCCGGGGAGACCGAAAATGCGCAGGCCAAAGACAGAAAAACCCGCCAAATGCGGGCTTTTGTCACCGATTTTCACAATCTGGCGTTTGGTCAGACTGGGTGGTGGGCGCGACAGGGATCGAACCTGTGACCCCTACCATGTCAAGGTAGTGCTCTCCCGCTGAGCTACGCGCCCGTCCCGCCTATCGGACTGAGGCGCCCCTATAATCGGTCGCCCGGTACGAAGCAAGCATCGGTCCGGATTTTCGATTTCCGGCTGCTGGCGAGGTCCGGCCCGGTTCCAAAGCTGCCACAAAGGGAATAAGGAACGCCCGTAAGGTGTACGCGTTGCAGCCCGGGCGACGGCCGGGACGCATTCCACACAAAGCTCACAGGGAGCCTCTGATGATTTCGCGTTTGGTGTCGCTTCGTCCAGCAATCTATGCCCTGACCGTCGCAGCCGGCCTTGCAGCGGCGAGCGCGGTTCATGCGCAGCAAGAGCCCCGGCTTGACGTGATTTATGTGCCGACACCGCAGGAGGTCGTGGACCGCATGCTGGCGCTCGCCAAGGTCGGCCCCGGCGATTACATGATCGACTTCGGCTGCGGCGACGGCCGCATGGTGGTCACGGCGGCCAAGCTCGGCGCCCGCGGCTACGGCGTCGACATCAATCCGCAGCGCATCAAGGAAGCCAATGAGAACGCCGCAAGGGCGGGCGTCACCGACAAGGTCGAATTCAAGATCGCCAACCTGTTCGAACAGGACCTCTCGAAGGCCGACGTGATGGCGATGTATCTGCTTCCCGACATCAACCTGCGGCTGCGTCCGAAAATCCTCGATACCATGAAGCCGGGCACGCGCATCGTGTCGCATGCCTTCGACATGGGCGACTGGAAGCCGGAAGTCGAAGAGAAGGTCGACGGCCGCAACGTCTATTTCTGGATCGTGCCCGCCAAGGTCGGCGGCAGTTGGGAGGTGGACGGCGCGCAGAAGATGACGCTGAAGCTCGACCAGACATTTCAGTTCTTCACCGGCAAGGCCGACATCGGCGGCAAGTCCGTCGAGGTCACCGACGGCCAGCTCAAGGGTGCCGACATCTCCTTCAAGGTGGACGGCAAGACCTTCACTGGCAAGGTTTCAGGTGGTTCGATCGCAGGTGACGGCTGGAAAGCGACCAAGGCCTGAGGGCTTTTCCCGCGTTCGATAAACCGACACAATCGGAAGGACGCCTCGGCGTCCTTCCTTCATTTGCGCCTCGCGCAGGATAGTCCCCATGACAACGCAAAGTTCCGGCACTCCGCGCGCAAGCCTCTCAGTCACCGACGGCGCACTGATGATGGTCGGCATCATCATTGGCATCGGCATTTTCAAGACACCGCAACTGGTGGCGATGTTCAGCCCGAATGAATGGACCTTCGCAGCTCTCTGGGTGTTCGGCGGGCTCACCACCCTGATCGGCGCGCTGGTCTATGCGGAACTCGCGGCCGCCTATCCGTCCACCGGCGGCGAATATCACTTTCTCAGCCGCGCCTTCGGACTGCCGGTCGCATTTCTGTTCGCCTGGGCCCGTACCACGGTGATCCAGACCGGCGCGATTGCGGCCGTCGCCTTCGTGTTCGGAGACTATGCGCAGGAGCTGTTTTCGCTTGGCACCTACGGATCTGCCATCTATGGCGCCCTGGCGCTGATCGCACTCACTCTCATCAATATCGCCGGCACCTATCAAAGCAAGACCGCGCAAAACATCCTGACGCTGCTGCTCGTCGCCGCGATGGTGATGATGGTCGTCGTCGGCCTGATGAATCTCGGCAACACGCCCCCGGTTGCGGCTGCGGCTGCCGGCGGACCGGGCTACGGCATGCTCGGCCTCGCCATGGTGTTCATCCTGCTGACCTATGGCGGCTGGAACGAGGCGGCCTATCTGTCGGGGGACGTCCGCAATGTCGGACGCGACATGGTGCGCATCCTGCTGGTCGGCACAACGATCGTCACATGCATCTATGTGCTGGTGAATGTCGGTTACCTGTTCGCGCTTGGACTCGACGGCATGCGCAAGAGCGACGCCATCGCGGCCGACGTGATGCGACTGGCCTTCGGTCCCGCAGGCGCTGTGGTCGTGAGCGTGATCGTGTGTGTCGCAGCGCTCTCGACCATGAATGCCAGCATCTTCACCGGTGCGAGGCTCTATCACGCGCTCGGCCAGGATCTGTCGCTGGCGCGGCTCCGCGTCTGGGACCAGGTGCGCAACAATCCGCGCAACGCCATCATCCTGCAAAGCTTCATCGCGTTCGTGCTGGTCTGCTTCGGCGCGATGGCACGCGACGGCTTCAAGGCGATGGTCGAATATACCGCCCCGGTATTCTGGTTCTTCCTGCTGCTCGTGGGGATATCGCTGTTCGTGCTGCGGCAGCGCGATCCGAGTCATCCCCGTCCCTTCAAGGTTCCGTTCTATCCGGTCACTCCCATCCTGTTCTGCGCGATCTGCGCCTACCTGATCTATTCCAGCCTGGTCTATACCGGCCGGGGGGCATTGTTCGGCATCGCGGTGCTCCTGATTGGAATTCCGCTGCTTGGCCTGGTACGCAGGAAGCGGCGGCGCATGGCAGCGGCGGAGTAGGCCAAACTCGCTCCATCGGGGGAGCTGCAACGTGCCCGAGACTTGCGACGTCCTCATCATCGGCGCCGGCCATAACGGCCTTGTCTGCGCCGCCTATCTCGGCATGGCCGGTCTGAAGGTAAAGGTGGTGGAACGGCGCGGCGCGGTCGGCGGCGCCGCGGTGACGGAGGAATTTCATCCCGGTTTTCGCAACTCGGTCGCGGCCTATACCGTCAGCCTGCTCAACCCGAAAGTAATCCGCGACCTCGAACTCGCCGCGCACGGCTTGAAGGTGGTCGAGCGCCGCGCGCTGAATTTCCTGCCGACCGAGGACGGCCGCTACCTC
Source organism: Pseudorhodoplanes sp. (assembly GCF_050250235.1). Lineage (GTDB taxonomy): Bacteria > Pseudomonadota > Alphaproteobacteria > Rhizobiales > Xanthobacteraceae > Pseudorhodoplanes. The sequence goes on from NZ_JBFWPA010000027.1 coordinate 13,515, forward strand.
CTCACCGGCGAAGGTCGCACCAAGGCGGAGATTGCGAAATTCAGCCCGAGGGATGCTGAACGCTATGACGACTACAATATCGAACTGGACGCCATCACCGACGTGCTGCGCGACCTCGTGCTCGAGCAGCCGCCCAATCTGGTGCAGGGCTGGAATGCGCGCTCGTTCCGTGAAGCGCTGCGGCTGGCCTTCGTCGGCAAGCGCCTACGCAAGCTCGACATGGAGCGCCAGCGCGCACTGCTCGACCTGTTCGCGAAATCAGCCGCCGACTATCTCGACCGATTCTTCGAATCCGATCCGATCAAGGCGGTGCTCGGCTTCGACGCGGTAGTCGGCAATTATGCCAGCCCCTATACGCCGACCTCCGCTTACGTGCTGCTGCACCATTGCTTCGGCGAGGTGAACGGCAAGAAGGGCATCTGGGGCCATGCGATCGGCGGCATGGGCGCGATCACCCAGGCGATGGCGAAGTCCGCGCGCGCACACGGCGCCGATATCGAGACGAAAGCCGGCGTGCGCGAAGTCATCGTCGAGAAGGGCCGCGCGGCCGGCGTGGTGCTGGACGACGGCCGGAGCATCCGCGCCCGGGCGGTAGCGTCGAACGTCAATCCGAAGCTCCTGTACGAGCGGCTGGTGCCCGACGCTGCGTTGCCGGGCGAATTTCTTGCCCGCATGAAGCGATGGAAATGCGGCTCCGGCACCTTCCGCATGAACGTCGCGCTGTCCGAATTGCCGAGCTTCACCGCCCTGCCCGGCCACGCTCAGGCCGACCACCATACCGCAGGCATCATCATCGCGCCCACGCTCGCCTATATGGACCGCGCCTATGACGACGCGCGCAAGTCCGGCTGGAGCCGCGAGCCGATCGTCGAAATGCTGATCCCCTCCACGCTCGACGATTCGCTCGCGCCCAAAGGCCAGCATGTCGCGAGCCTGTTCTGTCAGCATGTCGCGCCACAATTGCCGGACGGCTCGTCATGGGACGACCACCGCGACAGCGTCGCCGACCTGATGATCGCGACCGTCGACAAATATGCCCCGGGCTTCAGGCAGAGCGTGATCGCGCGCAAGGCGCTGACGCCGCTCGATCTGGAGCGCGACTTCGGACTGATCGGCGGCGACATCTTTCACGGCGCGATGTCGCTCGACCAGATTTTTTCCGCGCGGCCGATGCTGGGATATGCGGACTATCGCAGTCCGCTCGCCGGCCTTTATCTGTGCGGCTCGGGAACCCATCCCGGCGGCGGCGTCACCGGTGCGCCGGGACACAATGCGGCGAAGGTGATCGCCTCGGATATCAGGCGCCGCCGCTAGTCATTGCTGCCCGCCGAGCGCCGTCAGCATCCGCTCCACATTGTCGACATGCTGTTCCAGTTCGCGCGCGGCTCGCTCGACCTCCGCCGCGTCGAGGAGGTCGACGATCCGACGATGCTGCGCAATCGCGCGCGCGATTCGGCCGCGCTCCCGCGGCAAGCGCTGGCGCAGCGCGCGCAGACGGTCGGCGACCCCGCGATAGCAGCGCACCAGATAGCCGTTGCCGCTCGCGGCAACGAGCGCTTCGTGGAAATCGCAATCGAGCGCATCGCAGCGTGCCAAATCGCCCGCGCGAAGCGCATTCTCGGCGCCGTCGATCCGTTCCCGCAAGGACTGGACGCTCTCCTTGCTCCGCGGCAAGCGGATTGCGCCCACTTCGAGGATGGCGCGGGTCGCGCAGAGCTGACGAATCTCCGGTGCCGTCATGTTGAAGACGAAGGTGCCGCTCTGCGGACGCATCTCGACGAGACCCTCGGCCTGCAACTGCACGAGCGCCTCGCGCACCGGCGTTCGGCTGACGCCGAGTTCGAGCGCAATGTCACGGTCGGAAATTCGGGAGCCCATCGGCAGAATGCCGGACGCGATGCGACGGCGGATGGTCGCGAGAATTCCGGCCTTGGCAGGCGGCTCCCAGGCCGCGGCGGTCATGTCGTGGGCTGCTGGCATCGTTGTGCTGCACGCGGCTGTTGAAGATCGGATGCTCGAAGGAACCGCTTTTCCGGTTTGCGCTCCGTCGGCAAATCTAATATACTAGTATATCAATTACCATATACGTCTCGAAAATGCATCCCTTCCCGACCGACGGCCTTCTGCTCTTCGCCAAGCGCGACTGCGAGACCTGCGCCATGATCCAGCCGGTGATGGCTCAGTTGCGGACCGGTGACATGCCGCTGACCGTGGTCACGCAGGACGACCCGGAATTTCCCGCAGGTCTCGCGGCGGTCGATGACACCGCGCTTCGACATTCGTTCCAGTTCGATATCGAGACCGTGCCGACTCTGATCCGGCTGAAGGACGGGCAGGAGACTGCCCGTACCTTCGGCTGGCGCCGGAACGACTGGGAGACAATCACCGGCATGAGGGGCCTTGGTCCAGGGCTCCCGGACATGCGACCGGGCTGCGGCTCGAAGACGCGAGAACCCGGCGTCCATGAACAGCTCACCGCCCGTTATACGGACACCAGCCTGGCCGCGCGGCGCATCAGCATCGGTGCATGGGATGACGAGATCGAGGCCTGTTTCGATCGCGGCTGGTCGGACGGGCTGCCGGTGGTGCCGCCGACCGACGCACGCATCCTGCGCATGCTTGCTGGCACGTCTCGCAAGCCGGATGACGTCATCGGCCTCGTCCCGCCGAACCTCGTGCCGGTCACGGTCGAGAAGGTCGCGATCAATGCGGTGCTTGCGGGGTGCAAGCCGGAATACATGCCCGTGGTCATCACAGCGCTCGAGGCGGCCCTGCAGCCGGAAGCGACCATGCATGGCGTCCTGTGCACGACCTGCTTTTCCGGACCGATCCTGATCGTGAACGGGCCGATCGCGCGCGAGATCGGGATGAATTCCGGGATCAATTGTCTCGGACAAGGCAATCGCGCCAACATGACCGTCGGCCGCGCGCTGCAGCTCATCATCCGCAACGTCGGGGGCGGCCGTCCGGGCGAGCTCGATCGCGCGGTTCTCGGAAATCCCGGCAAGCTTTCATTCTGCTTCGCGGAGGACGAGACCGATCCAAGCTGGACTCCCCTCTCCGTCGCGCGCGGCATCGCCCCCGGCAAGAATGCGATCACCCTGTTTCAGGGCGACGGCATCCAGGGCTTCATCGACCAGCGCTCGCGTACACCGCAGGAATTGACGCGCTCGCTGGCGCGCTCGCTGCTCGCGGTCGGCAACTGGAAGCTTTGCGAGTTTACCAACGCGATGCTGGTTCTGGTGCCCGAGCATTACGCGATCTACCGCCAGGCCGGCTGGAATCGCGAACGCATCACCGAGGCGCTGCACGAGGCACTGATGCGGCCGGGCGCGGATGTGATCCAGGGCGCCCATGGCATCGGCGAAGGCATCGACCCGCGGCGCGCGTCAGAGATGGTCAACAAGTTCTGGCCGGAAGGCCTTTTGATCGTCCATGCCGGCGGGCAGGCCGGACTGTTCTCGGCGATCTGCGCCGGCTGGACCGGCGGCCGCTTCCGTCATGAATCGACGACCGTGACACGGGAGATTTACCGATGAGCCTCGGACTGTCGATGCGCGATCCAACGGCTGAAACCACATCGGACCTGCGCGCGCGTGCAAACCCGCTTGCCAGCCTTGACGGCAGGACCGTCGCACTGATGGATATCGGGAAGATGCGCGGCGACGAGTTCATTGACCGGCTCGAAGCTTTATGCATCGCAAGAGGAATTGCCGTCCGGCGCTTCCGGAAGCCGACCAATACCCGCGTTGCGCCGCGTCAGATGATCGAGGACATCGCGACGCGTTGCGATGCCGTCGTCATCGCGCTGTCCGATTGCGGTTCCTGCACCTCGTGCTCAACCCACGACCTGAACGACCTCGACAGGCTCGGAGTTGCCGGAGTCAGCGTGCTGACCGAGGAATTCCGCCAGGCCTTCGAGTCGCAGAAATCCGCAATCGGCTTCGACGCCGCCTCGGTCTACGTACCGCACCCGATGCAAAATCGCTCGACCAGGGAACTGCACGGCTTCGCGGAGGACGCATTCAGCTCCATCCTTGCCGCGATCTGCGCCCAGAAGCTCACAGGTTAACCCCTTCGCGCATCCTTCCGCTTGGCGACGCGCGTGCGCACATGCGTATGCGTGATCTCGTATACCTGCTTCATCACGATTTGCTGCAATTGCGGTGCGTTGTCGATATTGCCGTGGTCGAGCCGGGTGTCGTTCGACAGATTGATATTGTTGAATTCGCCGGTGAAGCCCGCCGGCTCGATCGCCGGTCGGCCGAAGCCGTTATTCTGATAGAAATTCTCGAACCGCTGCACATTGAGCGGCACCCGCAGGCCTTCGGTGATGTCGAAGGTCACGGCAAGATCGACCGGGATGCCGGCCTGCGCCAGGCGATCGGCCACCTGGACCACCGCGTTCGAGCCGAGCGAATGCCCGATCAGGACCACATGCGCGTTGTCGCCGGCCTGATGACCGGCGATGATGTCATGCGCGATCCGATCGACGTCGGTCCAGCTCCAGAGCGAGACATTGGAATAGCCCTGCGCCTTGAACTGCGCCGCGAGCTGGTCCATGCCGCTCGAGAATACGCCGAACAATCCGCGGATGAGATAGATCTGCGCCTGCTCGACCTGGATCGCCGGCGGCCTGGTATGTGGCGACGGCCGGTGCTGTGACAGTCCGGCATCAAGCGGGACCGCAGACAAAGCCGAAGCGGCGGCGATCAGCGTGAAGTCCCGGCGCGAAATGCGTGTCATCGTGAGTCCCCTCAGCACTTTCCGCGGGAACTCTAGCCACGGCCCGACGACCGACTCAAGAACCGAGACTTGCCCTTTCAGGCCGCCAGCATCTTCTGGACCTCGTTGACCAGATCACGCAGGTGGACCGGCTTCGACAGCACCTTGGCGTGCTTGGGCGCCTGCGAATCCGCGTTCAGGGCTACCGCAGCAAATCCGGTGATGAACATGATCTTGATGTCCGGATCGAGTTCGGAGGCGCGGCGCGCAAGCTCGATGCCGTCCATTTCCGGCATCACGATATCGGTCAGAAGCAGTTCAAATGGCTCTTCCCGCAGCCGCTGATACGCCGACAGTCCGTTGTCATAGGACACGACGTTGAAACCGGCATTTTGCAGCGCCTTGACCAGGAATCGCCGCATGTCGGTATCGTCTTCCGCGAGCAGGATTTTCGGCAGATCGTTACTCATAAACTCAACCGATCCTTGATCCGCCCCGGCGGCCGGCCGGAAGCTTCCATGTCCAGGGCTGAGTTTGCAAGATGGTGCCGCCTGCCGGCTGCTGCCGCGCGTTCCCTGCCCCTGTTCCATTAGCGCGAGGGCCGGTAAATATCGGGTGAAAGCACGAGCCCGTCGGATGAAACCCGTTCAAAAAATCCGATCCGGCCCCGAAAAGGGATATCCGAAGCGCTTTCCGCCACCTATGTTGCGAGTGCACAACGGCGCATCAGATTTTGGAGCCGATGACAGTTTCGGACGATTTCGACCCTCCCTACGATGTGATCGAGCCGGACCGCTGGCACGGTCCGGTGGTGTTCAATTCGCCGCATAGCGGCTCAGTCTATCCGCGCTCATTCCTGACATCGGCCCGGCTTGACCATGCCACGCTGCGGCGCTCGGAGGATTCGTTTGTCGACGAGCTGATCGCGGGTGTGGTGACCCGCGGCTACCCTCTGATGCGGGCGCATTTCCCGCGCTGTTACGTCGACGTCAACCGGGAGCCCTATGAGCTTGACCCGCGCATGTTCGACGGACGCCTGCCGTCCTTCGCCAATACCCGTTCGATGCGGGTCGCGGGCGGGCTCGGCACGGTGGCGCGTGTGGTCGGCGACGCACAGGAAATCTATGACCAGCGCATTTCCGTGGACGACGCGCTGCGGCGGATCGAAAGCCTGTACAAGCCCTACCACCGCACCTTGCGGCGGTTGTTCACGAAAGTGCATTCGGACTTCGGGGCGGCGGTCCTGATCGACTGCCATTCCATGCCGTCGGCAACCGGCTCGCGCGACGACCGACCGCGCGCGGATGTGGTGATCGGCGACCGCTACGGCACGAGTTGCGTGGCCGTCGTGGCGGAGACCACAGAACAGGTGCTGCGGGCGCTCGGGTATTCGGTCAGCCGCAACAAGCCCTATGCGGGCGGGTTCATTACCGAGCATTATGGCAATCCGGCCGCCGGCCTGCACGCGCTGCAGATCGAGTTCAACCGCGCGCTCTACATGGACGAGCGCAGCCATGAACGCATCGCCGGCTTCCGGCGGCTTGCCCGCGATATCGAGGCGCTGGCTGACCAGCTGGCTGCGATTCCCCTGGAAGAATTGCGCCCTTATCGGGCGGCGGCTGAGTAACCTTCCACCGCGACGCCGGCAGGCCTCCGAGGGTCAAAGCCCACAAGAAAAAAGGGCCGCTAGCGAACTAGCGGCCCAAGTCTAGGGAGGAAACGCCCAAGGAGGGCGGCGGGAATGTGCGAAGCACATTGCCGCGCTGCAGCAATATTGCATTGCGCCGCACCAAAAGCAAGTCGAAACGTCAGTGTCGCTGACCTATCCCCAGGTCCGGGGATTTCGCCGCGGGTCGGATGAAAACGAATAAGCTAGACATGCCAACAGGATAAAGCCCGCTTGGAAGGCAAAAACCGAACGATATGCATCGAGTGCATACCCGTCGCCCGCTGGCGGAAACAGGTCGATGATGAATCCGGTCACGGTCTGACAGACAAAAACGCCTCCCATCGTGCCAATATTCATCAGGGTCATGCCGCGCCCGACCAGGTGCGGGGGAAACAGCGATTTGCCATGCGCAATCAGGACCGGCAGCACCGCGGGAAATAGTCCGATCGCCAGGAACCAGACCAGCAGCGCAGCGGGAGAAAACACCCCGACAACGGCCGCAAGCCCGAACGCCGCCGCGGTAAGCAAGTGCCCGGTCAACACCGGAATCTTATAGCTGTTGAGCAGCCGGTCGGTCGGCCCCCACAGCATCGCACCGACAATCTGCGCCAGTACCGCCACGAACAGCATGTTGCCGCGCTCGGTCAGGCTGTAGCCGTAGATGTGCGTGAGGTAGGGGCCGCCCCAGAGCCCGACCACGACAACGAAGCTCGAATAGCTCCCAAGCTGCAAGGCGAATACCGGCCAGAATGACGGGATGCGAACCGCCTGGAGCGTGCCGGAAAGGCTGTCGCGCAAGCTTTCGCGGGCGCGCGACGCCTCCTGCCTGTCATCCCTCACGACCACCGTGACCAGCACCGCGGCGGCGAGGACAAGGCCCGCGATCACCACAAAACTCATTCGCCAGCCGATCAGCGCCACTGCAAACGCGAAGGGCGCGGTCGCAAGCAGGGTGCCGAGGGTGCCGAGCCCGAGTTGCAAACCGACCAGCGTGGCGAAGCGATCGGGCGCGTATCGCTTGGCGTAGAGCGCGAGCGGCGCCATGAGATAGGCCGACGAGCCGAGCCCCATCAGGACCCGCGCCGCAATCAGCCACAGCGGTGAGGGGGCAAATGCGAATAGCAACGCGCCGGCAATCGCGATGCCTGCGCAAACCAGCATGCACAGGCGCGGGCCATAACGGTCGAGCGCGACCCCGAGCGGGATCTGGGCAGCCGCGAAGGAAAAGAAAAAGACGCTGGACAGCAGACCGATCTCGGACGCCGACAGGCCGAGTTCACTCGCGAGATTCGGCGCGATGACTCCGACCGAGTTCCGCAGGAACTGGCTGACGACGTAGATGCTGGCGAGAGCCGCGACAAGCACGACCGTCTCGCGCGTCGCAAGTGACGACGGGCGTGCCACCTCCGCTGTCATGGTTCCCGGCCTTGAGCGGTTTGTGCAAGGAAGGCTCTGGTGGCACGGCAGCACGCCCCCGGCAAGGCGGCTTGGTTGCCCGCATTGCTACTATTCGATAGGTGAGAGTGGCAGCGGGCGCGGCGGGGCAGATGACGGCTATCGATTTTGCGGCATTCGTCGATCGACTGGCCGCGGTTTCCGGCGAAACCATCCTGCCGTTTTTCCGCACCTCGCTCGGGATCGACGACAAGGGACCCGCCGGGCGCTTCGATCCGGTGACCGCCGCCGATCGCGCAGCCGAGCAGGCGATGCGCACGCTGATCCGCCGCAGTTTCCCGGAACACGGCATCATCGGCGAGGAGTTCGGCCCCGAGCGTGCCGACGCCGAATATGTGTGGGTGCTTGACCCCATCGACGGCACCAAGTCCTTTATTGCCGGGATGCCGATCTGGGGCACGCTGATCGCGCTGACCAGGCTGGGTGAGCCGATTTTCGGGCTGATGCACCAGCCATTCATGCGCGAATTGTTTTCCGGAGATGGACTTGCCGCGGATTATCGGGGACCCGCGGGCAAGCGAAGCCTGCGCACGCGCTCCTGCAACGACCTGTCGGACGCAATCCTGTTCACCACCAGCCCGCTTCTGATGGGCGAGGCAGACCGCGCCGCTTTCCGGCGGGTGGAGGCAGCCGCAAAGCTCTCCCGCTACGGCGGCGACTGCTACGCCTATTGCATGCTAGCTGCCGGTCATATCGATCTCGTGATCGAGACCGAACTGAAGCCCTACGACATCATCCCGCTGATCCCGATCCTCGCCGGTGCCGGCGCGGTCGTGACTTCATGGGACGGCGGACCTGCGGCGCTTGGCGGGCGGGTGATCGCTGCCGGCGACGCGCGTGTGCATGCGGCGGCGATGGAAATACTGAAAGGCTGACGGCTCGCTTGTCTGGGTTTCGCCTTCGTGGCGTAATAGGATGCCAACGCGATCGAGGCCCATGACCGCACCGGACGGGTTCTGGTCGACCAAGGATGCCGGCCCCGGCATGGGCCTGAGCTATTGGATCGAGGCGATTTGCGAAGCCTTTCTCGAAATGAAGGCGGACGGGGACCGCGAGAATTTCGCTGCGCAGCTCACCAAGTTTCAGTTCGGACCGATCGATCTCAACTTCGTCGATACCGATCCGCAGGAGGTCTGGCGCACGCGCGCGGCGATTGCCCGCAGCCGCGAGAATTTTTTCTACCTGCTCTACATGCACGGCGGCCACATGCGAGTCGCACAGGGCGACCGTGAAGCGGTGATCGCGCCCGGCAATTGCCTGCTGGTGAACAGTCGCGAGCCGTACCGCTTTTCCCTGCCCGACAGGAACCACTGCCTGTCGGTCCAGATCCCGCAGCGCTGGCTGCGAACCTGGCTGCCGCATGCGGACGACGCGACTATCATCACGCTCGCCGATCACTCACCATGGGGTGCAACACTGGCCAGCGCGCTCGGCAATCTGCGGCGCGATTCGCTCGACCGGATCGCGCTGCCATTCGGCGTGGTCGCCGACCAGATCGGCGCGATGCTGGCACTCGCCACCGGGAAACATGAGCCGATGACCCCGCAGGGCGCCTCGCTGCTGCGAAGGCTGACGCGCACGATCGCGGAGCAAAGTTCGGACCCTGCGATCGATCCGGCGTCGATCGCGGCCGCCCACGGGATTTCCAAACGCTATCTGCATCTCGTGCTGGCGCAGGGCGGCTTGAGTTTCGGAGCCGTCTTGATCGAGACCCGGCTGAACCGCGCGAAGGCCCTGCTGGAGGATCGGCGCTTCGCCCGCATCCCCATTGCCGATATCGCCTGGCGCAGCGGCTTCTCGAACCCGAGCCATTTTGCGCGCCGATTTCGGCAGCGCTTCGGCAGCGCGCCCGGATATTTCCGCAGGACATTGCGCTCCTAGCTCAGAAAGACTGCGCGCAGGGGCGCGCAATTATTCTGCATTGCTGCATCCTTCCGGAAAACCAGACAGACAAGGGGGAATACCATGGCCTATACCTTCGTCCTCGTTCACGGCTCCTGGCACGACAATCGTCCCTGGCAGCCGGTCATCGACCGGCTCGAACAGAACGGCCACAAGGTCTATGCACCGACCGTCGCGGGGCATGCGCCCAATGACCGCAAGGATGTCACGCATGCGGATTGCGTCCGCTCGGTGGTGGATTTCATCAAGGCGTCGGATGTGCGGGACTTCATTCTGGTCGGGCATTCCTTCGGTGGCACCTTGATCCAGCCGGTCGCGGAGCAGGTCGCCGACCGCGTCCGCCGGCTGGTATTCTGGAACGCCTTCGTGCTGCTCGACGGGCAGAGCCTGGAAGACAACATCCCGCCGCACTACAAGGAATTGTTCGACGCCATCGCGCAACCCGACGGCGGGGTCATGCTGCCCTACCCGATATGGCGCGATGCCTTCATCAACGATGCCGATGACGCGCTGGCCCGCAAGGCCTATGGCATGCTGTCGCCGACGCCCAAGCGCAGCCACAGCGACAAGGTGCCGCTGAAGACCTTCTATTCGCTCCAGATTCCGAAAAGCTACCTGAACTGCACGGAGGACACTGCGCTGCCGCCCGGCGAATGGGGCTGGCATCCGCGCATGTCGTCGCGGCTCGGACTCTACCGGCTGGTACAGATGCCCGGCAGCCACGAGGCGATTTTCACAAATCCGCAATTGCTGGCGGACAAGTTCGTGGAAGCGGGCCGGGATTGACTTGAAGCTGCGAGTGCGGCCCAAACTAGGGTCGCATGCCTGCCGAGAACGACATCGCAGCGCTCACCGCCTGGCTGACCCAGAGCGGCCTGGACGGCGTTGCCGAAGATGCGCTGGTCGCCGGCTTCTGCGAGCGCTGCATCGCGGTCGGCGTTCCGGTCAGCCGTGCGCTGGTGCTGATCGACACGCTTCATCCGGTCTATGAAGGCCGCCTGTTCCGTTGGGGACAGGACCCCTCGCAGCCGGGAATGGTGGAATACGGACGCACCGTTGCGCCGGCAGGCGCCGTGCTTGGCGCCGAAGAGGAAAAGTCCGCAGCGAGCTGGCGCGCGAGCCCGTTCTTCCACATGCTGCAGACCGGCGAGACCGTGATGCGGCTGACCGAGGCGCATACCGCCTGGTTTCCCGTCATGCAGGATCACATCGCGGCCGGGATGAAGGGCGGCCTGGCGGTCGTCAACCGGTTCGCCGCGGACGGCGTGATCGGCGAGATGGATGCGGTCTATTCCACCTGGATGACCCGGCAGCCGGGCGGCTTCTCCGAAGCGCAAGTAGCAATTCTGGCGCGCCTCGTCCCCACCCTTGCACTCGCAGTGAAAACCCTCGCGCTCACGCGGATGACCGGGACGCTGATGGAAACCTATCTCGGCCGCGACGCCGCGCGGCGCGTGCTCTCGGGTCGAATCATGCGGGGCATCGCGGACCGGATCGACGCCGCGGTCTGGTTCAGCGATCTGCGCGGCTTCACGCGCGTCACCGACTCGACCCCCGAGCATGTCATTCCGCTGCTGAACGACTATGCGGACGTGATCGTCTCGGCGATCCACGCGCAGGGCGGTGACGTGCTCAAGCTGATCGGCGACGGGATCCTAGCGATCTTCACCACCGGAGATCGTGCGCGCTGTTGCTCCTGCGCAATTGATGCCGCGACCATCGCGCGCCGCGAGGTGGTGGCGCTCAACGCAAGGCGTTACAGCCTCGGGCTGCCGGTCACCGACATGTATCTCGGCCTGCATGTCGGCGAAGTGCTGTACGGCAATATCGGCTCGATGGAGCGGCTCGATTTCACGGTGGTCGGGCCGGCGGTCAACGAAGCCAGCCGGATCGCCACGATGTGCCGGTCGGTGGAGCAGCCGGTGCTGGTCTCGCTGGCCTTCGCAGCAGTCGAGGGCATGCGCGTCCGTCTGGTCTCCGTCGGCCGCTTTGCCCTGCGCGGGGTCGAGCGGCCGCAGGAATTGTTCACGCTGGTGCCCGGCGGCATCCCCGCCGGATAGCCGCGCTTCAATACATCGGCGTGCCGGGCACGAAGGCGTCGAACGCCGCCCAGAATTGCGCGCGGAAGCGGTCGGTCTCCATCATCATCTCGTGGCGCGAGCCCGCGATGATCAGGTGCGAGCCGGCACGCAGCCGCCCGGCGAATTCCTCGATCGCGGCCGTGGATACCGTCACGTCGCGGCCAGCCGCGATCATCATGATCGGCTGGCGGATCTTGCCTGGATAATTGACGTCCTCGAACTCGCGCATCATCGCGAACGCGGCCGACGCCCAGGCGTTGGTCGGCGAGCCGAGGCCCAGGGCCGGGTCCGCTTCCAGCACGGCGACGGTCCGGGCATGTCGGACCGGATCGGAGGTCAGTACATTGCCGATGAAGGGCTGCGATGCCACCACCATCGCGCTCCCCCCCGGCACATAGGACCCGCCCATGCCGATCGCATTCAGGAAGCCTACGGCCGGCCTTGCATAGGGGGTCAGAAGCTGCGGCCCGAGCCTGATCAGCGGGGCGCACAGCACCATGCGGTCGAACCAGCGATAGCCGCGATAGGCGATGCGGGTCAGGATCGACGCCCCCATCGAATGCCCGATCGCATAATAGGGCGGCGGACAATCCGGCAGCACGATCTCGCGCATGAAAGCTTCGAGATCGGTCTCGTATTCGCGGAAGCTCTCGACGTAGCCCTTTTTCGGATCGCGGAGCGCGCGCTGCGAACCGCCCTGCCCGCGCCAGTCCATGGTCGCCACGGCAAATCCGCGCGAGCGCAATTCGCGTGCGGTCTCGAAATATTTCTCGATGAACTCGGCGCGCCCCTGAAAGATGCAGACGGTTCCCTTGCGGCCCGGCGGCGGCGCCCAGCGGGCGAATCGCAGGTCGATGCGGTCCGGTGTCTTCAGGGTGCCACTGACAACATCCTCGGGCACCGGATTGGCGGGAATGGAAGTCAGTTTCATCGGGAGGCTGTGCGCATGATCCGGCGAGGCGGTGACGGTTCGCCGTCAGCGGCGGGTCCGGCGTTATAGCAGGGGCCGGGCCAGTCTCAATTGATTGGGCCGGCAAACCGCTGCCAATTCCAACAAATTCGCAAGTTGTTGATTTTCCTTAAGTTAGCTCGCGCGTGGACGACCCCTTGACGGAAGAATGCGGCTTCCTAGATCAAAGCTGCGCCGGCCAGCAGGCGGCGCACAGACCCACGGGTCCGGCCCATGCGGGAGGACCCTTACCGTTGTCGCTTCAAGGAGGACATACGATGCGTCACTTCGATCTCACTCCCTTCTATCGTTCGACCGTCGGCTTCGACCGGCTCTTCAATCTGCTCGACCAGACCAATGCGGAGGCCGCCCCGGGTTATCCGCCCTACAACATCGAGCGGACCGGCGAGAATGCCTACCGGGTCAGCGTTGCGGTCGCAGGCTTCGCGGAAAACGATCTCCATATCGAGCTGAAGGAAAACACCCTCACCATCAAGGGCGAGAAGCAGGCCCAGAAGCAGGAAAAGGCCGGCGAGGTCCTGTATCAGGGCATCGCGGCTCGCGCATTCGAGCGCGTCTTCCAGCTTGCCGATTTCGTCCAGGTGAAGGGCGCCGCTCTCGAGAACGGGCTCCTGCACGTCGATCTCGTACGCGAGATTCCCGAAACCAAGAAGCCGCGCCAGATTCCGATCAACGGCAAGTCGTCCAGCGACAAGTCGATCGAGGCTCAGGTCGAGACCAAGGTTGCTGCCTGATCGGCACAGCCGGTCGCAAATCTTGCTTTGGAAGGGGAGCGCCCCGGGCAACCGGGGCGCTTTTCGTCGTGCCCTGATTGAAGGGCGCGGCCAGCGCGGCTCAGAACCGGATCGCCTCGCCCGGCTTCTGCTCGGGCTTGGCTTGCTTCGCGGGTTTGCTCAGATCGATAACGCGGATTTCTCGCTGAGCGGTCGCTGGCTTGACGGTCGTCGGACTGGTCGCCGGATTGGCTGTGCTGGAACTCGCCGCCGGTTGGGCATCCGGTTTCGCCGCTTCCGGCGTGTCGGTCGGCGCCGGGTCGCTGGCCTTTGCCAGCGCCGGACGTGGACGCGGCACCGGTGCCGATATGTTCGGCGCCGGCTCCCTGGCCAAATCCCTGCGCCCGGCCGGCGTGGCGCGGGGCAGACTGCCGGTGGTTGCCGGCGGTTGCGGCTTGGCGGCGGTTCGTGCAGCCGGACGCGGCGGCGGCCCAGCACCATGCTGCCGGTCATCGTCGAAGAATTCGCCCTCATCCGGAGGAGGCGGGCCGGGCATGGCTTCCGGCGGTGGGGCTGGTCCGTCCATCGGGTCGAACGGGGCAGGTCCCGGCATGCGGCCCCGGGGCGGCGGCGCGCCGAAGCTGTTGCGCGCGAGCGGACGCACCGCAAGCACATGCCCGTCGCGAGCATCGATCACGACATTGACCTCGCGACCGTAACGGTCGATGGCCGCAACCACGTAGCGGCCGCGCATCCAGGCCGGCCGGCCGACCGGCCGCATGCCCATCGACGCAACGATGGTGCTGACCTCATAGGCCGGCAGAAGATCGGCTGCCATCGGTTGCGCCTGCGCGGGCACAGCCGCAAGCATCGTCACAAGCGTGGTCGCAAGAGCCGCCACAACAAATGATTGTTTCACGTCGCCCCTCCATCGGAGCCAGAATCTGTCCCCATCCGAAAGTGCCGGGCGATTGGGGCGCGGCTACGGCGGAATTTCAGCGGCTTTGAATCAGCCGCCGATCATTTTGCGAGCGACCGCGCGCCGGTGGCCGGCGGTCAATACGCCACGCAAAAGCGCTCGCGCGAATGATTGTGCTGTTCGAGTTCGTCGACCAGCGCTACGGCGTAATCCTCGAACGAGATCGCACTCTTGCCATTCGCGTCGGTCATGAACTGATCCTTTCCGAGCCGGAATTGTCCGGTGCGTTCTCCGAATGCGATGACGGCCGCGGGCGACAGAAACACCCAGTCGAGATCGTCCGCGGCCCTGAGCTTGTCGAGAAAGGCGATGCCCTTCCGGGCCTCCGGCTTCGCCGCTTCGAGAAATTGCGGCGTATCGATCAGCCGCACGCCTGGCGCGACTTCGAGGCTGCCGGCCCCTCCCATCACCGCATATCGTTGCACGCCCGATTTGCGCACCGCCCCGATCAGCACATCGGCATCGACGTCGACGAACCGAACGGCACTCACCACCGCATCGTGCCCCGCCAGCAAACCGGGAAAGCCGATCTCGGTCGGGTCGCCCCGCCTGACGGTAACATGCGCTCCGGTTTCGATCTTTTCAGGATGGCGCGCGATGGCCGTGACCTGATGCCCGCGCCGCGCCAGCTCCGCAACGATGCGCGATCCGCCCCGCCCGGACGCGCCGATGACCGCTACTTTCATGGTAGGCTTTCTCCTTGCCCGTCAGCCCGTGCGCACCAGCGCGACGAAGCGATCGATTTCCGCCTCCACGGTCGCAAACGAGGCAACAAGCCGAACCAGCATCTGATCCGGCCCGATTGTGACATCGTCCCCCGCAAGCGTGTTCGACCGCACGTAATAGGCCGCCCCGGCCGCTTTCAGCTTTGCATCCAGCACCCGCGGCAGCAGGGCGAATACGATATTGGCCTCGACCGGCCAGACGATCGGTACGCCCGCGCCACGCAGGCCGTCGGCCAGTCGGTCCGCCATCGCGTTGGCATGGCGCGCGAGGGTCAGCCAGTAGCCGTCGTTCAGATAGCCTGCGAACTGAGCGGCAAGAAAGCGGTGCTTCGATAGAAGGTGCCCGGCGCGCTTGCGCCGCTCCGGCATGAAGGCCGCCTTCTTGCGGTCGAAGAACACCACCGCCTCGGCGGCCATGGCGCCGCCCTTGGTGGCGCCGAACGAAAGCACGTCGACGCCGGCCCGCCATGTGGCCTCAGCCGGACTGGCATTCATGCGCACCAGCGCATTGGCGAAGCGCGCGCCGTCCATATGGACAGCAAGCCCGTGTGCATGAGCGATCTCGCAGAGCGAGGCAATTTCGTCCACGCGGTAGATCGTGCCAGCCTCCGTCGCCTGTGTAATCGAGAGCGAAGCCGCATTGACCTGATGCGGAACATGACCGGAATAGCGCGCAATCGCCCGTTCGACCGTCGCGCGCGACAGCTTGCAGCCTGCGCCTCCCAGTCCGATCAGCTTCAGCCCGCCGCCGAAAAACTCCGGCGCGCCGCATTCGTCCGACATGATATGCGCCTGTTCGTGGCCCAGCACCCCGCCCCAGGGCGCCGTCACATGCGCAAGCGACAATGCGTTGGCCGCGGTGCCGGTCGGAACCAGAAAGACCGCCGCGTCGCATTCGAACACCTCGCCGAGGTGACGCTCCACGGTGCGGGTCTGCTCGTCGTTGCCGTATCCGAGCGCGAACCCCTCGTTGGCGCGCAGCAGCGCATCCAGGACCCCCGGCGCCATTGCGGCGGTATTGTCGCTTGCGAAATTCACCGGCGATCCCGTCTCTCACGCCGGCTGGAGGGCGCGGCTCCGACCGATAGCAGAGTTGACCGCCGCCGGAAGCCGGCCTGAGCAAAATTGGTTCACGCGCGCCAGAAGAATCCGCTTGTTCGGAGGCCCCGCGACGGAAAGAATAATATTGGAAGAATGCCAGGGACGCCCCCGCCCGCCTCTTGTCGGCCGAGGGAAAATTTGGCAAAGATGTGATAGGACAGCATTACTGTCCCACTTTAGGAAGTCGCGGCGGCAGGTTTTTCGAGCCACCTTGCCGACCGGGGGCGCACGGTGCGGCTCGGCATCGAAGTGCCGACTTCAAAGGGAGCCGCAGGGATGCGCCGGCGGGCGGGTCCGGAAAGGCTGCCGCTCCGAGCACGAGATTGCCGCCGAACGCGGCGCCAGAACGGGCGCAGCGCAGGCGGCAGGTACGCCGAGGGTTCCAGCGAGCCGAGGGTTGAGGTGAGATGAGCCGGACGAACGACCGGGGAATGGAGCAGAAACGGACCGCCTTGCGCGCGTCCGATTTTGCCGATTCCGCCGATCCCGGTTTGCCAGCGGCTGTCGGCCTCTACGACCCGGCGCTCGACAGGGATTCCTGCGGCGTCGGCTTCATCGCCGACATCAAGGGCCGCAAATCCCACCAGATCGTCGCGGACGCCCTGACGATCCTGGTCAATCTCGAACATCGTGGAGCCGTCGGCGCCGATCCGCGCGCCGGCGACGGCGCCGGCATCCTGGTGCAGATTCCGCATCCCTTTTTCGCCAAGAAAGCGAAAGAACTCGGCTTCACCCTGCCCGCGCCCGGCCATTACGCCGTGGGCTTCCTGTTCCTGCCGCGCGACCAGGAATGGCGCGATCAGGTCCGCAGTACCTACGAGGAAGTCGCAGCGCAGGAAGGCCTGAAGATTCTCGGGTGGCGCGAGGTGCGGACCGACAACTCGACGCTCGGCGAATCGGTCAAGCCGACCGAGCCCGTACACATGCAGGTCTTCATCGAGCGGCCGGCCCACATCAAGACCGAACAGGATTTCGATCGGCGCCTCTATATCATGCGCAAGGCCATCTCGAACGCAGTGTACCTGCGGCGGGAGCGCCGGCTGTCCGGCTATTACCCGGTGTCGCTGTCCTGCCGTACCTTGATCTACAAGGGCATGTTTCTCGCGGACCAGCTCGGCACCTATTATCCGGATCTGCACGATCCGGATTTCGAGAGCGCGCTTGCACTCGTCCATCAGCGTTTCTCGACCAACACCTTCCCGGCCTGGTCGCTCGCGCATCCGTACCGTTTCATCGCCCATAACGGTGAAATCAACACGCTGCGCGGCAACGTGAACTGGATGGCGGCACGGCAGGCTTCGGTGGCCTCACCGTTGTTCGGCGACGACATCACGAAGCTCTGGCCGATTTCCTATGAAGGGCAGTCCGACACCGCCTGTTTCGACAATGCGCTCGAATTCCTGGTGATGGGCGGCTATCCGATGTCGCACGCCATGATGATGATGATTCCGGAGGCCTGGGCCGGCAATCCGCTCATGGACGACGAGCGGCGCGCCTTCTACGAATACAACGCCGCGCTGATGGAGCCGTGGGACGGCCCGGCGGCGATGGTGTTTACCGACGGCACCCAGATCGGCGCGACGCTCGATCGCAACGGCCTGCGCCCGGCGCGCTATTGCCTGACGCGAGACGACCGCATCGTCATGGCGTCCGAGATGGGCGTGCTGACGATACCGGAGAAGGACATCGTCAAGAAGTGGCGCCTGCAGCCCGGCAAGATGCTGCTGGTCGACCTGAATGAAGGGCGCCTCATCCCAGATGAGGAACTGAAGGCGCAGATCGCCAAGTCGCACCCCTACAAGGAATGGCTGCACGCGACCCAGATCGTACTGGAAGAACTGCCGGAATCGTCCGGCAAGGCCGCGCTCTCGAACCTTTCGCTGCTCGATCGCCAGCAGGCCTTCGGCTACACCCAGGAAGATATCAAGATCCTGCTCGCGCCGATGGGCGCGACCGGCGAGGAAGCCACCGGTTCGATGGGCAACGACACGCCGATCTCGGCATTGTCGGACAAATCGAAGCTGCTCTACACCTATTTCAAGCAGAATTTCGCGCAGGTCACGAACCCGCCGATCGATCCGATCCGCGAAGAGATCGTGATGAGTCTCGTGTCGATCATCGGGCCGCGGCCGAACCTGTTCGATATCGAAGGCACCTCGACCACCAAGCGGCTTGAAACACGCCAGCCGATCCTGACCGACAAGGATCTGGAGAAGATCCGCTCGATCGGCGACATCGAGGACAACCACTTCAAGTCCTGCACGCTGGATACCACTTTTCCGGCCGATCACGGCGCTGCGGGGCTGCAGCCCGCGCTCGCACAGCTCAAGGCGGACGCCGAAAAGGCGGTGCGCGAGGGGATCAACATCATCATCCTGTCCGACCGCAAGGTCAGCGCCGAGCGCGTGCCGATCCCGGCGCTGCTCGCCTGCGCCGCCGTGCATCATCACCTGATCCGCGAGGGCTTGCGGACGTCGGTCGGGCTGGTCGTCGAATCCGGCGAACCGCGCGAAGTGCACCACTTCGCCTGCCTCGCCGGCTACGGCGCGGAAGCGATCAATCCCTATCTCGCGTTCGAAACCCTGATCGCGATGAAGGACGCGCTGCCGCAGAAGCTCGACGACAAGGAAATCGTCAAGCGCTACATCAAGTCGGTCGGCAAGGGCATCATGAAAGTGATGTCCAAGATGGGCATTTCGACCTATCAGTCCTATTGCGGCGCGCAGATTTTCGACGCGGTCGGGCTGAGCAGCGATTTCGTTGCGACCTATTTCACCGGAACGCATACGCGCATCGAAGGTGTCGGCCTTGCCGAAGTCGCCGAAGAGACGGTGCGGCGGCATCGCGATGCCTTCGGCGACGCGCCGGTCTATCGCGACGCGCTCGATGTCGGCGGCGAATATGCCTATCGGGTCCGCGGCGAGGATCACGTCTGGACCGCGCAGACGGTCGCGAACCTGCAGCATGCGGTGCGCGGCAATTCCTATGAGCAATACCGGGCCTTCGCGCGCACGCTGAACGAGCAGTCCGAGAAGCTACTGACCATCCGCGGCCTGTTCCGGCTGAAGAGCGCGGAGGAGGACGGGCGCAAGGCCGTGCCGCTCGACGAGGTCGAGCCCGCGAAGGATATCGTGAAACGCTTCGCGACCGGCGCCATGTCATTCGGCTCGATCTCCCGTGAGGCGCACACCACGCTCGCGGTCGCGATGAACCGGATCGGCGGCAAGTCGAATACCGGTGAGGGCGGCGAGGAAGCCGACCGCTTCCGGCCGATGCCGAACGGCGACTCGATGCGTTCGGCGATCAAGCAGGTCGCCTCGGGCCGCTTCGGCGTCACCACCGAATATCTCGTCAATTCAGACGTGATGCAGATCAAGATGGCGCAGGGCGCAAAGCCCGGCGAGGGCGGCCAGTTGCCTGGCCACAAGGTCGACAAGACCATCGCCAAGGTGCGCCACTCGACACCGGGCGTGGGGCTGATTTCGCCGCCGCCGCATCACGACATCTATTCGATCGAAGACCTGGCGCAGCTCATCTACGATCTGAAGAACGTCAACCCCGCGGGCGACGTCTCGGTAAAGCTCGTCTCCGAGGTCGGTGTCGGCACCGTCGCTGCGGGCGTCTCAAAGGCGCGCTCCGACCATGTGACGATCGCGGGCTTCGAGGGCGGCACCGGCGCCTCGCCGCTCACCTCGATCAAGCATGCCGGCTCGCCTTGGGAGATCGGGCTTGCCGAGACGCACCAGACGCTCGTCGCCAACCGGCTGCGCGGCCGCATCACCGTGCAGGTCGACGGCGGCATCCGCACCGGCCGCGACGTCGTGGTCGGCGCTCTGCTCGGTGCCGATGAGATGGGCTTCGCCACCGCGCCGCTGATCGCGGCCGGCTGCATCATGATGCGAAAATGTCATCTCAACACCTGCCCGGTCGGCGTCGCGACACAGGACCCCGTCCTGCGCAGGCGCTTCACCGGCCAGCCCGAGCACGTCATCAACTATTTCTTCTTCGTCGCCGAGGAAGTCCGCGAGATCATGGCCGAGATGGGCTACCGCTCCTTCGACCAAATGATCGGGCAATTGCAGATGCTCGACCAGCGCGCGGTGATCGCCCACTGGAAGGCCAAGGGGCTCGACTTCTCGAAGCTGTTCACCAAGCCGGTCGCGCCGGAAGGCGTTGCGATCTTCAATTCCGAACGGCAGGACCACAAGATCCACGACATCCTCGATCGCAAGCTGATTTCGCAGGCGCAGTCCGCGCTCGATCGCGGCGCGCCGGTGAAGATCGCGGCCGAAATCCGCAACATCGACCGCTCGGCGGGGGCGATGCTGTCGGGCGAAGTGGCGAAGCGCTATGGCCACGAGGGTCTGCCCGACGACACCATTCATGTTTCGCTGACCGGCACGTCCGGCCAGAGCTTCGGCGCCTGGCTCGCCAGGGGCGTCACCTTCGACCTGCAGGGCGAGGGCAACGACTATGTCGGCAAGGGCCTGTCCGGCGGGAAGATCATCGTGCGGCCGGCCGCGGATTCCGGCATCGTCCCCGAGGAATCCATCATCGTCGGCAACACCGTGCTGTATGGCGCGATCCTCGGCGAATGCTATTTCCGCGGCGTCGCCGGCGAACGCTTTGCCGTGCGCAATTCCGGCGCGGTCGCGGTGGTCGAGGGCGCGGGCGACCATTGCTGCGAATATATGACCGGCGGCATCGTGATCGTGCTCGGGCCGACCGGCCGTAACTTTGCAGCCGGCATGTCCGGCGGGATTGCCTATGTACTTGACGAGACCGGCGACTTCGAGAAGCTGTGCAACATGTCGATGGTGGAGCTGGAGCCGGTCCCGGCGGAGGAAGAGGTCAATGCGCGCTTCTATCATTCGAAGCATGACCTCGAGACCGCGGGCCGCGTCGAAATCCTCACCGACATGACACGCTACGACTCCGAAAGGCTGCGCTATTATATCGGCCAGCATGCGCGGCTCACCGGATCGACGCGTGCACAGGCCATACTCGCGGACTGGGAGACCTATTGCGGCAAGTTCCGCAAGGTGATGCCGCTCGAGTATCGCCGCGCGCTCAAGGAAATGCAGGCTGCACAGGCGCTCGAGGCTGCCGAGTGAGACCTTTCGTCAATGGGTAAGATTACGGGCTTCCTCGAAATCGAGCGCGAGGATCGCGATTACGCTCCGGTCGAGGAGCGGATCCGGAACTATCGCGAATTCGTCCTTCCGCTTCCGGAGCCGGAGACGCGCGCGCAGGCCGCGCGCTGCATGGATTGCGGGATTCCCTATTGTCACAACGGCTGTCCGGTCAACAATCAGATCCCGGACTGGAACGACCTCGTCTATCGCGGCAACTGGGAGGAAGCCGCGCGCAATCTGCTGTCGACCAACAATTTCCCGGAGGTCACCGGCCGCGTCTGCCCCGCGCCGTGCGAGGCGTCCTGCACGCTCAACATCGACGACACGCCTGTCACCATCAAGACCATCGAATGCGCGATCGCCGACAGGGCGATCGAGAGCGGCTGGATCAAGCCGGAACCTCCCGCCCGCAAGACCGGCAGGAAGGTCGCGGTCATCGGCTCCGGCCCGGCCGGCATGGCCTGCGCGCAGCAGCTCGCGCGCGCCGGACATGACGTGCATGTCTATGAGAAATGGGCCAAGGCTGGCGGCCTTTTGCGCTACGGCATTCCCGACTTCAAGATGGAGAAGGGCATCGTCGACCTGCGCATCGATCAGATGGAGGCCGAGGGCGTTACCTTCCATTACGGCGCGCATGTCGGCGTGAATGTTCCGGCCGACACGCTGCTCGCGGATTACGACGCGGTGGCGCTGACCGGAGGCGCCGAGCATCCGCGCGACCTTCCGATTCCAGGGCGCGAGCTTGACGGCATTCATTTCGCGATGGATTTCCTCCCGCAGCAGAATCGCCGCGTCTCCGGCGAGCCGCTCGGCGGCGTGAAAGAGATACTGGCCGGCGGCAAGCATGTCGTGGTGATCGGCGGCGGCGACACCGGATCGGACTGCATCGGTACCTCGATCCGGCAGGGCGCGCTGTCGGTGACGAATTTCGAGATCATGCCGATGCCGCCTACCCGCGAAAACAAGGCGCTGACCTGGCCGGACTGGCCCTACAAACTGCGCACCTCGTCGAGCCACGAGGAAGGCGCCGAGCGCGAATTCTCGGTGCTGACGCAGGCCTTCGAAGGCGAGAACGGCAAGGTGACAGCGATCCGTTGCGTGCGCGCCGACGACAAGATCAAGCCGGTCCCGGGCACCGAATTCACCATCAAGGCCGATCTGGTGCTGCTCGCCATGGGCTTCGTGCACCCGGTGAAGGACGGCATGCTGGCTTCGCTCGGTGTCGCGCTCGACCCGCGCGGCAACGCCAGGGCCAACACCGAGGATTACAAGACCTCGATCGACAAAGTGTTCGCCGCGGGCGACATGCGCCGCGGCCAGTCGCTGGTGGTCTGGGCGATCCGCGAAGGCCGCCAATGCGCGCACGCGATCGACAAGTTCCTGATGGGGACGACCACCCTGCCGCGATAGAATCAGTCAGTAGGGGTCGTAGTCGACAGCCGACAATTCGCGGCACCACAAAATCAGGTACGAGACGATCAGGCCGCCTGCCATTCCAATAACGAAGCTCATTGTGCAGCCTCTGAATGGATTTGTGTTCTTATGAATTGATGCAACTTTGCGATGATGGTCTCATCGTTGACCACCCATGGTTAAAGGCGGGTTAATCCTGCGAGCCGCAGCAATCAAATCGCCGCCCCACTCGGGTCGCGCTACCCGGCCGGTCCACGGGGCAATTCGCTCAATACAAATTCGCTGCAGCCGCCATCGTCCGCGGGTCGTTGCCCGTTCAGCCGCCTGCAGGAGCGGGGTCTAGCGACCGCCGAACAATCCGAAAAAGAAACGCGGGCCGGAATATTCAGGCACCTGGCGTCGCCAGAAGGTCGGTGCCTGTTGCTGTGCCCGTTGCTGGGCCACCCGGGCGGTCGGAGCGCCCGGCTTCGGACCAGGAGCCGCCGCCTGCTGAACGGGCGCGGCCGGAGCCGGCACCCTCGCGATCGCAAGCGGAGGTCCGGTCGGCGGCAGCGGCTCGGCGGCCACCAGGTTCGGCATCCGCGGTGGCCAGGATGGATCATCGGCGCGCCCCGCTTCGTTGCGCTGAGGCTCTCCCTTGACCAGCATGCGGTTCGCGACCGCATCGAGCGGCGGTGGATTCTTGGCCGGAGCCGGCGCGCCGCCGGCCAGCTCCGTCGGTTCCTGCAGCGGCGTACCGAGCAGGATGACAGGCCCCGCAAGAGGCCGTGCCGTCGGCCCGGAAGGTTTGGCTGCCTGCGCCGGCTGCGGTTCGGCCGGGATGAGGGCTGCGGGAATGGGTTCGCGCAGGACGCGCTTCAGGTCGCGCTCCACGTAATGCGCAAGCTTGCGCGCGCCGAAGCGCGTGAAGTGGATGCCGTCATAGGTGCGCAACGGACGAATCTGACCGGTCTCGTCCGGGCCGCGCTGCATGAAATTGCCGCGCTCGTCGACAAATCCGTCCCAGACATTGACGAAGATGAACCCCGCCTTCTCGACCCGCGCTCGCACGATCTCGTTCACATACTGGAGGTCGGCGGTCGATTTCGTGCCGCGCACGGCGGGCACGCCAACCCAGAGAACCGGCGCGTTCGCGGTGCGCAAGGCGGCGATGGTCTCGTCGACCTTGGCGCCGTAGAGTTCTTCCCATCGCTCGGACCTGAAATCTACAGGACCCGCCGGGCGCGCGCGCTGTGGCTCGGGCGACGCGCTTTCGTCATCATCGTCATCGGCGCGCTTTTTCGTTTCCGTCGAGGGCTGTGCACCCGATTGCGCCTCTTTCTCCGCCTGACCCGGCTTCTGGCCGTTTGACGGTTGCGGCTTCGGCGGCGCCGTTTCGCGGATGTCCTGACGGTCATGCAAGCCGACCAGCATGATGACGGCCTGGGGCTTCTCGGCTGCGATCAGTTCGCGGGCCACCTTTGGCCAATCCGCATCGCTCTTCTGCTGATAGCGGATCAGACCGGAATAGGCGCGATGCTTTCGCACGATGCCGATTTCAGGGTTCTCGGCGAGTTGCTCCTCGAGGCCATAGGCCAGCCAGTCGGCCATCGAATCGCCGAGGACGAGAATGCGGATGGTCGGCGGGACTTCCGCCTTCTTCGCGGCCGGCGCGTTGACCTGATCCTGCTCGACCACACGCGGACGCGGCTTCTGCCGTGGCGGTCCGAAAAAGCGGTCATCGAACGGAAAAAACTGCGCCTGCGCGGGCCAGAGGGCGGCGCCGACGACAAGCGCCAAAGCGCCGGCCAGGAGCGCCCTCATCGTGACGCGTTTCCGTGCACTTGTTTCCGCCATCCGGACCCGTTCCATGATACCGGCGGCGCGTCCGCCGGATCGAACTTCCATAGCAAAAGAACATGGCGAGGCGAAGGTCGCCGCGCAACTCCGTTAATTGCCTCGCAGCCGCGCGAGAACGGTCACGCTCGGGAATCCGTCCGGCACCAGACCGGCGCGTGCCTGGAAATCCCGGATTGCGGCACGGGTCTTGGAGCCGAACCGGCCATCGGCCTCGCCAACGTCAAAGCCCCGCCGCGCCAGCAATTGCTGCATTTCGGTGCGTTCGTCGCGGGTAAGAACGCGCTCATGGCGCGGCCAGGCCTGCACCAGCGGCTCCCCTCCGCGCAGCCGGTCGGAGAGGTGGCCGATCGCCAGCGCATAGGCCTCGGCTGGATTGTAGCGCATGATCACGCGAAAATTATTCAGCATCAGGAAGCCGGGTCCCTGGCTGCCGGCCGGCACCAGCAGGAAGGCCCGGTCCGAGCCGCGGGGAAACGGCTTGTCGCCAGCGCGGCGGATGCCGAGCTGCTCCCATTCGCGGATGGTCATGAGCCGGTTGCGGTCCGCCAGCATGAAATTGAAATTGTTCGGGACCACGACTTCGTAGCCCCAGGTCTGGCCGCTGACCCAGCCATGCTTGCGGAAATAATTCGCAGTGGAGAACAGAAGATCCGGCACCGAGGCCGTCATGTCGCGGCGACCGTCGCCATCGGCATCGAGCGCATAGTTCATGTAGACCGTCGGCATGAACTGCGTGGGCCCGAAGGCACCGGCCCATGACCCTTTCATGCGGTCCGGCTGTACGTCGCCGCGATACAGGATTTCCAGTGCCGCGAGAAACTCGTTGCGGAAGTAATTCTGCCGCCGCCCGACACAGGCAAGCGTCGCGGTCGATCGCAGGACCGCGCGCTCTCCCATCATGGTCGAATATTTCGATTCGATGCCCCAGATCGCCGCGATCACATAGCGGTCGACATTGTAGCGGGCCTCCATCGCGTCGAAGGTCGCGCGATGCTGCTGCAGCAATTCGCGGCCCCGCTGAATCCGCTCCTCGCCCACCAGGCGGTCGAGATAGTCCCAGAATGCAAGGGTGAATTCCGGCTGCGCGTCAACCAGGTCCATGATCTTTAGATCGGGCGTCAGATCGCGAGTCAGCGTATCGAAGGCCTGTTTGGGAATGCCGCGCTTGGATGCTGCGGGATACAGCCCCTGCAGGCAATTCTGGAACTCCCCGGCCGCCGCGCGGATGGCATCCGCGCTCATCAGCGGATGACCGGAGGCTCCCGATTCGCCGCTCCATTCCGGGCCGGTCGCCTGCGCAAAGGAGCGCCGTGCGCCGGAAGTCTGGACGGCGCGGGCCGCTTGCGGAACCGACGCCGTGGTAGTGACGCCGATTTTCCGCTCCTCGCCGGCACCGGCGCAGCCGATCAGCGCCAGGCCCAGCGCCGCGACCGGCCAAAGACTCCACAGGGTTCCACGCCGACAGGCCATCGCAGCCTCACGCAACCACAACACGAATACTTTCCCTATGGGGAACGCATACGGTTGCCAGACCCTTAACAGCATCAATAATTCCGTGGACGTTTTGGGACGGCCGCCGGTTTTTTCGGGTGTCACATGGTAACAAATGCCTCCTTTTCCACAGGTCCTTCCGGTTTCCCCCATGAAGCCCATTCGTAAGGCGATTTTCCCGGTGGCGGGGCTCGGCACCCGGTTTCTTCCGGCGACCAAGGCGATGCCGAAGGAAATGCTCACGGTGGTCGACCGGCCGCTGATCCAGCATGTGGTCGACGAGGCGCGCGAGGCCGGCATCGAGCATTTGATCTTCGTCACCGGCCGCAACAAGTCGGTGATCGAGGATCACTTCGATCGGCAATTCGAGCTCGAAGTCACGCTGAAAGAGCGCAACAAGAAAGGCGAACTCAGGCTGCTCGCACAGGATACCCCCGACGCCGGCACGACCAGCTTCACGCGCCAGCAATCGCCTCTCGGTCTCGGTCATGCAGTCTGGTGCGCGCGCGAGATCGTTGGCAACGAGCCGTTCGCCGTCGTGCTGCCGGATGTGCTGGTGCAGAACGAGCCAGGCTGTCTCGCCCAGATGGTCGCGGCCTACAGCAAGCAGAAGGGCAAGGCCAATATCATCGCGGTCGAGGAAGTGCCGATGGACCGCGTGCACATGTATGGCATCGTCGGCGTCGGCAAGGAGAGCGGAGCCGCCATGCCGATCACGAAGATGGTGGAGAAGCCCAGGCGCGAAGACGCGCCATCCAATCTCTCGATCACCGGGCGGTATATCCTGCAGCCGGAAATCTTTTCGATCCTGGAAAACCAGCAGACCGGCGCCGGCGGCGAAATCCAGCTCACCGACGCGATGATCGCGCTGTCGAAGACGCAGCCTTTCTATGCGGTGAAGTTCGAAGGCCGCTCCTATGATTGCGGCTCAAAGCTCGGCTTCCTCACCGCCAACGTTGCCTATGCGCTGAAGCGAAAGGACATCGCAGGCGAACTGACGGATGAATTGAAGCGGCTGCTCGGATAGGACAAAAGGACGTCCCAGGATTACCGCTGCAGTCGCAGTCCGACTGTGAAGATATTCGACGTGTAGTCCTGGCCCTCGAAGGTGGACTTCAGCCATTCGCGCCGCGCTTCCGCCTTGAAGTGGATTTCGCGCGACATCTTGAAGAGCAGCGCGCCGGCCACGATGTAGCGGTTGTCCAGGCGGTCCGAACCCTCGTAATCGTCGTTGCCATAGCCGAGCGTAACCGTGCCGATCAGCCAGCGGCGGAAGGCGTGGTCTATCTGCAGGCCGTAGTCGTGACGCAGCGAACCGGCGACGCCCGGCAGGATGGATTCATCCACGGTGGTCTTCATTTCGAGTTTCAGCGTGGTCAGCGGCGACGGATAATAGGTCAGCGAAGCATCGAACAGCGGCCCCTGGATATTCGGGAAGATCGGGTCCTTGTATTCGCGCTCGAACAGACCGATCGAGGCTTCGCCAATCAGATAGCCGGTCAGTTCGAACTGCGTGCCGGCCTTGATCATGCGGCCGTTGGAATCGCGTGCGATGCCGGCGGCATCGTTCTGTCGATCATGCCGGCGCTGGTCACTGCCGTATTCGACGAACGGCTTGATGCCGGGCAGCGTTTCATAGGCGGCGCGAGTCCGCAGCGTATACTGATTATAGTTGCGATCACGCAGGTCGAGCAGGTCGCCGTTGTTGAGGACCGCATCGCCATAGGCCGTCCGTTCGATGCTGCCCTTGAGTGACAATTCGAGGCGGTTGAGACGGTGCGTGATGGCGGCCGAACCGCCGGGGACGATATACATCGGCGGTGTCGACACGTCGGTCGGCAGGTTGGGATCGCCGGGATTGTCCGCGCGCAGCGCGAATTTGCCTTCGAGCTCGGCCTGGGTCTGCTTGGTGAGATCGAGCCGCGCCCTGGTCTTCAGGTCGATATCGGGCTTGCTCAGATTGGTGAGGTCGTTGTCGTTGTACCAGATGTAGCTGCCCCGCAGGTCGGCGGACAATTCGTGCCGCGACCAGTCCGACTTGACGCTGAGTTCGGACCCGATCTTCTCGAAACTAGAACCCTTGCCGTTCAGGCGCTGTCCGGGATTGCTGTTATAGCCGCCCGAGAATTCCAGAGCGGGCTTGTAAAGGAACGACCCGCGGTAGAAGCCGACCGGGCCGAACGGATCCTCTTCGGCCACCCGCTTGCGGATCGGGCGCGCCGCGACCACGCCGGTTGCATCAAGGGGGATCGGAGCCGAGTTGGTGGCGCGCCGCCGCTGCGCGGCGCGGCTTTCCTGCCGCTGAAACACCGGCGCGACCGTGCGGTCGGGTCCCGTCGCCGCAATCGGGGGAAGATTCTCCGCATCGGCGCGGGCGCGCTTCTGCGCCGCGTCCTTTCTCTTGCGGTTCACCCGCGCATTGGTTGCGTCGAAGCCGGTCTCACCGGCCCCGGAGGTCGGCATGGTCACCGGCACCGCCCGCGCCGGCTGACCCGGCCTGCGGAATTGCTGGGTACGGCCGGAATCGAAATGCGGATCGAACAGGGTCGGCGTCGAAGGATCGCGCGGCTCGCTCGGCCGCTGCGGCTGTTGCTGCGCGAAGCCCTGGCCGGCCGCGACGAGCGCTGCGATCAAGAGCACCGTGATCGGGACGAGGCTGCGCGCCACGCGTCGACTCCTGCCGCGCCCGCATTTCGCCGGCCTTTCGAGCCCGCGCAAATGAGAGCGGCCGGCTTCGCAGCCGGCGGAAATGGTTAACGGAGTTAAAACGCATATGGTTAACGGGGGGTTAGGACACCCAGCCCTGCAGCTCGCGCAGCACCACGGCGCGGATCACGGACATGCCCGGTTCGCTGTCGTTCAGGCAGGGGATCGCCGCGAAATTCGTCCCCCCATGCGCCTTGAAGATGTCGCCGTTCTCTACCGCGATCTCTTCCAGCGTTTCGAGGCAGTCGGCGGAAAAGCCCGGCGTGATGATCGCGAGATTCTTCACCCCGCTCTGTGCCAATGCTTCGACGGTCTTGTCGGTATAGGGCTTGATCCATTCCGCCGTGCCGAAGCGCGACTGGAACGTCATTCGCAACTGCTCTTCCGAATATCCGAGCGCATCGCGCAGCAGCCGCGTGGTCTTGGCGCAGTGACAATAATAGGGATCGCCCTTGTCGAAATAATCCTGCGGGATGCCGTGGAAGGAGGCGAGGATCACGTCGGGCTTGAAGGCAAGCTTCGCCAGTTCCTCGCGCAGCGAAGATGCCAGCGCCTCGATATAGGCCGGCTCGTCATGATAGGGCGGCGCGACCCGCAGCGTCGGCTGCCAGCGCATCGTCATCAGATGCTTGAATGCTGCGTCGCAGGCGGTCGCGGTGGTCGCGGCCGCATATTGCGGATAGAGCGGCAGATACAGAATGCGGTCGCAGCCCTTCGCCATCAGCGCATCGATCGCGGAGCCGACCGACGGATTGCCGTAGCGCATGCCCCACTCGACCTGGATGCGCGCGTCGACCGGTGCGAGCGAGGCGGCGAGTTTCTGGGCCTGCGAGCGGGTGATGGTCTTCAGCGGTGACTCGTTTTTCTCCCGATTCCAGATGGAGTCGTAATCGTGGCCCTTGGTGGCCGGCCGCCGCGTCAGGATGATCAGGTTGAAAACCAGCTTCCAGGTCAGCGAGTTTTCCTCGATGACCCGCTTGTCGGACAGGAATTCCTTCAGATAGCGCCGCATCGACCAATAATCGGTCGCGTCGGGGGTGCCGAGATTGGCGATCAGCACACCGATTTTCCCGGATTTGACCGGCGGATGGCCGGCAGGACGGTACCCCCTCGCGACTGCGTCTGGCGATGCGTCGTTCATGGCGCCATGCTAAGCCACACCTGCCTGCCGGAAATCAATCATGAAAATGACCATCACCCGCCGCCTGCTGCTGCTTGGATCGTCCGCCATCGCGCTGATTGCAAGCCTTCCACGCCTTTCGCCAGCCCAGACCAGCCGCTCGCGGCTGACATTCGTGCTGGTCAACGACATCTACCAGATGAGCGCCGAGCCGGCCCCGGACGGCACGGCGCGGGGCGGGTTCGCGAAACTCGCTGCCGTGGTGAAGGCCGAGCGCGCCAGGGGGCCGGTGATTTTCGTGCATGCCGGCGACACGCTGTCACCCTCCCTGATGTCCGGCATCGACGAGGGCGAACACATCATGGTGCTGACCAACATGATCGCGCCCGACGTGTTCGTTCCGGGCAATCATGAGTTCGATTTCGGCAAGGAGATTTTCTTCAAGCGGATGGCGGAGGCGAAATTCCCGATCTACTGCGCGAACATCCTCAATCCTGACGGCACGCTCGCGGCCGGGATGCGGGAGCGCGCCATCCTCACGATCGACGGAATCCGCGTCGGGATCGCGGCCGCGACCGACGAGGAGGCCGTCATTCTGTCGAGCCCGGGCGACCTCAAGTTTCCCCGGGCGGTCGATACCATCGAGCAGCAGGCCGCCGCCTTGCGCAAGGAGGGTGCCGATATCGTGGTGGCCTGCGTTCATACCGACCGCGCCAAGGACGAGGCGATGTACCGCCGGCAGGCGGCCGACATCATCCTGAGCGGACACGATCACGATCTCTGGCTCAATTATGACGGTCGCACCGCCGCAATCGAGTCGAGCTATGACGCCCACTTCGTCACCTGCATCGATGTCACCTTCACAACGCGCACCAATGACGGACGCCGCGAGGTGATATGGCAACCGGAATTTCGCATCATCGATACCCGCAACGTGGCGCCGGATCCCGAGGTGCTCGCAGTCGTCGACGCCTACGAGAAGAAGCTGTCGAGTGCGCTCGATATCCCAATCGCTACCACGGCGGTCGAACTCGACAGCCGCAACGCTACGGTCCGCACCCGGGAAGCGGCGATCGGCAACCTGATCGCCGATGCGATGAGAGCGGAGGCGGACGCCGAAATCGCCATCACCAACGGCGGCGGCATCCGCGGCGGCCGCCTCTATCCGGCGGGTTCGACCATCACCCGGCGCGACGTCATGGCGGAACTGCCGTTCAACAATCACATCTCGGTGCTGGACGTGTCGGGCAAGTCGGTCCGCACCGCGCTCGAAAATGGATTCAGCCTGCTGCCGCGCGCCGCCGGCCGTTTCCCGCAGATTTCAGGAATGAAGGTCGTGGTCGATCCGTCACGGCCGGTCGGTCAGCGCGTCCTGTCGGCCGAAGTCGGCGGCAAGCCGCTCGACGACACCAGAATCTACCGGATCGCGACCAACGACTTCATGTCGCGCGGCGGCGACGGCTACGAGATGTTCAACAACGTACGCGAGATCGTTCCGGGCCACGACGGCCCGCTGATGACCAATGCCGTCATCGAGTATCTGGAAAAGATCAAGACGGTGCGCACCGGTGTCGATGGGCGCATCGTGTTCCGATCATAACCGCTCGTCCCTGCGGAAGCGGGGACCAGCTCATTCTTGGCTCTCTGGATTCCCGCTTTCGCGGGAATAAGCCGAGTTTTTTTGCTTACGGAGCGAAGCGAAGTTCCAGCCCGGCAATGCCGCCGAAGATGTTCAGCCCGACCTGACCTTCAACGCTCAGGGGTTGCAGCGCGAAGGAATTGTTGGAGCCGCCATAGAGCACGTTGGCGCCGAGCCCGACGCCGACTGCGGCGCCGGCAGTCACGCCGCCGTAATTGCCCGAGAGGTCGCCGAGCCCGATCTGCTGGGTCGGGGCAAACACGCCCCAGACGAGACCAGACACTGCGGTCGCGCCCAGATCGACGCCGGCCCGCCGCAGAACCGCGCGGTATGGCTGACGCGGACCGAAGTCGGGCCTATAGACGCAGCTCAGTTCGGTGACCGAGCCGATCACGAAGCCGATCGAACCTCCGCCTCGGCATTCCAGAACGCCGGCCTGAACTTGCTGCGCGGACGCCGGCGTCGCCTGGGCGGTGATCAACAGCAACGCAGCAATGAGCGCGGAACGGAACATGGGCGTTTCCCTTTGCTTGCAGAATGATGGACGGCAGGCGGCGATCAGGCGCCGGAAGTCGGGCGGAAATTAGCCGGCTTCCGTATCAAAGGCGACAACACCTTTCCGCCAATTTTCGGACAATGCGACGCAGGAAACCCCGGGCCGGCTGCGGGGGCACCCGTTCGCTGCAGTCACTTCAGGTTCCCGCAAAAGCGCTGGATGCGCTTGCCGGCCTCTTCGAGGTCTTCGGTCTTGGTCGCGTAGGAAATCCGAAAGGCCGGTCCCGCGCCGAAGGCCGAGCCATGAACCACCGCCACCCCTTCGGTCTCCAGCAATTCGGTCACGAAATCCTCGTCGGTCGCGAGCGTCTTTCCCGAAGGCGCGGTCTTGCCCATGGTCCCCGCGCAGGACGGATAGACGTAGAACGCGCCTTCGGGCTTCGGGCACTGGATGCCGTTGGCCTGGTTGAGCATCGACACGATCAGGTCACGGCGTTCCTTGAAGATCGCGTTGTGCTTGGCGATGAAGTCCTGCGGACCGGTCAGCGCCTCGACCGCGGCCCATTGCGCCACCGCCGACGGGTTCGAGGTCGATTGCGACTGCAGCATCGCCATCGCCTTGGTCAGATGCTCGGGCGCGCCGGAATAACCGATGCGCCAGCCGGTCATGCAATACGCCTTGGAGACGCCGTTCAGCGTCAGCGTGCGCTCATAGAGCCGCGGCTCGACCTGCGCCGGCGTCGTGAACCTGAAGTCGTCATAGACGAGGTGCTCGTACATGTCGTCGGTCAGCACCCAGACCTGCGGATGCTTCATCAGCACGTCGGTCAGCGCCTTGATCTCGTCGCGGGTATAGGCAGCACCCGTCGGGTTCGACGGCGAGTTGAAGATCAGCCACTTGGTCTTTGGCGTGATCGCCTTTTCGAGCTGCTCCGCCGTGAGCTTGAAGCCGGTTGCCATCGTGGTCACGACCGGGACCGGCGTTCCGCCGAGCAGCGCCACGATCTCCGGGTAGCTGACCCAATACGGCGCCGGGATAACCACTTCGTCGCCCGGATTGATGGTGGCCATCAGCGCGTTGAACAGCACCTGCTTGCCGCCGGTGCCGACGATGATCTGCGAGGGCTTGTAGTCGAGCCCGTTCTCCTTCTTGAACTTGGCGCAGATCGCAGCCTTCAGCTCCGGGATGCCGTCGACGGCGGTGTATTTGGCCGCCTTGCCGCTCTCGATCGCCTTGATGCCGGCGGCCTTGATGTTGGCCGGCGTGTCGAAATCCGGTTCGCCGGCACCCAGCCCGATCACGTCGCGGCCGGCGGCCTTGAGCGCCCGCGCCTTGTCGGTCACCGCGATGGTGGCGGACGGCTTGATGCGGGCGAGCGCGTCGGCGAGGAAGGCCATTGGGACGGGTCTCCGGACTTGGCTTGCAGATGCGATTCCAAGGATTGCGGTGGCTTGGTAATGCCCATTTTGCTGCGCTGCAAGCGACATTCGGTGATGAATGGATGACGGCGGGTGATGGTCTGGCCCACAACGCCCTCGTTCCGGTACGCCGGATGACCGATTGCAACGCGCCATCCTCACATTGAAGCGAATGCAGAAAACACGAAACATTTATTTCGCTGCAACGCACCGTCACGCAATGAACGTCACTTTATGATGAGGTGCCGCCTGGCCGCCTTGCAAAGGCCGAGCTTTTCTTCTTGTGTCTCGCGCGTCATGCTACGATGGCCTGAACACTCGACCAACATTTTTCGTGGAGCGCTTTGCGCATGTATACGCTCTACTCGATGCAGCGCTCGGGAAATTGCTACAAGGTGCGCCTTGCGCTGGCGCAGCTTGCGATTCCGCATGCGCTGGTCGAAGTCGACATCCTCAAGGGCGAAACCCACACACCCGATTTCCTCGCCAAGAATCCGAACGGTCAGATTCCGCTGCTCGAGATCGAGCCCGGCCGCTATCTCGCCGAGTCGAATGCCATCCTGTGGTTCCTGGCGGAAGATTCCCACCTCGATGGCAAGACTGCGCTCGAACGCGCCCGCGTGCTGCAATGGATGTTCTTCGAGCAGCACGCGGTCGTGCCGAGTATCGGCGCCGCCTATTTCTGGCTGTGCCTGGTCAAGGGCGGACGTGAACTGCAGCAGCACTCGCTCGACGACTGGATGGAAGAAGGGCAGCGTTCGCTCAACCTGCTCGACAAGCACATGTCGCGAAATCGTTTCGTCACGGGCGACCGCTATTCGGTGGCCGATGTCGCGCTCTATTCGTACACCCATCTCGCCGAGGAATGCGATTTCGACCTGCGTCCGTTCCCGGCCCTGCGCGACTGGTTCGCCCGCGTCACCGCCGAGCCGCAACATGTCGCCATGGATCATCGGCCGGAGCAGCTGAAAGTCGCGGCAGAGTGACACCGTTAACTGTGCGTTAACGGTTAAGGTGTCGTTAACGCATTGTCATCAAATCGCCATCAGAGCTGACGGCTTGCGCCGCTTTCCGGCCGGGGCGAAGCCTGCATCCCGTACGATATTGCCACCAGGGGCCTGATTCGCTCTTTCGGAGCTATTGCCATGACACGGGATCGGATCGCCGGGATCGGATTCCATTCTCCCGATCGCAACGCCCGGCCGTTGACGAAACGCAAGCTCGCACTGGCGCATCTGCTGATGACCGCCGTGCTTGTGATCTGCATTCTGGTCGCCGTGACCGCGGTGGCGATTGGCACCGCGCGCGCCGATACCTTCAGGGTGATCGCGCAGGGACGCGAAGGCGTTGTTCCTCTCGCGCTTCTGCTGGGCCTGCTCCTTGCCGGCATGGGCGGAATCACCGCCGCGATCACCCGCAGGACCTGATCTCTTGCGGATCGCAATGCCGTGATCGGGGCCATGCGGCATCACGGCGCTCTTTCGGAACGCGATCCGCGCCCCTAACGTTGGTGCGGGTCGGTTTTCAAGAGTGGTCGGCATGAAAGCTTTCACGATCGCATTGCTGTTCGCATGTGCTGCGCTCCCGGCGCAGGCGCAGCAGGTGTTGAACTCAGACCTCGGCAACATTCGCGTCGAGACGATCGTTTCAGGCCTGGCAAATCCCTGGGCACTCGCATTTCTCCCGGACGGCCGCATGCTGGTGACGGAACGCCCCGGCCGCATGCGGCTCGCGACCCGCGACGGTACGCTGTCGGCCCCGATTGACGGCGTGCCGAAAGTGCTTTCGCAGAATCAGGGCGGGCTGCTCGATGTGATCGTCGACCGCGACTTTGCGAACAACAGCACGATCTATTTCTGCTATTCCGATCCGGTCGAAGGCGGCGGCGCTCAGACGGCACTTGCGCGTGCCAGGCTGGAAGCTGGCGAGAGACCGCGGCTCACCGACATGCGGCGCATCTTCCGGCAGGACGGCCCTCCCTCGCGGGGACTGCATTATGGCTGTCGAATCGTGCAGGCGCGCGACGGCAACCTGTTTCTCACCACCGGGGATCATTTCGGTCCGCGCGACCTCGCGCAGACCCTCGACAACCATCTCGGCAAGGTGATCCGGATCGCGCCCGACGGCTCGGTCCCGAAGGACAATCCGTTCGTCGGGCGCGCCGGGGCCAGACCGGAAATCTGGAGCTACGGCCACCGCAACAGTCAGGGCGCGACGCTGCATCCGTCGACCGGGAAATTGTGGATGCACGAGCATGGTCCGCAGGGCGGCGACGAGATCAACATTCCCGAAGGCGGCAGGAATTACGGCTGGCCGGTGATCGGCTATGGCGTGAATTACGGCGGTGCCAAGATTCACGAAGGCACGCACAAGGCCGGCATGGAGCAGCCGATCCGGCAATGGACGCCGGTGATCGCGCCGTCCGGTTTCACGATCTATACGGGCGACATGTTCCCGCAATGGAAGGGCAATGCCTTCATCGGCGGATTGCGGACGCAGACGCTGGTGCGGCTCGAACTCGACGGTGAGAAAGTGGTGCGCGAAGAGCGCATGCTGCGCCAGCTCAATGAACGCATCCGCGACGTGCGCACCGGGCCCGACGGGGCGATTTATCTCGTCACCGACAACGCCGCAGGACGAATCCTGCGGCTGACCCCGGCGAAATGATCACCATTTCTGGAAAACGAAGAACGCTCCGATCGCGATGAACGCGAAGCCGACCGCATAATTCCAGGTAAACGGCTCTTTCAGATAGACCACCGAGAAGGCGGCAAACACAACCAGCGTAATCACCTCCTGGATCGTCTTGAGTTGCGCGGTCGTATAGACTTCGCTGCCCCATCGGTTGGCCGGGACAGCCATGCAATATTCAACGAACGCAATACCCCAGGCCACGAAGATGACGATCAGCAGCGGCTGTTCCTTGAACCGCAGATGACCGTACCACGCGAGTGTCATGAAAATGTTGGAACCGAGCAGCAGCAGGATCGGCAGGAGATGGGGAGATGTGAATGTCATGCGGCAACCGTTGGCGTGAACGACATTTGATTCTAGCACTGGTCACCGCCGATATGCGCTGCCCGGCCCTGCCGCGAAAATGTTCAGCGCAGCGTTGCACGACCGTCGCATTTTCATGGCGAAACCTCTAGAGTCGACCGTCCTTTCGGAGAATCAAGATGCGCCACGCGATCATCATTGCAGCAGCTCTCCTCATCGCAGCGCCGTTCGGCGCGCAGGCCCAACAGAAACAGCCGGCGCAGAAGGGGCCGCCGCCGCCCGCTCCGGCAAGGCCTTACACCCCGATCGCCGTCAAGCTGCCGGGCCCGTTCAAAGACCCGAGTTTCGAAGCATTCCGCAAGCAACTCGGCGAAGTTGCCGCGAAAAAGGACCGCGCCGGGCTTGCCAGGCTGGTGGTTGCGCAGGGTTTCTTCTGGGACGGTGAGAAAGGCGACCAGGCCGACAAGAAAAAATCCGGGATCGACAATCTCTCGGCCGCAATCGGACTCGCAGGGAAGGAACCGGTGGGCTGGGATATGCTGCAGGGCTACGCGCAGGATCCCACCGCCGGTGAATATCCCGGCAAGCAGGGCGTGATCTGCGGGCCCGCTGACCCGGAACTTGACGAAAAGCAGCTCGAAGAGGTGTCAAAGGCAACCGGCGCCGATCCGGGCGAA
Source organism: Pseudorhodoplanes sp. (assembly GCF_050250235.1). GTDB lineage: Bacteria > Pseudomonadota > Alphaproteobacteria > Rhizobiales > Xanthobacteraceae > Pseudorhodoplanes. Next base: position 50,766 of record NZ_JBFWPA010000027.1, read on the forward strand.
TTTGTCTATCCGCTGGATACCAGCGTCGAGGTCCGCAGCGCGCCGCGCGCCAATGCGCCGGTGATCGAGAAACTCGGCACGGTCCTGATCCGCATCATGCCGGATCCGAAGCAGGCCGCCCCCGCATCTCCGAACGAGGTGCCGCTGGTCCGGGTCGTGACCCCGTCCGGCAAGGTCGGCTACATCTCGGCCGATGTTCTTTCTGCGCTCGGAAACGACCAGCTTTGCTACGTCAAGGACGCCGGCGGCTGGAAAATTTCGGGCTATGTCGGCGCCGGTCCCGGCCCGCAATAGCGGCCCGCCGGCTTTTTGAGATTCCGGCCGCGTTCTGGCGCGGCCGGTACCGTATCATTTACGGTAATATTACACCAAACCGGCCCCGCTCCCGACGTCTTGACCGCCATCTGTATTGAATTTTGCCACATATTTCGGTCAGAGTTACGTCAATATTTAATTCGGGGAGCCGGGTTTCCGACATGAACTGGATGCGTTTGCTGGCATGTGCCGGTGTTGTTGTTGCATGCGCCCTGCCTGCGCCGGTCATCGGCCAAGGAGCAGGTCAGGTCCCGTCGCCGACGATTCGCGACCGCGATCCCGGCTCTGACGGCAATGAGGGGTTCTCGCTGCCCTATGAATTCCGGAAGCAGGCGGTGTTCTACCGCACGCATGAGGCGCCCGGCACGATCATCGTGAACACGCATGACCGTTTCCTCTATCTCGTGCAGGGCGACAATCGCGCGATCCGTTACGGCGTCGGTGTCGGCCGCGACGGCTTCCGCTGGGGCGGCATCCACAAGATTTCGCGCAAGACGGAATGGCCGGACTGGACCCCGCCGCCCGAGATGATCCAGCGCCAGCCCTATCTGCCGCGCTTCATGGCCGGCGGCCCCGGCAATCCGATGGGGGCGCGCGCGCTTTACATCGGCACAACCGTGTATCGCGTTCACGGCACCAACGCGCCGGAGACCATCGGTCATGCGGTATCGTCGGGTTGCTTCCGGCTGGTGAACAGCGAGATCGAGGATCTGTATGCGCGCGTGCCGGTTGGCACCAAGATCGTGGTCCAGCACCGGTAGGAATCGTCTGACTGTTTTTGGGTAGCTCTGCACGGCCGGCGCAAGCCGGCCGTTTTTTTGCGCCAAGTGATCGCGCGTCACGCATGTCATCACGACACGCGCAATTTGAACGATTGCATTAGCGTCGGCGTCACCCTGCTCGCGGATCGCTCTTGCGTCTTAAGCGAGCTTAAGCCGTGGCTTCGGTATAGCGCTGCTGTCGCAGGGCCGAAGACCATGAAACTCATCTCGCTGCTGAAGTCGTCTCCTCCTTACCTCTGGCTGTTCCCGCCGCGGCCTCTGTTCCGCGATCGCAAACCCCCAAGCGAGAAGCCAGAAAAGCCGGCCGTCGGTCCGGTCGGCGTCCTCGCCGGGGGCATGCTTCTCGCCACTCTCGTCGTGACGACATCGGCGGCCCTGCGCGGTCCGGTTTCGGAGTCGACAACTGACGGTTATGCGGCTGCAGAACGCGAAGCCGAGCACGGCGAGGAGATGACTGTGAATCCGGTGATCGCCGTGATCGACCGGAATTGCGCCGAGCACGCCCGTGAAAAGCTGATGGTGGGTCTGACCAATTACTATCTGCAGCGGCGCCTGCGCCCAGGCGCAACGTCGGACGACGCGGCCGAAACGTCATCGCTCACCGGCGTACTTGCCGGCCCGGGCGACCCCGCGGCCATGACCCCCGAGACGTCCTGCAAGCGCTGAACGACCTCCCGGCGGCCACGCTGGCGAGCCCTTCGGCGGGCAATCGCCATCCTCTCGACATGAAGCCGGCCTAACCAGCGGCATTCGATGAGATCGCGATCGAGCCAGGCGGCGCCGCGGCGCCGCCTTTGCTGTATTTGGACGCCTCATGTTCGGGTGGTTTGAAAAAGCGCTGCAGCCGACGGTGCTGCCGGACAACCCGGAGCCGCCGCCGACCCTTGCCGCGTTCTACTGGCACTTCGCGCGCCAGGCGAAGGGGCTGTTCGCGGCGCTGTTCGTGACAGGCTTCATCGTTGCCCTGCTTGACGTGACGATCCCGGTCTTTATCGGCCGCGTTGTGACGCTGGTGACGGCCAACGATCCCGGCACGCTGTTCGCACAATGGTGGCATCTCCTGCTCGGCATGGCTTTGGTGCTGGTCGTGCTGCGACCGCTCGCGCTCACCGCGCAGAACATCGTCGCCAATCAGGCGATCGCCGCCAATGTCACCAATCTGATCCGCTGGCAGAGCCACTGGCATGTGGTGCGGCAGAGCTGGGCGTTCTTCCAGAACGACTTCGCCGGCCGCATCGCCAACAAGGTGATGCAGACCGGCCCTGCGATCCGCCAGAGCCTGGTCTCCATGATCACGGCGGTCTGGTACATTTTGGTGTACGGCACCAGCGCCATGCTGCTGCTGGCGTCGGCCGATCCGTGGCTCGCCTTGCCGATCCTGGTCTGGTTCGCAGGCTATGCGTTGCTGCTGCGCATTTTCGTGCCGCGCATGCGCGACCGCTCGGTCGAAGTGTCGGAGGCGCGCTCGATCATGACCGGGCGCATCGTCGACACCTACACCAATATCCTGACGCTGAAGCTGTTCGCCCGCTCGCGCGAGGAGGACGCCTATGTACGCAACTCGATCGAGACGCATACCGGACTGTTTCACGCCTCCCTGCGTCTCAACACGCTGTTCACGCTGACGCTCGCAACCCTGAATGCCGCAATGGTGGTATCGGTCGCGGGATTGTCGATCTGGCTGTGGACGCTGGGAAAGGTGCAGGTCGGCACCGTTGCGATGGCGCTGCCGCTCGCCTGGCAGATCGTGAACATGGCCGGCTGGGTCGCCTACCAGATCACGGACATTTTCGAGAATATCGGCGTCGTGCAGGAGGGGATGCGCGCAATCGCGCGCCCGCTCGGCCTGACCGACAAGCCGGATGCCAAAGAACTGAATGTCACGCGCGGCGCCATCGCGTTTCAGGATATCCGTTTCGGCTATGGCAGCGAGAAAGGCCTGATCGAGGACCTGTCGCTATCCGTCAAGCCGGGCGAGAAGATCGGTCTGGTCGGACGCTCCGGCGCCGGCAAATCCACGCTGGTCAACCTGCTGCTTCGCTTTTTCGAGCTGGAGAACGGACGCATCCTGATCGACGGCCAGGACATCGCGGAGGTCACGCAGGAATCGCTGCGCACCCAGATTTCCGTTGTCACGCAGGACACTTCTCTCCTGCACCGCTCGATCCGCGACAATATCCGCTACGGCCGTCCTTCGGCCCGCGACGACGAGGTGGTCGCAGCGGCGAAGCTCGCGCAGGCGCACGATTTCATCCTTGGCCTGGAGGACTGGCGCCACCGCCACGGCTACGACGCGCAGGTCGGCGAGCGCGGCGTGAAGCTGTCCGGCGGCCAGCGCCAGCGCATCGCGATCGCCCGCGTGATCCTGAAGAACGCCCCGATTCTGGTGCTCGACGAGGCCACCTCCGCGCTCGATTCCGAGGTCGAGGCCGCAATCCAGTCGAGCCTCGACGAATTGATGAAGGGCAAGACCGTGATCGCGATCGCGCACCGGCTCTCGACCATCGCGCGCATGGACCGCCTCGTTATTCTCGACAAGGGCCGCATCGTCGAACAGGGCACGCATGACGAATTGCTTGCGGCCGACGGGCACTATGCTTCGCTCTGGCGCCGCCAGTCCGGCGGCTTCATCGACTCCCCCGATCTTGCGGCGGCGGAATAGGGCCCCAACCTGCACGACGGGGCCCATGACCTGACCGAATGGCTCGCATGAGCCGGCCCCGGCCCGGTTGCGGCACTTCGTTTCATTGCGCATATAAGCAACGTCCCGAGTCGTGCGTCCGCCGTATCGGGCCATCTGCACAAGCCGAGACGGAGAAGCACCGCCGACAGGACGGGACGGGTGCTTCGGAACATTCAGGCGCACGAAAAGGAGAACAAAAATGGCGCGCAAGCCGACCAAACGGGCCGAATTTGTGCTGTTCGACGTAATCTACGAGGACGGCAGCCAGCGCTCGAACCGCCGAGTCCCCGCCGAGGAACTGGGCGGCCTTGATGGCGACGACCCGGCCCGTCACGTTATCGAACGGCAGGATCGCGAAATTGCGGAAAAATCCGGCCAGATTCCGCTCCAGATCAAGTCGCTTCGCCGCGCAGGGGCCAAGGAGCCGGAAAAGGAATGGAAGCGCCAGCGCGGCTGACCAGATCCTGTCGTCAGACTGTCACACAGAGAATCTAGCCCCGCGCGATCACCCCGCAAATCGGGATCGCGCTCGGATGAACAGGCTCGCACAGCCTCCGGTCGACAGCACGCCGGCCGCCGGCATCATCTCTGCCTTCCATTTCGATTCCGAGGGAGAGGCACGGGCCCTGCGGCCGCAAGACCTCGACGAGGCACTGCAGAACCCGGAGGGTTTTGTCTGGGTGCACCTTTCCCGCGCCGACATCCGCTGCCGTCACTGGATCGACCAGCATGCACCGCTGAGCGAGATCGTGCGGGAGATCATGCTCGGTGACGAGGACCATCAGCGCATCGAAATCTATGGCCGTGAGATCGTCGGCGTCATTCCCGAACTGCATCTCGAGTTCGACCATCCGACCGAGGACCTGACCCGGCTGCGTTTCGCCATGACCAGCCGGCTTCTTGTCACCATGCGACGGATACCGCTGCGCTCGGTGGAGAATGTGCGGCGCGCAATCACGGCCGGCACGCTGTTTACGGCGCCGATCGAGCTGCTCGACGCCATCATCGACCATTTCGCCGACGTCATCGGCAGGCTTGCGGAGCGCATCGGCGACGACCTCGATCTGGTCGAGGAGCGCATCGCACACAGCCCGCGCGGCGATGAATCACAGCTGATCGCCCGCGCGCGGAGCGACTCCGTGCGCGTGCATCGCCAGTTGACGCAGATGCGGGGACTGTTTCACCGGCTGGAATTGCGCGTGACCGGCCCCATGCCGGAGCTCGCCGCACCGGTTCAGTCGCTGGCGCAGAAAATCGACGATTTCGATCATTCGGTGTCGGCCATTCACGACCGGGCGCGTCTGCTGCAGGAAGAGCTGGCGGGCCGCATGGCCGAACTGACCAACCGGCGCCTGCTGACATTGTCAATTCTGACCGCCGGTATTCTGCCGCCGACGCTGGTCACCGGCTTCTTCGGCATGAACACCAGGGACCTGCCATTTCTGGAAACTCCGGGCGGCACCTGGTACGCGCTGGCGCTCGCGGCCGGGGCCGGCGCCCTCACCTATTGGGCGATCCAGCGGATGCGGGCATTGTGATCCGGGTGGGGCCGGTTCGTTTCGGTTTGTGTATGCTGATCGCATGGAGCGAACGCAGCAATGCATGACACACACACTTCCCTCACCCGCCGTTCGCTGATCGCCGGCACGGCGGTCACCGCCTCCACGCTGGCGTCTCCCGCGATCTCCCAAAACGACAGACGCAGCTTCCTGCTCGTCCATGGCGCCTGGCGTGGCGGCTGGTGCTGGCGCCGAGTCGCGGACCGGCTCGAACGCAAGGGCCACAAGGTCTATGCGCCCTCGCTCACCGGGCTCGGCGACCGCTCCCATCTGATCGGCACGCGGCCGACCGTCACCACCCATATCGACGACATCGCCAACATCATCCGCTTCGAAGATCTGCAGCGCGTGGTACTCGTCGGCCACTCCTATGGCGGCCTGGTCATCTCCGGCGTTGCCGAAAAAGTGCTGCCGCAGCTCGCCTCGATCGTTTTCCTCGATGCGTTCGTGCCGCCGAATGGTGCGACCATCATGAGTATGTCGCGGCAGGGCCTGCGCGACAATGTCAACGCCGCAATCAGGCGCGGCGATCTCGGCATTCCGCCGGCGAGCGCCGCCTATTTCAACGTCAACGAAGAGGACCGCGCCTTCGTCGACAGGAAATGCACTCCGCAGCCGATCGGCACCTATGGCGATCCGCTGAAGCTCACCGGCGCGCGCGAGAAGATCGCGAAGAAGACCTATATCCGCGCCAGGGGCTTCAATTCGGGCGGCTTCGACGCCATCGCGGCGCGGCTGCGTACCGACCGCGGCTGGAATGTGCACGACATGCCATGCGGGCACGATGCGATGATCGACATGCCGGACCGGCTCACCGAACTGCTGCTGGCCGCGGCATAAAGCGCCGCGCCCAGAGGGACCCAGTGCCGCCGATTTGAAGTTCCTGCAGCGATAGAAGCGAACCGGCGAAGGAACTTCAAATCGAAAAGCGGCAATGGAGCTATTGAGTTGCGAGTGCCGTCTGGTTTCCGAAGTCAGAATGCGCCGCGGCGGTGTACCGAATTTCGGAAACCCGGCACTCGCCGCGGCGCGCCTCCTCACGACCGGCGCTGGGTGACGTGGCGTAGGCCGGACGAGAAGTGGTGGAATGCGGACTGGGTTACATCGCCGGCAGAATGGCGATGTCCTTCACGTCGCCTTTCACGCCCTCGATGGTCGCGGCCTTTGTGGCCTTGCCGGTCTTAAGGTCGACCGACCACAGGTCGGCACCGGTCATCGCCCAGGCTTCGTTCCTGGTGCCGTCGGACCAGATGTCGAACGCGATCATCTTGGGCGAGGCGCCGAGCATGCCCACGGTGTTGAGCACGCCGTCATTCGGCGGCACCTGCTTGACCAGAGCGCCGGTGCCGAGATCGATGTTGTACAGATCGGTCTGCTTGGTGCCCTTCACCGAGTTTGTGTAGGCGCCGGCCCCGATCTTCGGGGTCTTGCCCTTGCTGGCATCGCCGTCGGAATATTTGTGGCTGCCATCGGTGACCACCTTGCCGTCATCGACATTGGCCCGCAGGCTGGTGCCGTCATTGCCCATCACGCGCAGCCGGTCGGCAGCCGGATTGAAATCGACGGTCGCCCAGACGCCGGGCTTTAGCATGGTCTCGAGCTTCGACTTCTTCGTCGCCTTGCCGTCCATGCCGATGGTGTAGACCGCGCCATCCGCACCGAGCCCATAGAGCATGTTGTCGGCCGGGCGCACGTCGATACCGATGAGGGCCCCGCTGATGCCGTCGACCTTCATGGACTTCGTCACCTTCTTGGCTCCGGTATCGACGATCGCGATCATATCGTTGCCGATCAGCGCGGCGACCTGTGCGGCCTGCGCCGTGACAGCGGAAACCGTGAGCGCCGCGGTTGCGGCCAGCAATGTCTTGAACGTCATCTGCAAAACTCCCTGTGTTTTTCGCCCCGGGAGGATCGGGGTCGAGGCGGATACCGGCCGGGATGCGGATTTGGATGCAGCCCCCGAAAAACTTTTTTGGTGGTTCCGTGCATCCAAATGCCGCGGCAGACGGGTATCCCCGTCGAGAATTCGAAAAGGGGCTGCTATAGGCAGGCGCGAACAGGACCGTTCCGGATGCCGCAAGCCGATCCGCACGATCAGGCCGACGATGCGCAGCTGACCGCCGCGCTGTTGCGCTGCGCCGGCGGCGACCGCGCGGCCTTGCGCGTCATCTTCGATATGGAATCCGCCCGCATGACCGGCGTTGCGTTTCGCATCTTGCGCCGCCGCGACCTCGCCGAGGAGGCTGTGCAGGAGACGTTTCTGCGCATCTGGCGTCTGGCGGGCAGCTTCGATCCGGCGCGCGGCATCGGCCGTACCTGGATTTATGCGGTGCTGCGCAATCGCGCCCTGACGCTGTTGCAGGACGAGGCGAAATATCCGGCCTCCGACGGCGACAGCGAATGGCCCGAAGCCTCGGCAGAGGCTGCATTCGCGATGCTGCCGGAGACGAGCGCATTGCGCCGCTGCCTGGAGCAGCTCGACCTCAAGCGGCGCAGTGCCGTGATCCTCGCCTATGCGCATGGCATGAGCCACGGCGAACTGGCCGGAAAGCTCGGCGTGCCGCTCGGCACCGCCAAGAGCTGGACCCGCCGCGGGTTGCTGTCCCTGCAGGAGTGCATGGGATGACCGAGCGCGACAATATCCTCGCCGCCGAGTTTGTCTCGGGCCTGCTCGATCCGGCGCAGCGCGCCGAGGCGGAGCGCCGCCTCGAAACCGACGCAGACTTTGCGATGCTGGTTGCGCAATGGCGTGAGCGTCTCTCAGACCTAGACCGGACCGCGCCGGCCCTGCCGCCCGATCCAGCGATTTGGCAGCGGATCGAAGCCGGGATCGCAACACCACCGCAAGCGGAACGCCGCCCGCAACCCGGCTGGTTCGCACGGCTCTGGAATTCGATCGACGGGCTGCGCGCGGCCACGGCGACCTCGCTCGCGTCTGCACTTGTCTTTGCGATCATCGCCGGGGTTGCCCTCACCTATGCGACGCGCGAAGCGGTACGGAAGCCGGTCTATGTCGCCATTCTGGTCAGCGATGACACCAGGCAGCCCGGCGCCGTGGTCAATGCCTTCGCCGATGGCCGCGTCGAGATGATCCCGCTGACCGACATCAATGTGCCGCCCGGACGCGCGCTCGAAATCTGGACCTTGTGGGACCGCAATGTCGGGCCGCGCTCGGTCGGCCTCATTGATCGCGCGCGAACGGTGCAGCTCGATCTCGACAGGCTGCCGCCGACCGGACCCGACCAGTTGTTCGAGATCACGCTCGAACCCGAGGGCGGTTCTCCGACCGGCCGGCCGACCGGGCCCATTCTCTACAAGGGCACGACGTCACGCCCGCTATGATTACTCATCTTTGACTGCCTTGCTTCAAAATCGATTGAATGCCTTTACCGCGCATTCGCGATAATCCCGCCGATGCGAGCCGTTGTCGCGGAGTGTCATCATTCACATTAAGACAAGCGCAACGCGCATGACCGCATAAGCGCACATATTGCGAGAGCAGCTCGAGCGACATCGGCAGCAGGCCGCGGACTGAGAACCGCCTCATGAAAATGATCCACGAGATGCGGGAGCGGCAGGCCTGGGAGCAGCAGAAAACCGCCGGCCCGCTGCCGATCATTCTCGGCGCGGTGATCGCATTCGGGATCGGGCTCCTGGGCGTGAGCGGGGCGATACGCGCGCCCACGCTGCTTCAGGCCAAGACGCAGATGGTCCCGGTTGCACCGCGCGACGGCGCGACGGCCGGCATCAGGATCGACACGTCATCGCAACGCATCGGGCGCGCCGAGACCGCCCCGCTCCTGAAGCTGTGCGTGCCGTTCTCGCGGCTCGGCTTCGAGCACGTGGACCGGGTGCCGCCCGGCGACCTGTACCGCATCCTGCAGACCGCGAGCGGCTTCTCCCGCATCGCCTCAGTGGCCGGCGTCAAGCAGAACGCGGTCGACGAGGCGCAATTTGCCGCGGTCTGGGGCGACGTCGCCGACTGCATCTACCGCCAGAATGGCTGGATGCTTTGCGATCCCGACAACCGCGCGCTCGCTGTGGAGGCAGCGACCACGCTGGTTCGTCAATTGTCGACCGCGGTCAAGGCCGACAAGCAGTCCGACGCGCCGGACGGGAAGCGCTCCGCAACGCGCACTCAGGAGCGCGCTTATGCATTGCGGAACGCACATGCCATCAAGACGCGCGTGCTGGCGAGCTTGCGCACGCATGCAAGCGAGCGCCGCCTGATCGCCTCGGATTTCGGCCTGTTCACGCCATCCGAGATCGCGCAAATCATCCGCGAGACCAAGGTGACGCGCGACGCCTGCGCAGCGCGGAACTAGCCGATCACCCGGTCCGCATAACGCGCGCCGCCCATCCAGCACGCCTCGTTGCGGCCGAACCAGCGATAGCGGTTGCGCGCGATCATGGAATAGAGCGGATCGCGCAGGGCCTTGGGAACGAGTCTGAACACCCGCACCCAGCCATAGCCCGGCAGGGCGGAAATCGCGGCAATTGCAGAGTCCGATTTCAGATTGACCGTGCCGTCGATCAGCACCGCGTTGGATTGCGGATTGTCGGGGTCGATGCCGTATCTCTCCGCCAGCGCGCGGCCGAAGGGCGACTGGATCGCGGTAAACAGGAATCTGCGCTCCGCATCGCGCTGCGCGACGAAGCGAAACCAGCCTGAGCACAGCACGCAATCGCCGTCATAGAGTATCAGCGCCGGTCCGCTTGCCTGACCGAGCGTCCTGAGCTGCGGATCGTCCGGGCTGATCATCGATCATCCGAGATCGCGAGCGCGACCATCATCAGCACGATCGCGGGTCCGGTCTTGACCAGCGCGCCGAGCGGTTCGATCCAGAGCGCAGGCGTCAGCACCGCCGTTCCCAGCATATAGCCGACCGCGACCACGATGCCGGCCACCAGTCCGATCCGGCTCGTGCGGCGAAACGCGATGAGCAGGCCCACGACAATATCCGTCAGGCTCGACACGATCACGAAGGCATGCGACTGCCCGCCCGGAAACCCGGACCTTTCCATCATGTCGAGCGCGTCGCCATAGGCGACGGTGATCGCGATCAGCCCGGAGACCAGCCAGAACACCGCAAGCACGGCGACAATCAGCGCCTTCAGCAGGTAAAGCCGTGCGAACCAGCGGTTTTCCACGGTCGCGGGTCGCTCATGCAGCAGCGTATCGAGCGAGCGCGGCGAAACGCCGATGTCGGTCATCCAGCGCGCCGGGTCGCCGAGGACGCCACGCCGCAATTCAGCGATGGCCGTCGATCGCATCGGCGGCGACCAGCCGAGCCACGACGACAGGTCGCCGGCCTTCGCGCCGAGATCGATCGCGAATTCCGGCATCCGCAGCCGCCACGGCCAGACGTCGCCGAGCCAGTGGCGCAGCCGTGCGATCACGCTCTGCATGGTGTGCGGGTCGGGATGCATCAGGTCATAAACGGCGGCATACGGCTCGCCCGGCTTCCAGCGATCGGCGATGCGCGCCACCGTGTCAGCGATGTCCTCGACCGCGACATAACGAAACGGGCGTTCCGCAAGGCCCTGCGGCAGGTCGACCGGAAGCGCCGCAAGCGCACGCAGCATCGCACTGCCGCCATAGGGCGCGGGCGCGATCACCATGCCGGGGCGCAGGATCGCGTGCGGCAAACCGGACTCGACAATCAGCCCGTCGGCGCGACGCTTGCTCTGCGCGAACGGCGTGGTATCGCCGCCGGCCTCGCCCGGAATCGAGGTGTGGATCAGCAGCACGGGCCGCCCGATGGCGCACAAGGCCGCGATCAGCCGCTCGATGAAGCCGTCATGCGCCTCGTGCGTCGACTTGCCGGGCTGATCCTGCAGCACGCCGATGCAGTTCACGACCACGTCCGCCCCGCTCTGCGCGATCAGCGCCTTGAGCCCCAGCACATCGAGGCTTGCGATCGGCGTCTCGCGCACGGCCTCACCGAACAGATCGCGCTGGGCGGCAGAGAACCGCCTCGCCGCCGCCGTCACCGCAAGACCGCGCCGGATCAGATCGCCCGCCACGAATTGCCCGATCAGTCCGCTGGCGCCAAGGACAAGGATTTTGGTCACCGGATCACCACAAGGTTTCTTTGGCACGCTGCGGCCAGGCCGAATCATAGGCCACGCCGTCGATGCGCGCGGCGCTGATGGCGGAGAGAATCTGTCCCGCGCTCGGAAGCGATGCCGGGTCGACGTGGCGGCCCGGATTCCAGAGGTCCGAACGGATCACCGCCCGCGCGCACTGGAAATAGACCGATTGCACATCCACGATCAGGACGCTGCGCGGCGGCTTGCCGTCCATCCTGAAGCTGCCGAGCAACGCAGGATCGATTGATATCCGCCCCGTCCCGTTCACCCGCACGGTGCCGCCGGAACCCGGAATGAGAAACAGAATTGCGACGCGCGGGTCGACCAGGATATTCCGAAGCGAGTCGATCCGGTTGTTACCGCGACGGTCCGGAAGCATCAGCGTGCGCTCGTCCGCAACCCGTACGAAACCCGGCCGGTCACCGCGCGGTGAGCAATCCAGCCCCCCGGGCCCCGCGGTCGCCAGCACCGCAAATGGCGACGCCTGGATGTAGCGCGCGTATTCGGCGGTGACGCGGTCGGTCTCCTTCACGATCGAGGCCTCGGCGGGCACGCCATAGATCGCCTCAAGCTGTCCGATCGTGGTGACCATTGTCATCAGCGCCTCCGGGTCGATCCTGCAGGCGTGGAGGTACCACGCCCGCGGGTCGCGCGGAATACGCCCGGTCATGATGGCATCGCAAGACGCCATCAGAATAAGCAAAAGCCGCATGGCCGCAGCAGCGGAATGGCACTAGGAATAGGCATTGCGTCCAAGACGAAAGGGATGCCGTCTTGCCCTCCACAAGCGTCGCGATCACGCCGCAAACCTACGCTCGCTATGCGCAGGCCTTCCCGACACTGACTCCGCAGGAGCTCCAGCGCCTGCGCCGTTTCGGCGAGACGCGCCGCTTCGCCGACGGCGAGGCCCTGTTCCTGACGGGTCAGCCGCGCGGCATGCACATCGTCCTGTCCGGTCATGTGATCGCGAGCCAGCGCGACGGGCTTGGTCATGTGACGCCGATCCTCGATTGCGGTCCCGGCCAGTTCCTGGCCGAAGTCGGATCGCTGTCCGGCGAGCCGTCACTGGTCGACGCGCATGCGGAGGGCGAGGTCGAGGCTGTCGTGATCCCGCCCGAGGGACTGCGGCGCCTGCTGATCGCCGAAGCCGAGCTCGGCGAACGCATCATGCGGGCGATGATCCTGCGCCGCGTGTCTCTGATCCAGAGCGGCGTCGGTGGCACTGTCATCGTCGGCGCACCGAATTCCGTGGATGTGGCGCGGATCGAGAATTTCCTTACCCGCAATGCCTATCCAAACCATCTGCTCGACCCTGCTTCCGACGCGGAAGCGCGAGACGTGATCGCCCAATACGCACCGCAGCCGGGCGATCTGCCTCTGGTCATCACGGCCGATGGCAAGGTGCTGCGCAATCCGGACGACACGACGCTCGCCCATGCGCTCGGCATGCTGGAACAGATCGACCCGAACAAGCTCTACGATGTCGCGGTGGTCGGTTGCGGCCCCGCGGGTCTCTCGACGGCGGTCTATGCCGGCTCGGAAGGTCTCTCCGTGATCGTGCTGGAACAGCGCGCCTATGGCGGCCAGGCCGGCGCCAGCGCTAGAATCGAAAATTATTTCGGCTTTCCAACGGGCATATCGGGGATGGCGCTGGTCAGCCGCGCCTTCGTGCAGGCGCAGAAATTCGGCAGCGAGATCATCATGCCGATGCCTATCACGGGGCTCGACTGCACGCGCGACGACGGCACATTCGCGCTGGACACCGGCGAAGGCGGCCGCATCCGCGCGCGCGCCGTGGTGATTGCCAGCGGCGCACGCTATCGGCGGCTCGCTATCGACAATCTCGAAACATACGAAGGCCGCGGCGTCTGGTACTGGGCCTCGCCGATCGAGGCGCGGCTGTGTGCGAATGAGGACGTCATCCTCGTCGGTGGTGGCAATTCGGCAGGTCAGGCGGCGGTATTTCTGGCCGACCATGCCTCCAGGGTTCGCATCATGGTGCGCGGCGAAGGACTGGCCGCCACCATGTCGCGCTACCTCATCGACCGCATCGAGGCCGCGCCAAATATCGAAGTGATGCCGCATACCGAGGTGGTCGGGCTTGCCGGCGACGGCCGGCTCGAGCGCGTGCGATGGCGCAACCGGAAGGGCGGTGCGGAGGAGGAAGCCGCGATCGGCAACCTGTTCCTGTTCATCGGCGCCGATCCTGCGACCGCCTGGCTTGCCGATTGCGGCATCGAGCTGGATCGCGCCGGCTTCGTGGTGACCGGCAGGGAATGCTCGGGCCGGCATGGCGAAAATCCGCTGCAATCCAGCATGCACGGCGTGTTCGCAGTCGGCGATGTGCGGTCGGGCTCGGTCAAGCGGGTCGGCGGCGCGATCGGCGAGGGCGCGCAGGTGGTAGCCGCGATTCACCGCTATCTGGCGGGGCTCGGCTAGACTAGACATCGCGGCCGCTACCGGCTCCGGCGCCTGACCTGCAACGGCCTCACGCCCCGGGCGCGAAAATCGACGGATTGATGCAATTCGGCGGCAGCCGACCCTCGGCGATCGCGGCGATGTTGTCGACGACGACATGCGCCATGCGCTCGCGCAATTCCATCACCGCACTGCCGAGATGAGGCGTGAGCACCACATTGTTCATGGTGAGCAAGGCGCGCTCGATCTTCGGCTCGTGCTCGTATACGTCGATGCCGGCGCCGGCGATGCGCCCGTCGGCGAGCGCCTGCGCCAGCGCCTTCTCGTCGACGATCGGCCCGCGCGAGGTGTTGATCAGAAACGCCGAGCGTTTCATCAGCGCGAATTGCCGTGCCCCCATCATGTGATGGGTCTCGTCATTGAGCGCCGGGTGCAACGAGATGAAGTCCGCCTGTCCGAGCAATTCCTCGAAATTGGCCGGCGTCACACCAAGCGCGCGTTCCTCATCGCCCGACAGCCCGCGCGGGTCGGAATACAGCACGGTCATGTCGAAGCCCCGTGCGCGCCGCGCCATCGCCTGCCCGATTCGGCCGATGCCGACCAGGCCGAGGACCTTGCCGCTCACCGCCACGCCGGCAAGATGGTTGGATTGGGAACCCGGGAACACGCCCGAACGCACCACCTTGTCACCCTCCACGATCCGGCGCGCCACCGCGAGCATGAGACCGAATGCGAGGTCGGCAGTGGCGTCGGTCACAACCGCCGGAATGTTGGTGACGATGATCCTGCGGGTGGTCGCCTCGTCGACGTCGATGCGATCGGGCGTAATCGTCATCGAGGCGATGGCTTTGAGGTTTGGATTGGCGGCTAGCACATCGCGGTCGATCGTGTCGTGCAGCAGGCAGAGGATGATGTCGGCGCGTTTCGCCGCCTCGATCAGCTTGGGCGTCGCCAGGATGCGGCTGGAATCGTGGTTGACCTCGACCTCGGCGATCTCCTTCAGCCGGAACAGCGCGCTCTCGGCGATCGGCTGAGTGACATAAACCCGCGGACGCATACGACTCCCCCGACTTCGCGGGTCTACCGCCCGCGCCAGAAGCCATATAGTAACGGATGCGCGCGGCCAAGAACTGGAGATGCGGGGAGGCTTGAAGTGGCAGCAGGGTCGAAGGGCAAGGTCGGCATTATCGGCCTCGGCATCATGGGCGGCGCATTTGCGCGCAACCTGGTCGCCGACGGCTGGATCGTCGCAGGCGTCGATACCGACCCGAAGCGGCGCAAGGAGATGACGAAAGCCGGGGTGTCCGTTTCCGACAGTGTGAAAGAACTGATCGCGGAGGTGCCGGTCGTCATCACCAGCCTCCCCGGCGCGAAGGCCTTGCACGCGGTCGTGCAGGAGATCGCGGACGCGAAGGTCAAGCCGCGCATCGTGATCGAGGCTTCCACCTTCGCGCTCGATGACAAGCTTGCCGCCGAACGGGTGCTGCGCAAGGCGGGACACACGATGCTGGACTGCCCGGTCTCCGGCACCGGTGCGCAAGCCGCCGTCAAGGATCTGGTGGTCTATGCCAGCGGCGACGCCAAGGCGATCGCAAGGGTGATGCCGGTGTTTGCCGGTTTCTCGCGCAAGACCGACAATCTCGGCGCCTTCGGCAACGGCAGCAAGATGAAGTATGTCGCGAATCTGCTGGTCGCGATCCACAATGTCGCGGCCGGCGAAGCCATGGTGCTCGGCATGAAGGCCGGCCTCGATCCCGAGCAGATTTTCAAGTTCGCCAATGGCGGCGCCGGCCAATCGCGCATGTTCGAGATCCGCGGGCCGATGATGGTGAACGACGATTACTCGGTGCCCACCATGAAGAACCATCTCTGGCAGAAGGACATGGCGGTAATCGGGGAATTCGCCAACAAGCTCGGCGTGCCGACGCCATTGTTTTCCGCGACGCTGCCGATCTATGCCTCGGCGCTGTCCGTCGGTTATGCCCAGCAGGATACCGGAGCGGTCTGCGGCGTGCTGGAGAAGATGGCGGGATTGAAGAGAAGGAAAAAGAGGAAAGGGAAGAGGAAAAACCAGGGTTCGTCGCGCCCCGCATGACGTCCTGATCAGGCATACAGAAAATCAAGCGTCGCGGTTTCTTCCAGCACCGCTTCCGCAACGGAATGCCGCGCCGCCAGCGCCGCCTCCTCGCTGCTGCGCGCGGCCTGCAGATAGGCGCCGAGATGACGCGCGCGCTGCACCATGCGCAGACCCTCCGGCAGGCGCTGCGCCTCGAAATGCCGAAGCGCAGCGGTGATGTCGTCAGTGCTGCCGAGCGCCGCCGTCAGCGCCGCCGCATCGCCCGCAGCCTTGGCGACGCCGGCACCGACATGCGGACGCGCCACAAAGGCGGCGTCGCCGATGATGGCGATCCGGCCAAACGCGATCCGGTCCGACACCAGATCGAAAATCGGCTGCAGGATCGGCTGGTCGACAAGGCCCACCGCCTCGACAAATTGCGGCGCAAGAAGCCGACCGGCCGCTTCTCTCATGGCGGCGATCGAGGCCCGGCTGATCAGGGGCGGCGGGATCGATATGGCATGCCGGGCTCCGCTCTCGTCGGTGAGCAGCGCGGCAAGCCCGGTGTGTTCATCGGCGGGCCGGTACCAGATCATGTTGTAGCGGCGCCGGCCCGGCCGGACATCGTCATCGGGGCCGGCGACCGGATAGCCGAGCATCTGCTCGCCCGGCGGCAGGCAGAATGCCATCACCGGAAAGATATCCCGGTGCACCTGCGGCGGCATGGCGGATTCGGCGATCAGCGCACGCCAGGCTGCATAGCCCGCATAGAGCGGCTGGCTCTCCGGCGCGCAAATGCCGCGCACGGTCGAGCGGATTCCGTCGGCGCCGATCAGCAGATCTGCGGTCACCCGCTCGCCGGAGGCGAAGATCGCCGTGACGCCGTCTCCGTCCTGCTCGATCGTCGCGAGCGAATGTCCGCGATGATAATGCACCTGCGGAAATGCGTCGCGCAGGATGCGATAGACCCGTTCCCAGGATGTCATCACCTGCGGACAATCGATTTCCAGGGTGAGACTCCCCGATGGATCGAACAGCCGCCGTTTCTGCACCGCAACACCGAGCGCACCGGTGTCGACCCCGAGAGCCCTCAGCGCCGAAAGGATTTCCGGCTGCGCGACGATACCGGCGCCACGGCCGGACATCTCTCCTTCGACCTTTTCGTAGAGGTCGACCTCCCAGCCCTCCGCGCGAAGCATGAGACCGGCAAACAATCCGCTCATCGAGCCGCCGATCACGGTCACACGGCGGCGGCGTTGGGCATGCTTTGCGGAAGGCGCCATTTCACCGGGACCCGAAAGTTGCTATAGTAACCACTATGATGAGACAGGAGGAACCGCCATGGCCATGACCATGATGGAGAAAGCAGCCCTCAAGACCGACCACACGACATGGCCGGACGCCCTTGCGAAGGAATTCGAGCGCGAGCGCGCCAATCCGAACCCGTGCGTTGGCTCCCGCCTTCTTTCGGAGAATGAAAGAGTGCGGGTGTGGGAAATCCGGCTGCAGCCGGGGGAGAGAATCGGCTTCCACCGCCACGTGCTCGATTACTTCTGGACCGCCGTGTCCGGCGGACGCGGGCGCCAGCATGTGCATGACGGTTCGACGGTGGAATATACCTACCAGCCCGGCGAGACCCGGCACGAGACCTACGCCGCAGGCGAGTTCAAGGTGCATGACCTCGAAAATCTCGGGGACAAGGAAATGGTCTTCATGACCATCGAGTTCCTCAATTCGGCCAACGAGGCATTGCCGCTGCCCGAGCAGGTGCGAAGCAAGGCCGCAGCGTAGCGGCTCTCGCCTGGGTCTCGCTACGCAATGCCGCATCGCCGCAGGCTGGCGCAGCCAGCGCAATCCTTGCGGCGTGCGGCGCGTTGCCGGATGGCGCGCAATTGCACAAGTTTTCAGGACCCTGAATTGCGGTTCGCAGGCCGGTGCCCGCAAACCGCGGTCCACCTCAGCGAAGCGCAAGAGGCGCGGGCGGGTCGATCGATTATCGCCCACGCACCCCTGCGCCAAATATGCGCTAGCCAAGCCTTCCGGCTTGCGGCAATACTCCGCCCTCAAAGCGCAAGCGGCGGCCGCCGGGAGGGCGGACGCCGAACAACCAACAAGCGCGGGCGGGGAGAGTTATGGCGTCATGCATCCGGCGTACCGGGCCTTCGTGTTGAGGATTGCCCGGCATGGATTTTCCCGTACAGCTTTTCATCAATGCCCTGATCGCAGGCATCCTGCTCGGCGGCTTCTATGCCGCGGTGACGGTCGGCATCTCGATCTCGTTCGGCATTCTCGACATCGTCAACATCGCGCATCCGGCCTTCATCATCCTTGGTTCCTACATCGCCTATATCGCCAACCAGCGGCTCGGACTTGACCCGATCCTCGTCAGTATTCTGGTGCTGCCGGCCTTCTATTATCTCGGCTCGCTGATCTATCAGGTCTACTATGTCTCGTTCGAGAAACGCGGGCAGGAAGCGCTGCGCGGGCTCGCCTTCTTCTTCGGGCTGCTGTTCGTCACCGAAGTCGTGCTGATCCTGGTGTTCGGCGTCGACTATCGCTACGTGCAGGCCGGCTATATCGACACCACGATCCGCTTCTCGTTCCTTGACCTGCCGATGCGCATGGTGGTGCCGTTCGTGATCTCGATGGTGCTTGTATTCGGCTTGCAGCTGTTCCTGACCAAGACCTTCACCGGCCGCGCCATCATGGCGGTGGCGCAGGACCAGCTCGCATTGTCGCTGATGGCCGCGGACCCGATCCGCATCAAGCGCATCGCGTTTTCGATCTCGATCGCCACCGCGGCGATTGCGGGCGCTCTGCTGATCATCATTCAGCCGGTCGAGCCCTCGGTGGGACGCGAATATATCGGCCGCGTATTCGCCATCTGCGTGCTCGGCGGCATGGGCAGCCTGCCGGGTACGGTGATCGCGGCCCTCCTGCTCGGCATCGTGGAAAGCATCACTTCGACCTTCTACGGACCGTCCTGGGCGCCCGCCGTGGCGTTCGGCTTCCTGCTGATCACGCTCGCCTTCCGGCCTTCCGGCATTCTGGGGCGATAATGCGCAACTGGCAGTTCTTTCTCGTATCGCTGGCCGTTGCGCTCGTTGCGTTCTTCGCCGCGCGGCTCCTGGGCAACGACTACCTGTTCTTCGCGGGCTATGTGGTGCTGCAATTCATCGTGCTCGCCACGGCCTGGAACATCCTCGGAGGGTATTGCGGCTACGTGAATTTCGGCTCCGCCGCCTTCTTTGCCATCGGCGCCTATACCACGGTGGTGATGACCAAGCTGCCCGCATTCGCGAACCGTCATCTGCCCGAGGATATCGCGGCGCTGGTCGGCATACCGCCGATCCCCGTCCTGATCTTGCTGGCCGGCGTCGTGGCGGGGCTGGTCGGTCTCGGTACCGGATATCTGACGCTGCGGCTGCGCGGCGTGTTCTTTGCGATCGCAACGCTCGCGCTCGCCGTGGTGCTGCAGACGCTGATCGTGAACTGGGACTTCGTCGGCGGCTCGCGCGGCGCCTATGTGATCCGGCCGGCCACCGTGCCGGTTCTCGGCATCAACTACATCGAATACCTGTTCCTGGTGATGCTGGTTCTCGTGGTGGTGGCGCTCACCACCGCGCGTGCGATCGAGCGATCGCGGCTCGGCTTCGGCTTTGCCACCATCCGCGATGACGAACTGGCGGCCGAGGCCTCCGGCGTGCCGACGCTGAGGCTGAAGCTGGTCGCGACCACCTTGTCCGGCGCGTTCATGGGCATGGCGGGGGCGCCTTTCCCCTATTACATCGGCTTCCTTGAGCCGTCGTCGGCCTTCGGCCTTGCCTATGCCGTGAACGCCATCGCGATGCCGATGATCGGCGGCACCACAAGCTGGGTCGGACCGCTGCTCGGCGCCATTCTGCTCGGCACGCTGCAGCAGCTTGCCACCGTCACCATCTCGTCGGCGGTCAGCCTGCTGATCGTCGGCCTGCTGCTGGTATTCTTCGTGATCATCGCTCCGAACGGCCTGATCGGGCTCTGGCAGCAGGT
The DNA here is from genome assembly GCF_050250235.1 of Pseudorhodoplanes sp. GTDB lineage: Bacteria > Pseudomonadota > Alphaproteobacteria > Rhizobiales > Xanthobacteraceae > Pseudorhodoplanes. Next base: position 70,704 of record NZ_JBFWPA010000027.1, read on the forward strand.
TTTCGGTCGCAAGAGCAGCGAAGCCGATGAACCCGAAGCTCCCAAGCCCGCGGTGAAGACCTCATGACCGCGCCGCTTCTCAAGGGCGACACTGGCAGCAAGCGTT
>NZ_JBFWPA010000028.1:0-68072 GCF_050250235.1 Pseudorhodoplanes sp.
TCGCCGAAGCCAGTGATCTCGTCCGCACGTCGGGCAATGATGCGCACGGGCACGGCCGATCCGCCATCGGGCGTATAGACAGCGTCCCTGCCGATGTTCGGATCGCCGAACAGGTCGTCGATCGCCTTCGCGAAGGCGCTCATACCCATCAGTTGCTCGTGTGGATGCGCACCGCGAGCCGCGGGCGCTTGTTGACCGGTAGGGTCGAGGCCTCGGTCTTGACCTCAATGGCGCTACCGTCGTGACGTGCGATCTGCCGGGCATAGATCGGCAGGCCGACGGTGTTGACTGTCTCGATCAGGTTCGCCGGCGCGCCGTAGGTCACGAAGGTGTCGAGGGTGCCGAGCGGGAACGCGATGCCCTCGCTCGCTGGGATCAGCGTCTCGGTTTCGCCGGTGGAGAGGGTGACGGTGGCGTTGTACTCCTCGAACATGATGCCGGCGAAGGGGAGGCGCCGGCGCGTATCTTCGCGGAGCGGTTGGGCGCCGGTCGAGGCATAGTACTTGTAGGCGTCCTCGACCTTGGCGTGGCCGATCAGCTTGTCGAAGAACTCAGGGCTGACGAGCGCCAACACGCCGGTCATGGTCTCGCCCTTGAGTTCCGTCTCGACCTTGCGCAGCACCTCGCGCACCTTGGCCTGGACGTTGGTACCGGCGGTGCCGAGCACGAAATCGACCGCCTGCTGGGAAAGCCCGAACTCGGTGAAGTAGTTGTAGAGCGTGGTGCCGGCGCCGTCCTTGACGATGCCGCGCAACGCATTGACCTCCATGTACTCGCGGGTCTGGGCGTGCTTGACCCGCATGCGAGTGAGCTTGCGCTCCATGACGGTGGCGAGCGGGTCGGCCGCGTCGGCGACGCCGAAACCGCGCACGCCCTGGATGTCCTGGGGCGTGATCACGTCGTCGTGGGGAATCCACGGCACCGTGAAGGAACGCATCGAGCGCGTGTCGCGGTTGGCGACGGTGGCGGGACCGCCGAGCGGCACGGTCGGCAGGAGGTTTAGCACGCCTTCGGCCTGTTCGATGACGACGGAGCGTTGGGTCACGCCCTCGAAGCGGAACAGGCCCATCTGCCCGAGCCGGGTATAGACGTTGGGCAGGATGTTGATGGCCTGGGTCATCTCGGCGAGCGAGTAGCCGCCCGCGTCGAACGGGTTGATCATGGCGACCATGATGTCGGGTCTCCTTGGGATGCGACGGGCATGAAAAAGACCCCGAAGGCGGACGCCTCGGAGCCGGTGACGGATTGGATCTGACGAGCGCGGATCAGGCGGTGTCGCGCGGCACGATACCGGCAGAGCTCAGCTCGGTGTGCTTGACGGTCGTCTTGGCCGCGTCATCGACGGAGGCGTCGAAGACGAGCGCCGCCTTGGAGACGATCGCCGGGCCGCGGGCAACCATGAGGCCGGTCCTATCGCCGGCCGTCGCGTCGACCGCCTCGATCAGGACGGCCGTTGCGACCTCCGCACCCTCGTCTCCGACGACCTCGGCGTCCGGCGACAGGCGGTACTTGCCCGAGGCGGTGATCCGGCCGAGGACGGATCCGAGCGCGTAGTTCGTGCCAGCCTTGAGGGTCACAGCCTCGCGGCAGTAGCTCGCATTGAGCTCGTATTTGAGCAGGTCGCCAAGGGTCGGCGACATGGTGAGAACGGTCATGATGATCCTTCCTTTCCTCAGCTGCGGTTGGCCGAGGCGCGCTCACGCGCACGACGCACGATGGGGCTTTCGCCGCCGTTCGATGCCGGCGAGCCGGCCGGTGACGGCGCCACGGCGACCACAGAGCTCGCCTCGGCGCGTGCCGCGAGGGCGTCGAGGATGGAGCTTCGCAGCGCATGCGGCGCAATCCCCTTGGCCATGGCGTCGGCGGCGTCGATGGCGACGCCCAGTCGGGCACCCTGGGCGGCAATGGCGGCGATCTCCGCATATTCGGCGCGCAACCGTTCCGCGGTGTGGTCGGTGGTGGGTACGTCGGTGGTCGCCGGCGCCGCGACCTGCGGTGCGGGCTGCGGCGTATCGGGGGTTTCCGGTTCGGGCGCGTTCGTCTCGATGACGGCGTCGCCATCGATCGCCGCACCGGCATTGGGGTCGATGGTCATTTCGGTCTTTCTCCTTGGAGGTTGACGACTGCGGGCGCTCTGCGAAGCACCCCTGATCAGGCGTGGCGGGTCGAGCATCCGGGTGAGATCGGCAAGTGCGTGGCCGACGGTGCCGACTTGGTCGGCAAGGCCGGCGTCGATGCCCCGCTGGCCCCGATAGATCGCGGCCTGCGTCGCGTGGACAGCGCCGGGGCTCATGTTCCGGTTGCGCGCCACCAGGGTGACGAGGTCGGCATGGAGCGCGTCGACATCCGCCTGGATCGCCGACAACGCCGTATCCGAAAGCGGCTCGTGGGCATTGCCCTCGATCTTGCGATCGCCCGCGTGAACGAGCGTCCATTTGAGGCCGGCCATGACGTCGGCGATGCTCTCGTCGACATGGATGGCCACGACGCCGATGGATCCGACCTCCGCCGTCCGGGTGACGTAAAGGCGGTCCGCCACGCTGGCGATGGCAAAGGCAGCCGACAGCGCGCTTTCGCTCGCGACAGCCCAGAGTGGCTTCTGCGCGGCTTCGCGCAAGGACACGAGGCGATCGACCAGATCGAAGAGACCGCCGACCTCACCGCCTGGCGAGTCCAGTTCCAGCAACACGGCCCGCGCAGCTGGATCGGCCAGCGCGGCCTCCACCGCAAAAGCGATCTCGCCATAGTCGCTGGCGCCCAGAAAACCGGTGAGCCAGTCGCCACGCGTCACCAATGGCCCGAGGATCGGCACCACGGCGATGCCGGGACCGGTAACGGAATGGCTCGCCACCTGCGGCGCATCGCGGGCCGGAAGCATGGCCTGGCGTGTATCGAGCATTGGGCCGGCGGCGAGCAGGCCGTCGAGCGCTCGCGGGGCGATCGCCAAGGGCCGACCGCCGAGCCGGGTGAGCAGCGGATTCAATCGCGTCATGGAAACCTCAGTCGGCGGCGACGTTCGCCTAGTTGTCCGCTGGTGCTGCCTCTTGAGCATCGGTCAGCAGCCTCGGGTCGGATGAGGCGCTGCCGAAGGAGAGGCCAAGCTGGCGCTCTCGCGCACGGTCCGCAGCAATCTCGGCATCGACCTGATCGGCGTCATAGCCGCGCTCGGCGAGCGCCTGTGTCCGGCTCTTCAGCCCCGCCTCGATCTGTTCGATCTCGGCGCGCGCGTCCTTCAGCGGATCGACCCAGTCCCATTTGGGCGGCAGCCAGGAACAGCCGAGATAAACGCGCCTCTGCTGTTCGTAATCGGGCAAGGCAATCGCGCCCGCCATGACCGCCGTATCGAGCCATCGCGCCCAGACCCGTCGACAGATTTGCCAGACCATGACCGAGTGCTGGTAGGCCTCGATGCGGCGGCGGAACTCGAGGAGCGCGAGCCGCGAGTTCGAGTAGTTTGCCTTCAGCATGTCATTCGACAGATACGCATACGGGATGCCGAGCGCCGCCGAGACCTGCAGCAACGTGCGGTATTGGAACGGCTCGTAGGTCTGGCCGACATCGGCCGGCGCCGAGGTCTGCACCTCTTCGCCCGGCTCCAGCATCACGATCTGGCCGGGCTGCAGATCCATCGTCCGCTCGCCGCCTTCGTCGCTCTCGGCGATGTCGAAGGGCTCCGCCGGCGCCGGCGTGGTGATGAAGAGCGCATGCATGGCCGCGACCTTCTTCCGGTCGAGCTCGGCGTCGTCGTACTGATCGAGCAGGAACAGCTTCACGATGCCCGGCGCAAAGCGGGAAATCCCGCGCAACTGCCCAGCATCGACCGGATCGATGACGTGGATGACCTCGGCCGCCGACACCCGCACGATCTCGCCGGCGAGCCCTGGATCGGTCACGTCACCCGGATGGCGGCGCAGGAAGTGGTAGGCGACGCGCCTGCCGATCCGGTCGAACTCAATCCCCTGACGGACGACATTACCGCCGGGAAGCTGCTCGTTGCGGCTGAGCGGCAGCATCTCGGAGGGGATCATCTGCAGCTGCAGCGGCACCATGAGCCCGTCATCGGGCCGGCGCGGACGGAAGCGGAAGAACACTTCACCGGCGATGAATACCTCGCGCGCGGCGCGCCGCTGCTGGCCGTAGAAATCGGTAAAGCCTTCGGCGTCGCTATCGTCAGTCCAGTCAAACCAGAGTCGCTGCACGCGCGCCTTGAGATCGGCATCGGCGATCAGGGACGACGGCTTGATGCCGTCGCCCACCACATTGCCGGCCCAGCTCTCGATGGCGTTCGCCGCATAGCCGTTGTTGCGCACCAGCCATCGGGCGCGCGCGGTGATGTCGGCGCCGGCGGCCGCGATCAGCGTGTTGAGATGCGCCCGGCTCGGCTGGAAGTGCCGCAGCCTGCGGCTTGCCTGGCCCGCCTCGAAGCCGCCCACCAGAGCGCCGATGCGGCGGCGCCACCGTGTGATCGATTCCAGCACGAGTCAGAGCCCCTTGCTTGCCGTCGTGCGAACGATGCGACGGCGCGCGCCGGTTTGCTCCTCGGCGATCCGCCGTTCGAGGTCGCCGAGGGCGACCGCCATTTCGGCATCGCTCGCATAGGTGATGCGGCGCCCCTCGACCTCGACGGTGCGCACGCCGCGCCATCGGGCGGCGAGCAGCGCATCGCGGCGCGCGATCATGTCCTCAAGCGTCATGGTCTCGGTCTCAACTCAGATAGCTGGGCGTGAACACCCGTCGGCCGCGCCGGGCAGGCGCTCGTCGCACCAGACCCGCGGAGGCGATCTCTGGCGTGCCGGGGTCAGAGGCCGTGGTCTCTGGCCCCACTGTGTTGCTCGGATCGAGCGAGCCGACCTGGCGTTCGAGATCGCGCCATTTCTGCTCGCCCCAGCGGTCGGCACCGGCGATCCAGGCGGCGGCACGGGCATAGACCCGGCAATCCAGCGCCTCGTTGCGTTCGCGGAGCTTCTGCCATTCGAGCCGCTGAAACCCGCGCCTGGTCTTCACCGTCACCAGCTGTTCGGCGACGAACTGCTTGCACCACTCGCTGTCGGCCCAAGCCGGCAGGTGGATGGTCCCTGCGGGAAAGCTGGCGCCTCCGGCACGCTCCTCGTCGGTCGGCCGTTCGAGCCGGAGGTAGCGATAGGTCTCGGCCTTGAAGGTCGAGACCGCGACCGACCACAGCCGCGCGCCGCGCCGCAATCGCTTGCCGCCGGCGGTCGCATCGACATAGGTCGGGCCGGAGACCGGGCTCGCCCGATTGAAACCCTCGACACCCTTGACTGGCGCCACCTGCGCGAAGCCGGCGCGCCGTGCCCAGCCGTAGACCGACGGCGCCTCGAAGCCGGTGTCGATCGCGAGGCGCGACAGGCCCATCGCCACCCCAGAGGCGTGCGGCCAGTTGCGGCTCAAGAGACCGTCCAACGCGGACCATGCGGCGGCGTGTTCGGGGCCGCCCTCAATGACGATGTGGTCGATGAGCCAGCTCTCCAGCCCGCGACCCCATGCCCAGACATCGACCTCGATGCGATCCTTCTGGACGTCGGCGCCGGCGGTGAGAAACAGGCCGCCCATCGGCACCGTGCCGGCCGGCCAGCTCTCCCTGCGATCGTAGAGCCGCTGCCAGTCCGGCGCTTCGCCCGTCTCGACCCATGTCTCGCCCAGCGATGTATTGACGAAGGTCTTCATCGCCTCGTCGCCGTGATCCTTCGCCGACAGAAAGGTGCGCACCATGGCTTCCAAGCGGACCCAGGAGGAATAGACCTCGTTCAGGTGAAAGCCGGCGATGCCGTCGAACGGGGCCTCAGCCCGCCATTCGCCCCGGCGCACGGCGGCCCAGCGTTCGGCGTCGCTCCAATGCGCGCCGCAATGGCGGCATTGGTATCGCGCGGTCTCCGGCCGGTGGGCGCCGTCCGCGTCGCGGTCCCAGCGAACCTGCTCCCAGACCAGCGTCTGATGCTCGCCGCATTCCGGGCACGGCGCGAAGAAGCGGCGCCTGTCGCTTTCGGTGAACGCCGTCTCGATCCGGCTCGCGCCACGGATGGTCGGCGTCGAGACCAGGACGATCTTGCGGTTCCAGAAGGTGACCGTGCGCTTCTTCGCCAGATTGACCGGATCGCCCTCGGCGCCGGCGCTGAACGGATAGCGGTCGACCTCGTCGCACAGGAGGATGCGGATCGGCCGGCTGGCCAGGCCCGAGGGTGCATTGGCGCCGACGATGGTCAGATGCCCGCCGGGAAACTTCTTGTGCAGGATCTTGTTCGACCCGTCCCGCGACTTCGGATCCGAGATGCGCCCATGCAGACAGGGCGTATCGCGCGCCATCGGCGAGAAACGGTCCTTCGACCAGGTCTCCGCATCGCGTTCCGTCGGCATCACCACCATCACCGGCGCCGGGTCCTGGTCGATGTGGAATGCAACGGTGTTGAGCAGCACCTCCGTCTTGCCGGTCTGGCTCGACGACATCACGACGACGCTTTCGACCGCCGGATCGGAGATCGCGTCCATGATGCCGCGCTGGTAGATGGCCCGCTCGGTGCGCCAGCGGCCGGGCTCGGCGCTGGCTTCGGAACTCAGGCGGCGCCTGGCGTCGGCCCACTCACTGATCGTCAGGGTCGGCGGCGGCGCCAGGATCGTCAGCGCCTTGCGCGTCGCCTGCGCCAGCCGCGCCGGCCCCTTCAGCACCAACGGCGATGGCCGGGAGGCTGGCGAGTTCCGCGAGCGCTTCGGTGATCGCGTCGCGGATCTGCGCGCGCGTGCCGGCAATGGTCGTCTCCTCGTGGACGAGCGGCGCCAGCCTGTCGGGCAGGACCAGCAGACGCGCGCGCAGGCGGGCCAGCACGGCGATCCAAGCCTCCTCGACCTGAGCGGCCGGCAAGAGGTCGCCGCGCCGGACAGCTGCGTCCATTTCGGCGAGATCGGCCTTGGCCTTGATCAGCCGGGCGCGCTCGACACCGAAATCGGCGGCGCCCGTCTGCGACCGCGTCGCCAGTTCGCGCAGGTAGCGCACATAGCCGCGCACCGTGCCGACGAGATCGTAGCGCCCGCGTTCGGGGCCGGTGCGAGCTGACGCCGGGATGATCCCGTCGCGCGCCAGCTGCTGGACCCGCCTTTCGGTCAGGTCCAGGAGCCGGGCGATGACCGCGATCGGTTGGGTATTGGTCGCCATGAACGGGGGCCGCTCCCGGGCAAGATCAGGTCATGTCGGGAGCCCCGCCATCACTGCATAAAAAGCAATGAAATGATGCACTTATCGACTTGATGAGGGCGTCGGTCAGAGCCTGTATGGGGTCACCATCAAGCGCTGGAGACCGCCATGACCAAGTCCAGAAACACCGCTACCGCCCTCGACGCATTCATCGCCAAGAAGGCGGAAATCGACACGATGCTGGAGCGCATCAAGGTGCTGAGCGACGACCATTTCGACACCAGCCCCGACGAGATCAACTGGGGCCATGTCGGAACGCTCAGCCACTACACCGAACTCCTGAAGCGCATCACCGACGCAGCCTTCAAGGAGGGCGAGCACGCCGATTAGACGCGCCGCTTCCCGCCTTCGCCCCGATAGGCTCACCCTCGGGGCTCGGGGCAGTAGAAGGTCCGCGATGGTCGCGCGCCTCTCCTGAAGAAGGATTGCCCCATGACCAAACTCTCCGACACACAGATGATCGTCCTCAGCGCCGCCGCGCAGCGCGCGAACATGCTGGCGCTACCGCTCCCGAAGAACCTCAAGGGCGGCGCAGCGCAGAAAGTGATCGCTTCGCTCCTCAAGCAGGGCCTGCTCGAAGAGATCGATGCCGACACGCGCATCGGCGAACACGTTTGGCGCGAGGCCGGCGACGGCCACGGCGTCACACTCGCGATCACCGAGCACGGGCTCGCCGCCATCGGCATCGAGCCGGAGGCCTCGCGTGACTCTGCGGAGCCCACGCAAAGCGGTCACGCTGCCGTCAAGACGTCATCGAAGCCAAATGCCCGCGAAGGCAGCAAGCAGGCCCAGCTGATCGCCATGCTGCAGGGCGCCGACGGAGCAACCGTCGCCGAGATCGCCGCCGCATTCGGGTGGCAGCCGCACACCGTGCGCGGCGCCATCGCCGGGGCGCTCAAGAAGAAGCTCGGGCTCGACGTGACCTCCGAGAAGGTCGACGGACGCGGTCGGGTCTACCGCCTCAGCCGGGAGGGCTGAGGCTATGGCGAGGATCACCATACACGACCGTCTCGTCGCCGCCCTGCAGCACCGAGGCGAAGCGATCATCGCTGATGCACGCTCGACCCGCTACACGGTCCTCACGCGAACGCGCCGGGAAACCGGCGAGCAGGTCGGCTTCTATTTTGTCGGCCGTGCTGGCGCGCTCCGGGCCGGCCGCACGGTGGCCGAGAGCCGACCGGTGGGCGCCGACTTCCGGGCGAAGCTGCTCGGAGCGACCGCCAGTTGACACGTCATCATCACTGAAGCGCCGCTGCCCGCGATGGGCGGCGGCGTTTCGCTTATGCAGACAAAGCGCGCATCCGTTCGAAGATGCGCCGCACGGCATAGCTACGTGCCACCGAGACCAGCGTGAACAGAGCGCCGATCAACAGATTGTCGCTCAGGGACACTTGCAGACCGAACAACGGGAAGACCGCGATCTGGGTCAGCACGGCCACGCCGTAGCCGATAGCGACATTGCTCAACGCCTCGATCAAAGACATCCGGCGCGATTGCTTCATGCCGCGTCCTTTGCGCCGTCGCCAGCGCCAAGACGCGTGGCTTTCACCTCTTCGAAGCTGCGATCTTCGTCGTCCAGTTTCGCCGACTTCCCCGTGAATACCTGCCAGCGGTTGACGATGACGTCGCAGAAGGTCTCGGAGAGTTCGAGCCCAAAGACGCGTCGCCCTGTGCGCTCGCCTGCGATGAGTTGCGAGCCCGAGCCGGAGAACGGCTCGTAGCAGATTTCGCCTGGCACGGTGTGCAGCTCCATCGGCAGCGTGAACACGCGCACCGGTTTCGAGGTCGGGTGCTCGCGCGTCTCGATCTCACTCGACGGGATGGACCACACGGTCGTCGGCCAGTTCTCGAAGCCTTCACGATTAACACGCGGCTTGTTGCCCGAGCGCCAGCCGAACAGGCAGGGCTCGTGCGCCCACAGCATGATCGAGCGCGTCAGCACCGGACGGCTCTTGGCCCAGATGATCTGCTGGTGATGCAGAACGTCGAATTTGGACCAGCAGGCTTCCAGCATCGCCTGGCGCCGCGAGGCGTGCCAGCAATACCAGGCCGCGTCCTCCTTGATGGCGCAGTCGATGGCGACCTGCATGAAGGCCTCATAGAACTGCGGACCCTGGGATGAATCGTCCCAATGCTTCTGCTCGATGTAGTCGTCGGACCAGTCCTTGTTGGCGATCTTCTTGGCCCGGGCCGACGCGTTCTTCTTCGTCGGGTGGTTGGTGCCGTCATAGTCGACGAGATAGGGCGGGTCGGTTGCGAACAGCGCGGCGCGCTCGCCGTTCATCAGGCGGGTGACGTCCTCGGCCGAAGTCGAGTCTCCGCAGAGCAGGCGGTGGTCCCCAAGGATCCAGAGATCGCCGCGGCGGGTGACAGGCGTGGCGGCCGGCTCCGGAACCTCGTCTTCGTCCACCAGCCCCTCGACGGGCGCCTCGGCCAGGAGACGGGCCAGTTCATCGTCTTCGAAACCGGTCAGCGCCAGGTCGAACTCGTCGAGCTTCAGATCGGCCAGTTCGAGTTTCAGCAGCTCGTCATCCCAGCTCGCATTCTGATGCGAGCGGTTGTCCATCAGCCGGTAGGCGCGCAGCTGCGCCGGCGTCAGGCCATGCGCGACATGCACCGGGACGCTCGTCATACCGAGCCGCTTGGCCGCCTCGTAGCGGGTGTGGCCGACGACGATCACCATGTCCTCGTCGACGACGATCGGCTGACGCCAGCCGAACTCGGCCAGCGAGGCGGCGACCGTGGCGACAGCCTCCTCGTTGCGCCGCGGGTTGCGCGCATAGGGCACAAGCTTGTCGATCGGCGTTTCGACGACGTCCATGGTCGGTCCGGTGCGATGGGTGAAGGATCTGATCCGGCGGTCGCGAAACCAGCCGATGTGCTGGGCCGGCAAAACAGGTTCCGCTTCGCCGATGCGCTCGAAACGGAACGCCCCCAACCGGCGGCTTCGCCATCGCCGAGGTCCGCAGACGCCCAAGTGTTTGAATTCACGAGGCCAGGGATGCGGGCGAAACGAAATGGCCTATTTCGGCGCCGTCACTGGGCAAGCGTCGCGCCATTGCCGCCAGCACACGATTTCGGCCAGGGAGGAACCGCTATCTCTTTGAGTTCGTTGATATTAACGCCGTACCGTAAGGCAGAGCGTCCCGCTTGACAGGACGTCCCGTTTTGCGTTACGCTTTGCCGTGATCAAGAGCTTTGCCGACAAACGCACAGCGGCGATCTTCGCTGGCTACGCCGTCCGCGACCTGCCGCAGCAAATCCAGCGGCGGGCTCGCGCCAAGCTGCTGGCGATCGATGCGGCCACACTGCTGGACGATCTGCGGGTGCCGCCCGGCAATCGCCTGGAAGCGCTGCACGGTGACCGGCAGGGTCAACACAGCATCCGCTTCAACGACCAGTGGCGGATCTGTTTTGTCTGGCGCGACAACGAGGCGTGGGAGGTCGAGATTGTCGACTACCACTGAGGAGTGATGACCATGACCATCAAGCGTGAGGATCTCGACAGGCGCATCGTCGATTTCTCGGAGGTGACGACGGGCCGTCGTCTGCCGCCAGTCCATCCGGGAGAAATCCTGCGTGATGAGTTCCTGACTCCGTTGGGGATGAGCGCCTACGAACTCGCCAACGCGATCAAGGCGCCACGCTCGCGGGTCAACGATGTCCTGCTTGGGCGTCGCGCGATCACGACCGACACGGCCATGCGCCTCGCGCGCTATTTCGGCACATCGCCGGAGTTCTGGATCAATCTGCAGGCCCGCTACGATCTCGATGTTGCCGACCGCACCACGCGGCGCAAGATCGAGCAGGAGGTCGCTCCTCGCAACGCCGCCTGACCGGGTGTTCTTTCGGGTGCGGAAGACTTCGAAACCGCGTCCGCACGCGGCTCGCCCGAGCATACCCGAGAACTAACCCAAATCGCCGATCTGTGTCTCGCCGGGAAATGTCTCAGCGAAAATTGTCTCACGCATCAAAATGAACTTGACGACCGAACTCGGTCGACGAGGAAAGCGCGCGAACGTTTCGCCGGCACTTGCTGTCCATTCAGCTTCCAGGTGATGACGCTGAGGCCGTACTCCCAGCGACGGCACGCGGTGGCGCGGGAGATCCCGAAGCGCCAGCAGATCGGCTTCCACGGCGTGCCCTCGGCGCGCGCCCAGACAAGCCGGGCATCGTCGGACTCCAGCCATCGCAGCCAGGGCAGCGTCGCCTCCATGCGGCTGATGGCGTCGGGCAAGGGCGGCGGACGCTTCATGCGCGGCGGCTCTTGACCGACGAGATCAGCGAACGCATGCACGATCTTCGGCCACACCGAGAAATACCCCTGCACCCGAACCTCGGGGAGGCGCTTCATGACGTCAGCAGCTTCGATCAGCCGCTCCTCGACCTGTTCGCGTGTCCAATCAGCCATGCTGTTGCTCCGTCGGCAGGCGCCGTCCGCCATAGAGCTTCTCGCCGAGCTGGCGAACCAGTTCTCGCTCGGGCCAGGTGAGGCGCGGATCGGTGGGGCTGACGACGAGGAGGCCCTGCTCGCGCCAACCCTCCCGCTTGACCTCTTCGGCCGACCGGCGTTCGCCGCCATATCCTTTCGGCAGCCATCTCATCGTCCGACCTCCTGCAGCACCGCTGCATAGCCGGCGATGTCGAGGATCGAATCCTGATGCTTCGGATCGTGCCCGAGCCGCGCCAGCTTCAGATCGATGAGGCAGAGTACGACCTCCGCCGGCGTGATGGGCCGGCCGAGCGTGATCGACCAGCGTCTGGCGACCACGGCCATCGCGGCGGCCGGCTCGCCGTATATCTTGCGGCGCTCGGCGACGACCGACGCGGCATGTTTGAGCATCGTCTCCCCGCTCATCGCACACCTCCCTCGGTCTCGATGGCCCACAGCAGGATGGCGATGGCGTCGGCTTCATTATCGTCCGCGGGTGAGAAGCCGCGGGCGCGAACGGCGGCCATGACGGCGGCCTTGTCGGCGTTGCCCTTGGCGGCGACGTGCCGCTTGATCGTGCCGACGGGAACGCCCTGATAGGCGATCGTCCGCTGCTCACACCACGCGCTCAGCGTTGCCAGGAAACCGCCATAGAGATGGGCCGCGTCGGTGCCGACAGCCGCACGCTGAAGTTCGACAGCCACGGGTTTGAGAAGGAGTGAAAGTAATCGCGAAGCGACAGCGTTTTGACGCGCCAGATGGAGGAAGCGATCCATGTGCTTGAGGCTGACATATGCTGAGGCTCTCCTCTGGAAAAAGCATGCGAGCCAGCTAATTGCTGATGCTAAGGCAAAATCGGCCTCCATTCCCTGCGATCCGCTGTTCGGGTCGAATCCGCGCCTCTCGTCGCTTGTGTCCGAGATCGACGGCATCAAGAAGCGCCACGGTCTGCTGATCGAGCGTGCACTGATCTTCGCGATCAATAAGCTGCCGCATTGGCACGCCGCCAAGGAGCAGATCCCGATCACAGGTGGAAAGGCGCACCTCGACTGCCTCGCATTCAACGTCAAATCGGGGAGGCTCTATGTCTTCGAATGCAAGCGCGGTCACGGTACCTTCGACGCAGACAAGACCAAGGCGATCGACCAGCGCCTCGACAACATCAGCCGATCGATCGGGGCACACGCAATCTCCAAGGGCTGGGCGCCCGCCTCGACGGACTTGTTCATCCTGAGCTTTTATGGCGCGACGTGGAAGTCGAAGTATCCGATTCACGATCGACGCAGCGTCGCCACTCTGTTTGAACCTTGCATTGGGCGCTTTGTCGGTGACTACATGGAATACATCGAAGCGACCACGACGCGAGCCTATACCTCTGAACTGCGTGACCCTGGTGCAGTCTCCGCGGAGGTGACGATCTTTGATTGGGTTGATGATGCACGCGAGAAGCCATGGCCAGACGTGCTGTTCACGGCGAACGGCGCTGACTTCGTAGCCACGGAGAGCGAATCGTAGGGCTGCAAGACGGGTCACACTCAACATACCGCCATGGCGAGGACACCGACGCCCGGCAGATTGGCAATTCGGAGCAAACCGATCTGCGGCCGGGATTCGAAAAGGAAGGGCGGGAGGAACGAGAATTACAAGCTATTTCAGTTGCTTATAGATTCGTACGGTATCCCACTAGTACAGAGGTCGGGAGAAAAACGGCGGAGAGAGAACACCAGGGGCGATATCGACTCGTGCCGCAGTCCAGAGGTTTGCGACGGAAGCGCGCGTTTCCTGGGGAATTCACCCAAGGTCTCGCGAACGGAGAATGTTCGACGGGGTGTAAATGGCGGTGGACGTAGTCAGCAGCGAACCACTCTCAGGGCAATTATTCCCTGTTATCAGCCAAAAAACAGGCAATTTTCGTCGAAATTCGATCGACCTCCCGGATTTGAAGCGGAATCTTCCGAAAAATCAGCGAGATAGAAGATGCTTCCCTGCTGGAGATAACAGGGAGCGGGACCAGGGATAACAGGGAACGTTCGAGAATAGATCAGGACGCAAAAGAGCCTGTATGCCCAGCATCGCACCCGCTAAGTCAAACTAATCCGATAGAACCTTTGCAACGGTATGGTGCCGGATAAAGGCTCGCAAACGCTCCTGCTTTGGGTCTGAAAATATCGCATCAGGGGTCCCCTCAGCTGCTATCACCCCCTGGTCAAAGAACATGACCTTATCTGCAACCTCCCGAGCAAACTGCATCTCGTGCGTCACAACGATCATCGTCATGCCTTCTCTTGCGAGGTCACGCAGCACCTTAAGCACCTCAGATACAAGCTCTGGGTCAAGCGCCGATGTGACCTCGTCGAACAGCATCACTTGCGGTTGCATGGCAAGGGCACGCGCGATCGCAACACGTTGTTGCTGGCCGCCGGATAGTTGAGACGGGTATGCATTTCGCTTGTCGATGAGTCCTACTTTCTCCAGCAGCGCTTCGCCGATGAGAACGGCGTCGGCACGAGCCATCTTTTTCACCTTCACCGGGCCGGTAATTACGTTCTCGATTGCCGTCCGATGGGGAAACAGGTTGAAGCTCTGAAACACCATCCCGACGCGCTGGCGAGCGCGTGTGATGGTGCGCTCGCTCTGGCGCACTCTTCTGCCGTCGACGACATCGTAACCGATGAGGTCGCCACCGATGCGGATTGTGCCACCCTGGAAATCCTCGAGGAAGTTCATGCAGCGCAGTACGGTGGACTTTCCCGAGCCGCTTGGCCCGATCAAAACCGCGACTTCGCCCGCAGACACTTGAAAGCCAACGGATTGCAGGACTTGATGTTTGCCGTAGGCCTTTATAAGGCTGTCTACCTCAATCATCGGCATCGCAGATACTCGGCCTGTGTCGAGAGGGAGCTCGTCTCAAGTCTCGAAGCGAGAATCGAGAGCGGATAACAGATGATGAAGTAAATCATCATCGCGCCGGCAAAGATCTCGAACGGCTGAAGCGTGCGTTCGACCACCTCGCGCGCCGCATACGATAGTTCCCACACGCCCACGACCGACGCATAGGCCGTGCTCTTGATCATCATCGTCGATGTATTCAAAAGCGGTGCCAGCGCTGGGCGCACGGCCTGTGGTAGTAGAACATCCCTGGCGGCAAGATAGCGGGACATGCCGAGGCTCAGGCCCGCTTCGAATTGGCCACGCGGTAAGGCCAGCAAAGTACCGCGGACGATGTCTGTCACGAACGCTGTCGAGTAGATGACCAACGCGATCGTCACTGAAACGACGCCAGGCACCTTGATGCCGATTGCAGGCAGCGCGTAATACATCACGAACATGGCCACGAGGACGGGAATTCCACGCAGCACGAAAACATAGATCGTCAGCAAACGGCGTAGCCAAGCGGGGCCTACCGCCGAAAGAACGCCGAGAATCAAGCCGACAATGAGACTCGCGGCGATCGTCACTGTGGAGAGCAGGATCGTCTGGCGCGCGCCGGTGAGCAGATAGGGAGCGCTCTTGATCAGGGTCTCCATTTAGCGCTCACATTCTTCCTTGCACGCGGCGCTCGGCAAGCCGCACGGCCCCGCCCAACAGAGCGCTCATCGCCAAGTACAAGCTTGCGATGACAAGAAAAACTTCAAAGGAAGCGGCCGTTCGCTCGATGATGACCTTACCGTTGAGGGTCAATTCCAGCACCCCGATCGCGGATGCGACCGAGGTATCTTTCACGAGGACGATGAATTGGTTTCCAATTGGTGCTGTCACTCGCACGAGAGCCTGCGGAACAATCACGTCCCTCAACGCCAGGGCGTCTGACATTCCGATGGCCCGCGCCGCCTCCCACTGGTTTCGGCTGACAGACTCCACCCCTCCGCGAATGATCTCTGACAGATAGGCCCCGTGCTGGACGGCAATAGCAATCGTGGCGCACGAGAATCCACTCAACCTCCACCCCAAGAGAGGAAGCCCGAAATAAAGCACGAACATCTGGAGGAGGAGCGGCGTATTTCTTAGAAAGTCGACGAAGGCAGCGAGAACAACGCGAACAGCGCGCAACCCGTGAAGCCTGGCGAAAGCCAGCACCACCCCCAGTACGAACGCAGTGGGTAACGAGACCGCCGCGAGTGATAGTGTCACGCCCAGAGCATCTACGAACTGCGGATAGATGTCCTGGGCGAAGCGAACACTTTCGAGCAAAACAAGGACCTGCCCGTGAAGATTTTGATCAGTTGGCTTTTATGTAGTGCTTCGCATGCGGTGGCTTCATGCCGAAATATTTTTCATAGAGCGCGACGTATTCAGGCCGCATGCTGCCGCCGACAAGTTCTCCTACGATCGTGTCTAGCACCTGCCACCATTTGAAATCACCGAGCTTTAGGAAGATGGCGTTGTTGGTCGGGACCCCCAGCTCCTCGTCAAGAATTCGCACATCCGGATTGCTTTTTGCGTACCAGAGCGCGACGGGCTTATCCAACTGAGCGGCATCTGCGCGGTTCGTCTTCACGGATGTGAATTGCGCGGCGATGGAATCCAGCACGACCGTTTTTGCCTTCGGAAAATAGCGTTTCGCGTTTTCGGCCTGCAGCGGCGTGGTCAGGATGGAGACGGAAATATTCTCCTTGTCCAGATCTGCGAGTTTTTTGATCGGAGAATCCTTCTTCACGACCATCACAACGCCGCTGTCAATATATGCCCGTGTAAAGCCGACTCTAGTGACGCGATCCGGCAAAATGGTCGTCACCTGGATTCCGAAGTCGACGACGCCATTATTCACGTTTGGCCAGCGCGAAGCGAAGCTTTGCTTCACGAACTCGATCCGCGACGCCGAGGCGTCATTGAAGATGGCCTTGGCGACGAGTTTGGCCAACTCCACGTCGAAACCTGTCAATTCGCCGTGCTCGTCAACGAATCCGAAGGGGGGCGCTTCGGATGTCACTCCGACGATGACCTTGCCGCGCTTGAGAACCTCATCGAGCCGCGATTCTTGTGAGATCGCGGGGGAGGCGGCGGCAAGAACAAGCGCGGCGCTGGCGACGAGAGAGCGCAGATGCGCCAGGATATGCCGGCAGAATTGCTGGTGACGGGTAGATTTTTCCCTAGTCTCCACAAAGGCTAGATTGCCAGCATGACGTGACCCGAGAAACACCAGTTGCGATGGTGGATGAAGTGCCATCATGAGACTTTTCCCTTGTTGCATCAATCTTGCGATTCACTTCAGACATAGACACGACGAAGGCTGCGGCCGAAACGCTGCAGCATTTCCAGAACGCTCAACTCGTTTCGTGCGCAGAAATCTAAGAAGGAGATCTGATCTCCATCTTGTTCGCCGACGAAAACCACCTCGTCGCCAACCTCGACGGACGGATTTTGCGTCACATCGATGATGGCGTGCTCCGTCGAGAAAGAGCCCAACACGGGGCAACGTCGACCACGAATAAGAACGTCAGCGGCGGGTAGGGTGGTTGGAATGCCATCCTTAAAGCCGAATGCTGCCACGGCGGTGCGGAGCCTCCCTGCCGGCCGCCGCGCGGCAGATCCGTAGCCAACGCCGAAATCGTCGGGTAAATCGCGGACCTGAATGACGCGCGACTTCACCGCTTTGATGACGGGTTGCTGTGGTACAAGCGCCGCCCAGTCCCCTTCCATGACGCCGTAAAGCAATCGCCCTGGTTCGATCGCCGTCAGCGTGAGATCAGGATACGCCGCGAGGACGCGGCTGCTGGCGATCATGCGATACCGTGGTTGTAGCCCCGCAGACCTTGCGTCCTCCACTGCGTGAGCGAACACCGCAGCTTGGCGGGCTGTCGTCGCGGCGCTGTCAGGATTGCTGAAGTGACTATATAGGCCGAGAACGGCGGTGTTCGGTGCTGCTTTCAAGGAAGCGAATGCACGTGCCCAATCTGCCGGCACGAAACCTAGCCGCCCATAGCCGCAATCGATCTCAACAAAAACATCAGCGTGCAAGCCACTGGATGTCAGAGCCTCCAGCCCCTCGAAATCGTGCACAGTCAAGACGATCCCGAGCTTTGCCAGGCATTCCGCCTGATCCGGTGTCGTGCCGGCAAACAGCAGTATTGGCTTATCAACACCCCCTGCGCGCAGACGAAGGGCGTCCTCGGGGTCGGCCACTGCGAACGCGTCGGCACCCGCCTCCTGCATGACGCGTCCGACCCTTTCGGCGCCGCACCCATAGGCATCGCCCTTACAAACGGCGAATAACGCTGCTGTGCCGGCGAGGCGCTTAGCCGTTCGCGTATTCGCTGCTAATGCGTTGAGGTCGACCTCGATCCACGCCGGTCGCATCGGCATCGACAATTTCGCCCCCTTAATGACGATCAATGAATTCGCTAATGGATACATTATTTGATTTATATTGCAAGCGAAGCTTTGTGACGCTTGCTCCGAGGTGGGCCATGGTTCAGCCCGGGGAGCCGGGATAGATTGGCGAACTTTTGCGTGTCACCGGAGGCAAGCGAGCGCCCTTTGCTGCGCTTTGGCTAAGTAGAACCATCATGCCCCGACGGCGATCCACATGCATTCAACAGGCGGACGAACCCAGTGACGGAACAAGCGACCATGCACCGCACATTTGCGGCCTACTCGAAGATGAAGAACTTCATCCTGTCGGGAGAATGGCCGCCGGGGTTCCAGGCTTTTGAGCCGGAAATCGCTACGCAGCTTGGCATGAGTAGAACTCCCATCCGCCAAGCACTCATCAAAATTGAAGCCGAGGGCCTGATCCGCATCGTCCCGCGACGCGGTATCTATGTCATTCCGCTCTCAATCGAAAACGTGTCGCACGTCTATCACGTGCTCATCGCCCTGGAATCGATGGCTGCGGAACTAGCGGCAAAACTGAACCATTCAAAAAGTGCTATCAAACTCGTCACCCGTAGCATTCAGCAGATGGAGAAAGCAGCGTCCGCTCGAGATATAATGTCTTGGTCTGCCGCCGACAGCGCGTTTCACGATTCCATATTGCACCTTGCAGACAATCCTTACCTCGTTGAAATGGCAAAGACGTTCCGGGATCGTATTCAGCAGGTGAAAGCGCTGCAGTTGAGGTTCCAGCCTGATGCCATGTTATTGAGATCGATCAAAGAACATCGCGGCATTCTCGATGCGATCACGCGAAGAGATGAACAGGCAGCGTCATTCCGAGCTCGCGAGCATCGTCTAGGGGGCCTTCAAATGATAACAGACATCATTGAAGGTCCACAAAGATAATACGATCCTGACCGGTCGCGAAGCTCTCATCATGAGTTATCAGACCTACGGGCTGCGAGGTCTTAACGGCAGATCAAAGGTCGGCCGATCACTTCGTCCGCGGAGATGCAATCTCATCGCTCACTTGACCGTCCGTCATTAGAAGCGTATAGTGACGCTTCAATGAACTACAAGCGCAATCAGATATTCGAGGCGATCGCAGGCGTTTTCAAAGCGACCGGCGAACCTGTGCCTGCGGCACTCGAAACAAAGCTGCGACGCTTGCTCGAACTCGATAAGGAACTGGGCTGCACGCCGCGCTCAAGCGATCCTGAGCGCGCGAGTTTTGCGTTCTACAGTGCCGCGCCGCAAGGCACGGGAGTCGATACGGAGTTCTCAGGTGCCGATGGTTTTGCGGTAATGACGAGCCTTCGGCTGCTGGAGCATGGTTTCCCCCAGCGTTCGGCCGTTACGATCATGCGCCGCGTTCGGCCGCAACTCGAAAAGGAGCATGCCCGCATCTTGCGGCAAGACCCCCGCAAACTTTTTGATGCGGAGGTTGTTCGCGACAGGGCGCAGCCGGGAGCGCTTGCATTCGGCAATACCGATCCCGTCATCCTAGCAATCGTGTCGGCGGGCGCCTCTTCGCAGGAACGAACGGCGCAACGCGCCTGCGCGGTGTGCCGGGGGCAAGAAGCGCTCGCCGCATTTCTAAATCAGCATCGTTCAGCACCCTGGACCGCCATGGAACTCAGCAACGGGACGCATCTTTTCGCGCAAGAATTGGCGAAGACGAAGCCGCGCATGCGCGGCCACAAAAGCCGATGAGTCATGAGAAGGAGAGGGAGAACCTGCATGGCGGACTATGGATCGAGAAACTCTCCGCTTGAAATGCCGGCCCCGATAGTGCCGTCGCAGTTCCGAACGAGTGCTGCGCTCGCAATTCTGCCGATCATGGCTGTCACTGATCCCTTTAGTCGAGGTGATGGGCAGATGCGGACGGAAACGCTTCGTAGACTTTGCAAGGAACAAAAGCTGGCGAGTCGCCGAAGACGGCAAAAACCGCGGTGGCCGGCCGGCAAATAGGCCGTCCGCCGGCTGCATAGATTTGAGGACTTCTCCTCGACGGAGGGCGGATTGATAAAGCAATCACGGTCGCTCGACCGATAAAGCCCGACACGCCGTTTCAGGAACGAAGCGGCCGTAGGGCTTCGCCGCGTGGCCCTCATGTGAGGGCGGCTTCGGCGAATTCTCGTTTCACAAGATCGGCTCATTCATTCGCACGGGACGGCCTGCGTGGCCGCGCGTGCGTAAGGATACCCTCATGCCACGAGACAAGATCGAACACATTCCGGTCGGACAGTTGCGTCCTTGGACCCGCAACGCTCGCACCCACTCCAAAAAGCAAATTCGTCAGCTCGCGAACAGCATACAGGAATTTGGCTTCATCAATCCCGTCCTGGTCGATTCCGAAGACAATATTCTAGCGGGTCATGCCCGGGTGGCGGCGGCAAAGCTGCGCGGTTTTGATACGGTCCCCTGTCTGCGCATCGAAGACATGACGCCGGCGCAAAAACGCGCTTACGTCCTGGCGGATAACAAGCTCGCCCTCAACGCCGGCTGGGACGAGCAAATCCTCGGCGAAGAACTGCAGGCGTTGATCGCGCTCGATCCCGAATTCGACATCGACATTCTCGGGTTCGACACACACGAAATCGACAATCTGATCGAGGGGCTCGGTGCGCAAGAGGCCGGTGATCCGAAAGACGAGCGCCTGCCGGCGATTTCAAAGGGACCTGCGGTCTCACAGCCCGGCGATCTATGGCTTCTCGGCTGTCATCGCCTCATTTGCGCGAATGCGCTCGAGCAGGCGACTTACGACATCTTGCTGGCCGGCGAACTCGCACAAATGGTGTTCACTGATCCGCCTTATAACGTTCCGATCGCCGGCCATGTCGGAGGCTCCGGTGCGATTCAGCATCCGGAGTTCCTCATGGCGTCGGGTGAGATGTCTACGGAGCAGTTCACCGATTTCCTGGGTACGGCTACTCGGCTTCTCGCCGAGCATAGTGCCGACGGATCGATCCACTTTCTATGTATGGATTTTCGGCACCTGCAAGAGATCCTGACGGCGGGTCGCGCCGCTTACACCGAACTTAAGAATTTGATCGTCTGGGCAAAGGACGTTGGCGGCATGGGGACGTTCTATCGCTCACGCCACGAATTGATCCTTGCCTACAAGAACGGCACCGCGCCGCACATCAACAACTTCGAGCTCGGCCAACACGGCAGGTATCGGACGAATCTTTGGGAGTACCGTGGCGCCAACAGCTTCAAGGCGGGCCGCATGGAAGAGCTGGCGCTGCATCCGACTGTGAAACCGGTGCAGATGATAGCCGACGCGATCAAAGATGTGTCGCATCGTGACGGCATCGTGCTCGACGTCTTCGGTGGCAGCGGTTCGACGCTCATCGCCGCGCACAAGACGGGCCGTCGCGGGTACCTCGTCGAACTCGACCCGACCTACGTCGACCGCACGATCCGTCGTTGGCAGACCTATGCGCATGACGACGCGATCCTCGCAGCGACCGGCGAGACGTTCGACGCGGTGGCGCGTCAGCGGCGGGGCGCGTCGCGTCAACCGCCGCAAGCTCTCCCCTCGACCGATCAGGGCGATCACGCATCCGCGGGTGCGGCCGCCGAAGGAGGCTGTCATGAGTCTTGACGGCGACGATGACGCCGCGCGCCCGCGCAAGGATGGGCGCTTCCGAAAAGGCACGTCGGGCAATCCGCGCGGGCGGCCACGCAAGAAAAAGCCGCAGGGTGTCTGGCTCCCTTTCGATGAGAAAACCGAAAGGATGCTGCGCGAGGACGCGAACCGCTTGCTGTCATTCCCTGATGGCAGCCAACGAACGGTTCATGAAACCGCAATCAAGCAACTTGGCAACGCTGCCGCGAAGGGCAAGCCCTGGGCCTTGCGTCAATATTTCGAGCTCCATCTCGGGTTCGAACGCAATGACAAGAAGGCCTATGACGAATTCGCGCAGACTGCCATCGAGCACAAGCTGTTCTGGACCGAAGAGCTCACGCGGCGGAAACGGCTCGGCATAACAGATCCAGGGCAGCTGCCGCACCCTGACGATATCATCATCGATCCTCAGACCTATGAGGTTCGCGTCGAAGGCCCTGCGACCAACGAGCAAAAAGAATTCTGGGACCTGTGGTGGGGTCGCGCCCAGGAGCTCGAGGAAGAAATTCGCGAATTGGAAGAGGACCTGAAAAAAGAGCCGGACGATACGATTCTCAAGGATGACCTCGAACATAATAAGCGGCTTCTTGCTTTGATTCCGGAGCGAATCAAGAACTGGCCATCGGCTAAGAAACGGTCGTCGCGGTGAAACGAGCACTTCCGATATGGCCCGCCGACACGCCGTGAAGGAGTGTCGGCGGGTTTCTTCACCTGAAGTATTCGACTTCCGGCGCTTCGAGGAACTCCGCGATGTCGAGGAGCGTCGCGTCGTAGCGATATCCCAACACAGGGCAGTTCAACGAAACTTCGACCAGCATATAGTCACCGAAATTATCGATGCTGTCGAAGCGGCGCGACTTCCGGATTCTGTATCCTTCGCGTGCCGCTCTGCGTCGAAGCCGACTTTCCAGGCTTTTGGTCGTAAGCATGTGTCACCTCATCGTTCGAGTGAAAGAAGAGGCTGGGCTCGTACCCTGATCTCGCTCGTACGAAGCCCACGCCACACATGCCTTGCCTTGACGCGCCACTACCGAAGCTATGCTGTCGCTCGCGGCAGCCCCTCGATCTCAGATCAGGTCGACCTCGGCGAAGGCTTCGATTGTGGCGCGGCGGGACGAGGAAAGGAAGGTTTCGGTTTTCGGCCTATGAAGCTTTCGCCGGGCCGCCAGCCCGCATTCGGGGCATCTGCGTCGAGGATGCGACGTTGCTCGCGGAAGACCATTGCCGCCCCCTTGAAACCTTTTCCGGCTTTCCTAGTTTTTTCGGCGCCGAGGCCCGGATGGGCTTGACTGATAGGGCGCCGGCGGGTGTCCGCCGGTGGTCATTCCATGTTGCTCAAATTGGAGGATATGGCATGAGATACGACTTCTCCCCTTTCTATCGTTCGACGGTCGGCTTCGACCACCTGTTCGAACTGCTCGACGAGGCCGGCCGCACCGAACCTGGGAGCTGGCCGCCTTACAACATCGAGAAATCCGGCGACGAGCGTTACCGCATCACCATGGCGGTGGCGGGTTTTTCTCCGGACGAAATCGAGTTGGTCCAGCGTGAGAATGAACTCCTCATCACCGGCAAGAAGGCGCCGGAGCCGGACGAGGGGCAGATGCTGCATCGCGGTATTGCGATCCGCGCGTTCAAGCAGAACTTCAACTTGGCCGACCACGTGAAGGTGACGTCAGCCGCACTGGAGAACGGCCTGTTGAGGATCGAACTCTTGCGCGAGGTGCCTGACGCCCTGAAGCCCCGCCGCATCGTGATTGGCAGCGATACGCGGCGCATCGAGCAAGCCAAGGCCGCCTAGGCAAACATCGGCTGTGCCGCCCGTCCTTTTCTGTGGCACAGTCTCGCGGCTAAGGCGCCGCATCATTCACCAATTGCCGTCTAGAGGTAGGACGAAGATGACTGAACTGCAGAACGCCCTGGCCGTGGCGCGACGAAAGGCGATCGCGCGCTACAATCGCCTGCTGCACACCAAGCTGACCGAAGTGGAGCGGCGTTACGTCCGCAAGCGCATTGCGCAAGAGCACGCCGAGCTTGAGCGGCTGAAGCGGCAAGCCATACAGATGGCCGACATGGCCACGGTGGTTGCCGCGCAGTCCGGGCTGCGTGGGAACAGTCCTGCACTCGTATGAGCTCAACAGCCAGCATCGCAGGAGATGAAGTCATGACTCACGATCGAGATGATACCTTCGACCTGGATACGCTCTTGCACCCGGCGCAGGCCTTCGAATGTCCGATGGATGTCGTGCGCGACGCCGATCTGACGCTCAACGAGAAGCGGGCGATCCTTTCGTCCTGGGCGTCGGATGCCTGTGCCGTGGAATCCATGCCGGCGCTTCGAAAGACGCCGACCGGGCGGACCGTTCCGTTCGACGAGGTGATCGACGCGTTGCGAAGTCTCGACGCTGATGCGAAGGCCGCAAAATTCAAACCCGTCGGCCGCATCAAGAGGGCGCTCCGCAGGCGGCATGGCGGAGGCGGGGGAGGGCTCGGCCTCCAATAATAAAGGCCTCACGAAAACCGGGCAGGGGATACGACGGGAGTTGCTCGTCGCCCCCTGTCATGGGCACGGGGTAGCCGCAAGCGCGTCCGGGCCCTCACCCCCAAACTCGCCCTTGCCCGCGTCGGCTACTTATCCATCATCTCTGCTGGCACGATCGCTGTGGCATCGACGTCATGATCGACACGATCATCGGACGTCGCTATCGAGGGGGATGTCACCGTCACGCGCGGCACGAACACCGTCTTGAACTTGTCCATGGTCGCCAACATCCAGGCGTGCTGCTGCGGCCACCGGCTCTCGTCGGCCGGATCGGTGTCCTCTTTGTACCAAAGAATGCGGGCGCGTTTGCGCTCCGGCAGCCGCTTCCAGACCAGGGCGTGGCCAAGCTCGCGTTCGATCTCCGCCCGTTGCTGGTGGAGCGCGTCGAACAGCGCTTTTTCGGGATCGTCGCCGATGTAAAGCTCAACCGATAGACGCCTCTTCTCGATCCCAATGCCTGGAGCGACGCTGACGCCGGAGCGTCCGATCGAAAATCGGAGCAGAGGCTCGCGGATCGAGCGTGGCATGCGAAAGGCGGAATGTTGGGCTGTGAGGTAAGTGGCAAACGCGCTCCAGTAGGCCTCCCGCACGTGATGGCGGCGGGTGGTGCTTTCCTCGCTTACGGCCCGCGCCGCCGCACGAACCCGCTTTGTCCAGTCATTGGGGCCGGCGACGATATTGAACCGTGGGGCCGGCGGGGAGCCTGCGATCCGCCACAGCGCAATCTCGATGGCGAAGAAGGAATAATCCTCCGCCGTATTGGCGTTGAGCCAATCGATGGCGGCGCGATGATCGGGTTGGATTGCCTCGGCGATCCACACGATGGTCTTCGCTCCGTCAATGCCGGCGAGATACGTAAGAATCTGGCCCAGGTGGCTGTGGTCCGTACGGCCGAACTGGTTCTCGATAAGGACGCGATGCTCGGGCTCGTCCGCCGCTCGGGCGAGAATATCGGCGCGGAAGGGACCGACCCAGTGTTCGACTGCCTCGGTTTCGAGATCGAGGCCAAGCGTCTCACCGAGCAGCGCGATAGCTTCGGGCTCGGCCAACCAAGGCGTGAAATTGCCGTCCTCGGTTGGCCATGCCTCGCGTAGAGACACCCCAGTAAAGCTGCCCAAAGGGATCACGGCTGCCATCGTCCACTCTCCATCATCCCGGTGGGGAAGTCCCCCAACCGTCACGGGCCACATCGCTCTGGTGCTGCGCCAAGTCCAGGCAATGGCCCTGCGTCGCGGCAAGAAGAGCAGAGAATGGTGAATAAATATCCTTATTTGGGATAACCGATTATAGGATAGAGCTTCCTGGTCGAGGGCGCCGCGCGCCCCAACCTTGATTTCTCCGGCGGGCTTGGTTCAAAGGAACTCAAATTTGCACCGTCCCATCTTCGCGATGGGATGCCTTCGCTGGATTGAAGGCGCACTTACGCCACGGACAGCATTCTTAAACGCGACAGGCATGTAGAGATCTCTCACTTGACAAATGATCAGACAACTTTCACTCTCGGAATCGACAGATTGTCTTTGGCCGGAGAGGGAAAGGTGATTAATGCGTGTCGAAAGCCGCTTGCGCGAACTGGGAATTGAATTACCGAATCTGCCAGTACCCGCTGGAAGCTTTGTAGATTGCGTTCAGGTCGGAAATCTTTTGTTTTCTTCGGGCAAGGGCGCACGGGGCTTGGACGGTAACCCGATTGTTGGCCGCGTCGGTGAAACCGTTTCCGTGGATGAGGCTTATGAACATTCGCGGCTCATCACGCTCTATTTGATGGCCAGTTGGAAGCAGGCGCTTGGCAGCCTTGATCGCGTTAAGCGTGTCGTAAAGGTTTTGGCCCTCGTCAATGCGACGCCGGATTTCAAAGAGCACCCAAAGGTCGTCAACGGCTGCTCGGATTTTCTTCTGAATGTGTTTGGCGATGCAGGTCGGCACGCACGTTCCGCAATGGGCGCTGGCTCCCTTCCGAACGGCATTAGCGTTGAGATTGAGGCCATCGTCGAGACGGATTGATGTTGGGCGGCGCACAGCCATGCGGTCGGTGCAAATGCCGGATTGAAGTTGAATTTATATTGTTTCTTTACAAGATCGCCGATCAGGCCATGACAGGGAGGGGACAGTGCGCACGATTTATTCGATGGTGAGCCGAGTGGCGGTGCTTCTTGCATTTGCATTCGCTACAACGACGGGAGCGTCCGCGCAGAAGTCCGATAATATTTTGAACTTAGCGGTTCCCGTCGAAATCGGGACCCTGGATCCACACGCGGTCCATATGGATGCGACGTTGACTGCGAAGGTGAACACCTACGATCCCTTGTTTCGCTGGTATGGCGTTCCGGCCGAATTGAAGCCGCATCTGGCCACCGAAGCGACGGCGTCCGCCGATGGACTAGTTTATACGGTCAAGCTTCGAAAAGGCGTCAAATTTCAAGACATGACGGAGGTGACGGCCGACGACGTCGTTTATAGCGTCGAGCGTGTCCTGGCTCTCAATCGTGCTCCGGCCCGCTTTTTCTCACCATTGATCGCGCCTGGGACGACCAGGGCGATTGATCGCTACACGGTCGAGTTCAAGCTGAAGCAACCTGCGGCTCCGTTCGCCGGCATGTTGTCTGAACTGTACGTCGTGAACAAAGCGCTGATCCAGCAGCATGAGAAGGACGGCGATTGGGGCGTGCCATGGGTTAGCAAGAACCCGGCGGGAAGTGGCCCCTTTCGGGTGACGGAATACGATCCGGCAACGGGATGGTACGCCGAGCGATTCAAAGACTATTTCCTCGGCTGGGGCGACAAGGCTGTTGACGGCATTCGCATGCGCACGATCCGCGAGCCCAATTCGCAGGTTCTCGCCCTCTCGCGCGGCACGACCGACATGTATATGAACGTTCTCTCGAACGATCAGGCCGATCGCTTGCGCAAGTCACCCAACGTCGTTGTTCACGATTTTCCGCATCAGCGGATCTTCGTCGTGCATATGCATAACCAGCGTCCGCCCTTGAACGACGTTCACGTTCGCCGCGCCATTTCTTATGCTTTCGACTATCAAGGACTTATTGATGGCGTTCTGGGCGGAAAAGCTCAACGGATTCAGTTTCCGTTACCACCTTCGATGTGGGGATATCCAAAGACCGAAGGCTACACCTACAATCTCGATAAGGCGAAGGCGGAGCTGGCAAAGGCTCAGGTGAAGATCGATCGGCCTTTGCAGAT
The DNA here is from genome assembly GCF_050250235.1 of Pseudorhodoplanes sp. Lineage (GTDB taxonomy): Bacteria > Pseudomonadota > Alphaproteobacteria > Rhizobiales > Xanthobacteraceae > Pseudorhodoplanes. Next base: position 27,329 of record NZ_JBFWPA010000028.1, read on the forward strand.
TCATGCGCAGACGGGCAATCGCGTCTCCGAACAAGTCGCTCAGGTGCTGCAGGCTTCGTTGCGCAAGATTGGCATCGAAGCGAACATCGTTTCTGAGCCTTGGTCGACGCTCGCCAGCAAATGCCGATCGGCTGAAACCGCGCCCGATTTCTTTGGGATGTGGAAGGGACCGGATTATCCGGACCCGCACAATTGGCTCGGCGACATGTATGACAGCCGTAACGGCGCGAGCTATACGACGTGCAGCTTCTACAAGAACAAAGACGTCGATGCGGCGCTCTCGGAAGCCTTTCGTCTGCCCGATCAAAATGCACGCCGCGTTCTCTACGAAAAGGCCGCACAGCAGATCGTCGACGACGCAGGGAGCCTGTTCCTTTTTAACCTCGTCTGGCAGCACGCAATGAACAAGCGCGTGCACGGTTATGAATTTACGCCCGTTGCGCTTGGGCACAACGTCAAGCCGGTCTGGCTGGACAAGTAGTCACGCAATTGCCCCTTCGGCTGCGGACGCGCTCTGCAGCCGAACCTTCCCGGGCGTCTGCAAGGACAGCCAATCGTGCCTACTCTTATAAGTCGTCTGCTGGGTGGCGTGGTGACGCTGGTTGGCGTCGTCATCGTAACGTTCTTTATCGTCAACCTCATTCCATCGGACCCGGCGGCGGTACTCGCGGGGCCAGGAGCCAGCTCCGAATTCATCGCAGAACTGAGGACGAAATTAGGATTGGACCAGCCTCTCCTGGTGCGGCTGGCGCATTATTTCGGCCGACTGATCCAAGGCGACCTCGGCGTGAGCTTCTACACGGACCGCCCGGTCATTCATGACCTGCTGGCGCGGCTGCCTGCGACGTTGGAACTTTCGCTTGCCGCGCTTTTGCTCGGCCTCGGCGTCGGCATCCCCGTCGGGGTTTACTCGGCGCTTCATCGCAATTCGATTCTCGATCATGCCGTTCGAGCCGTCACGGTTTCAGGGTTTGCGATCGCGAGCTTTTGGCTCGCGATCATGCTGCAGCTTTTCTTCGTGATGCGCCTCGATCTCCTGCCGCTGTCTGGGCGGATCGCGGGTAACGCTCCGCCGTTTTTCACGGGCTTCTATACGATTGACTCGCTGATCGCAGGCGATTGGCGCGGGTTTACGTCGGCACTCATGCATTTGGTGCTGCCGGCGTTCACTCAGTCGGTGCCTCTGACGGCTACGATTGTCCGTTTCATGCGTGCCAGCGTTCTCGACAATGTCGGGAGGCCCTCCGTGCAATATGCACAAGCGATGGGGCTGCCTCCCTCCTTGATTACGTGGAAATACGTTGTACGCAGCGCTCTCAAGCCAGTTATCACGCAGGTCGGCTTGGTGTGCGGCGCCATTCTCGGTGGTTCGGTTGTCGTCGAGTCGATCTTCGATTGGCCGGGTCTCGGTTTCTATGCATTCAACTCAATCATCATGTCCGACTACAATGCGGTTATCGCGTTCACGATTTGGATTTCGACGATCTACGTATTGTTGAATATCCTGGTCGATTTTGGACACAAACTCGTCGATCCGCGGGAGCTTCGTTGAGCCGTGGCCGATCTCTTCAGACGACTTCTTGAGGACCGCCTCGCAAGCATTGGCCTTGTCATTCTGACATTGCTGGCTGTGGTTGCCGTTGCCGCCCCCTGGCTCGCGACGCACCCGGATCAGATTTACGACATGTCGCCGATGGAGCGGCTGCAAGCACCAAGCGCGAGCCATTGGTTCGGCACCGACAGTATGGGAGCGGATATTTACAGCCGACTCTTGTTCGGAACGCGGATCACTTTCATGACCGCCGTTGTCGCGATCTCGGCAGCTTTGGTCATCGGTGTCCCGTTGGGACTTTTGATGGGCATGGGAGAAGGCCTGATTAGCCGCGCGGCGGATCGTATATCAGAAGTGTTCCTGTCGATTCCGCAGATCGTCCTGGCGATCGCCATTGCGCAAACGCTTGGTCCTAGTCTTCGGAACGTCATCCTCGCCCTGTCTCTGACCTATTGGCCCTGGTTCGCGCGGCTGGTGGCGGGCGAAACGCGCTCTCTCCGCAAGGAACTCTTCGTGAAAGCGAGCATCTCCTTGGGCGCAAGCCCGGCACGTGTCTTATTTCTGCATATCCTGCCAAACCTTGCTTCGCCGCTTATCGTGCGAACCACGCTTGGCATGGGGTATGCGATATTAACTGCCGCCGCGCTGGGGTTTCTTGGGCTCGGTGCGCAGTCGCCGAGTCCGGAATGGGGGCGCACCATTGCGGAGTCGCGGGAATATCTTCCGGACGCCTGGTGGTATGCGCTCGCGCCGGGCGCTGCCATTTTTCTCGTCGTCATGGGCTTCAATCTGCTTGGGGACGGGCTGCGCGATATTCTTGATCCCCGTACACGCCGTAGCGCCCAGGTGGCGCCGCGTAAGAGCTCGAGATGGCCGTTCTTCAACCGGCCGGTGAGCGCCCCAAAATGACAGAAGATCGCTTGCTGGAGGTTCGGAACCTCTCTGTTTGGTATCACACCGATCGTGGGCCTCTCGAGGCCCTTGACGCCGTGAGCTGTTCGCTGGGAGTCGGGGAGGTTCTCGGCCTCGTCGGCGAGAGCGGCTGCGGAAAAACGACGCTGGGCCGTGCGCTGCTCGGGATTCTTCCGTCGAATTCAGATCTGCGCGGCGGCGAGATCATCTTCCGAGGCGAAGATTTACTGAAGCAGAAGCCGACCGAGGTTCGCCAGTCAGTGCGTGGACGCGCGATTACGCTCGTTCCTCAGGACCCCTTCGCGTCATTCGATCCGTTGTTTCGCGTCGCGTCACAACTCGACGACCTGATGCAGTGGAAATCGCCGCGACGCAAGGGCGGCCGGAATCCCTGGTTTCCGTTGTTCGCCTGGTATGACCGCGCCCGGCGCAGAGAAGATCGCGCAGCGGTCATGAAAATGCTGACCGATATTCAGTTGCCCGACGCTGAGAGCGCGGTTCAGAAGCTGCCGGGGCAATTGTCAGGCGGCCAGTGCCAGCGGCTCTTGATTGCGATGGCGCTTCTGCCTGAACCGCAGATGATCATCGCGGACGAGCCGACGACTGCGCTTGACGTTACGATTCAGGGCCAAATCCTGAAGCTTCTCTTTCAGGTCGTGCGCGAGCGTTCTCTTTCCATGATCTTCACCACGCACGATCTGGGTGTGGCGTCGGAGATCTGCGACCGCATCATGGTGATGTATGCGGGGCAGGAGATGGAGACCGCGCCCACGGAAACCTTCTTCACTCAGCCTCGGCATCCCTACACTGCGAAACTTCTCGAAAGTCTTCCCGCGCGCGGCGGTGCGTTGAAGGACATTCCAGGTGAGCTTCCGCCACTGGTCAATCCGCCGGCAGGATGTCGATTCCAGACGCGCTGCGAGCGGGCGACGCCAAAGTGCTGCACAACGCGGCCGCCGCCTCTCACCGTCGGCGATCGCCATAGCGTTCATTGCCATCATCCACTGGGGGGCGGATTCTCGTGACGGATTCTGTCGCAGCGCGGCCTGATGCCGACCCGCAAACGCTGGTGGCGATCAGTGCGTTGAAGACCTGGTTCCCGGCCGCGAAGGGCCGAAGGAACGACGCTGTCCTGCGGGCGGTCGACGACGTCACGCTCACCATCCGCAAAGGTGAGATTCTTGGCCTTGTCGGCGAAAGTGGATGCGGCAAATCCACACTTGGCAAGACGCTGATGGGAATGGAGAAGGCAAGCGGGGGGCAGGTCCTGTTCGACGGCAAGGACATGCTGCTTTTGTCCCAGCCGGAACTTCGATCCATGCGCCATAAGATGCAATACGTCTATCAGGACGCCGGCGCGTCTCTCGATCCTCGCTGGACCATTCGCAAGTCGCTCGAGGAGCCGCTCGTCATTCACACGCAGATGAATCGCGCCGAGCGCAACGAACGTGTGCTGGAAGCGGCGCGCAGTGTCGGTCTGCAGGAGACGCATCTTGACCGATATCCGCATGAACTCTCCGGCGGACAACAACGCCGCGTGGGCTTGGCGCGGATTCTGACACTTCATCCGACGCTGGTTATTCTGGATGAACCTACGGCCGGTCTCGATGTCTCGGTTCAGGCGACGATTCTGAAACTCGTTCTTGGTCTGCGATCGGACTACGAGCTCACATATCTTTTCATTTCGCATGACCTGTCCGTGGTGCAGGCGGTCTGTGACCGCGTGGCGGTCATGTATCTCGGACGTATCGTCGAGATGGGCCGCGCAGAGAAACTATTTGCTGCGCCGCGTCATCCGTATACGCGCGCTTTGCTGGCGGCGGTTCCGAAGGTCGGCTCACGCACCATCGTGACGCGCCCCCTTCTTGCGGGCGATCCGCCAAGTCCCAGCAACCTGCCCAGCGGGTGCCGGTTTCGAACGCGCTGCGAGCGCGCGCAGAGCAAATGCACCCAGGTCGAGCCCGAATTGGAATTCACGGCCGGCGGATCGGGGCTGGCATGCTGGTTTCCCGTCGAGGTCGATGATGTCGGCGGCGACGTGCCGATGCCCACACCGAGCGTGCGGCCCGTCTCGACCTCTAGCGCGCAGTCGATTCCGTAAAGACGTTGTTTCTGAAAGGTACCGCGGTGGCCAATTCCGATATGAACTACGATGATTTGCTCGCTTCGCTCTCCGTCGATCGAGTCCGTGCCAATATCGAGCACATAACGCAGAAAATTCCGTCACGCCTGGCTGGAAGCGAAAATGCGCGCCGCATGGCGGAGTTCAGCGCGCAACAATTGTCGGCCGTCGGCGTGTCTGCTCGTGTCGAGGCAATTCCAGGTCTCGTCAGCTTTCCCGACAAGGCCGATTTCAAAGTGACAGGGCCGAAGGCCGAGACAATAGAGGCCAACACGCTGGGGCACAGCGTTCTCACGTCACCAGGCGGCGTCAGCGGCGAGCTCCTCGACGTCGGGTCGGGCGGTGTCGACGGCTATAAGGGCAAGGATGCCAAGGGCCGCATTGTTTTGTGCGAGCTGTCCTACAGCCCCGGCCGGCATGAAAAGCAGAGGCTGGCGGCGCTGAACGGCGCTACCGGCTGCGTCATGATGAACTGGGGGCACCCGGAGAACAAAGAGCTGCCGTTCGGATCGGTAAAGCCAGTATGGGGCAATCCGACGCCCGAGACGCTCAAGACGGAAATGGCCACGCTCCCGTGCATCGGCATCGCGCGCACCGATGGGCTTCGCCTCCGTGAGGCCGCCAATAGCGGATCGGTTCACGTCAATTTCTCTACCAACGTGGATAATTGCTGGAAGGACATTCACCTCACGACGGCGGAAATCCTTCCCTCGGAGGATAGCGACTACGTTCTCGTCGGAGGGCATCAGGACTCATGGCCGGGAGAGCAAGCCACCGACAATGCCGCGGGATCGGCCTGCATCATCGAGCTGGCGCGCTTCTTCAACGAGCGGCGCGATCAGTTGCGTAGGGGCCTGGCGCTTGGCTTCTGGACGGCGCATGAGACAGGAACGATGATTGCGTCGTCCTGGTATGCCGACCGGAACTGGGACGATCTTCGTGACCGTGCGGTGGCGTATTTGCAGATCGATCAGCCCGCTTGCGCCGGCCATACGGAATGGATATCGGCATCGAGTGTGGAGCTGCGGCGCTCGCACCAAGAGATCGAGAAGGCGCTACTTGAAGGGCGTCACGCAAACTGGAAGCGAGCGCCGAAGACTGGCGATTCCTCTTTCTTCGGTCTAGGCATTCCGATGCTCGCCGCGCAGGGCTCCTTTACGCCGAAAGAACTTCAAGCCACCGCTTTGGCGACACACGGCTGGTGGCACCATTCCACGGCCAACACCATCGATAAGCTCGACTGGGCTTATATGCGGACGCATCTCCGCATCTATGCGGCATGGCTTTGGAATCTGTGCACGGCGCCGGTACTGCCCTACGAATTCGTTTCCACCGCGGACCAACTGATCGAGCGCTTAGGTGAGTTGAAAGCCGCCGGCGAGAGCGTCGGCCTAGCAAGCGTTTTGAAACAAGTGCAGGCTTTGCGTGCGGATGCCGCCTTGCTTGAGCAGACGGCCGACACGTGGCGTCGGAAGTATGCCGAAGGCAAAGTCTCCGATGCGGATCCCGGCAAGATCCTTGACGACTGCTTCAAGCGCCTGTCGCGCAAATTGCTGCCGGTCGCGAGCACGGCGAAAGGGAAATACGGGCACGATTCGTATGCCTATACGCCGCAGGGATCGGTTATTCCTGGTCTCTATGACGTACCGAAACTCACGTCACTCCCGCGCGGAAGCGAGGATCGCGTCATGCTCGAGACCGGACTGGTGCGTGAGCGCAATCGCGTCTCGGACGCGATTGAGGAAAGCCGTGCTGCCATTGCGGACACGCTCAACCGCCTTTCGCATCTCTGACCGCGGCTAGGGCGATTCATCATTTTAAGGAATCGATGGGTCGCCCAGGCTTTCCATCTCGTTGCGTTTCTTCATGCAGACCGGATCAGCCTTTTTCCAGAGTGCCCTAGGCTGTCTGACGATAGGCGTGCGCGGGGGCGCTTCAAGGATATGACGACGTGAATGCGGTTGAATCTTTCGTTGACGCCAACTTTTCTCGTTTCATCGACGAGATTGTCGAGGCGTGCCGCATTCCGTCATTGAGCAATGATCTCTCCGAGCTTCGGCGTTGTGCCGATTTCATGGCGAGGCATCTTCGCCAGCTCGGCGCATCCGTGTCGGTGATGCCGATCGGCGGAAACGGCGACCCGCCCGTAATCCATGCAACCTTCTCAGCGCCGCAGTCCGCGCCGACGCTCTTTATCTACGGGCATTTCGATGTGCAGCCCGCCAATGAAAGCGGCTGGTCGTCGCCTCCGTTCGACCCGCAGATCAAGGACGGTTTCATCTACGGTCGCGGAACGTGCGACAATAAGGCTCAGCTTTTCGCGCATCTCAAGGCGATCGAGACGATATTGGCGGTCTTTGGAGAACTTCCGCTCAATATCGTTCTTCTTCTTGATCCTCAGGAAGAGATCGGCACGCCACTGATGGCGCCGTTCGTAACACAACACCGAGAGATGCTGCGCGCCGATTTCGGCCTGACCGCCGATACGGAAGCCGCGCCCGGAGACCGCACGACCGTGAAATTCGGAAATCGCGGGAACTGCTATTTGACGCTGCGTGTACGAACGGCAGGCCGCAATGTTCACTCGGGCGCATATGGCGGCTTGATGCCGAATGCCGCGTGGCGGCTTATAGATTTTCTCGGAACGGTGCGGAGCCGCGACGGCCTTGTCCTGATCGACGGATTTTACGATGACGTCGCGCCGCCGTCCGAGGCGGAGCTGGTCGCCGCGAACGCGCTGCCCTTTGATGCTGCGGTGTTCCAAAGTCAGATGCAGTTGGACGATAAGAATGTTCCCTCCGCGGAGACTGCTTGGGAGAACATCATGTTTCGCCCCACATGCACCGTGACGGGGTTAGGCACGGGCGCCGGCGGATATTCGACGCAAACCGTTATTCCCTCCGAAGCCGTCGCCGGGCTGGAGATGCGGCTCGTGAATGACCAAACGCCTGAGGACATCCTGGAAAAAGCGAGAGCGCACGCCGCGCGCCACGGCTTTGATGATGTGGTCATCGAAGAGGGCATGATGTACCGGCCCTCGCGCACACCGGTTGACCATCCGATGGCAAAGGTCGTGTGCGACGCGGTTAAATCGCAGTTCGGTCACGAGCCGCTGATCGTTCCGGTATCGGGAGGGTCGAGCCCCCGTTACATCTGGACGGAGATCGCCGGCATTCCTTTCGTCGACGTTTCTTATGCGCAGAACAACGCTTCTTCGCACGGACCGAACGAGTGCATGTCTTTGAGCCGACTGCGGCAAGGGATACTAACGACCGTGCAGATTATTCAAGGTCTGGCCCAGCTACGGACGGGCCCGCATACGCCACGCGCGAGCTGAGCCATGATGGCTCTCGAATCCGGTCTGCGCCTTGCCGGAAGGCGTGCCCTTGTCACTGGCGCTGCGCGCGGAATTGGCCGGGCGATCGCCGATCTCTTTTGCCGACACGGCGCCCTGGTTGCGCGCATCGACAAGGATGGCGATGCGCTCGCCGCCAATGAAGGGCAATATATCAATCGGGAAAACAACCTACTCGTAACGGCGGATGTCACTTCAGTTGCAGCCATTGAGGAGGCCGTGTCGCGTACGGCCAGCCATTTTGGTGGGATCGACATTCTCGTCAACAACGCCGGATTGAGCGTGAGAGGAGCGTTTGAGGAAACCGCGATCGAGGATTGGGATCGGGCAAACTTGAACGGCCGGTGCGTCTTTCTCGCGGCGCGTGCAGCGCTGCCGCATATGAAGGCGGCAGGGGGCGGCGTCATCGTCAATATGGCATCCTCGGCAGGAGCGGTCGCCTCGCGCGGGATGCTTGCTTATGGGACGGCCAAAGCCGCCGTCATAGCGATGACCAAACTGATGGCGCTCGATCTTGCAAAGGATGGAATTCGCGTGAACTGCATCAGTCCGGGGCTGACTGAAACTGAAATCTCGCGACAGAACCGCGCGCGCCTCGCAGAGAAAAGGGGGCAGACGTTGGAGGAGGTCACTAAGGTGATGTTGTCGCGCTATCCTCTGGGTAGGGTTGGCGCTCCAGAGGATATCGCTAATGCAGCTCTGTTTTTGGCAAACGACGAATCGTCTTGGATCACTGGAATTAATCTGGCTGTCGACGGCGGGCGCAGTATCGGCGACTATTAGATGAAAGCAGCGCGCAATATCCCGACACGTGCCTTATAGATTATGATGCAAGCTCGCTGTGGCTGGACGCTTTCACTTTTAGGGCATGCTATTCTTTAAAAAGTCATGCGGCTGCTTTAGGCAGTTGTCAGACAGGTGCACCATCGCAAAGAGAAAAATGTCGAAAAAAGTTCAAAATCTTTCGCTGCATCCTCCGGTTGGTCGGCAACCGAAGCTGGCCGACCAAATATACGATGATCTGTTGCGCGATATCGTTTCGCAGCGCCTTGAAGACGGTCAACGTCTTCCCGGCGAAATAAGCCTGTGCGAGCGTTTCGGAGTGTCGCGGCCGGTCTTACGTGAGGCATTGGCGCGGCTGAAGGCTGATGGCCTGTTGGTTGCAAAGCAGGGTGCAGGGAACTTCATCTCCACGCCGCAGGAAGGCGAGCTGGTCCGGCCGGCGGGGCGTGATCGTATTGCTGAGATACTGGCCGGCCTGGACTTCAGAATCGGACTTGAGGGCGAGGCGGCCTTTCGAGCGGCGGCGAGACGGACTGCGGATGATTTGAAGGCCATTAGTTCTGCGTCGATTGAGTTCGATCGGGTCAGTAATGCGAACGAAATCGGTATTAATACGGACTTTCGTTTTCATCTCTCAGTCGCGCAAGCAAGCCACAATAAGCATTTTGTCGAGAGCCTTTGGTCGGTTCATCGGACGATCGGTCATGAGATGACCTTGCTCAATCTTTCGGCCAGAAAATCCAGAACGCGCGTTTTGGAGGTTCAACGCGAACACAACGACATCATCAAAGCCGTTGCCGCAGGCGACGGTGACGCGGCAAGAGAAGCGATGCGTGCGCATATATCAAATTCGCACAATCGCATCGCTTCGCTCGCGGCAAAGCGGCAGGATTCGCGCGGCGATAACGGGCGAAAATAGCGCCTTTTCCACGCGGGAAGCTGCAGTGGTGGCGGCGGACACCGCTACCTGCTCCTTGCTACACGATGACGGAGCGTGTCGTCATTCCGCGATACGAGACCGGAACTACACTGAACTTAAAGATGGGATCCATTGTGATGTCTCGTTTGAATGGGAAGGTTGCCGCAATTACCGGGGCGGCGGGAGGCTTGGGACGAGCGGTGACGATGAAGATGGCGCAGGAAGGAGCGAGGCTTGCGCTGATCGACTTGAGCGAAGATCTCCTCGCGCCGCTTGCAGGCGAAGTGCGAGACAAATTCGGAAGCAATGTCCTCACTCTGGCTGGAGATGTGACGGAAGAGGCGCCCGTCCGGGAGATGTTCGACAAGATTCACGCGCATTTTTCGCGCGTCGACGTTCTCGTGAACAATGTGGGAGGCACGCGCAACGAAAGGCTGTGGGAGGCCACGGTCGAGCAATGGGATTTCACGATGAAGTGGAATCTCCGTTCCATGTTTCTTTGCACACGTGCCGTCTTGCCCGGCATGATGGCGCAGCGCGATGGCCGCATCATTTGCTTTTCTTCGGGCGCGCGCGAAGGAACGCCATGGACGGCTGAGGATCAGGGGGCCGCCGCTTACTCGACGGCTAAGGCCGGCGTGCATGGGTTTGTGCGCGACGCGGCGTGGGAAGTGTCGTTCTATGGCGTGCGTGTCAATGCTGTCGCGCCGGGGCCCATCATTCATCCGCGCGTCAAAGAGAGATACGAACGCTGGAACGCTACGCTTGAGCGGAGCCCGAAACGTATGGTCCCGATGGGACGCTATGGGGAAGCGCACGAAGTCGCGGACGCGGTGGTCTTTCTGGCCTCAGACGAGTCGAGCTATATTACGGGCGTCACGCTCGATGTTTCCGGAGGGCGCACTGGATAGTGCACCTTCCCGATGCGGCATCGCTACGCTTCCGCGTAGCGGCGCGCGGTTACGCTACTTCGCTTTGAGAAGACCCCAGCCATTTAAGAGCAAGTGCAGCTGCTCGCTCTGCGCGCTGGATAAAGGCCAGCCCGCCGGGGGCCGTGGTGCGCCGCAATCGTGACCCAGCATCTGAAGGGCAGCCTTCACGACCGAGACGTTCATTCCATTTTGTTCTTGCGCACGGAGCGCCTCAAAGCCCGCAATAAAGCGGATGAGTTCCATGGCCTTGTCGTATTGTCCGGCGGCCAGCGCGGCGTGTATTTCAACGGAGCGTTCCGGCCAGACATTGATCAAGCCGGAGGTGAAACCGCGGGCGCCGACGGCGCAAAGCGGAGGAGCCCATGTTTCAGCAAGTCCGCCCACCCAGACAATGGCGGGGTCAGAGCGTCGAATAGCCTCTGCGAGCCGCATCGGTGTGGGCGCAGCCCATTTGACGCCGACAACTCCTGGAATGGCGCAAAGAGTTTCGATGGCGTCCAGCCCGATACTGTCGTTCCGGAGATAGAGCGTCAGAGGCAGCCCGTCTGCCGCGTCGGCAACGCGCTTAACGTAGTCGACCACGCCTCGCGGCGCGACGAACGGGTCCGGTGGCTGATGAACCATCAGCGCCTTCGCTCCGGCGGAGCAGGAAACCCGCGCAAGCTGGCAGGCATCGTGAATGCTGCGGCCAACGCCCGCCATGAGTGGAACGCGCCCATCAATGATTTCGGCGCTTGCGTGCACGATTGCCTCAGCCTCGGAGGTCGTGAGGCTGTAAAATTCTCCTGTATTGCCGTTGGCAACGAGGACATGCACCCCTGCCGTGATCGCGCGATCCACGATGGGCTTCAGCGGCTTGGAGGAAACGCGATCGTCGCTATCGAAGGGGGTTACGAGAATTCCGGAAATGCCGGTGAGGGCTTCAGACAATGATGTTTTTGCAGGCGTCATAGCAATCTCTTCTTTTGAAGCGGTCAACCGCCGCTGCGTCGTAACGTGAGAGAATCGTTAAATCAAACTTTTCAGAATGCACGGCCTACGCGGAATTTCTCTGCGCCAGTGTGACCCAATACGCCGCGCCGATCGGCATCACATCGTCGTTGAAGTCGAATTGAGGTGTATGCAGTTTGGGCTCGTCTGGCCGTGTGCCTGCTCCAAGAATGATGTAGCTTCCTCTTTTCTTCTCCAGCATGAACGCAAAGTCTTCGGTGCCCGTTGTCGGTTGGGAAAGAGAAAGAACATTATCGGCTGCAACGACCTGTTCGGCGGCATCTTTGGCGATCGCGTTTGCGGAAGAGTCGTTGACGGTTGCGGGATAGGTGCGGCGGAAGACGACGTCTATCGTCGCCCCGAACGTCTTTGCAATTCCGCTCGCGATGCTATGGATGCCGTCTTCCAGTTGCTGGCCGACTTCCGGTTCGAACCAGCGCGCCGTGCCTTTGAGGCGAACGTCCTCCGGAATCACATTGTACGTTTTTCCGCCCTCGATTTGGCAAACGGATACAACTCCGGATTCGACCGGAGAGACGCGGCGCGCAATGAGCGTCTGCAGGGCGGTCACAAGATGGGCGGCGATGATGATCGGGTCATTGCTCCTATTAGGATGAGCCCCGTGGCCGCCGTGCCCCGTGATCTTTATGTCGAATTCCGCCGCCGCCGCGAGCAGTACGCCGTCGCGCCAGAAGAATTTGCCGAACTCCTCGGTCGGTCTGTTGTGCATGCCGAAAACGAGGTCCATCGGAAAGCGCTCAAAAAGACCATCTTCGACCATTAGGCGGCCGCCGCCTTTGCTTTCCTCGGCGGGTTGGAAGATCGCATATACAGTTCCGTTGAAATCCCGATTGGCAGCAAGATATTTCGTCGCGCCAAGCAACATCGCGATATGTCCGTCGTGCCCGCACGCGTGCATGACGCCGGGAGTTTTGGAGGCGTAGGAAAGATTTGTCGCCTCATGAATGGGAAGCGCGTCCATGTCAGCGCGGAACCCGACCGATTTTCCCGGATGTTTTCCTCGGATCACAGCAACCAGACCCGTCTTTCCAATCCCGGTATGGATTTCATCGACACCGAGCGACTTCAAGACCTTTTCGACGAACGCGCTTGTCTGGACTTCCTCGAGCGCAAGCTCCGGGTATTGATGAAGGTGGTGCCGCCACTGACGCATGTCGTCTTGAAGTGAGGCCAAACGATCGACAGTCTTCATGGTTTAGGTCCTTTCGAGGGCCGCAGAGCAAGCGCTATCGTCAACGGCATAGAGATCGATGGGATCGATCAGGGAGGAGATAGGTTGAGGCGCGGTGCGGAGTTGAGGAGACGCTTGGTGTAGTCGTCTTTCGGATTATCGAATATCTCCGCGGCCGGCCCGCTCTCGACGATTTTCCCGGCGCACATGATGCAAACGCGGTCGCTGATCAGGCGTACGACCGAAAGGTCATGTGAGACGAAGATGTAGGTCAAACTGAATCGTTGCCGGAGATCGAGAAGGAGTTGAAGGATAGTGGATTGGATCGAGACATCGAGGCCGGCGGTCGGCTCGTCCAGAATAAGAAGGCGCGACTCCATCATCAGGATACGCGCCAGACTAACGCGACGCTGCTGACCACCGGAGAGTTCATGCGGATAGCGCGGAAGAAATGATTCGTTCAGCCCAACCGCATCAATGATCTGCGCGATATGCTTTTGGCGCTCGGAGCGCGCGCGCATTCCCCGCACGATCAGAGCTTCGTTCAGCGTCCGGCCGACGCTCCACCACGGGTCCAGTGCGGCACCGGCATCCTGATGCAGATATTGGATGCTCTTTCGCGCGATGCGAGCTTTCTGTGGTGAAAGGCCGCTCACGGTTTTTCCATCGAGTATGATCGCGCCGGCGCTTTCTCGCTGCAGACCATGAACTGTCCGGGCCAGCGTTGTTTTCCCGCTGCCGGATTCACCGACAATGCTCAGGATTTCGCCAGGCTGAACGTCAAGCGTGACGGAGTTCACCGCGGTGAAAGCCGTACGGCCGCCGCCGAAGAGGCCGCCGGATGTCGGGAACTCGACCGTCAGATCTTTGACGGAAAGGATGGGAGGCGGGCTCATTGCGTAGCCGCGTCATTTTCTGCGGCATCGTAAAGAATGCAGTTGGCGAGGTGCCCGTTCGCGACTTGGCTCCAGCGCGCCCCACGACGCCCACAATCCGATGTAGCGTGGCTGCAGCGCGGCGAGAACCGGCAGCCTGGCGGAGGATGAAGGGCGGACGGCACGCTGCCCGGAATGCCGACCAGCTTGCGCGCCATGTCGGGATGGCAGGCCAACAGTGCGCGCGTGTAGGGGTGGGCGGGATGATTGAGGACCGACGCCATCGGACCAGACTCGACCGTCTGGCCGGCATACATGACAACGACATCGTCGCAGAGCTCGGCAACGACGCCGAGGTCGTGTGTCACCAGCGTCAGCGCGATCCCGAATTCATCGACAAGTTCGCGAAGCAGAACAAGTATTTCCTTCTGCGTCGTGACATCCAGCGCCGTCGTCGGTTCGTCGGCGAGGATCAGCATCGGAGCGCAGACGAGTGCCGCAGCTATGAGAAGCCGTTGCCGCTGCCCTCCTGAAAACTCGTCCGGATAGCGTTCGAGCGCTTGTTCGGGAGAGGGGATTTGGACGCGCTTGAGGATCGAGAGCAGATGTTTCTTGTTCTGCTCTTCAGAAAACCCATCGCGATGGGTGCGCATGATCTCAAGGATCTGATCGCCAACCGAGAAGACGGGATTGAAGGCGAGATATGGGTCTTGCGGAATGAAACCGATCTTTCTGCCGCGTATGGTGCGGTTGAGGTCGGCTTCGTTCATCGCCAGCAGATTGTCGCCGAGAAGACGGATCTCTCCCTTTTCGACCGTGGCGGTTTCCGGAAGCGTTCCCAGCACGGCGCGTATGATTGTCGATTTTCCGCACCCTGACTCGCCGACCAGACCGACGATCGAACCCTTGCGCACGACAAGATCGGCGAAGTCCAGGATTTTCGCGGTGCCCTCGTCCCCCCGGACCGAGAGCCGAAGCCCTGACACGGCAAGGGCCTGATCCGCCGTCATCGCGACCGCCTCAACTTGGGATCGAGAATGTCGCGCAATCCGTCACCGAGCAGATTGAACCCCAGGACCATGACGAGAATGGCGAGGCCGGGGAACGTCACATACCACCAAGCGTCAGGAAGATAGACCCGGCTTTGCGCGATCATCAGCCCCCAGTCAGGAGATGGCGGTGCGGCGCCCATTCCTAAAAAGCCTAAGACCGCGGCCATGAGGATTGTGAAGCCCAATCCGAGTGTGGCGCGAACGATGAGCGACGACATCATGTTGGGAAGAATATGATAGGCGAGGATGCGCATGCGGTTGGCGCCGATGCCCTGCAGGGCATCGACGAAGAGCGAGGCGCGCAGCCGGCGGGTCTCGTTGAAGACGATGCGTGCGAAGAACGGCCAATATGTGAATGTCAATGCAATCATGGCGCTCCGCAGCGATGCGCCGATGAGTTGCGCGAGCGCCAATGCGAGAATGAGCTGCGGGAGTGACAGAAACACGTCTGTCACGCGCATGATGATGCTCGAAAGCGGACCGCGGGAATAACCTGCGATCAGGCCGAGAGGGACGCCGATCAGCATAGCTCCGCCGACGACGGAGAGCGCGATCCCGAGCGCTCCTCGCGTTCCGAGTAGAATGCGCGAGAGGATGTCGCGTCCAAGATTGTCGGTACCCAAGATGTGCTCGGCGCTCGGCGGCCGAAGGCGCCGCATCAGGTGAGAGGCCGAAGCGTCCTGCGGATACGGTGCGACATACGGACCGATGACGGCGATAATGATGGCAAGCAGCACGATGGCCAAGCCCAGCATTGCCGGCTTGTCCTTGAGCATTTTCTTGACGATGAGCATGCTCAGGCCTTGTGCATCAGGCGATGGTCGACAAGGCCAAGCACGATATCCGTCACCAGGTTGACGGCGATATAGATGACGCCGATGACAAGGGTGCTTGCGAGCATGACCTTGTAGTCCGACGTGAGAATGGCTTGCACAATGTAGCTGCCCATACCGGGCCAATCGAAAATCGATTCGACAACGACCGCGCCGGCAATGAGTGCGCCAAAGAGCAAGCCGATCTGCGTGATCGGCGTGATGAGGGCGTTGCGTAAGGCATATCGCCAGATGAGCCGATCGCGGCGGTAGCCGACCGAGCGCTCATAAAGGACGAAATCTTTCTGCAAGGTCTCGAGCATTGCCGCGCGGGTGAAACGAGCGATCGTGGCCATCGGGCCGAGCGCAAGCGTCAGCGCCGGCAGGATAAGGTGGCGGAGAGCGTCGCCGAGAACGTCCCAGCGGCCCCGCAGAAGACTGTCGACAATGACGGAACCGGTCGGCCCATCCGGGGGTATGACGCCGGACGTCAGTTGTCCGCGAAGCGGCAGCCACCCCAATTTCATTGAGAACAGCAATTGTAACATGATCGCAAGCCAGAAGCTGGCGACGGCGACGCCGGTGGTGGCGAACAAGCGCGTTACAAAATCCGGTGTCTTATTGTGCTGCGTCGCGGCAATCACGCCGAGAATGATGCCGAAGATAGAAGCGAAGATGAGCGCGGAAACCGTCAATTCGAGAGTGGCGGGGAGCCGTTGCGCGATGTCGGTAGCGACATCGCGCTGAGAATAGGCGCTGACGCCGAAGTCCAGCGTGGCGACGTCGTGCAGATACATCGCGAACTGAACATACAGAGGCCGGTCGAAGCCGTATTTTTCCCGGATCGCGGCGACTTGCTCCGGTGTCGCGTTGTCGCCCGCAAGCGCGGCGGCTGGATCGGCGGGTACGGAATAGATTAGGACGAAGGCGAGGACCAGGAGTCCGAACAGGGTTGGTAACGCCATCGCGATTCGGAAAAGAATCGGCTTGAGCATGGCCAGCGTGTCCTAAGGATTGACTGATCAGGTAATCCGAATCCAGCGAAGATCCGCGCCTCCGTTCACCGGCGTGTATCGATAACCGCCGACACGTTTTGAGACGCCGCGTTTCTCAATTTGATTGTAAATCCAGATGTCAACGGAATCAGCGACGATCTCCCGGTTCGCTTGTTCGTAGATGGGCGCCCGCTCCTCTTGCTTCACAAGCGAGCGGGCCTGCTGAAGCAGATCGTCAACTTTCGGATTCTTGTACCAGGATGATGCTTTCCAAGTTCCCCAGAAGCGGCTGTCATACATTTGGCCGAGCCAGTTCTCTGGATCGACAAATGTGGCGCTCACCCAGTGAATCCACATATCGGGGCTGGTCTCGGCTTTGCCTGCCATCGTGCTGATGTTCGTCCAGATGTTCGGAACAATCTTTAGATTGACGCCGACTGTGCTGAGATCGGCCTGAAGCATCTCGGCGGCAATCGAATGCTGCTCGTGCTCGGATTGTGTGTGGATTTCGATCGTTCGCCGCATGGGCGCGCCTTCGGCAACGGCCTTGCGGAAATAGCTTTTTGATTTATCGAGATCGTATTCATATCCCGCGACGTCTGTCGCCGCGCCCCACAAGTTCTTCGGCATAGGTATGGGGTTTCGTTGCGCGCCTCCCTTAAGAACCTCTTTGATAAAGCCGTCATAGTTGAAGGCATGCGCGAAGCAGAGGCGAGCGTTCAAGTTATTAAAGGGCGCCTTGCTGTTGTTCATGCGAATGAGAAACGTCCGGAGTGCGACATGCTCTTCGATTCTTGCGCGTTCGCTTGCCGCAATTCGCTCGACTTGCTCCGCCGTCAGGTTCGAGTCCGTCCAGTCGATTTCACCGTTGAGAAGTGCGAGAACGCGCGTCGACGCCTCGCGGGTCGGACGGAAGAAAACTTTGTCGACAGGTGAGGGATTGTCGGACCATCCGTAGAAATGATCCGGATTCCGTTCGATGTCGATGCGGTTCACAGGAACGTATGTGGCGGGGTTCAGACGAAATGCTCCGGAACCGGCCTCATTGGAGGCGAGCCACGTCGCGCCCCAATCTTTATCCTTTTCATGCGGCGCGATGACGCGCTTGTTGACGATCGGGACCAGCGCCAATGCCGAAAGGAAGGGGCCGCTCGCCGCGTCGAGCTTGAACGCAACGATGTTGGGTGCTTTCGCCGTGATGTTGTTCGATTTCAGGATAGCGCGAAACGCACTTGATGGACCGAGACCAACGCCTAGAACGCGCTGGAAGCTGTAAACGACATCTTCCGCCGTCAGTGCGCTTCCGTCGTGAAATCTGACGCCTTCGCGAAGGGTGAACTCCCACTCGCGGTTGTCGGGTGAGACGGTGTGGCTAAGGGCTAGCCACGGGATCTGCTTGGGAGGATTGTCGACGTATCGATAAAGCGTATCGTAGACATTGGTCGCATATTTGACCATCGGCGGATCGAGAAGCTGATGCGGATCCAGGTTCTTCGGCAGATTCTCCGCACTCGTTATCGATCGGGACCCTTGAGCGAACGTAACAGAAGATGTGCCCGAAGCTGCGGCAGCCGCTGCTGCGAGGAGAGCGAACTGACGCCGAGTGATAGAGTTCATGGTGTCCCTCCGAACAAAAGGCTAGGTCAATATCTTCAGCGTGTTCTCAATCGTTGCGCGCGCGTCCGTCAGAGCGTCGGCGACGCGATTGCGTGCGCGCAAGACCTGCGTTCGAAGTGTTTGATATTCCTCTGATGACTTATCGAGCGATGCGAGCGTCGCGATATCATAGAGGCACGGGATGACGGTCGTTTGCGGCGTGTAGCCGTATGGATCTTGCCCGTAGGCGCCGATAGCTGAGCTCGCGATCGGAACGAGACGGCGGGACAGCATCTTCATGCCGTTGTTCAGGATATCCGCCGCCGCCTGTTCTTTGTGTCCGGCGTGATATCGCGCGGCCCATTGATCGGTTGTTTTCTTGAGGCGCGCCGCGTCGGTGCGCAACGCGGCCGCTTCCGAAATCGTTGCGTCGAGCCCGAGCGAAGGGTCGACTTTGGCCAGTTCGCGCAGACGCTCTTCGAGGTCCGCTACCGAACATGTGAAGTCGTAAGGAAGAATTTTGGCCGTGCAGAGCCGCCAGAGATAGCTGGCATAAATACGAAGATGCACCTCCATGTAATCCCAATCCAGCTTGTCATAGGTGTTTTGGATTGAGTGGTGCCACCAGCCGAGTGTGGCCTGTGCGCTTTTGGCGAGCTCTTCGTCGGTATAGGTGCCTTCGCCGCTCAGCGTCGGCAAGCCGACGCCGAAGAAAGAGCGATCTCCATTCTTGAGGGCGCGTCGCCACAAGGCTTTCCGGCCCTGAAGAAGAGGCGCTTCAACCTCCTGATGGAAGGACCGCAGTTCCGCGCTCGAAGACGTTTTCCAGAGTGTGGTGCCGAGGCAGGCCGGTTGATCAATCTGGAAATAGGCGACGGCGTTTCGGCGCAGCCTGTCCCAATTATTATCGGCGAACCATGTCGATCCGATCATCGTGCCGGTTTCGTGGCCCGGCCACAGCCCGATCACCACCCCACGTTCAAGTTCGTCGCGGCGCGCATTGATGGCGCGTGCAATTTCGAGAACGCACGAACTGCCCGCCGCATTGTCGGTTGCCTGTTCGCCGGGCCAGGAATCCTGATGTCCGCCGAAGAGAACGAAGTCGTCGCTTCGCGGCGAGGATATTTCTCCCGTCGTCAGGTGGACCGGGCGCCAGCCGTTCTCGACGTTGGCCTGAACGCGCACCTCCAACGAATGCTGGCGAAGCATGTCGCGCAGCTTTAGGCCATCCTTACGCGAGATGCCGACGCATGGGAGAGTGGGCATTTCGTTTTTAAGCGTGTCGGGGGTGGGATTGCCCCAAGCAGGCTTCACCGATCCGAACGGGAGGGCTTCGTTCTCCGGGTGCCCCCAGTTCATCATCACGCAGCCGATGGCGCCTTTGAGTGCGGCGATGCGTTGCTTCTCTTGCCGCGCCGGGCTGTAGGACAATTCCAGCAAGACGATCTTACCGCGCACGTCGTGACCCTGGTAGTCCGCGAATGCGCCGCTCCCAAGATCGATGAGCGTGCCGGTGATACCGTTCTGACCGGTTGGGCAGGAGTGGCCGGACGTCCAGGCTTCAATGCTCCAGTCGACACCGCTGAGGACGTCGACGCGTCCGGCTTCCGGGAAGCTGACCAAGCCGGGCAACTCGATAACGCGCGCCGGGATTCCAGCGTCATTGAGCGATGCGCAACTGTATTCCGCCATGCGTCGACCATTCTCAGATCCTGCTAGGCGTGACGGGATGTTTTTTGTGATGTGGCGAACGTGAGTCTGAACGTTCTTGACGGAGGCGTCGTCTTTCATCGCTTCAATGCTCCACGCATGCTCGCTTCAGGGTATCTAAAAATATGTAAATCTGACTGTCAACTAAACTCGTGAAATTTATTTGAGAGGTCGAAAATTTGTTGCGGGGGCAGCGTTTGTGCAGTGCAGGGCGGGCGTAATCGTGCGGTGGACTCTAGTGCCTTTTTTCTACATGTATATTGGATTTACAAGTAAGGGGTTATCTGCTTTAACGAGGACTTGTTCGTTAGCGTCGAGAAAGAAGATGAAGCCCGAAACCCGTAAAGCGTTTTGCAATGGAAGTGTCGCGACGATATCGACCGCGCTCTACAAGCGAGGTTTCCGAAACCAAGTGATCCAGGACGTGCACCCTCTCGGTTCGTCTGGCGGCAACATGGTGGGAGAAGCATTTACGCTGCGCTACATTCCCGCACGCGAAGATCTCAATCCGCTGCATGTCTTTCAGGACAGGGCGCATCCGCAGCGGAGAGCCGTCGAGGAGTGTCCCGCGGGGAGCGTGCTGATGATCGATAGCCGCGGAGATCCGAGAGCGGCTTCAGCGGGAGCGATTCTGATCTCGCGCTTGATGATGCGCGGCGTTGCGGGAGTTGTGACAGATGGCGGATTTCGCGACTCTCCCGATATCTCGAAGCTGAAGTTCGCTTCCTATCACCGACGCCCGTCCGCTCCGACAAATCTCACGCTGCATCAGGCGCTCGACATCAACGTGCCGATTGGGTGCGGTGGCGCGCCAGTGTGGCCAGGCGACCTCGTCATCGGCGATGCCGAGGCTGTCATCGTTGTTCCAGCGTCTCTCGCGGACGAGGTCGCACAAGAGGTGGCTGAAATGACCGCCTTTGAAACTTTCGTGGAAGAGAAGGTTTTGGAAGGACGGTCGATCTTGGGGCTCTACCCCGCCACGGACCCCAACACGATGGTCGAATTCTCTGCTTGGCGCGAAGCGCGACGGAGCTAAGCGCCTTTTCGAGATTTCGTTCTTTGATGAGAAGGTAAGATGCAAAAAGATTGGCGTAGACTCTGCGGCAAACGCGCGATCGTTACGGGTGCGGCGCGTGGTATCGGCCGCGCCATCGCCGCGCTTTTCTCGGAGCATGGTGCGTCGGTAGCGTGTTTCGACCTTGATGAATCCGCGATGACTTCGTCGGAGGCGCCGAAGATCGATCGTGACGGAAACCTCATCGTCCAAGGCGATGCGACGAGCGAGGCCGATATCCGTCGGGCGGTGGAGCGCACCATAGAGAGCTTCGGCGGCGTGGATATCCTGGTCAACAATGTCGGCTTGAGTACCCGAGGGACCATTGAGGAAACGGCGGAACAGGACTGGGACAGAGTCAGTCTCAACACCAAGTGCATCTATTTGGCGTCGCGCTTGGTCCTCCCGCACTTCCGTAAGGCAGGCGGCGGCGTCATCATCAATATTGGTTCGGGAGCAGGAGTGCGCGGTTTTCCTGGCGCCGCCGCTTATGGAACGTCAAAGGCCGGCGTCATCGCTCTCACGCAACTGATGGCCATGGATCATGGCAAGGACCGTGTAAGGGTCAATTGTGTTTGTCCGGGCCTAACCGACACGGAAATTTCGCGGCGCAACCGGCTGCGTGAGGCCGGCAAGACTGGAAAGAGCCTCGATCAAGTCACGCAGGAGATGCTTCCGCGATACCCGCTCGGTCGCATCGGGCAGCCGATCGACACAGCCTATGCGGTGCTGTTTCTTGCGTCAGACGAAGCGTCATGGATTTCGGGGACAACCCTTATGGTCGATGGCGGACGCTGTGCCGGCGCGTATTGAACCATCGCGTGCGTCAGGCCGTACTTCGCCGGCACGACAAAGCGCAGGCGACAAAATATTCTTGGTTTTATGGAAGCTTGGCCCGAGATTGCGCCGCTTGAGCTGATCGAAAGTTGAGCGGTCTCTGAGGCCCTAGTTTTCGCGACTTGCGAGTGGAGGGGAGATGGCAAAGACCGTTCTGGTGACGGGGGGAACACGCGGCATCGGGGAGGCTATTTGCAGGCTTGCCGGTGCGCGAGGATATCGTGTCGCCCTGAATTACCCGGACGCCTCGCAGGCCGAGCGTGCGGATGTCATCGTTCATGAGGTCGAGCGAGCCGGAGGTAGCGCTCGGGCGTTCGTGGCGGATGTCCGATCGAAGCCGGAGGTCGAAGCGATGTTCGGCGAAATCGACCGGAGCTTAGGGAGGATTTCAGCGCTCGTGAACAATGTCGGGGGCGGAACAGATCCGGTTGAAATTCCCGACATGGGCGACGCATATATTGCTGGTATCGTAGCGAAGAATTTCCTGAGCATGGCATACTGCTCTACGGAAGCCGCCAAACGGATGTCGTCGCGATGCGGCGGAGAAGGCGGCGTCATTGTGAACATTTCGTCCACGGCTGCGGTCTATCTCGATCGCCCGGGACGCACGATCTATGCCGCTTCAAAGGGCGCGATCGAGAGCTATACGCGGGGGGCCGCGCGTGAGTTGGCCGATGCGAATATCAGAGTGAACGCTGTTCGTGTTGGAATCATCGATACGCCGACGCATGACGTGCGAGACGATGAGATGCAGGCGCGCATCCGGCGGACGGTCCCGCTGAAGCGGGCGGGGCGTCCGGAAGAGGTGGCTGCGACAGTGATGTTCCTACTGTCGGATCAGGCATCGTACATAACGGGAGAGGTGGTAGCGACCTCGGGGGGCCGATGACTCCAACGCAAAAGTTGGAGAACGTCTGACGCGCTTTCGGTATCGCCGATTGCGTCCGGCTTTCGCTGAAAACCCATCGGGCGCAATTTCTTATGAAATAAGCCATCTGCAATATGTAAGTCGTTATTTGTATCACTGATGCCTCACTGAGATATTGGACATATCGATGTAGCAATGCAACCTTTCCAGCTTCTAGAAACTGCTTTGGGGGCATCGGCTGTGTCTTTTGAGAGACGGGTAAGAAATAGAATCACCCTGCCGCTCGTTTTATTGGCGGGTCTTTCGTTCGCGGCAAGCAATGCCAGAGCCGCGCCCATAGAGCTTCGATTTGGCGCCGGATACGCGCAAGGTGAGCTTCTCTCAAAGCCCATAGAGAAGTTCGCCGACCTTATTAAAGAGAAAAGTAAGGGCGAAATTTCTCCGCGCGTCTTTTATCAGTCTCTCGGCACGGAACAGCAGCTGACGCAGTCGGTAATGAGCGGCACCGTCGACATCGGAGAACTGGCGAACGGCAACGCCTCTCGGTTTACGAATGCTTTTCTCGTTTACGATCTACCGTTCCTTTTCAAGAAGTACGATAATCTTATTAGCTCCCTGGATTCTGAGCCGGGTCGAAAAGTCATTGCTCAGTTCGAAAAGGACCTGGGTGTCAAATATCTATTTGCGATCAGCAACGCTGTAGGACGCGACGTACAGACCCGTGCGAAGTCATTGAAAACACCGGCCGATATCAAAGGCCTGAAGATTCGTGTTGTCAGTTCGCCAATCGATCTGGCGACATTCAAGGCGTGGGGTGCAAATCCAGCACCGGTGGATACTTCGCAGGTTTACTCTGCCACGCAGCAGGGTGTCGTGGATGGTGTTCAATTTCCATTGACGTTTTTACTGACGTCGAAGCTCTACGAAGTGGTGAAGTATAGTATAAGCATCGAGTACCAGGCAGCAACCGAGCTGGTGTTTATGAATGCTAAGAAATTCACCAGCCTTTCTCCGGCGCATCAGGCGGTCCTACTTGACGCTGCCAAAGAAACCCAAGCATGGGGCATCATTGCTGCGAGAGAGCTTGCGGAGAAGGCCGTGAAGGAGATGGCTGCGCACGGCCTGGTTATTCATAAGCCGACGCCGGAGGAATACAATCAATGGGCGGCAGTTCGCGAGAAGGTCTGGGAAGAGGTTGCCAAGCAGCAGAGCGGCAAGATCGACCTCGAACTCGCGCGCGCCATTTATGCGCAACAGCCATAATCCGATCGGATATTTAAAAGGCACCCTGCCGTGTCAGAGCAGAATGTAGCTGTGGAATCGGGCGTCGAAAGTCCGCCGCTTCTCTTTAGGCGGACCATTCAAGCGGCGAGCGATTACGTGGATGCAGCTATTCAAGCGTTGTGCATTGCTGCAACAGCAAGTTTCGCCCTTGTCATGCTTCTGGGTGTGGTCTTTCGCTACACCCTGAACATGCCGCTTTACTGGTCGGATGAGGTCGCGCTGATTCTGTTTATATGGGCGGCGTTTCTCTCCATTGCGACTGGATACCGTCACGATCAGCATATTCGAATCGATATGCTTATCGAACGGCTGACGCCGGTATGGCGATCCCGCGTTGCTGTCGTTGCCGAAGGCCTCGCGGGAGGATACCTCCTCTGCCTTCTCGTATCGGCCGTGTCGAGTTGGGAATTTTTCTATCGGTCGAGAACGGACGCGTTGCAAATATCGATGACTTGGGCGTTTGCTGCCGTCCTCTTGGCGGCTGCAGTTATGCTCATTCATTGGGCTCAGCGCATATGTGATTGGCACCCGGCGACCATTAGCATGGTTGCCGCGATTGGAATGTTGTTTTTTCTAATTAGCTATTTTCATGCGGCGTCCTTCGTCGACGGCACCGCGATTCAAGCCATCGTACTCACCATTGTCTTCTTCGGATCGCTGCTCATGGGGCTTCCCGTTGCTTTCGTGATCGGCTTGTTCGCGACAAGCTATCTGGGCATGTCGCATTCCGTCAGCTTCGAAACGATCGCGTCGCAGATGTTCTACGGCACGAACACGGTTGTGTTGATGGCGATTCCGCTGCTGATCCTCGCGGGCGGAATCATGCATGCCGGGGGTGTTGCCGCGCGGCTCGTCGCCTTTGCGCAGGTGCTGGTCGGTCGGATTCGTGGAGGCCTTGGGTCTTCCAACGTGCTCGCGAGCTATATTTTTGGCGACATCTCGGGATCGTCCGTATCCGATACAGCGGCGATTGGTGCTCTCATGATTCCAGAGATGAAAAAGCGGGGGTATCAACCTGCGTTTTGTGCGGCGCTGCAAGGCGCGGCCGGAACTCTCGGTATGATGGCGCCGTTGTCCATCACCATTCTCCTGTATGCCTCAGCCATCAACATCTCCATCGGTCGTCTTGCAGTGGCAACCATCGTTCCAGCGACGCTAGTGATGCTGAGCTTCATGCTTTATGCAATATGGCACGGCCGTCGGTTTAATTACCCGAAGGAGGCAACTCCTCTGCGAGAGGTCGGGCCTCGTATTCTAGCGGCTTTGCCCGGTCTCGGTGCCTTGGTATTGATCATTGGTGGCATTCTTGGGGGAGTGTTCACACCAGCTGAAGTCGGTGTGATTCTGCTCGTATATGTGCTGCTGCTTACGATCGTCTTTCAACGGTCCATTAAGTGGCGCGATGTTGCGGGCCTGACTCTGGAAGCGGCTTTTATAAGCGGCATGACGCTTCTCCTGGTGGGAAGCTCTAATTTTCTTGGTTTCATTCTCGCATTGAACGAGGGCGGTGCGCATCTCATCAATCTTTTCTCGGGCGTAGCCGATAGCCGATACGCAATTCTTGCGGGCGTGACCATTGTCTTCATTGTGCTCGGCATGTTTCTGGAAGCGCCCGCGATCATTTTTGGCTTTCTGCCGTCCTTTCTGCCCTTGCTCCATCACGCGAAGATTGACCCGATTCATTGGGGCGTTCTCTTCGTGATCAATATGGGGCTTGGAATGATCGTTCCGCCCATCGCGGTGAATCTCTTTGTGTCGACAAAGCTCGCGGGCGTGACTTATGAGGCGGCGGTACGCGCGGCGTTTCCGTTCATGGTGGTCATGACGATAGATCTCGCGATCGTGGCTATTTTCCCGTCAATCGCCTTGACCTTGCCGCGCCTTATCTTTGGTTATCCGTTCTAACTCGCGCATTTAGGCATTTGAGATAAGAGGAAGTATGTCGGAGTTTGATCTGATTATCCACGGTGGAACGGTGGCGACAGCGGCCGATACGTCCGGATGCGACATCGGCGTGAAAGGAGGAAAAATCGTTGCGCTTGCAGATCACCTTGCAGGAGCGTCCCGGAAAATAGATGCGCGCGGGAAAATTGTCACACCCGGCGGCATCGATGGGCATTGTCATATCGCGCAACTGACGGCCAACGGTGTGTGGAGCGCCGACGATTTCAAATCGGGCAGCTTGTCTGCCGTCTTTGGAGGCACCACGACGATTATTCCGTTCGCAGCGCAGAATCACGGCGAATCCCTGCGGCAGGTTGTCGATGCCTATCACAAATCTGCAGACGGTCAGTCAATCATCGACTACGCGTTCCATCTTATAGTGTCAGATCCGACACCGCAGGTGCTCGGCCAAGAACTGCCGGCACTGATCCGTAATGGGTATACTTCACTTAAGGTATACCTCACTTACGCGGCGCGTAAGCTCACCGATCATCAGATGCTGGACGTTCTCGCCGTTGCGCGGCGTGAAGGTGCGCTCGTGATGGTTCATGCTGAAAATAATGACGCTATCGAGTGGCTTACGGAGAGGCTTCTTGAAGCAGGTAAGACCGAGCCAAAGTACATGCCGCTTGCCCACACGATGGCGACGGAACGGGAAGCGACGCACCGTGCCATAACACTGGCGGAGATAGCGGATGTCCCCATTCTGATCGTCCACGTGTCAGGCCGCGAGGCGGCGGAGCAAGTGGCTTGGGGCCGCAACAAGGGACTCAAGATTTTTGCGGAAACATGCCCGCAATATCTGTTTCTCACGGAAGACGACTTTGATAAGGAGCATTTTCACGGCGCGAAGTTTATGTGCAGCCCACCGCCACGTGACAAGGCAAACCAGGAAGTGATTTGGCGTGGGTTGCAAAACGGGCTCTTTCACATCGTCTCGTCCGATCACGCGCCTTATCGTTTCGACAAGACAGGCAAGATGTTCAATGGCGACAATCCGCCGTTCCCGAAGGTGCCGAACGGTATTCCTGGCCTCGAGACACGAATGCCGCTGCTATTTTCCGCGGGTGTGAGCGAAGGGCGCATATCGCTGAATGAGTTCGTAGCGCTGACGTCGACCAATGTTGCGAAGCTTTACGGGCTTTATCCGCGTAAGGGCACGATTGCGATCGGAAGCGATGCGGACCTCGTTGTTTGGGATCCTGAGCGCCGCGTGACTATCGATAACGCACTGCTGCATCACAATGTAGACTATACGCCGTATGAGGGAATAACGGTTCGGGGGTGGCCGGACATCGTTATCTCACGCGGTGATATTGTTTGCGACCACGGTAAGCTGACGGCCCCCCATGGTCGCGGCGTGTTCCTACCATGCGAACGATCTTCGTTGGCTGGGTCTGTGGGACATGGCGCTGTCGGTGCAGGCTGACATCGCGTCGCAGAGAACATCTGCTGGTTGAGGAGAGAGTACGCCCATGCCGGGTCGCGTTGACGCACGCCTTAAAGAACTAGACATCGATTTACCGCAACCGAGCACGCCTGGCGGCAGCTTTTTGCCGACAAAGCGTGTGAACAATCTTTTATTTGTGTCGGGCCAGATTCCTTGGTGGAACGGCGAGCGAAAGTACGTCGGAAAGTTGGGGCTGGACTTCGATGTCGAGCAAGGTGTGGCGGCGGCACGCCTTTGCGGTTTGAATATTTTAGCTCATGCAAAAAGCGCATTGAAGGGTGATCTCGACCTCATCGTTGGCTGTGTTCGCCTCGGCGGCTTTGTCAATGCGACGGCGGGTTTTTTGAACCCTCCGTTGGTCGTCAACGGGGCATCCAATCTCATGATTGAAATATTTGGCGAGGCGGGCCGGCATGTGCGGACCGCTGTTGGGACAAATGTTCTGCCCGGCAATGTGGCGGTGGAAGTCGAAGCGCTCTTCGAGGTGAGCTGACTGCCCGGCAATCGAACGATGGAGGGCAACGTGCCGAAGATTAGCCCGGACCGACTTCTGTCTGACCTCAAGCGTGCCTCGGAGTTCGGGCGCTATAAGACGGGCGTTCATCGTCCTACATATTCGCCTCAAGATATGGATGCTCGGCGCTGGCTGGTCGCCGAGCTGCAGAAAGCAGGTTTAGATGCGAGTATCGATGGCATCGGAACTGTGCTTGGGCGGTCGCGGCGAGAAGGTCGCCGCCTTCTCATTGGCTCACATCTGGAGTCGCAAAATTATGCAGGGCGGCTTGACGGCACACTAGGCGTTATTTTTGGGCTCGAAGTCGCGCGGGCCTTCGCTGACGACCCAAAGTCACGCCATATGCCGATCGATGTTGGAGCGTGGGCCGACGAGGAAGGTCATTTTGGGTCTTTGATCGGAAGCCGATCTTTCTGCGGTGAGCTTTCCGACGACGAGATCGCGCAGCTAAAGAATAAGCACGACGGGACGAAGCTGACGACTGCGTTGGAGGCCGCGGGGCTTCAGGGCATACCGCGTTTCCGACTAGTGCCAGCCCAGTACGTTGGCTACTTGGAAGCACATATCGAGCAGGGAGGCGTCCTGGAAAATAAAGGCCTGCAGATCGGTATCGTCACCAGCATCGTTGGAAATTGGCAGTACCGCGTCACGGTTCATGGCGAGCAAAATCACGCAGGCACGACTCCTATGTTCCTTCGAAAAGATGCCGCTGCAACATTGGTCGATCTCTGTCATGCGATAGAATCTGAATTTCCTAAGTTTGCGACCCCCACCACTGTGTGGACCGTGTGCCGTTTAACGCTTGATCCGGGCGCCCCGCACATCGTCCCCGGGCAAGCCGAGATGCTGTTCCAATTCCGCGACTCCTCTCAAGAGAGGTTGCGATCGATGGAGAAGCGCCTCCTTCAACTCGTCGATGAGAGAAACGATCGTGGTCCTTGCCGCATTACAATTGAGACAATGTCGCGTTCAACTCCGAGCGTGATGGCACCGGATTTTCAAGCCATTCTCGAAGAAAGCGCGGAACTGCATGCACCTTCGCGGCATATGCGCATGCCGAGCGGTGCCGGGCATGATGCCCAGATTTTTGCACGTCATCTGCCGGCATGCATGCTTTTCGTCCCGAGTATTGGTGGGATTAGTCACGATATTCGTGAGGATACATCCGACGACGATATCGTGATGGGCTGTCAGGTCGTTGCCACTGCGGCTTTCGAAATTTTGTCGTTATGTGACGGAGCACAAGCGACTGTGCGAGCGATATGAAGAAAGTTTCTTAGAACTGGCGATCGATCTCGTTCAGAGAAGGCGATGCCCGCTTCAATACAGAGCGGCGAATCGGCAATGCTTATGCACTTTACGTCGCGCCGTACAACTGCGCCGACGGAGGCAGCCTGTAAGGACACGCCAAGCCCGCCCGCGACCAGCGCAAGTGCGGTCTGAATAGTCTCTACGAGCTGGACCGGCTCGTAGGTAAAGCCGCCGTATTCTCGGCACAAGCTTGAGAGAAGATCGAAATACGCGGGAGCTAGCCATCGCGGAAAGCCTACGAGTCGATGCTGCCCGAGATCGCGAAAGCGGATCGTTCGTCGCGAGGCAATTGCATGATCCAAAGGCACGATGGCGACGAGACGCTCGCGTGAAATCGTTATGGCTTGTATCGATGGTTGTTTGACGGGCAATCGGATGATGGCGGCATGTAATCTTCGAGCCTTTATTTCTTCTAGTAGAGCAACCGTACTCGCTGATCGCAGAGAAAGTCGAACCCGCGGTGCTTGGGCGCGAAGTTTTGATAGAATGCTTGGCAGGATGTCAAAATCGGCTGGAGGAGCATGACCGAGTCTGAGTTCACCGGCTTCCCCGCTATCAGCTTCGCGAAGCTCGTCAGAGATCTTTTCCAACTCTTGAAGAACGACCTGAGCGCGATTTAGCAAAATCTCGCCAGCAGGAGTTAATCGGACTTCCCGTCGATTGCGGATAAAGAGCTGAACGCCAAGTTCCCGCTCAAAAGCCTGAATCTGTTGACTGAGAGGTGGTTGTGACATCTTCAGTCGTATTGCTGCCCTCCCAAAATGAAGCTCTTCAGCGACCGCCATAAAATATTTTAACTTGCGTGTATCCACTCGGCATCCTCCGAGACGCATAGGTTGCTGTCTTATAGCTGGTGTACGTAAGAATGATATCTGTTCATATTCTTCCGGTGGTACTGATGGCGCAATTCCGCGACTCGAATGCCTTCCAGCCGCAAATGCGCCGTCGCCGGCGCATTTGCGGCTGATTTGATCGGCGTGATTGGATTCAGCAGCAGTCTTCCAGTCCGGCGGCTTACTCATACGAGCCATCATGATGGCCCCGTCGATATGCGCCCCCCTCGCCGAAATCGAGGTGTTCAGCCACTACCCCAGATCGGTAGTCGAGGTGCAGGCGAGCATCGGTGAGATTCTCAGGGAGGGGCCTTTTGATCCCAAGATTTCCAAGTAGGTGCTCAAGTAGCCCACATTCCACTCGACTTCGTGCGCAAAGAAAGCATGTGTGGTGGCGTCAAGGAGGGAGGACGCCGATGACACGTGCTGTGAATGACGAGACGATCAGGAGCTTCTTGAGCAACATCCGCGAGCGGTTGGACAAGACCGCCGCGACCGCCAAAGCGGCGGAAGCGTGTGCTATGGCCGGCAATCTCGAGCAGGCATTGGACATCGTGCTCGACGTCGAGCAGCCGCTTTATGAGGTGACCACGTTCTTGAACGCCGCAAGCCTGATGAACCGAACGTCGCGATCCTGACGTCGCGACGTTTCGAGGCCGAGAGTTCTCTTAAATCCCCGCGGCGCTTCGCGCTTTGCGGGGTCGTGGTGGTGCCGGTAATGGCGCCGGCGACCATGGAGAACTCTCATGACGCTCACATCCACCCAACACGAACTCTTATCTCGCGCGGCGCGGCGTGACGATCGCGCCCTCGAATTGCCCGCGAACCTCAAAGGCGGCGCCGCGGCGAAGGTTGCCACCAAATTGTTGGCGGACGGCCTCCTCGAGGAGGTCAGGTCCGACGGCGACCTGCCAATCTGGCGCCGTGGTGAGGACAAAGAGCCACGTAGCCTGCGCCTCACCATAGCGGGCTTGAAAGCGCTCGGCGGCGATGATCGTGCGGCAGCGACGGACGCGGCCGGTAAACGGCAGCAAGCGCCGGCTGCGTCGGCAAAGCCGAAGCCGTCGTCCCCGAAAGCGTCCAGCAAGGGCACGCGTCATCCTCGAACGAAGGCGCAGATCGAACGGGCAGGGAGCAACCGATCGGCGACGGGCTCGAAACAAGAGGCCGTCATCGGGCTGCTGCGGCGATCGGCCGGCGCCACCATCCGCGCGATCATGCAGGCGACGGGCTGGCAGCCGCACTCCGTGCGCGGATTTTTTGCGGGCGTCGTTCGCAAGAAGCTGGGGCTCGATCTCGAAAGCGAGAAGGTGGGCGACGAGCGCGTCTATCGCATCGTCGACGCCAAGGCCACGAAGGCGGGTCGTCCCCGTCGCGCCCGGAAGGCCGCGTAAGCGATGCGACGGTCTTCCGTCGATGCAAGGGCGCTCGAGGCCGGGATCGCGCGGTTGCCTGATCTCGGCCTCGATGAACTGCGACAGCGTTGGAAGGCGCTCTATGGCCGTCCCGCGCCGAAGTTCTTCCGCCGTAAGCTGCTCGTTCGCGCGGTGGCGTACCAGATGCAGGTCAACGCTTTCGGCGGACTGTCGGAGGTGACCAAGCGACGGCTACGCGAGATCGCGGCCGCCGCCCGTGACGGCACCTTCGATGCAGCCGCTATCGAGCCGCGCATTAAACCGGGTACCAAGCTGATCCGCACCTGGAAGAAGAGCACCTATGAGGTGATGGTCTTGCAAGACGGCTTCGCCTGGAATGGCGATCGCTATTCCTCGCTTTCCACCATCGCCAAGACCATCACCGGCACGAATTGGAATGGCTGGCGCTTTTTTGGGATCAAGCGCCCTGCCGCGAAGAACGGGACCGACATCCGGGGCCGGTTCAAGCGTCCGAAGCCGGGTCGAGACGGGAAGGTCGTCTGGCCGGTGAGCCAGCATGCTGCGCGGCGGACACGGCGTTGTAGGGACGGCTTCGATGGGTGAGTCCGCGAGGCCGCAGGAACGTCGATGCGCGATCTACACGCGCAAATCGAGCGAGGAGGGGCTGCAGCAGGACTTCAACTCGCTGCATGCTCAGCGCGAGGCATGTGAAGCCTATATAAAGAGTCAGCGACACGAAGGATGGGGACTTCTTTCAGCGAAGTACGACGATGGCGGCTATTCGGGCGGCTCGATGGAGCGCCCGGCGTTACAGCGTCTGCTTGCGGACATCACGGCCAAACGCATCGATGTTGTGGTGGTCTACAAGGTAGACCGGCTGACCCGATCGCTTGCCGATTTCGCCAAGATCGTCGATGTGTTTGACAACAATGGCGTCAGCTTCGTGTCGATCACCCAAGCCTTCAACACGACGACGTCCATGGGGCGGTTGACCCTGAATGTCCTCCTCTCCTTCGCCCAATTTGAGCGGGAGGTCACGGGCGAGCGTATCCGCGACAAGATCGCGGCCTCCAAGAAGAAGGGTCTTTGGATGGGGGGCTTCGTTCCGCTCGGCTATCGTGCGAGGGACCGGACACTTGTCATCGACGATGCGGACGCCGCTACGGTCCGGTTGATCTATGATCGCTATCTGATGCTCGGCACCGTGGCTGAGCTCGAACACGAATTGGCCGAACGCAAGCTGCGCACGCGCGCCTTCGTCTCGGTCAATAGCAACACGTCCTGGGGCGACCGGCCATTCAGCCGGGGGCATCTCTATCGGATTCTGTCCAACCCGATCTATGTCGGCAAGATCGTTCACAACGGCAAACAATATGATGGCCGTCATGAAGCGATCATCGATCTGAAGACCTTTTCGGCCGTGCAGGCGCGGCTTGCATCGAACAACCGCCAACACAAGACCAGATCCCGTGCGAAAGAACCGAGCCTGTTGGCAGGGCTCCTGGTCGACGCCCAAGGGGCCAAATTCGTCGCGTCGCACGCCGTGAAAGATGGAAAGCGCTACCGTTATTACGTCGGCAGTCGTGTGGAGCAGGGCGAACCGAAACCGTGGCGCCTTCCGGCTCATGCCGTCGAGGCCGCCGTCATCAGCGAGTTGCGGCGTCTCCTTGGCGATCAGCAGTGCGTTGCTATGGCACTGGCATCGCTGCGGCTCAAGACAAATGAGATGAAGGAGGCTCTATGGACCGCGCAGCAGCTGCAAGCGCAGATCACGACGCCAGCCCCGCACCATGAAACGATCGCCAAGCTCATCAAGCAAATTCGTGTCTCTGAGTCCGAACTGACGCTTGAGATCAATCTCGCAGCAATCGTTCCGGGCCGCGCGACGCCGCGGAACAAAGCGTATCAGGTCAGAGTCCCGATCGAACTGACGCGGCGGAACGGCGAGACGGCGCTCGTCATCGTCGCTGACAAGCGCGATCATCAAGCGGAGCCTGACTCGGCTCTCATCAAGGCCATCGCGCGCGGCTTCACGTGGTTTGAGGAGTTGGCGACCGGCCGATCCGCTACCGTGACCGCGATTGCCGCACGCGAGCGCGTCAGCGACCGCTATGTGAGCCAGATGATCGAGCTAGCATTCCTGAGTCCGCGGATTATCGAAGCGACGCTAACCGGGACAAGGGTAGCGCAGATTTCGACCAAGAATCTCGTCTTCGATATTGAGATTCCGTCAGCGTGGTCGGAGCAAGAAAATGCCTTCTATGCAAGGAATCGTTTCGGCTACTTGTGGAGCGTTGGCAACGGGGATAGCCCCAGCTCCTTCAAAAACGTGTTGTGCTTCGCCGTTGACTCCTGAATTTGCTTCTCGACCTCGACCAACTCCCTATGCGTGGTCGACAGATCGATCGCGACCTCCTGCTCGGCTGTGCTGACGTAACGCGAGATGTTCAGGTTGAAGTCGTTGGCCTCAATCTCGTCCATCCTCACGCGTCTGTAGTCGCGAAAGTCGTCCGCGTTCATCGCCCCGCGGAGCTGATCGGCGATGGCCCAAAGCCGCTACTCGCCGAAGCGTTAGCGGCGAGCGAGATCCGCTCAGAACGGTCTTCTCTTCTCACCACTCTTTGTTCTTCAACGTCATGTGCAACGAGCTCGGACGGACGAAGGAAGGCCAAGAGAAAGTAAACATCAAGCGGTACTTCCTGCACCGGCCGGACACCGAGGGAGTGTTCACCTTGCGAGCCACCGGAGATACTCCCTACTTCCATCATGTGGCGATTCTCGCTGAGCTTCGAAAGTGTTCGCAGGGAGGAACTCTCTATACGTACCACTTCAATGCCCTGCGCAGCATCTTGGAAAAGACGGCAAGTTTCTTCGGCCACGCGGACCTCAGTATCTGCCTGGCCGGGCTAGAGGACGAAGTCCTCTACAACCGTGCACTCAATCTGCTGAGCCACGGTAAGTATGCCATCAACGAGCCGGTTGAGATGGTGGACGACAATAAGGAGCTGTTTCGCAAAATTCTCGATGATGTCCTTGGCCGTTTCCAGTTTTCACTTCCTGAGCTTGTTTCTGAAGCTGCCCCGCAGAGAGCCAAATCATGACTGACCAAGATCAGAAGCAGCTCGGCAAGACGCTTTGCGGAGAAGTTCCGCCAGATCACAGGCAAGAGCGATGGCATTGTTGTCGTCGAGCGACGAGATAGGATCGTCGATATACAGATACTTGACCCACTCATACGAGGGGTGTCGATCGATGACCCGCTCGCAGATCGCCATGAACATGCACCAGATGAAGATTCTTTCCTCGCCTCGCGAAATCTTGATTCGATCGTAATCGCCCTTACGAAAGGTCACGACCCATTTTTCGTAATCGATATCAAAATCGAAATCGACGTAGCGTGACAGGTAACCTGCGATGGATTCGTCCAGTGCAAGTTCTCTGAGGCCACTACAAAATGAGGAGCGCTCATTGATCGTCAGGTGTCGATCCGTATCGCCATCAAGATCGTTGTGCCAGGCAAAGAGATCCTCGGTATACGCATTGAAGTAGAGAGTGTCTGGCGCCCCTCCGCCTTTGCGTTTCCCTTGATCTTTGAACTCCATCGACAGGCGCGTCTTTCCTGTTCGATTATACGCGTACAGCAAGACACAGTGCAGATCTTTGACGTCGCTGCGGAGCCTTTGTGCAAGGGTCACCAGATTCTTGTACTGATGGATTGTCGTCGTCCTGCTCATTATTCATTCCCCTCTAGAGAGGGAAATATCTGTTGCAGTAGGCCTTGCTTGTGGGCCTTCAAAGTCTCCACCTTATGCGATTGCGCGGCCAGCATTTCGTCCAGCGACGATAGGCATGCGGCGATTCGTTGCTGCTCGGCGAGTTTCGGGATAATGATATCAAGACCGGTTCTGAACGTTGTCGGATTGATGTTTGCCTGACTAATGCTCGGCGTTGCGAGCAGCTTGATTTGAAACTGCTGCATCTGTGTGTTCAGCATCAGATTGCAGAACAACGGGTTGATGCGTTTCTCATCCAAACGGAACGAAACGATATAGGACGCCGTAATGCATTCTAAGTCGCGATCGAAGATGGAGACCTTTCCAACCAAGTCACGACTGTTCGTCCTGTTCAGCAGGATGTCGCCTTTTTGTAAGCGGAAGGACTCGAACTCTTGGGGGTCGAGGTCGATGTAAACAAGATTGGAGAAATCCAACTGGCCGTCGTTCATGTTCCCCATGCGCAGGACTGGATACTGTCCTGTCTTGGCGGTCGATGTAGACGTTCCGTAGAAAGACTTAACGACGAAGTCTCCAAACTTGTGCGGTATCCACTCCTCCGCGTTGTGGAATTCAGGAAAGCGAAGGCGGGGCACGGTTTCACCCGATTGGGGAAAGAGTTGCTGCATCAACCCTTCTTTGTGTTGCCGCAGAGCTTCGAGCTTCCGGTCCTCTGCCGCAATCAGGTCGTCCAGCGAGCCGAGGCACTCGGCAATTTTCTGTTGCTCAGCCTCTGTCGGCGGGACTGGGATCGGAACAGTCGAAATGCGGTTGGCAGATATGCCGTAAACCTTCGCGCCCTGGGCTTCTTTCTTGATGCCAGAGCGAACAGCGGCGGACTGGAATAATTGCCCGCCGAAGCCAACAACCGGAACGCTCCCGCGCCGGGTCGCTAGAATGGTGTGCGTCCCAGCGACAACGTGTTCTCCGTTCAATGAAACTACTTCGATTGCTTTTCCGACGTCGTCGAGATCTTCAGACGCGTCGGCAAGCACAATGTCGCCTTCGTCACAGAATGCGTCATCATCGAAGCCGTTGGTCGACGCATCCGGATTGATAAACGGCACATACTCGTCACCCACTCGAAACAGAGGTCTGAACTTGGTATGAATGTCGCCGTAGTGAATGTTCCTGATTGTGCCAGCTTCGTAGTTCAGCTTGTCTCTTGAAAGGGTGTTGGTGCGCTTAAAGCCGTACAGATCAGAGAGTCGTGGCGCCAACCAAGTCGGACCATCACGAAACTCCGGAAACCGCAGCTTCGGCACCAACCGCGATGGCTTATCGGTTGTCATGATGCGTTCCCATGCTCGTAGGCGTTTAGGCCCGAAATATCCCTGCCGTGGGCGCGCTTGTTCAGGAGGGGGACGAGATCGGCCATAAGGGAGAGCTCGCGCTCGCGGCGTTCGCGCCAGCCCAGATCGAGCGGCTCCATCAGCTCGGTGAGTTGCTCGCCGTCGAAGATCATGCGCTGGAGGATGGTGTCGACGAAGGCCGCGAGGGACTCGGTCGCCAGACCGTGGGCCTGAGCAAGGCCTTCAATCTCCTTGGCCTGTTTCGCGACCTTGAACTGCTCGTAGCCGGCACGGATCGCGGCCTCGTCGAGACCTTCTCCCTCCGTCAGTGAGCAGACGTACTCGGTGATTTCCCCCCGTTCGTCGAGGAACTTGGCGTCGGACTGGATTAAGCCGATGAGCTGCTCGCGGCTGATCCGAACCTTCTTCGGATCCTGACTCGAGTACCTGGTGATCAGCTTCATAATGTAGTCGTAGTCGATGACAGCGGAGGCAAAGAGGACGAACTCGAAGTCGAGCTGGTCGACCTCGGGACTAATCGGATCGCCGTCCCCCCCGGGCTTGCCCTGTTGTTCTTTCAGCCTCTGGGCGGTTTCGAGGTAGACGCCGCGGAAGGCGCGGAGGTCGTCCCTGGGGAAAGCCTGCTCTACCTGTTTCCGTTGCTCGTCGGTAAGGTCGGTGTACTGGTCGAGCTGGGTCTGAAGACGCTGCACCTCCTTAAACCGATTGATGAACTGCGCGCGGGCGTCGTCGCCTCTGAGGTTATTCACCTGATCGGGCGTGGCCTCGAGGCCCTGGGACTTCATAAATTCGCCGAGGTCGGCGACAGCCTGCTTGAAGTTGTCGATAACGACGGGAGCCTTGTCGACCAACCAGATCTCGCGGGCCCGGTCGGACTGGGCGCCGGAGAAAAGAGCTATGGCATCGTCGACGTTGTCCTGCTGATCACGGAAGTCGAGGATGTGGCCGTAGGGCTTAGTCGCGTTGAGAATGCGGTTGGTGCGTGAGAGAGCTTGGATCAGACCGTGGTGTTTGAGATTCTTGTCGACGTAGAGCGTGTTGAGGAACTTGGCGTCGAAGCCGGTGAGGAGCATGTCAACGACGATGGTGATGTCGATCTTTTCTTTGCCCTTGCGGGGCAGGTCGCGATTAGGGAACTGCTGATCCTTGATGCGCTGCTGGACGTCCTGATAGTAGAGGTCAAAGTTGTTGATGTCGTGGTTTGTGCCATATCGCTGATTATAATCGCCGATGATAGCCTTGAGCGCGGTCTTCTTGCCCTCAGGGTCGTGCCGGTTATCCTCCTTCTCCTGGGGAAGGTCTTCCTGAATTTGTCGAACATCGGGGTTGCCCTCTGCGGGGGGCGAGAAGACGGCGGCGATCTTAAGAGGGACGAATTCGGGGTCAGCAGCTTGGCGCCCGGCTTGGAGTTTCTTGAAGACCTCGTAGTACTCGATGGCGTCGTTGATCGAGGCAGTGGCTAGCAGCGCGTTGAAGCGTCGGCCGCCGGTTGCGGCATCGTGCTTGTCGAGGATGGCTTGGACGACCGCCTGCTTGGCGAGAGTCTGGCCGGGCTTAAGGGCTGGGACGTCCTTGGGCTTGTAATAATCGATGTGGAAGCGGAGAACGTTCCGGTCCTCGATCGCGTGAGTGATGGTGTAGGCGTGGAGTTCTTTCTGGAAGAGGTCCTTGGTAGTTCGAAGGCTAGCGATGTCTCCCTCGATCTGCTTGACGGTCGCGTTATCCTCGAAGATCGGGGTACCAGTGAAGCCGAAGAGCTGGGAGTTTGGGAAGAAATCCTTGATGGCCTTGTGGTTTTCGCCGAACTGCGACCGATGACACTCATCGAATATGAAGACCATCCGTTTGTCGCGGAGCTGCTCGAGCCGTTGCTTGAACGTTGACCGCCCCTCGGCGATGTTCTGCCTGTTGTGCTTGCTGTTCTCGTCGAGGGCGAGCCCGAGCTTCTGGATAGTGGTGACGATGATCTTGTCGGCGTAGTCGTCGGACTGGAGGCGGCGGACGAGCGCCGCAGTGTTGGTATTTTCCTCGACGCAGTTCTCTTGGAACCGGTTGAACTCCTCGCGCGTCTGGCGATCGAGGTCCTTGCGGTCGACGACAAAGAGGCACTTGTAAATGCTCTCGTTGGTCTTGAGAAGCGTCGAGGCTTTGAAGGAGGTGAGCGTCTTGCCCGAGCCGGTCGTGTGCCAGATATATCCGTTGCCACAGTTCTGGTCGATGCAGTCGACGATCGCCTTGACGGCGTAGATTTGGTACGGGCGCATCATCAGGAGCTTCTGCTCACTAGCGATGAGAACCATGTACTTGCTGATCATCTGGCCAAGCGTGCACTTGGCGAGGAAGCGATCGGCGAAGTCGTCCAGGTGAGTGATCTTAGTGTTGTTCTCGTCCGCGAACTGGTAGATCGGAAGGAACCGCTCGTCAGCATCGAAGGCGAAGTGCCGCGCGTTGTTGTTGGCGAAGTACCACGTGTCCGTGCGGTTGCTGACGATGAAGAGCTGGACGAAGCAGAGCAACGTCTTGGTGTATCCGTTGCCGGGGTCGTTCTTGTATTCGACGATCTGCTCCATCGCCCGCCGAGGGCTAGTCCCTAGCGTCTTCAGCTCGATCTGAACGACGGGGATGCCGTTGATCAGGAGCATGACGTCGTAGCGGTGATGGCTGTTGTCCGTATTAATGCGAAGCTGATGGACGATCTCAAAGTCGTTCTTGCACCAGTCCTTGATATTGACGAGGGTGTAGTTGAGCGGCGTGCCGTCGTCCCGGGTGAATGCTTCCCGATTCCGGAGGGACTGGGCGGCTTCATACACGTCTGGTGTGACAATCTCGTCGAGAAGTCGCTGGAACTCACCGTCGGTGAGCGTGACGCGATTCAGAGCTTCGAACTTGATCCTGAAGTTTGCTTCAAGCGTAGCTCGGTCGCGGATGTCGGGGCGATAGGCGTACTTGAGGTCCCGTAGTTTCGTGACAAGGATCTTTTCAAGATCGCGTTCGGGCGTGATCATCGTCATCCTGAGAACTCACCCTTTCTTAGATCTGCTGAAGGCATCCGTTGTGCTAGGAGTTGCACGCTCTCATCCATAATACCTTCCGATCGTGTTTGTGCGGCTATGTAAGGGATCTGTGTCAAGACCTTCGGTCTTTCCTTCTCCTCCACGGTTATCGCCATAGCGATCGGCCACCTATGCTTAGTGGGTCGCCACTGGTTCGGTACGGTCAAGTCGATCAGCCGGCTGAAGTCGTGCCTTCTTCGCCGCTAGCCCTTCCAGATTTTCTCAGGGGCACTTGCCCAATATGCAACGCTCACGGCGCAGTAGACGATAACAATTCGTGTGGCACAAAAGACGTCCAGACAGTTGCGAATGTTGTGCCTTGCGCTCTGGCAACGATGAGGCCGAAGAACTCAAATCGTATGATAGCGGTTCTGAGCAATGCGAGCGGCGGTCGCGGGAACTCCAAAATGCGATCTAGGGCCATCGAGCGGATAGCCACTCAGCAGCCGATCTATTCAAACCTAGCCTGCAGAAGAGGCTGAAACGGCGAAGGTCTATTGTCCCGCGTAACTCGGTCTACCTAGTGCCCAAGGGCACAGGTTTCTTGGAATGGCAGCGCGGCCGAGGGGCGCGGGCTAAAGATGCCGCATTCGCAACAGCCGAAGAACCGAACTAAGGACAGTCATATTGGAGAAAGGACTCTCTTTCGAGAAGTTACGCGGTCTTGTTGCCTAGTTCTCCCGATTCGGTTGTCGACCAAAAGGCGCGTATACGGGCGGAAATAGCGCTTCTCCTAAGAAGATATATCTCAACACTAGGAATAAATAGCTGGATGGCGGAGGGAGAGGGATTCGAACCCTCGATACGGTTGCCCGTATACACGCTTTCCAAGCGTGCGCCTTCAGCCGCTCGGCCACCCCTCCGCGTCGCCGCGGATAGCCGCAGGCGCGCGCACTATATCGGCGAACGCCCGCGTGACAAGCCGTAATGCGCGGATATCGTCCGTCGCCTGATGCGGCGGCTCGCCCACGGCGAAAGACGCGCCATCGATGCGGCCGTTTCCACTTTGCGGGATCATGCTCTAGCGGCGTTTTTTCGCGACCGCGGCCTCATAAGCGGCGCGCAGCGTTTCGGAAACCGAAGGTCCGTCGCGTCGGCGCTTGCGCTGGCCGAGGTGGACTTCGCGCAGTTCATCCATCAATGCGTCCCACATTTTCGGGCCGCCATCCCGTAACAACTGCGCGCGGATGCCGAGCTCTTCCGTGACGGGCAAATATTTGCGGCCCCAACCCGCCATCTGCGCCAGGATCGGCAGAAGCTCGATGCCCTTCTCGGTGAGGCTGTAAACCCCCTTCTGCTTATGCGCGGGGTCGTCCGTTCGCGTGACGATGCCCTGT
>NZ_JBFWPA010000029.1:0-66441 GCF_050250235.1 Pseudorhodoplanes sp.
CCATATTTCAGGAGATCTTCAGGCTCGACCTCGCGGAAGATTTCACCGGCCTTGCGGTCCTCAGGCGCACGAACCGTGGCGCCGAAGCCGATCGAGGTGGAGCGGCCGCGCGACGAGATGATCTTGTCGAGACCGGCAAAGGCGCCGCCGCACACGAACAGGATATTGGTGGTGTCGACCTGCAGAAATTCCTGCTGCGGATGCTTGCGTCCGCCCTGCGGAGGCACCGAGGCGACGGTGCCTTCCATGATCTTGAGCAGGGCCTGCTGCACGCCCTCCCCCGACACATCGCGCGTGATCGAGGGGTTGTCAGACTTGCGCGATATCTTGTCGATTTCGTCGATATAGACGATGCCGCGCTGCGCGCGCTCGACATTGTAGTCGGCGGATTGCAGAAGCTTCAGAATGATGTTCTCGACGTCTTCACCGACGTAACCGGCTTCGGTCAGCGTCGTTGCATCCGCCATCGTGAACGGCACATCGAGGATGCGGGCCAGCGTCTGAGCAAGCAAGGTCTTGCCTGAACCGGTCGGACCGATAAGCAGGATGTTCGACTTCGCAAGCTCGACGTCGTTGTGCTTGGTCTGGTGGTTCAGCCGCTTGTAGTGATTGTGGACCGCGACCGAGAGAACCTTCTTGGCATGATCCTGACCGATCACGTAATCGTCGAGGACCTTGCGGATTTCCTTCGGCGTCGGAATGCCGTCGCGCGACTTCACCAGCGAGGATTTGTTCTCCTCGCGGATGATGTCCATGCACAGCTCGACGCATTCGTCGCAGATAAAGACCGTCGGCCCCGCAATGAGTTTGCGAACTTCGTGCTGGCTCTTTCCACAGAACGAGCAGTAAAGCGTGTTCTTGGAATCGCTGCCGCCGACCTTCGTCATTCCAGTCTCCGTATCAAACCGCGTGAGCGACCGGCGCCCACATTCCTAACACCTGATGGGGGGCCAAACCGTGGCACCCTGGGCACAGTCTGCCCGAAACGCCTCCCCTCCGAACCCTCTGCGACACTCTAGCGAAGCATGCTAGCGGCACGACAATCAAGAATCCATTAACGATAACCGTCCCTTGCCTCAAAAATCATGAGCCAATCCTGCGTGATTCGGGAACCCCCGCTGGCCGCAGACGTCGCCACAGGCCTGTTGAAACCAGCCCGCCAGCGGCGTCAGCGCCAACGCTAGGACTACGGTCTCAACCATTCCCTAACTCAACCGCGGAAAGTCGGACCAAACCCGGTCGCGGCGATGGCAATCACGTCTTGCTCGCCAGCGGATCCTCGTGGCGCCTGTCGATCACTTTGTCCACCAGCCCGAAATCCTTCGCGCCCTCCGAAGTCATGAAGTAGTCGCGCTCAAGCGCATCCTCGATTTTCTTGAGCGGTTGACCGGTGTGCTTCATGTAGATTTCGTTGAGCCGCTTCTTGAGATTCAGAATCTCCTGGGCGTGCAGCATGATGTCGGTCGCCTGCCCCTGAAATCCGCCGGATGGCTGGTGCACCATGATGCGCGCGTTCGGGAGCGCGAAGCGCAGATCCTTCTCGCCGGCGGCAAGAAGGAGCGACCCCATCGACGCCGCCTGTCCGATGCACAGCGTTGATACCGCCGGGCGAATGAACTGCATGGTGTCATAGATCGCCATGCCCGACGTCACCACCCCGCCCGGCGAGTTGATGTACATCGAGATTTCCTTTTTCGGATTCTCCGCTTCCAGAAACAGCAACTGCGCCACCACGACCGTCGCCATTCCATCCTCGACGGGACCGGTGATGAAGATGATGCGTTCCTTCAGGAGTCGCGAATAGATGTCATAGGCGCGCTCGCCGCGGTTGGTCTGCTCGACAACCACCGGGACCAGATAGTTCATGTAGGTATCGACCGGGTCTCTCATCACATTCTCCTGCGCCTGCGAATCGCGGCGCATGCTTAGCACGCCAGGCCGCCGTCAACAGTCGGCGCCGCCGCGCTTAAGTAACCCGCTTCCGCGTTTTCGCTAGGCCGCCTTCTCGTCGTCTTCCGTGCGGTACAGTTCTTCGCGAGAGACCTTCTGGTCATTCACCTTGGCAAGAGCGAGAATGAAATCGGTTACCTTGTTCTCGATCAGCGGCGCGCGAATGCTGGCGATCGCTTCCGGATTCGTCCGGAACATCTCCAGCAGTTCTTTTTCCCGGCCGGGATATTGACGGACATGCTCCATGATTGCGCGTCGCACCTCGTCCTCGGTGATCGTGATGTCATTGTTGCGCGCGATCTCGTCGAGCAAAAGGCCCAGCCGCACGCGGCGGTCGGCGATCCGCTGATATTCCTCGCGTTCCTTTTCCTCGGTCGTATTCTCGTCCGCAAACGTGCGACCGCGGTCCTGCATTTCCGACGTCACGGTACTCCATAGATTCTCGAATTCCTGTTCGACCAATGCCGGCGGAAGCTCGAACTTGTGGCGCTCGTCGAGGGCGTCGAACAGCGCCCGCTTGACACGCTGCTTCGACATGGAATCGTGCTCGCGCTGGATCCGCTCGCGCACGGCGCCCTTCAGCTTGTCGAGTGAATCCAGCCCGAGTGACTTGGCAAAATCATCGTCAATCGTGACCTCACCCGGCGCTTCGATGGATTTCGCCGTGGCATCGAAAACGGCTGCCTTCCCGGCCAGATGCGCCGCCGGATAGTTTTCCGGGAAAGTGACGTTGATCTGCCGGTTCTCTCCCGCTGCGATCCCGATCAGCTGCTCCTCGAAGCCCGGAATGAAGGTATTGCTGCCGATCAGCACGGCGACATCATCCGCCGAGCCGCCTTCGAACGGCACCCCGTCGATGGTGCCGACAAACGAGACCGTCACGCGGTCGTTCTTGTCCGCCCTGGCACCCTCACCCTTGTCGGCAAAGGGTAGGTTTTGCTGGGCGATCCGGCCAAGCCCCTCTTCGACTTCCTGGTCTGTCGCATCGGCGGTGAGCTTGTTGAGTTCGATGCTCTTGAAGTCAACGATCTCGATCGGGGCGAGGATTTCCATGGCAACCGTGTATGCAAGGTCGGTCTTGCCTTCGATCACGGCCTCGACCGACTTCTCATCCTCCGGCAACGTAACTTTCGGTTGCATGGCCAGCCGGAAATTGTTGTCGGCCACAATTTTTGCGTTGACGTCCCGCATCGCTGCCTCGATGGCCTCGGCCATCGCAGATCGTCCATACATCCGGCGCAGATGCGCGGCCGGGACTTTGCCCGGCCGAAAGCCGTTGAGGCGGACACGGTCCTTCAGCTCGTCGAGCCTTTCGCTGACCTTGCTGTCGAGCTCGCTCGCGGGAATGACGACACGGAATTCGCGCCGCAATCCATCGGTTACGGTTTCGGTCACTTGCATGGAAAAGACCTCACTCCTCGTCGCCGCGCCAACGGCTGCCGCTGACTTTGAATTCGATGGGCCCAAGCTTGGTGCGGGCGGAGGGATTTGAACCCCCACGACTTGCGTCACTGGAACCTAAATCCAGCGCGTCTACCAGTTCCGCCACGCCCGCGCGTTTGGGCATCGCGCGGCATTGTTCGGGCCGAGCGGCGCGGCTTATATCACGGCGCTTGCGCAGCGCACGAGAAAAATGCGGCGCTGACGTCGACGGCCTCGCCTCGTCGCTGTAAGCAAGATCGGAGTTATAGCAAGGACGCGAACAGTCGCCGATAGACCGCCGGTAGGGCTTCCGGAAGATCTTCCGCAATGAGGCCGGGCCCCGCCAGGTTCGCAGCCTCGCCATGCAGCCAGACCCCGGCCGCGGCCGCCTCAAAAGCCGGCATCCCCTGGGCCCGCAGTCCGCCAATCATCCCGGCAAGCACATCGCCGGCGCCTGCCGTTGCCAGGTAAGGTGGGGCGTTATCCGATATCGCGATCCTGCCATCCGGGTGAGCCACGACGGTGTCGGCACCCTTGAGTACCACGACAGCCCCTGTTTCATGTGAAGCAGCGCGCCCAGCCTCAAGTTTTTGTTTAACCGAAGGAATTTTATCTAACGATCTGAATAAACGGATGAATTCCCCCTCATGTGGGGTCAGAATCGCTGTGGACAAGCTGTGATTCGTCAAGATTGTAAAGAGCTCTTTCGGGTTTTCAACAAAGCTTGTCAGTGCGTCGGCATCCAGAACAAGGG
Organism: Pseudorhodoplanes sp.; assembly: GCF_050250235.1. Classification (GTDB taxonomy): domain Bacteria; phylum Pseudomonadota; class Alphaproteobacteria; order Rhizobiales; family Xanthobacteraceae; genus Pseudorhodoplanes. Next base: position 4,127 of record NZ_JBFWPA010000029.1, read on the forward strand.
CCCGCTTGCCGGACGCCGCCCCCCGGACTTTTGCCCGCATGTCCGCCCCGACCCCGCCGCCGGGACCCATCACCACGGCATTGAACCTTTCATCGGTCAGCAGTGCCGAAAATGCCTCCGGTCCGTCGACTTCCCGGATCATGACAGAGAGACTGGCGGCCGCATTCACAGCCAGCGCGCGCGTCGGGCTGGCGATGGTCACAAGCCCCGAACCGGCGCGGAGCGCGGCCCGCGCCGCCAGGCGCGCCGCTCCGGTATTCGGCAGATCTCCCGACAGCACAACCGTGTGTCCACGCGAATATTTGTGCCCGGACGGCTCCGGAACCGGAAACCCTCTGGCCCAGGCCGCCGGATCATTTGCCGACAGCAACGGCCGGATGTCATCCAGGACGGACGCCGGAATTCCTATCTGCGCAAGCACCACCCGCCCGCAATGGAAGCGGCCGGGGAGCAGCAGATGTGCCGGCTTTTTGCGGAAGAATGTCGTGGTCCACTCCGCCCGCACGGCCTCGCCCAGCACTGAGCCGGTATCGCCGTTGATCCCGCTCGGGAGGTCCACCGCGACAACAGGAGCACCGGATTGGTTGATCGCCCCAATCAGCGCCGCCGCCTTGCCTTCCACCGGACGCGCCAGACCGGACCCGAATATCGCATCAACCAGCACGCCTTGCCGATCAAATCCCTCGCCGGCCCAAGGTATGACCGCGCCGCGATAGCGCTCCGCCATTTCCGCAGCGTCGCCCGAAAGTCCCTCGCGCGCGCCGAGCAGCGTCAGGCGCACGCGGCACCCTCGCTCCGAGAGAACCCGTGCCGCCACGAACCCATCGCCACCGTTATTGCCGGGGCCGGCACAGATGGTGACCTCGCGCTCCACTCCGAAAGCCGAAATCACCACATCCGCCACAGCCCGGCCGGCATTCTCCATCAGCGTGAGCGAAGGAATGCCAGAGGCTACGGCCAGCGCATCGGCTCTTCGCATCTCGGAGTTGGTCAGCAGTTCATGCACGATCAAGCCTTGTTTACGGGCGATCTTCTATCAAAACTGGCGCGAGTCTAGGAAATTGCATAAGCATTGATCACTATGCCTAACTATTAATCGTTCCGTACCAGAAAGGCCGCCGTCAGATTGTGCGATCGGTCATAACGCCTTGGGCGCTCGCCCCTTTTCACCATCGCACCGATTGGCATAAGACCTGCTAACAATCGGCGGGCTTCGCCGGTCAGTCTATGACCGACGGACCGGGAGAGGATTCGCATGAAAAAGATCGAGGCGATCATAAAGCCTTTCAAGCTCGACGAGGTGAAGGAGGCGTTACAGGAAGTGGGGCTGCAGGGTATCACGGTCACCGAGGCCAAGGGATTTGGGCGCCAGAAAGGGCACACCGAACTTTACCGCGGTGCCGAATATGTCGTGGATTTTCTCCCCAAGGTGAAGATCGAGATCGTGCTCGGCGACGACATGCTCGAAAAGGCCGTCGACGCGATCCGCAGGGCCGCTCAGACCGGACGCATTGGCGACGGCAAGATCTTTGTCTCCAATATCGAGGACGCAATCCGGATCAGAACGGGGGAATCCGGATTGGATGCGATCTGACATCGCTTAAATTTGACAGCCCGTACAATAAGGGAACGCGTTCCAATGACGACCGCCAAAGACGTAATGAAGATGATCAAGGACAACGACGTCAAATACGTCGATTTCCGGTTCACCGATCCGCGCGGCAAGTGGCAGCATGTGACGTTCGATGTCTCGATGATCGAGGAGGACACCTTCGCCGAAGGGCAGATGTTCGATGGCTCTTCCATCGCCGGCTGGAAGGCGATCAACGAGTCCGACATGAACCTGATGCCCGACCCCGCGACCGCCTGCATCGATCCGTTTTTCGCCGAGACCACGCTGGTTCTCGTCTGCGATGTGCTCGAGCCGACCACCGGCGAGCCCTACAATCGCGATCCGCGCGGAATGGCCAAGAAGGCCGAAGCGCTGGTCAAGTCGATGGGGATCGGCGACACCATCTTCTTCGGACCGGAAGCCGAGTTCTTCGTTTTCGACGACGTGAAGTTTTCGGCCACGCCGTACAACACCGGCTTCAGGCTCGACTCGATCGAGTTGCCGACCAACTCGGATACCGACTATGAGTCCGGCAATCTCGGGCACCGCATCGGCACGAAGAAAGGCTATTTCCCGGTGCCGCCGCAGGACTCCGCCCAGGACATGCGCGGCGAGATGCTGGCGGCGATGGCGAAAATGGGCGCCAAGGTCGAGAAGCATCATCACGAAGTGGCGTCGGCCCAGCACGAACTCGGCCTGAAATTTTCGCCGATGACCTATATGGCCGACCAGCTTCAGGTCTACAAATACTGCATCCACCAGGTCGCAAATATCTACGGAAAGACGGCGACCTTCATGCCGAAGCCGATCTACGGCGACAACGGCTCGGGCATGCATTGCCATCAGTCGATCTGGAAGGATGGCAAGCCGATGTTCGCCGGCGACAAATATGCCGGCCTGTCCGAACTGTGCCTGAACTACATCGCAGGCGTGATCAAGCACGCCAAGGCGATCAATGCCTTCACCAACCCGACCACGAATTCCTACAAGCGTCTGGTCCCGGGTTACGAAGCACCGGTGCTGCTGGCCTATTCGGCACGCAACCGCTCGGCATCCTGCCGCATTCCGTTCACGGAGAGCCCAAAGGCCAAGCGTGTCGAGGTACGCTTCCCCGACCCGCTCGCAAATCCGTATCTCGGCTTCGCCGCGCTGTTGATGGCCGGCCTCGACGGCATCAAGAACAAGCTCAATCCGGGCCAGCCGATGGACAAGGATCTCTACGACCTGCCGCCGGCGGAGCTGAAGGAAATCCCGACCGTATGCGGCTCCTTGCGCGAGGCACTCGAAAGCCTCGACAAGGACCGGGCCTTCCTGAAGGCGGGCGGTGTGTTCGATGACGATTTCATCGACAGCTATATCGAGTTGAAGATGACCGAGGTGATCCGCTTCGAGCACACCCCCCATCCGGTGGAATTCGAGATGTACTATTCTGCGTGAGCGTTGTTCCTCCCGACATCGTGCGAACGATGCAACTGAAAGGGCGCCCCGCCGGGCGCCCTTTTTTCGTCGCTTTAAGTGCAGCCACGCGTACGAACTAATCGATTTTCATCTTCGCGGCCTTTGCGACATCCGCCCAGAGATCGTATTCGGATTTGATCAGGGCTGCAGTGTCCTTGGCGCCGCCGCCGATGATGGCCACGTCCTGATTGGCGAACCTGTCACGTATCTTGTCGGTCACGAGTGCCTTGCGGGCTTCGCTTTCAAGCGTGGCCAAAACCGCATCCGGAACGCCGGACGGCGCAAGAAGGATGAAATAGGTCAGGAAGTTGAAGTCCGGATAGCCGGATTCCGCAATGGTCGGGACATCGGGTGCGAGCTTCGAGCGCTCCTTCGAGGACACCGCGAAGCCCTTCAGACGGCCGCCACGCACATGCTGTATCACGCCGGCGGTCGCCACGAACCCGACCTTTACCTGACCACTGATGAGATCGGTGACCAGCGGGGCGTTGCCGCGATACGGCACCGGAGTCATCTCGGGCAGACCGGCCTTGAGGCGAAAATATTCCATCGCAAGATGACCGGGACTTCCATGCCCGGCATGCGCGTAGCTCATCGGTTCCTTCTTCGCCAGCGCGATGAACTCCGCCAGCGAATTGACCGGCACCGACGGATGAACCACCAGCATCTGACTGGTCGATGCCATGTTCAGCACCGGTTTCAGATCCTTCAGCATGTCGACCGGCATCTTCGCATAGACATGCGGATTGACGGTCAGGGTCGTACCGAGCGCTGACAGCAGCGTATGGCCGTCGGGTGCGGACTTTGCGACCGCCTCTGCGCCGATATTGCCCGCCGCACCGGGCTTGTTCTCGACCACCACGGGCTGCTTCAGGGATGCAGAAAGGTTCTCCGCCATCGCGCGTGCGACAAGGTCGATCGGGCCGCCGGGAGCCAGCGGCACGACGATGCGCAATGGCTGGGTCGGGAAGGATTGCGCCTGCGCAGCCGGAGATGAAATCGCAAGGGCCCATGCCATGGCTGCAGCCGGCGCGATTGTTCGAAAATGCATCCTGCGTCTCCTCCCTGTGATTTCTATTTGTCGACGATGGCCCCGCTTGCCCTGATCGGGCCGGCCCATTTGTCGATCTCGGACTGGATGAATTTGCCGAGATATTCGGGCGATGTCCGGTCCGACGAGACGATGCTCGCGCCGACCTTCTGCAATTGTCGGCGAATGTCTGGATCGTTCATCGTCTTGAGCGCCGCGTCATGCATCTTCGCGACGATCGGTGCGGGCGTGCCCTTCGGAAACAGCAGGGCGGTCCAGGTATAGGCCTGGATATCCCTGAAGCCCTTCTCGTAGGCGGTCGGCAGATCGGGCAAGACCGGCGAGCGGTCGCGCGACAGGGTCGCGATCGCCTTCACCGTCCCCGCCTCGATCTGCGGCACCGCGGTGACGATGATCTCGCACAGGAAGTCGATGCGGCCGGCCTGCAGATCCTGCATCGCGGGGCCGGTCCCCTTGTACGGGACGTGCTGGATGTTGGTGCCAAGCGCCTGGTTGAGCAGGATGCAGCCCAGATGCGTCGCCGAACCGGCGCCGGCCGAGCCGTAATTCATCCTGCCCTGATTGGCCTTGGCATAGGCGACGAATTCCTCCAGCGACTTGACCGGCAGATCCTTGCGCGCGATCAGCACCAGCGGGATCTCGGCGATCAGGTTCACCGGCGTGAAATCGGTGACGGCGTTGTAGAGCGGCTTTTTATACAGCGTCTGCGAATGCGCATGCGTGGCGATGGTGCCGAGGATCGCCGTGTATCCGTCCGGCGCCGCACGCGCGACGCGATTGCCACCCACCATGCCGCCGGCGCCGGGCACATTCTCGATCACCACCTGCTGCCCGAGGACCTGGCCCATGCGCTCGGCCATGACCCGGCCGAACACATCGATCGGCCCGCCGGCCGCCGCCGACACCACCATGGTCACTGGACGCTGCGGCCAGTCCTGCGCTTCCACCGCTTTGCCCAGCAGGGCCAAGGCCGCAAGCGACATTGCCGCAGTTCTGATGATCATCTTGAAAATCCGCTTTCGAGCACGCGCCTGGCAAACTCAATCATCGGCTCGCCGGTGATGCAAGCGTGCTGCAACCGAGGTCGAAAGCGAGCCACCAACCGCAATCATGCGCATCATGCTTTCGGTTCCTGCCTGGAGAAGGCGCCGCGTGTCGCCGATCGCCTGGTCGAGATCATAAGGCTGATCGATAATGCTCGCGAACGCGGCAATGCCGGCGGCGTAGCATTCGTCGGCGCCCTCTCCGATCGCGCCCGCCAGCACGATAACCGGCTTGCCCTGCCCCATGGCCCGGCGCGCAATCTCGCCCGGAATCTTCCCGCGGCAGGTCTGGCGGTCGATCCGGCCCTCGGCGCTGACGATCAGGTCCGCCCAGTCAATATGCTCCGTCAGCGGGATGTAGCGCTCGATGAATTCATAGCGCGGCACAAGACGCGCCCCCAGCAGGAGATGCAGCGCCGCCCCGAGCCCTCCCGAGGCGCCTCCGCCCGGTAGCGCTGCGGCATTGATCCCGGTGAACGCGGTGAGACAATCCGAATAGCGCTTCATGCCGGCTTCGAGTCTGACGACCTGCGCGGGCGATGCACCTTTTTGCGGCCCGAATACCCGCGAAACACCGTGACGGCCGAGCAGCATGTTGCGAATGTTCAGGCAAACCTCGATCGCGACGTTACCGATGCGCGGATCGAGGCCCGACAGGTCGATGCGATGCAGCCGCGCCAGCGCCTCGCCGCCAGGCGGCAGGTCTTTGTTTCGGCGATCGAGAAAGCGAGCCCCCAGCGCCTGCGCCAGTCCGATGCCGCCATCGTTGACGCCGCTGTCGCCGCAGCCGACCAGGACCCGCGTGGCGCCGGCGTCGAGCACGGCACGGATCAACTCGCCGACGCCGCGGCTTGTCGTCATCATCAGGTTGCGGCGACCGCGGGGAATGAGGCGCAATCCGGCTGCGGCCGAAATCTCGACGATTCCGGTCCGGCACCCTTCCAGCGAGATCAGGCCGAAGGCAGCATCGACGTTGTCGCCAAGCGGGCCGGTCACCCGGATCGTTCTGAGGCGCCCCGATTTCAGCCGACCAGCGCGCGGGTAAAGCCCTCCCCGCCATCGAAGATCGGGACGACCGCGATTTCGCAATCCGGTATCGCCCTGCGCACCCCGCGCGCGATCGCGGTTGCGACATCCGAGACGTCGAGACCCTCCTTGAAGCCGGACGGTGCGACCAGGATGCGCAGGGGTCGCCGCTGTCGTGTCGCGGGGCCTCGCATCATGGCGCTCCCGTATCGGCCTGCGGTGCAAGCAGCGGCAGGCCCAGCAGGGGCCAGATCAGCGTTGCAAACACAATCGCCAGGATCAGATGCAATGGCATCAGAATGGCCGACAGCCGCAACAGGTCACCATGCGAGAAGACGGTGCGCGCCGCTTCGGAATAGATCAGCAGCGACTTCGCGCTGATGGTAAGGGTGAGGCAGTATCCGGTCGTGATCGCCGTGAGAAAGATCAGCGCGGCGCCATTGTAGCCGAGCTGTGCAAATGGAAGGGCCAGCAACGGAATGAGCGCGGTCGCGCGCGCCGTCCGCGACGTGATCACGAGATGCCCGAGCAGCGCGATCAGCGCTACAAAACCGGCAACGAGAACCGGATGCGTCGCGGCATCGCTGTTGAACGACGCGAGCGCATGGAGCAACCCTCCGGCGGCGTTGTTGTCGATCAGCGCCTCGCCGATCAGGCTCGCGCCGGCAATGAACAGCAGAAGATTCCAGTCGACCCGATTTCAAGGCATCCTTGAGACGCATGCCGGAGGGGGATGCGGCCGTGATCGCGATCGCCGCAGCGATGGTGACGATCGTGATCTGGATTCCATGCCAGGACTGCGTCAGCCAAAGGGCGACCGTCAGTCCGACGAGCGCCAACACCAGGCTTTCGCGGGCACTCAATGGCGACGGTGCCGGACGCTCCAGCGCCGTAACCGGCATGGTCCGCTGCTCGCGATCGAGAAACAGGCGCAGGATCACGAATGTCGACATCAGGCTGCTTGCGAGCGCGAACGGCAATCCCAGGATCATCCATTCGAGGAAACTCATCGGCTCGCGCGCCGCTCCGGGTTCGCGGCCGATCTCGCGGATCATGTCGACTGCGACAAGGTTGGCGCCCGCGCCGATCAGCGAACCGCCGGCCGACAGCAGAATGACCGTGGGTATATGGACCGACAGGGCGCGCGACACCTGCGGGTTGCCGATCGATGCGGCCAGCGTCAGGAAGACCGGCAGCAGCAGGGCCGCACGCCCCGTCGTCGACGGAATGACGAACGCCGTCGCCGAAATGACCAGCGTCAGCGCGTAAAAGAGCCCGGAAACACTGCGCGCCGATTTCAGCACGGTCGATGCCAGGCGCTCCGCGAGGCGAATTTCCGTCAGGGCGCGCGCAATCACGAACGCGCCGACCAGGAGCCAGATCAGCGGATTGCCGAGCGAACTGTAAAAGTTTTGCGGTGTGTCCGCACCACCAATGACGAGGCACAGCGCGGCCACCAGCGCAACCGCCGTGCGATCGAACGAAGTCATCGTCCAGGCGATCACGGTCGCCACGAAGACCACCAGTGTCAGCCTGGCAGAATAGTCACCGGGGATGATCGCCGACACGCAGGCGGCAAGCGCGATCGCAGCGGGAAGCGTGGCGAAGGTCGATCTCTCATGCACTCCGCGCAAATCCGACCGCAACAGAACGCTCACCAATTGCCGGAATTCTGGATGGTTTCGATATGCGACACCTTGTCATGCGAGAGGCGCCAATCGTCGCATTCGTGCCGGCGCAGCAGGCCGCCGAGGGTGCGCGGCTACCAGAACAGAGGAAATGCGATCAGAGCGGCGGCCCCTGCGGCCGCGCAGGCAACCCAACGCCGCGTCCGGACCCATCGGGGCTTGCCGTACATTCCCGCGCGACGACGCTCGGCAATCAGCGCCGCTTCGTATTCAGCCGAACTGAAATATTGGCAACCCATTGCGACGCCTGCGCACTCGGCGTCGCGCACGAGCAACTGCAGCGCGCAAGCGGATGGTGCATATGCCATGCGCCAAGACTAGGCCCCGCATGGTAAAGATTGTCTTGCCGTCAGCTCACGCCGGGACGGCGTCCGCGATGTTTGCCGCCATGGCATCCTCGGTCGTGCCGAACACCTCCGGCGACGGTGCGGCAGGCGCGGCGTCGCGGACATCCTTCTCGGTACAGATGCGATTGCGGCCGTTTTTCTTGGCCGCATAGAGCGCCCGATCCGCACGCGCGAGCATGGTCTGGACATGCGCGACATCGGCGAGCGATTCGGATATCCCGACGCTGACGGTTGCGTTCATGGCATGGCCGGATATCTCCACGCCGCGCATTTCGAAAGCCGAGCGCACGCGCTCTGCAACCATCAGCGCGGTTTCAGTTCCGCCCGGAAGAATGGCGGCGAATTCCTCGCCGCCAAGCCGCCCCACAACGTCGTGCAGGCGCATGCTGGTACTCGCGGTGGCGGCGAATGCCTGCAACGCCTCGTCGCCGACCTCGTGCCCGAAGCGGTCGTTGATCGACTTGAAGTGATCGAGATCGAACATCATGACGGTGACAGGCTGCCCAAGCTTGCGCTGCGCCAGCACCAGCTTCTCTGCGGCCTCGAAGAAGCCGCGCCGGTTGAACAGACCGGTCAAATGATCGGACATCGCCGCGGTCTTGTGAATCAGTGCGGAATGTTCCTTCGCCATCACCACCACGATAAACGCTGTACCGACGACATAAAGAAGCGTCAGCAACGCGAATAGCGGGAAAAATCCGTTGACCGCGATCGGCGCTGCGCTGGCGAACAGCGTGGTGGTAAAGATCGGCGACAGAAAGATCACACCGTGCATCACCGGTATCAGCAATGCGCGCGCCTGAGACGCCTTCCCGCCGCGTGGGTTTCTGCGGTCGCGCCGCAACTCGATCGCAGTCAGAACCGCGTAGACGGTGATGATCAACGACGAAATGATCACCCGCGAATTATCCCATTGCATCAGTTCCGGCATGCGGGTCGCGACCAGCCATACCAGCGCACCCGCGACCGCGCCGCCAACCGACGCTTCGCCTCCGTGGAACTTGCGCGCTCCGCTCCAGATCAGGCCGCAGCAGGTGAAAAGCAGGGCGCTGGCAAGGTCGGCGCCGGCCGCCGGCAGAAGGTCCGGACTCACGATCCACACCGCGACGGCGAATCCGCCGATCAGATAGGCCGACGCCCAATAGCCAAGCGCCCGCACCGAACGATCCTGCAGCCACAGAACGAGAAGGAAAATTCCGAGCAAGGCCGTGATGCAGGTGGAAACCAGATACAGCGTCGGAATGTCAAGCGGCATGCAACCTTCCCGCATTCTGCGAAATTCTCGAGGAGACGTCGGCTTCGGACGTCTCAACTTTCCGTCACGTGAATACGCGATCGGATGTTGTCGCAGGCTTTCGCGGAGCCCGCGTATTTTCCCTAAAAACGCCGATAAAAAAGGGGCCAATTGGCCCCTGTTTTGTCGCGAGTTGAGTTCGGATTTTCGCGCTTTTTTCTGATGCTCGCTGTTCGAACCGCCTGATCGGCAGGAGCGCGTCGCGCTCCTGCCGATCGAGGCGCCTAGCGTTTCGAAAACTGGAACGAACGGCGGGCTTTGGCGCGCCCGTATTTCTTGCGCTCGACCACGCGCGAGTCGCGAGTCAGGAAGCCGCCCCGCTTCAGCGGCGGACGCAGGTCGGGCTCGAAATAGGTCAGCGCCTTGGAGATGCCATGACGTACGGCGCCAGCCTGACCGGACAGCCCGCCACCCGACACCGTGCAGATGACGTCATACTGACCGGTGCGATTGGCGGCGACGATCGGCTGCTGGATCACCATGCGCAATACCGGGCGGGCGAAGAACTGCTCGACCGGCTTGGTATTGACGACGATCTTGCCGGAGCCCGGCTTGATCCAGACGCGGGCCACGGCATTCTTGCGCTTGCCGGTCGCATAGGCGCGGCCTTGCGCGTCGAGCTTCTGGACATGCTTGGGCTGTTCGGCCGCAGCGCCTTGCGTCTTCAGCGCCGAGAGACCTTCGAGAGAAGAGACGGATTCGGCCATGATCAGGCTGCCTTGTTCTTGCGGTTCAGGGCGCCGACATCGAGCGCCTCGGGCTTCTGGGCTTCGTGCGGATGCTCGGTACCGGGATAGACGCGCAGGTTGCCGAGTTGCTTGCGGCCCAGCGGGCCGCGCGGAAGCATCCGCTCCACCGCCTTCTCGACGATACGCTCCGGGAACCGGCCTTCGAAGATCGACTTTGCCGAGCGCTCCTTGATGCCGCCGATGTAACCGGTATGGTGGTAATACATTTTCTGGTCGCGCTTGCGGCCGGTAAAGACGACCTTCTCCGCATTGACGACGATCACATTGTCGCCGTCGTCGACATGCGGGGTGAAGCTCGCTTTGTGCTTGCCGCGAAGGCGCAGCGCGATGATCGAGGCGAGCCGCCCGACCACGAGGCCGGTGGCGTCGATCACGACCCACTTTTTCTCAACGTCGGCGGGCTTCGCCGAAAAGGTTTTCATGGCCATGGTCCGGGAGGTTTGAGTTGGCCGGGCTTCTAGGCCATCCGCGGAATCCCGTCAACGCCCGAAAGAAGATAATATCGTCGAATAATCATATACTTATAAAATAGGTTTTATAATACCCTTATTTAAGTGTTGGAATTCGGGGGGATCGAATAGGTCGAGGTGACGTGCGCTATTGGGTCGTCGCTGCCGTCGGAACAGAGGGTGACCTCCATCACCGCGAGCCGCTTGCCAAGTTTCAGCATTGACGCGTCGGCGATCAGGTCGCGCTGCTCCGGCCGGCGCAGGAAATTGATGTTGAAGTTGATGGTGACGGCGAGCGCCACCGGCCCGATCGCGGACAGAACCGCAAGATAAAGCGCGAAATCCGCCAGCATCATCATGGTGGGTCCGGAAATGGTGCCGCCGGGCCGGATGAACCTCTCGCTGTAGGCAAGCCGGACCCGCGCCCGGCCATGCTCCACCGTTTCGATGGAGAGTCCGCTGTCCGGATGAAAGGCCTGCGGGAATTCCCGGGTCAGGAACCGTTCCAGGTCCGCTACCGTCATGACCGGTTCTGCCATTGATCCGCCCTTCGCATGCCGAGACCGGATCGGATACAATGGCTGTGGCGCAAGGCAAAGGGTCCAGCGATGAATGTGCACGCCAGGCCGGACGGCGCGACGATTCTGCTGCGCGAGGATCGCGACGGCATCGCGCTTCTGACACTCAACAATTCCGCCGCCCGAAACGCGTTGTCCGAGGAGCTGATCGCGGCACTCCATGCCGCCCTTGATGCGATCGGCCGAGATGCGGCGATCCGCGCGGTGGTCGTGGCCGCCAATGGTCCGGCTTTCTGTGCCGGCCACGATCTCAAGCAACTGACCGCGCGCCGCTCCGATCCGGACGGCGGCAAGGCCTATTTCCGCCAGGTCATGACATCCTGCAGCACTATGATGCAGGCGATCGTCGCCCTGCCCCAGCCGGTGATCGCGTGCGTCTCCGGGGTAGCGACCGCCGCGGGATGTCAACTGGTCGCCACCTGCGATCTCGCGGTCGCATCGGTGCAGGCCCGTTTCGCAACACCGGGCGTCGATATCGGGCTGTTCTGCTCGACTCCGATGGTGGCGCTGACCCGCAATATCCCGCGCAAGAATGCGATGCATATGCTGCTGACCGGAGAAGCGGTGACGGCGGACGAAGCGCTGCGGCTCGGACTGGTTAACAAGGTGGCGCCGCACGGTTTCGAACGCGAAGCGGCGTTCACGCTTGCGGGTATCGTTGCGTCGAAGTCGAAAGCCACGGTGAAGATCGGCAAGGAGGCCTTCTACCGGCAGGCGGAAATGAGCCTGGCCGAAGCCTATGCCTATGCAGCCGACGTGATGACGGAAAACATGATGACACGCGACGCCCGTGAAGGCATCTGCGCCTTCATCGACAAGCGCAATCCCGCATGGGAGGACCGATGATGACCGCGCTCACTTTGCCGCAGCTGAAATTCGACCGCGCAACCATTCTGCGTGGCGTTGCCGCGGGTTCCGCCTGGGGCGTGACGGTCTCGGCCGCCCTGCTCGGTCTCATGCTCCACCAGTGCGGCACCATATGCCTCGGGCAGATCCTCGATACCGCGGCGCTGTCAATCACGGCCGGGATCATCGCGATCGGCCCGGTCGCGATGCTCCGCCGCTAGCACCGTTGCGTCGCCCGATGAATCACGACAGCTACGGCGACGCATATATCCGCGGCATCCTCAACACGGTGAAGACCATCGCGGTGGTGGGCGTGTCGCCCAAGACCAGCCGGCCGAGCTACTTCGTCTTCAAATACCTGCTGGAGCGCGGTTATCGCATGATCCCGGTCAATCCCGGGCAGGCCGGCGGCGAACTGCTCGGCCAGAAGGTCTATGCAATGCTGGCGGACATCCCCGAGCCGGTCGACATGGTCGACATCTTCCGCAACTCGGACGCAGCAGCCGATGTCGTCCGGGAGGCGCTGGCGCTGGATCCGAAGCCGGCCGTGATCTGGATGCAGCTCGGCGTGCGCAACGACGCGGCTGCCGGGATTGCCGAAGATGCCGGCCTGAACGTGGTCATGGATCGCTGCCCCAAGATCGAATATGGCCGGCTGTCGTCGGAGATTTCCTGGATGGGCGTGAACTCGCGCACGCTTTCGGCCAGGCGCGCACCGCTGCTCGGCAAGGGTATCCAGCGCATGTCGTTGCAGCGCGAAACATTGGCCGGCGGGACCACCGGGGCAACCTTGCGGGCGAAGCGCGACGATAAGTCCTGACCTGCTTCGTTGTGGCGCGGTTGGTGCTTCCACTTAACCGAAATCCGGAATTGCTTGACTGAAATACCGGGCGCAACAGCCGGACCTTGACGCTATCCTGCCCTCCGCTACAGGGACGGAACCCTTTGCGCACGCGGAGACAAGCCATGCCCGAACGCACGCCCGGTTTTGCCACGCTGTCGATCCATGCCGGTGCCCAACCCGATCCCACCACCGGCGCCCGTGCAACACCCATCTACCAGACCACGTCGTATGTGTTCGACGATGTCGACCACGCCGCATCGCTGTTCGGGCTTCAGGCTTTCGGCAATATCTACACCCGCATCGGCAACCCGACTTGCGCGGTGCTGGAGGAGCGGATCGCCGCGCTTGAAGGCGGCACCGCGGGCCTTGCGACCGCCTCCGGCCACGCCGCACAGGTTCTGGTGATGCAGGCGATGATGATGCCGGGCGAGGAATTCGTGGCGTCACGAAAACTCTATGGCGGCTCGATCAACCAGTTCAACCATGCCTTCAAGAGCTTCGGCTGGAACGTGAACTGGGCCGACCCGGACGACATGTCCACGTTCGAACGTGCGATCACACCGAAGACGAAAGCCATCTTCATCGAATCGATCGCCAATCCCGGCGGCGTCATCACCGACATCGAAGCGGTGGCGAATGTCGCGCGCAAGGCCGGCGTGCCCCTGATCGTCGACAACACGCTGGCCACGCCCTATCTGTGCAAGCCGATCGATTACGGCGCCGACGTCATCGTGCATTCGCTCACCAAGTTTCTCGGCGGTCATGGCAACTCGATCGGCGGCATGATCGTGGATGCCGGCACCTTCAACTGGTCACGCGAGGGCCGCTATCCGATGCTGTCGGAGCCGCGGCCGGAATATCAGGGCATCGTGCTGCACGAGACCTTCGGCAATTTCGCTTTCGCGATTGCCTGCAGGGTGCTCGGCCTGCGCGATCTCGGCCCCGCTCTATCGCCGTTCAACGCGTTTCTGATCCTGACCGGGGTCGAGACGCTGCCGCTGCGCATGCAGCGTCACTCGGACAATGCGAAGGCGGTGTCGGAGTGGCTGTCGAAGCGTCCCGAAGTTGCCTGGGTCAGCTATCCGGGCCTGCCCGGCGACCGCTACCACGCGCTGGCGCAGCGGTATTGCCCGAAGGGCGCCGGGGCGGTGTTCACGTTCGGCCTGAAAGGCGGCTATGACGCCGGGATCAAGCTCGTTTCCAACGTGAAGCTGTTCTCGCATCTCGCCAATATCGGCGACACCCGCTCACTCATCATACATCCAGCATCTACCACGCACCGGCAGCTTTCCGATGCGCAGAAGGCGCAGGCCGGCGCCGGCACCGACGTGGTGCGGCTCTCGATCGGATTGGAGGACAAGGAAGACATCATCGCCGATCTGGAACAGGCGCTGACGGCGTAATAGCCGCGGTCAGACCGGCTGGTGGCGTGCGGCCTCGCCGTGCGCGATCGGCTGCCGCGAGACCAGAGCCGCCGTCTGCAGCACCGCGACCGTCAGCAACAGGATCGCCATCGCCTGATGCAGCAGTGCGAGCGCAATCGGCACCGCATAGAGCAGCGTGGCGATCCCGATCATCGCCTGCATCACCATCAGCAGCACCAGGAGTGTCGCATAGGCACGAACCGTCCGGTCCCTGGTGCTGCGGCCGGTGTCGAAGGAATGCCACAGCGCCCACAGCAAAATGAGATACGCCAGCATGCGGTGATTGAACTGCACCGTCAGCGCATTCTCGAAGAAATTGCGCCATAGCGGCGTCTCGAACCACAGCCGTTCAGCCGAGGGGATCAGTGCGCCATCGATCTGCGGCCAGGTGTTGTAGGTGAGCCCCGCATCGAGACCGGCGACCAGCGCGCCGAGATAGATTTGCAGCAGCACCAGCACGAGCAGGACGACGGCGCTTGCGCGCAGGCGTACCGGCACCGCAACCCCGTCGGCCGGCTTCATGCGCGCGACGATCCAGACAATGGCGGCATAGATCACGCAGGCAAGCATCATGTGGAAGGCGAGCCGGTATTGCGACACGCTCACCCGCTCGGTCAGCCCGGATGACACCATCCACCAGCCCACAGCGCCCTGAATGGCGCCAAGGGCAAACAGTCCGGCGAGCGGCCAGCGCAATTCCCGGCCGATCCAGCCGCGCCACAGGAAGAACAGGAACGGGATCAGAAACACCGCGCCAATCACGCGACCGAGCAACCGGTGAGCCCATTCCCACCAGAAAATGGTCTTGAATTCCGAAAGCGACATGCCGCGGTTGATCTCGCGGTATTGCGGTATCTGCCGGTATTTCTCGAATTCGGCGGTCCATTGGGCTTCGGTCAAAGGCGGCAGCACGCCGGTGACCGGCTTCCATTCGACGATCGAGAGGCCGGATTCGGTGAGCCGCGTCGCACCGCCGACAATCAGGGTCGCGACCACGAGCGCAGCCACGATCAGGAGCCATGTCCTGATGGCAGGCAGGTGCCGCTGATGTTCGGTGCCGGGAGCCATGTCCATTCTTGCCGGGGCGTTGCCGAGCATATAGTCAGCAGCCTCGTATTCCGACAACCGCCCAAGCCGCATGTCCATCCGTACCCGAAAGCTGATCGGCGCCGTCCTGCTGCTGCTGCTGGTGGTGGTATGGGCGCTGCTGGCGATGGCGTTCGCGCAATTCGCCTTTTCCAGCCCCAACGCGGTCGCGGCCTGGATTTTCTATGTGGTCGCCGGGATCGGCTGGGTCCTACCGGCCATGCCGCTGATCAAGTGGATGGAAGGCGGAACACGGACGAGTTGATCGCGCTCTGCCTCGCGCCACCGAATATCTGGTAAGCCAAACAGGCCCCGTTCAATCGGGGCCTGTTCTTCTGGTCTTCTTCGAACTGCCTATCGTTCCTTGCCGCTTTTCGACGTACCCGTAGCGCCACCCGCGGTGGAGGCGGGAGCACTGCTGCGTTCCTTCGACGACGCGCCGGTCGTACCCTTTGGTGCCTTCGGCGTCTTGTCCGTCACCCCCGATTTGGAAGTGCCCTGGGCGCCACCGGCCGTGGAACTCGGCGCGCTGGACTGCGCGAGTGCCATTGAAACGCTGAAAAGACTCGCCGCGCCAATCAGCGCGATCTTGCGGATCATCGGAAACCTCCCTTGCATGGCTGGATCGGCCTGGCTTGCCATCCGTGAAGGGCCAACGTTGCCGCCTGGTGGGCGTTCCGGGGCGGGCGCGAGATAAACCGGTGGCGCGCCGGGCGAATTAGGCTGCCGCCTTGGGGCGGCGGAAACCGTTCCACATCGCGGTGGCGGTACCCGACATGAGCACGCGCAGGTAACGCAATTGCTGGTATTCCCCGTTGAGCGAAATGCGCGGCAGCGCCGTCAGGTGATTGCGGTGCTCGCGGAACAGCACGCCCGGCCGGGTGGTGACGGCGGTCTTGAATCCAAGATCGGACGCAATCTCAAATTCACGCGGACCGGCGGAGCTCGGGTCGCCGACCGGATAGGCGAAATGCTCGGGCCGCACCCCGATCGCGGACGCAATCACGGCGCGGCTCATCTCCATCTCCGCGCGGGCCACGCGGTCGCTGGTCTTTTTCAGCATGAAATGATTGACGGTATGCGCACCGATGGTGACGAGCGGGTCGCGGGAAAGCTCGGCGATATCCTCCCAGCTCATGCATAACTCGTCGCACAGCGCCTTCATGTCGATTCCGTAGCGGGCCGCGAGATCCCGGATCACCGCCCGCAATTCGTCCTCGGTTTCCAGGCTGCGCAGCCACCAATAGAGCTGCTCGTAGATATTTCTCTTCTCGTCGGCGCGCGTGCAATCGAAGCGCCGTTCCCGGCCGTCGATATAGAGTCCGATGCGATCGTGGTTGGCGATGACCCGCTCAAGCGCCACCCACCAGATTTCGCCGATGCGGTCCGGGAAGCTCGTGGGCACGTACAGCGCGAACGGGACGTCGTGCTTCTTCAGGATCGGATAGGCCCATTGCAGATTATCGCGATAGCCGTCGTCGAAGGTGAGACAGACAAAGCGCCGCTTGAAGTCGCGCTGGGTCAGCCGGCGGTACATTTCGTCGAGCGACACGATATCCAGCCCGGACCGCTTCAGCCGCCGCACCACGGCGGCAAAAAAACCGGGCGAGACCTCGAGCAGGCGGTTGGGCTGATAGCTGCCGGCCCTGGACGGCCGCACATGGTGAAGGGTCAGGATGGCCCCCACCCCCTGGAAAAAGGGCCGCAGCGCGACATGGGCGCCGCTGAAATACAGCGTCTCGAGCCCGGCGCGGATGATGGTTTTCTTGAGCCCACTCACTGCGAACTGCCGCCTTTCACTGAAAGAGGCGCGATCCTGCCAACGCTTTGTTGAGAATCCTTTGCCACGGTGCGATTTTCAAGGAGCGCCTGCATGAATTTCGCCCTGGCGAGGACCGAACATGCGTCCCCCCTGCCGGCGCCGGTCGCGACGGACGGGAAACTGGGCGCCGTCGAAGTCGCGCTGACGATGGAAGCGGCGGAGCCTGCCTGGCGGAGCCTGCTGGCGCAGGACGGATTCGGGACCGCCTATCAGGATTTCGACCTGTGCGCCCTGTGGTTCCGTCATGTCGGCCGGCCGGCCGGCTTCGAGCCCTTCGTGGTGATCGGCCGGAACGCGGTGGGCGACCCGCTTTTCCTCTGGCCTTTGGTCCGCCGGACGGTCGGCGGCTGCAGGGTGGCGAGTTTCTTTCTCGGCCGTCACGCCAATTCCGGTTCCGTCCTGTGGCGCAGGGACGTGGCGCAAGCCATGTCGCTTCCAGAGCTGGAGGCGATCCTGCGGCGCATGGCGGGCGGTATCGATGCGCTGGCCCTCCACAATCAGCCAAGGGCATTGCTGGGCTTGCCGAATCCGCTGCTGCTGCTGCCTCACCAGGACGCGCCGGACCAGAGCTACAGCGTGACCCTGCATGGCAGCGGCGACGACATCCTCGCGCGGCGCTTCAATGCAGATTCGCGGCGCAAGCTCAGACGCAAGGAGCGCCATCTCTCCGCCCTGCCCGGATATCGCTACGTGCGCGCGACGTCCTCCGAACAGGTCGAGCGCTGCATCTCCGAATTCCTCAAGCAGAAGGCGGCCCGACTGGCCGCGCGCGGCATCGGCAATGCATTCGACGAGCCCGGCATGGAGACATTTCTTCGTGCGGCCAGCCGCGAGGGTCTCACCAGGGGCGAACCGCTGATCGAAATTCATTCACTCGAATGCGAGACCGAAATACTCGCATTGTTTGCCGGAATCCACGATCGTCACTGTTTCTCCACCATGTTCAACTCCTACACCCTCGGCGAACATGCCCGCATGAGTCCCGGGATCACGCTGCTTCTGAAGCTGATCGACGACTGTGCGCGGCGCGGTTTTGAGACGCTCAATCTCGGCATCGGTGCCGCCGAATACAAATCCACGCTGTGCGACATTGCCGAGCGGCCGTTCGACAGCTTCATCGGACTGACCATGCGCGGACGGGTGCTTTCGCTCGCCAGCCGGGCGGTGCAGTCGCTCAAGGGAGCGGTCAAAAGCAATCCGAAATTGTGGGACGCCTACAGCAGCGCACGCAAGCGACTGTTCTCGAACCGTCGATCGGCGAAGCCCTGACGGCCCGCGCGTCGTGGCTATGCCGCAACCGAGGCAGCGGCATCCGGCTCCGCGCCGCCTCGCACCGCCATCACATCGACGAATCCCGCGGTCACCAGCAGCCGGCGGACGGTTTCGGTCGACGGCGCGGCCGGATCCGCAGCCACCAGAACCGCGCGCGGCGCGATCCGCGCGAACAGCGTCATCGGGCACTCGGTCATCGCACCGGCGTCGATGACAAGGTGGTCATAGGCGCGCGCCAGCGCTTCCAGTGTCACCGCCAGGCGCGGCGATGCCAGAATGGCCTGCGCGTCGCCCCGGACTCGCCCGGCCGGAACGATGTGAACGCGGGAGAATTTGTCGCGCGTGACGATATCGGCAAAGGACGCGGTACCGCGCGCGAGTTCGGCAAAGCCCGGAGCGGTCGGGTCGACCGCCATGATCGACAGATTGGGCGCATTCAGCGCGAGATCCGCCAGCACCACCTTTCTGCCTCGCGCGGCAAGGTCGCGCGCCAGCGCCAGCGCCGTATAGGTCGTTCCGGAATTGCGCGCGGCACCGATCACCGCGATCCGCCGTCCGGATTCGCCAATCGACGCCAGCGTTTCGGCCAGTGTCTCGATGGGATTCGCGACCGGATCGGCCGCCATTGCCGGCTCGGGACTTTCCGATCCATCCCTGTCTGCGGCAATGGCTTCTGCCGTGATTGCGGGCTCGGCCGCGGATTCGAAGCTCGGCTCGGAAGGCGCAGCCGGAGCCTCCTGCCCCCTCTTGCCCCTGAACATTGCGAACAGCGAGCGCCTCGTCTTCGACGGCGCCGGCACCGGATTTTCGGGTGACACCGGTTCGGCCGGAGCCGCCGGCGCCGGTCGCAACCGGGTGGGTACGCCCTGGCGCATGATCTCAGCCGAGAGCACGAAGGCGGCGGCCAGAAACAGGGTCGCAAGCGTGGTCACCAGCAGGATCGGCAACTTTTTCGGATAGGCCGGCACGTTGGAGACGGTAGCGCGGGAAATCACCCGCACTTCCGCCGGTGCCGCATCGATATTCTCGCGGGCCGCGGCCTCGCGATAACGGCCCAGATAGGATTCCAGCAGGTCCCGCTGCGACTTTGCCTCGCGCTCGAGCGCGCGCAACTGCACGTCCTGCGGCGAGGAGCCGCTGATCTGCTTCTTGATCCGGTCGATCGCATCATTGGTCTGCTCGATGCGGCCAGACGCAATTCGCGCATCGTTTTCGATCGAAGTGACAAGCCGTTCCAACTCGCCGCGCATCTGCGCGTCAAGTGCGTTGATCTGCGCGTTCAGCTCCTGGATGCGCGGATGGCGTTCGAGCAGCGTCGATGCCTGTTCCGCGAGTTGTGCACGCAGGAGCACGCGTTGCTCCACCAGCCGCTTCAGCAGATCGGAGTTGACGATGTCGGCGGATTCAACCTGCTTGCCGCTCTTCAGCATATCGCGGATCGCCTTCGACCGCGCGTCGAGATCGGCCCTCTGCGAACGTGCGTTGGCGAGCTGCGTGGTCAGCTCACCGAGTTCCTGCGTGTTGAGACTGCGATCGTTGGTGCCGAGATAGAGATTGGACTTGGCGCGGAAATCCTCGACCTTGGCATCGGCCTCGCGCACGGTCTTTCGCAAGAGATTGATCTCGTTGGCGAGGTAGGCGCTGGCGCTGCGCGTCTGATCGACCTTGGCCTGCTGCTGCGTCTTCATATAGGCGTCGACGATGGCGTTGACGACCTTGGCGGCAAGCTCGGGATCTTCGCTCAGGAATTCGACCGTGATGACACGCGAGCGTTCGACCGCCGATACGGTCAACCGCTCGAAATACACTTCCATGACCCGCTCTTCCTGGGTCATCTTCAGTTGATCGCGGCCGAATCCGATCGCCGACAGGAAGGCACCAAGCCGCGATCCGCCGCTGAGCGCCGGATCGAATTCGGGACGTTCGCCCAGCTTCAATTCACGGATTACCTGGCGCGCGATGTCGCGCGACTGGATCACCTGCACCTGCGTAGCGATCGCCTCCTGATCGGCTGCGGCGCGGTCGATCGATTTCTCCGCCTCCGGGCGCAGAAACACATTCTCGCGCCCCTCGACAATCAGTTTGGCTTCGGATCTGTATTTCGGCGTAATCGCGTTGACCGCCATCAGGGTGGCAACCGCCACGAGGAGCGTGGGGATCAGGATCAGCCACTTCTTGCGCCACAGCGCGACGCCAAGCGCTCGCAGATCGAGTTCGTTTTCCGTCTCCGGGCTGGAAACACCAGCATCATGCGTCTCGACCGCTTGCATCACCGACTCCGCCACAACGAACAGAGCCATTTCCGCTCATTATGGTTATTGTCACGTTAATCCTCGCAACGATGCGGCGAATAAGCGCAAGCTTGTTGGCGTGAGCGAAGAATCTTGCTCTAGCGGAGGTTAATGCGTCTTAACAAATCTGTGGCGTGTTCAGGCGATGAGCGGACCAGCAAGACCATTGCGCATTGTTCACGTGCTGCGCTCGCCTGTCGGCGGGCTGTTTCGTCATGTCGCTGACGTGGTGCGCGGACAATCCGCACGCGGTCACGACGTGGGGCTGGTATGCGACAGCCTGACCGGCGGCGAGCATGCGGAAAAGGTACTGGACGGGCTTTCGGAGCACTTGCCGCTCGGCCTGTCGCGAATCCCCATGGCCCGCCATATCGGAATCGGTGATCTCGCCGCAACACGGCATGTCGCACGCGCTGTGGCGCAGGCCGCTCCCGATATCGTGCACGGCCACGGCGCCAAGGGTGCCGCCTATACCAGGCTTGCGGTTGCAGCGGGCGGACCGCTTCGCGTTTTCACCCCTCATGGCGGCAGCCTGCTGTTTGAACCCGGCACCGCGATGGGGCGCTTCTATCTGACGCTGGAAAAACTGCTGAACCGCCGAACCGATCTTTTCCTGTTCGAGAGCGCATTTATCGAGCGGCTTTACCGTGCCAAGGTCGGCGAACCCTCGGCAACCGCGCGAATCGTTCCAAATGGAGTCGGCGCCGAAGAATTCGCAGCGGTCGCGCCGTATCCGGATGCAACCGACCTGCTCTATATCGGCGAATTGCGCACGCTCAAGGGTGTCGACATCCTGCTCGGAGCGATGACCAAATTGCGGGAACGCGGACTTTCGCTCACCGCAACCATCGTCGGAGCCGGCACCGCGCGCGACGATCTGGGACGGCAGGCCGAGCAAGCGGGCCTGGCCGGCGCCGTCCGCTTCCTGCCTCCGATGCCGGCCCGCCAGGCGTTCGCGCTCGGCCGCATCATGGCCGTGCCGTCGCGCGCCGAATCCTTTCCCTATATCGTGATGGAGGCTGCCGCCGCCGGCAAACCGCTGATCGCAACGAGGGTCGGGGGCATTCCCGACATGTTCGGCCCGCTCGCCGACCGTCTGGTCCGCCCCGATGACTGCGATGCATTCGAACGCGCGCTGCACCACGCCGTTAACGATCCGGAAAGGATAGCGGCGACCGCCGGCTTGCTGCGCGAGCGCATCCGGACCACCTTCTCCCTCGACGACATGGTCGAGGGCGGATTGGAGGCCTATCGTGTCGCGCTCGCGGCACGCAAAAGCTAAAATGCGCATAAGCTTTTGTTGAATCTTTTCCGATAAGACCTGTCCCATCAAAACAAGGTCCGCGCGCGGCGCTGAAGCGCGACGGACCGAGGGACGGCGTTATGTTCGATCTCGACGCTCGCAAGATGCTGGGCGCGTCTGTGGCTGCCTCCACTGTGACCAGTGGAGCGGAGCGCATGGCGCGCACGCGGCGCCAATTGTCACCGGCAGCGCTCGCCGCGGCCGCGGTCGCCACCCGATCGGCCTATTCGCCGATCGTGGTGGCCGGTTTCGTGCGCGCCGTCGAAAGTGCGCTCATCGCTTTTGTCGGAACCCTCGTCTACTACGCCTATGTGTTTCCGACGGAAGGTTTCCGCTGGCCCTACATCTTCGCCATCGCCGGCATCTCGGTGCTGTCCGTGGTGGCGTTTCAGGCCGTCGACATCTACCACGTCCACGCGTTCCGCCGTCCGCGCAGTCAGATTGCGCGCATGATGTCGGCATGGTCGCTGGTGTTCCTGCTCGCGATCGCGGTCTCGTTCTTCTTCAAGCTTGACCTCGCCTTCTCACGGGTCTGGCTCGTCGGTTTTTGGGCAGCCGGCCTGCTGGCCCTGCTCGGCTCGCGCGCGATGCTGTACGTGCTGGTGCGCCGCTGGATGCGCGATGGCCGCCTTACGCGCCGCACCATCATCGTCGGCGGCGGGTCGCCGGGCGAAGCGCTGGTCCAGGCTCTCAAAGGTCAGGAAGACAGCGATGTCCGGGTCGTCGGCGTTTTCGACGACCGCAACGACGAACGCTCTCCTGCCCATTGCGCGGGTTTCACCAAGCTCGGTACGGTCGACGATTTCGTCGAATTCGCCCGCCGAACCCGCGTCGATCTCGTGATCTTCTCGCTGCCGATCAGCGCGGAAAATCGCATCCTGGCGATGCTCAAGAAGCTCTGGGTATTGCCGGTCGACATCCGCCTCTCGGCGCATTCCAACAAGCTGCGATTCCGACCGCGCTCGTATTCCTATATCGGCGCCGTGCCGGTCCTCGATGTCTTCGATCGTCCGATCGCCGACTGGGACGTCGTAATGAAATGGCTGTTCGACAAGATCGTCGGCGGCCTGATCCTGCTCGCGACACTGCCGCTGATGGCGCTGATCGCGATTGCCATCAAGCTCGACAGCCGCGGTCCGGTGCTGTTCAAGCAGAAGCGCTACGGCTTCAACAACGACCTGATCGAGGTCTACAAGTTCCGTTCGATGCATGTCGAACAATGCGATGCCACGGCCAGCAAGCTCGTGACCCGCAACGACCCCCGCGTCACCCGCGTCGGGCGCTTCATCCGCAAGGCGAGCCTCGACGAACTGCCGCAATTGTTCAACGTGGTGTTCAGGGGCAACCTCTCGCTGGTCGGCCCCCGCCCTCATGCGGTCAACGCCAAGGCCGAGGCCCGCCTCTATGACGAGGCGGTTGACGGCTATTTCGCGCGCCATCGCGTCAAGCCGGGCGTTACCGGCTGGGCGCAGATCAACGGCTGGCGCGGTGAGACCGATACCCAGGAAAAGATCCAGAAGCGCGTCGAATACGACCTCTACTATATCGAGAACTGGTCGGTGCTGTTCGACCTCTACATCGTGGCGATGACGCCGATCGCGCTGCTGAAGACCGAGAACGCGTATTGATCACGCTCGACCAGGCCGGCACTGCAGCAGCCCCACGCACGCACGCCGCGCGTGCCGCATCGCCTCGGGCATCACGCCGCGTGCCGGCGATCGCCATCACGCTGCTGCACGGCGTGCTGTTTCTGACGATTTTCGGCAGCTTCCTGGTCTTCATCGAGCCTTCGCCCTACGAGGTGCTGACCGCGCTGCTGGCCTTCACCTGCCTGCTTGCAGGGGTCACGCTCGACCGCAAGTTGCTGCCGCTCATATTCCTTCTGCTGATGTACAATCTCGGCGGCGCCTTTTCGCTCATTCCGGTGATCGGCGACGAGCCGTCACGGCGCTTCATCCTGATCTCGTTCTACATGGCATTCACCGCCATCATCTTCGCAATGATATTTTCGAGCGACAGCGCGCGGCGGGCTGAAATCATGCGGCGCGCCTATATTCTGGCCGGGGTCTGCGCGGCGCTGGCCGGCATCGTCGGCTATTTCCAGGCCATCGACATTCTGACGCTCTATGGGCGCGCCCGCGGTACCTTCAAGGACCCGAATGTCTACGGGCCCTTCCTGATCCTGCCGATGCTGTTCCTGCTGCAATCCTTCCTTTCCCGCGGCATCCGCATCCTTGCGCTGGCCGCTTTCTTGATCATGGCGGCGGGACTTTTCCTCAGTTTCTCGCGCGCGGCCTGGGCGCATTTCGTGTTCTCGGCGGCGATGATGATGGCGTTGCTGTTCGTGACCACCCCGAGCGGCTGGTTTCGCGCGCGCCTCGTCGCATTCTCGGTGATGACCAGCCTCGCGGTAGCAGGCCTGCTGATCGGCCTTCTCGCCGTCGGCAATGTCGGAACGGTGTTCAAGGAGCGCGCCTCGCTCAATCAATATTACGACACCGGCGAAAGCGGGCGCTTCGGCAATCAGCGCAAAAGCGTGGGCGAACTGCTGGAGCGTCCCAACGGCTTCGGGCCCTTGCAATTCCGCGAGCGATATACCAACGATCCGCACCAGGTCTATCTCAACGCCTTTGCGTCGTATGGCTGGCTTGGCGGCGTGTCCTATCTCGCCCTCGTCATCATCACGCTCGCGATCGGCTTTCGCACGGTGTTCGTGACGACGCCCTGGCAGCCTTACTTCATCGCGGTGATGGCGACCTATACCGGTGTCTCGCTCGAGGGGCTGGTGATCGATACCGACCACTGGCGGCACTATTATCTGCTGCTTGGGCTGGTCTGGGGCTTTTCGATCGCAACGATGAATCACAGGCGGCGCGCGAAGGCGGCGCCTGTTCCAGGATGAATTTTTTCGGACGGATGCGCGGTCAAGGCCGCGCATGAACGGTCATTTCCGCGCAGCGATATAGGCGTAGCTTGCGACCGCACGCCAGTCATGCCGGCGCGCCAGCGCCGTGAAGCGCGCGTGAACGTCGCGCACCACCGGGAACCGGTCGAAATAGCCGTGGCCGTAAAATGGCAGAATCACGGATTCGCGGAAGCCGATCCCTTCGAGCATCGGCTTCATCTTGCGTTCGCTTGCGTATGTCCAGCTATAGCGCGCGGGAAATACCGGATCGGCATCGTCGGTACGGTTCGGATAGATCAGCTTGACGATCCGGGCCGCCACGTCATCCGGCAGCAGCCGGTTGATCACGAAAGGCAGCGCATAGAGCGTCGGAATGAAAGCAAGCGCCACGCCTCCCGGCGCCAGCATCTCATACAGATTGGCCCATGCTCGCCGCCCGTCCGCGACATGCTCGAACACCATGCGCGAAAAGGCGAGATCGAAATGGCCACGCAGATGAGCGACCGCCGAGATATCGCCGGCCACGTCGAAGCAGGCCGTGTGATAGCCGGACGGCAGAACGTCCAGTTCGGTCTGCGATATGTCGTTGATCGTCATCTCGATGCCGAGTGAGCTCAGTTCATCGGCCTTGAACAGCGGATCTCGCCCGCCACCGATTTCGAGGAGCCGGTGCGCATGAAGGATGCGGGCGAGGCCGCGCACCACATTCTCATAATTGTCCCAGGCCCAGTCGCGATCGTTGCCGATGCCGAGTTCGCGGAACGCTTCGGCCAGCGTGTCGCCGCCGAGATCGTTCAGGATATCGCCCGCGGTCTTGTCGAGCATGGTGCCTCTCCTTGCGCGGGCACTGATCGCGGCCGGGTGACCGTCCACGCTTGAGGGTTCCTTAAACCTGAGGCGTTTAGGATGTCTTACGCGCGTCATCCGAATTCCGGCATGGCCGCTCCCCGGATCGGCCATCGAAAATGTCAGCTGCCACGTCCGATACCGTGATCAACGGCCGGCCCGATCCGTCGCCGCCGGCGGGTTCCCGCGCCGGCAGCGAAGCCGGGAACCGTTTCCTGTCGATCCCCTATCTGCTGCTGCGCGCCACCACGGCCGGCGGCGGACTGATCGGCGGTCTGGTGCAGACCTTCGTGTTCGCGCGGATCCTCGATCCCGAGCGCTTCTCGGTCTTCATTCTGGTCGGCACGCTCGGCATCGCGCTGTGGCTGTGCGACATCGGGCTGGTCAAGATCATCTTCGTGCGCCTGCGCACCTGGCTGCTGGCGGGTGCCGAGGCCGGTGCCGCCATCGTGCAGCATGCTACCGCCATCGTGATCCTGTATTTCCTGCTCGGCATCGCGGGCACGATCGGCTGCTTCGCGGGCGCGCTGATGTTCGGCGCCGGCGCCTATGCGAGCCTCGAACTGGCACTGTTCTTCCTGTTCACGGCGATCACGCTGGTATGGTTCACCCTGCGCAACATCAGCCTCGCGGTCGACGATTTCATCTTCTTCGAGTCGATGGAGGTGACGCGCCGCACGCTGCATGTCGGCTTCATGCTCGCGACCCTCGCCGGCCTGTCGCTGATGGCGTTTCTTGTCATCGCCAACCTGATCTGGGCCGCACTGTTCGCGGTCATGATCGCGCGGCTGTCCCGCAACGGCGCGCTGCAGGCGACCGTGGCAGGCTTTCCCGGGCATCTGCGATCGTTCTTCCGCCACAACAGGAAGGAAGTGGTGTCGGGTGGCACCTACGCGGTGAACGAATTCTATCTCTACAATTTCGCCTATGCGATCGTGCCGATGGCCTATGGCCTCGGCGCGCCGACCATCATTCTCGACACGCTGTTCAAGGTGGTGCGCGGCGCGACCGTGCTCTATTCCGCCGCAAGCGACGTGGCGCTGCCGCGCCAGACCCGCGCCTATAGCGAAGGCGACCGCAAGAGCCTGCTGCTTTCTACCGGGATGGCGGCCGCGCTCGCGAGCCTTCCCGGGATCGGCATCTGCATTGCCCTCGCCTTCTTCTCGGAGCCGATGTTCCGCCTGCTGCTCGGCGAATCCGCGGTGATGCCGCAGGCCATCTCGAACCTGATGATCATCCTGCTGATCGCGAACCTGATCCAGACCGTGTCCAATTTCCTGCTGATCCATACCGGATATTTCCGGGTGATAGCGCGCGTCAGCGTGCTGGTCAGCCTCGCCGCGACGCTTGTGGCGGGCATCGCCATCGTCGCCGGTGCCGACCTGACCGGGTTCATCAAGGCCTTCACCGCAGTTTATGTTGCAAGCGCGCTGTGCTATCTGACGCTCGCCCTGCGCGGCCCGCTGCGCAAGAAGACCTGATCCGCGTCCGTTTCATCATCCATACCGGCCGCACCGCTCTGGCCTGAGGCGGACACGGATCAAGCCCATCGGCAACACGCTGCCCCATCTCCACATCGGTTCAATCAAGGGAGCCCGAATGGCCAAAAGTCCGCTTTCACTGAAATCCAAGGAACCCGCCGCTGCCACAGCGGAGGCTGACCAGGCCGACGTGGTGTTCGAGCCGCAATCGCAAAAGCGACGCCCGGAAGCCGGCCGATATCGCCTTCAGGTCGACCGGCAGACCAAGTCGACCCATGCCACGTTCGAGGCGGCCCAGGCCCAGGGCCTGATCATCAAGAAGAAGTTCGCCCAGGTCCAGGTCGCGATTTATGATACCCAGGCAAGCGCCAACACGATCCTGGAGCTTCCGGCCTAGGGTGGCGCTGGAGGCGCGGCTTCCCGTTCGGCAATTTGAGCCTTGCGCGAAAAGCCGGGAATCCCTAGACAAACCGCGTCGGAGCGTGGCGCAGCCCGGTTAGCGCACTAGTCTGGGGGACTAGGGGTCGTGGGTTCGAATCCCGCCGCTCCGACCATTTTTCCGTCCAGCGATCCTTCACGAAGCCCGGCGAAAAAGCCTCCCGCCTGCGGCCTGCGCTGGTACTCACCGCTCCTTCAGCGTCAGGATATAAGCCACGATGTCATCGGCCTCGCCGCGCTTCAGGATAAAGTTCGGCATGTTGTCGTGGCTGGAGCGCAGGAACACGTTGAGCGAAAGCGCGGTGGTCGACGGCCGCCCTGCAATCTCGACGAAGTCCGGCGCGCGCTTCATGCCCTGAACCGTCTTGATTCCGGTAGCGTGGCACTCGGCGCACCATGCCTCTGCGAGCCGTCGCCCCGCCGCCGGATCGCCGACGGGTTGCGCCGCGGCCGTAACGGCCGCCAGCATAGCCAGTGCGAGAACCATGGCCCGCCGCATCGCTGAATCCTCCGCAAACAGATGACCGCATGCAAGGCCGCGTTGCCTTGATACGGATCAACGATTCAGCGCCCCGGCCATCTTACGGTCAATACGGGGAAGATGAATGACGACCATCTCCGGCAAGACCGACCCGGTGGTACGGCCGGTGTCCTTTGGCGATGTCGCCGAAGCCCTGATCGCTGGGCTGCGGGATTTTCAGGCAGAGCCCCTATACGGGATCGCGCTCGGCGCGATCTATTGCGTGGCAGGCGTTGCGATCGTGCTCAGCGTCACGACGCTCGGCATGAGCTACCTCGCCTATCCGCTCGCCGCCGGCTTCGCGCTGATTGGGCCGTTTGTCGCAACCGGATTCTACGAAATCAGCCGCAAGCGCGAGACCGGCGAAGCGGCCTCGTTTGGCGACATCTGGCATGCAATGACCAGTCGCAGCGAAATCGGCTGGATGGCGTTCGTAACGCTGTTCGTCTTCATCATGTGGATGTACCAGGCGCGGTTCCTGATGGCGCTGTTTTTCGGCCTGAACGCGTCCTTCACATCGCTCTCGCAGTTCGTCGCCGTGGTGCTCGGCACCAACGAGGGCCTGATTTTCCTCCTGGTCGGCAACGCGGTCGGCGCAATCCTTGCGCTGGTGCTGTTCTCGCTGACGGTGGTCTCGTTCCCGCTGCTGCTCGACCGCGACGTCGATTGCGTCACCGCGATGATCACAAGCGTGCGGGCGGTGGTGCGAAGCCCCTGGCCGCTGATCGCTTGGGCGGGGCTGATCGTGGTGCTGCTCGTGGTGTCTGCGCTGCCGCTCTTCCTGGGGCTGATCGTGGTGCTGCCGGTGCTCGGCCATGCGAGCTGGCATCTCTACCGCCGCATCATCGTGCCTGCATCGTCCTGCGCCGGCTGAGCGGAAATCAGCTCCCCGACTGCAAGCCACGCCATCGGGATTCGAAAGAGCCGTCATCCACGACCGGGGTCGGCCAGACCTCCGGCTTGCGTGTATGCGCGGCAGCAGGCTCCGGTGCGGGCTGTCCGCCGCCGCCCCGGCCGTCTGTGGTGGCCTGCTTGGCCTCCACTTCATCGACCGGTTGTGTCGCTTCCGCTTCGGCAACATTTGACTTCGGCCATTGCAACGCGGATTTCGGCATCATGGGCTTGCCTTGATACCAGCATTTGCGCCCCTCGATGAGGCGATAATACCAATGCCCCTTCGGTGCGGCGGGCACTTCGGCTGCGCATTGAATCGTCCGAGCGATCGACGCCGATGCAAAAAGGCTCGCGCAAACGAGGATTGTCGCAGTCAGGATCAGCAGGCGTTTCATTCCGGACTCCTCTTCCTGAGGATTGACGGTCTGGGGAACTTCGCCCCAGAGGAACCATCGAAGTGTGGTCCGGTCGTGAGGGATCGAGGTCAAAACTGCGGTCAGGTGATGGTCTCTGATCGCACCGGCGCATGATCTTACCAGCTTCCGCCTTTTGACCTGGATCAACGCCCTCGCGCGCAAGCGACGCTCGAATGCGTTCACACGCCGAGGAGTCCGCCATGAAGGTCGAACAGATTCATCACGTCGCCTATCGCTGCAGGAATGCCAAGGAGACCGTCGCCTTCTACCAGACGGTGCTCGGCATGGATTTCCTGATGGCGATGGCCGAAGACCGCGCGCCCTCGACCAAGGCGCCCGACCCCTACATGCATGTGTTTCTGGATGCCGGGAACGGCAACGTCCTCGCCTTTTTCGAACTGCCGAAATCACCGCCGATGGGCCGCGATCCGAATACGCCGGACTGGGTGCAGCACATCGCGTTCCGAGTGAAGGATCGCGAGTCCATGCTGGAAGCCAAGGCAAATGCCGAGGCGCTCGGATGCACGGTCGTCGGCCCGACCGACCACGCCGTCTTCCAGTCGATCTATTTCTTCGATCCGAGCGGCAACCGGGTCGAGGTCACCTACATGACCGCGAAGCCGGGCCAGCTCGACGAACTGAAAAAGATCGCGCCTGCGATGCTCGATGAATGGGATCGCACCAAGCAGCCGCCACGACAGGCGGCCTGGGTTCATCAGCAGGAATTCGCCTGAGCGGTTCAGCCCGTCCCGGCGGGTCAGTCGAGGTTGGCGATCACGGCCCGGCCGCGTTCGGTCAGGGCCACGGTCGAACGCAGCGCATCGGCGCGAATGCCGACCAGCCCGCTCCAGCACAGCTTCTCGCCCTCGATGGTATCGCAGAAGACCTTGAGCGGCAGTTCGCCGGTCATGAGCTTCTTCAGTTGCGAAACCTGGAACGTGGTGAGCGGCATGGCGGCATTTCCCTTTCCAAAAGCCCGTTGGCCTTTGGTCGCGCGGAGGCGACGGGCGGTTCATTCCCGCCGGGTCCGGGCAAATTTGCGGTGAATGCGAGGAATTTCGGCCGTAATTGGCGTTAGCAAAAGGTTTGCGGCCGGAAGGCCACACCCGCGGGCGCACTTTCGAAGAGTGCGGCACGGCTTCGTTAACCGTGCCCCACTAAAGCCCGCCGGCACGCGTCTGGATAAAGCCATCGGTCACGCTTCCGGCCTATCTCCGGGGCATCGCGTTCAGCCATGGCGTTGCGTTTCATGCGTGCTCCGGCCTCTGTGGATCAGGTCACCACATCCGCGCCTCCGCTGGCGGCACGGGCGAACGCGCGGCCTCGCCTTGCCGCATCGGCTCCCGCGGCATCTGCGACCCGCGTTCTGACCCCACTCGGTTCGGTGCCGGTTCCGGCCTGGGAGAGGCTGGCAATGCAGGCTGTCGAGCCGAATGCCTGCTACCTGCCACTCTGGGCGCTCGCGGTCGCAGAGCATGCGCGGGGGCGCGGCGGAGCGCTTGCGTTGATCGCGCGCGATCGCAGCACGCCCGAGCGCCTGACGGGATTGATGCCGGTTCGCTGGGCGAGGCAGGCTTTGTCCCTTCCCGTCCCCCTGCTCGTCTCCTGGAACGCCTACGCACCATTCTCGGTGCCGCTGCTCGATCGCGACAATGCGGAACATGCCGCGGGTGCCCTGATCGACGCCGCAAGAGCCGCCGGCGCGCGCGCCCTGCTTCTGCAATCGGTCGCGACGTCCGGACCCGCCTATGCCGCCATTGCGGCCGCACTCGCGCAGCGCGGACTGAGCGGACGGGTCATGCGCAGCTATCGCCGCGCCGGGCTTGATGCTCAAGCGGACGCGGAAGCCACGCTCCGTGCGGCCCTCAGTATCAAGAAGCTGAAGGAATTGCGCCGCCAGCGCAACCGGCTGGAGGATAACGGTGCGGTCATGTTCGAGACTGCGTCTGCGCCCGACCGGATCGGTCCTGCGCTCGAGGCCTTCCTGGCGCTCGAAGCCCGGGGCTGGAAAGGCCATTGCGGAACCGCGCTCATCCAGCACCCGGGCGATGCCGCTTTCATCCGGCAGGCAGCACCGGCACTGGCCGCCCGCGGACAATTCGAGGTGGTCAGTCTGTGCCGCAACGGCGAAACCCTCGCAGCAGGCCTGATCCTGCGCGACCGCGGACGCGCATTTTTCTTCAAGATCGCAATGGATGAAAACGAAGCGCGTACCTCGCCGGGCGTGCAACTCACCCTCGATCTCACCAGGCATCTGTGTGCCGATCCGGCGGTCGCATTCGCGGATTCGTCGGCCGACGGCGAACACCCGATGATCGACCATGTCTGGCGCGAACGCATCACGATCGCCGATGTCTTGATCGCATTGTCGCCGCGCGATCCGGCCGCCACGGTGATCCAGGCGCTGCTGTCCGCCCGTTATCGCGCCATCAATTTCGTAAAGACCCTCCGGCGTATCAGGGAGAGACTGCCATGAAGTTTTTCGAGCCGACCGACACCGCCGCGCTCACGCACGCGTTTCCGCACATGCCGTTTGGGCTGCGGCACCGCTTTGCCGGCAACCCGCTGCTGACGCTGCCCAAGCTCGCCGAACTGGTGCGCGAATTGCCGCGCGACCGGATCGAATACAATTCCGGCAAGGCTGCCATCAGCCAGCGCCCCGAGACCACGCCGACTCTCGACCTTGAGCCTGAGGCCATCGTACACAACATCGAGTCCGCAGGCGCCTGGATGGTGCTGAAATCGGTCGAGCAGGACGAGGCCTATCGGGTGCTGATCGAGGACGCCTTGATGGAAGTGGCGCGCATGCGCGGCCATCACAGCCTCAAGGCGGCCGGATTCGAGGATATCCGGGGCTTCATCTTCGTCTCGTCGGCCAACTCGACGACGCCGTTCCATGCCGATGCCGATGAAAACTTCTTCTTTCAGGTTCACGGCGACAAGTTCTTCCACGTCTATGACAATCGCGACCGTTCGATCGCCTCCGAAGAGGCCCTCGAATCGAGCGCGATCCGGCATCGCAATCTGCCCTATGAGGCGAAATTCGACGCCAAATGCACCACCTACAGGCTGCAGCCCGGCGACGGGGTATTCGTGCCCTATCAATGGCCGCACTGGGTGCGCACCGCCGACCGCTATTCGATATCGCTGTCGCTGACCTGGAAATCCGACGAGGTCCGGCGCCGCAACGACATCTTCGCGGTCAATTCGATGCTGCGCAGCGTCGGCATGCCGCAAAACCCGCCGGGCATGAATCCCGCGCTGGACACCGCGAAGGTTGCGGTGTTCCGCGCGGCATCCGCCGCGGTTGAGCCGCTTCGCCGCAACGAGGGAATGCGGCGGGCCATCCGTCGCCTCGTGAAGGGACGCGACGCGAATTATTATTACCGCGAGCCGCAAAAGCCGAGAGACGCGAAGGCGTCGTAACGCTGTCTCCGTTCGCGTCCCGCAGTGAAAAACGTGTCACCAATACGTGAACCGGATCGCGGTCCGGTGCGACTGATGGTCAGGCGCGGTCAAGCTCCGGGCCTGTCCGCCGTAGGGCATTCCAACGATGGTGCCGTGCGGACTGGCCGCGCCTTGCATCTCGCGAGGGGCTACTCGACCCGCCCCTGCATCGCGTAATCGAGCAGGCGGCGGCACTCACTCAGTTCGAACAAGGCGGCCTGAAGCCGGCGCAGATCCTCGCGCGACATCTGAGCGCGAATCGCCGCCGGCGTAGCCTGCGGACGAGGTTCGGCTGCCGCCGGCATTTCCTCGATCATCTCCTCGGGATGGACGCCGTCCTCGTCCTCGACCGGACCATGCGAGGGCTGCTCGGCGCCCGGTTGCCAGACACCCTGAACGAATTTCAGTCCC
Organism: Pseudorhodoplanes sp.; assembly: GCF_050250235.1. Taxonomy (GTDB): domain Bacteria; phylum Pseudomonadota; class Alphaproteobacteria; order Rhizobiales; family Xanthobacteraceae; genus Pseudorhodoplanes. The sequence goes on from NZ_JBFWPA010000029.1 coordinate 37,668, forward strand.
TGGTCGCGCAGGATTCGCTGCACGCCGCGGATCGTATAGCCCTCGCCATACAGCAGATGATGAATGCCGCGCAGCAGGTCGACATCATCCGGCCGGTAGTAGCGGCGGCCGCCTGCGCGCTTCATCGGCTTGATCTGGCTGAAGCGCGTCTCCCAAAAGCGCAGCACATGCTGCGGCACGCTCAGATCGTCGGCAACTTCACTGATGGTTCGAAATGCGTCGGGCGCCTTGTCCAACGAATTCCCCCGATTGCTGTGCGATGCGAAAAAATGTTCGGAACCGGTCCGCCCTTTCGGAGTGACCCGATCAATGCATGTCGGTGTCGTCGGCGACGTCCGGACCGGCGTCACCGTTGATCTTCTGCTTGAGGATGGCCGATGGCTTGAAGACCATCACGCGACGCGGCGAAATCGGCACTTCCTTCCCGGTCTTCGGATTGCGGCCGACCCGCTGGCCCTTCTTTCGCACGACGAAAGAACCGAAGGACGACAGCTTCACGGTCTCGCCGCGCTCCAGGCAATCGGTAATCTCCTTGAGCACCTGCTCGACCAGCGTGGCAGACTCCGTCCGCGACAGTCCTACCTTCTGGTAGACCGCCTCGCACAGGTCCGCGCGTGTTACCGTTTTCGCCGCCATCGCCCGTAGCCCCTACCCGGCGATCCTTGTTATTTTACAAGACGATATGGACTTACTTTTCCATGGTCAACCGAAGAAAGCCGTTCAACTGCGTCATTAAGTGACCCGGCAGCCACTTGCGGAAACCGGTGTTGTGGCGCAGTGCCTCCGGCCGGTACGAAATTACATCCGCACCAGAGATGCGCCCCAGGTAAAGCCGCCGCCCATCGCCTCGAACATCACCAGGTCGCCCTTTTTGATCCGGCCGTCGGCGATGCCCGCGCACAATGCGAGAGGAATCGAGGCCGCCGAGGTGTTGCCATGCTTGTCGACGGTGATGATGACCTTGGCCGGGTCGAGCCCGAGCTTGATGACCGAACCGTCGATAATGCGTCGATTGGCCTGATGCGGGACGAACCAGTCGAGGTCCCGCGCGGTATAGCCGGTGGCCCTGAACGCATCCTTGATCACATCGGTGATCATAGAGACCGCGTGCTTGAACACCTCCTTGCCCTCCATTCGCAGATGTCCGACCGTCTGCGTCGAGGACGGGCCGCCATCGACATAGAGCTTCATCTTGTGGCGGCCATCCGACCGCAGATGCGTGGTGAGAATGCCGCGGTCCGTCATTGCGCCGGGCTGTTCCTGCGCCTCGATCACCACGGCCCCCGCCCCGTCGCCGAACAGCACGCAGGTGGTGCGATCGGTCCAGTCCAGGATGCGGGAGAAAGTCTCGGCGCCGATCAGCAGCGCACGCTTCGCCAGCCCGGTTCGCAGCAGGCCATCGACGGTGCCGAGACCGTAGACGAAGCCGGAGCATACCGCCTGCAGGTCGAAGGCAAAGCCCGCGGTGATGCCAAGTCCGGACTGAATGGAAACGGCGGTGGCGGGGAACGTGTTGTCCGGGGTCGAGGTCGCGCAGACGATCAGGTCGATGTCGTGCGGCGCCAGGCCCGCGTCCGCGAGCGCGGCCCGCGCCGCCTTGATGCCGAGGTCGGACGTGAGTTCGCCATCCGCCGCGATATGCCTTTCGCGGATGCCGGTCCGCTGGACGATCCAGTCGTCGGTGGTGTCGACCATGGTGGCGAGTTCGGCATTGGTGAGGGTGCGTTCCGGCAGATAGCTGCCGGCCCCCACGATCACGGAGCGCAATGTCACGATGCGGCTCCGGCCACCGGCGCTTCAGCCGCCACCCGCGCTTCCGGAACCAGCGCCTGCTCAATCTTCGCCTTCAGGTCGTTGCGCACCATCTCGTAGCCGATATCGACCGCCGCGGAAAACCCGCCCGCATCGGCGCCGCCATGGCTCTTGATTACGATCCCGTTCAATCCCACGAACACGCCGCCATTGGCCCTGGCCGGATCGATCTTGGCAGCCAGCTTGCGGAACGCGCCGCGCGCGAACAGGTAGCCGATCCTCGTCCAGAGCGTCTCCTTCATTGCGGCCTTCAGATAACCGGCGATCTGTCGCGCCGTTCCCTCCGCCGCCTTGAGTGCGATATTACCTGCAAAGCCTTCGGTCACCACCACGTCGACGGTGCCCTTGCCGATATCGTCGCCCTCGACGAATCCGGAATAGTTGATGTGTGGGAGGTTTCGCTCCCGCAAGAGCTGCCCGGCTTCGCGCACTTCATCCAGTCCCTTCACTTCCTCGACGCCGATATTCAAGAGACCGACGGTCGGCCGGTCGATATCGAGCAGAATGCGAGCCATCGCGCTGCCCATCACCGCCATGTCGATCAGCTGCTGGGTGTCCGCACCGATATTGGCCCCGAGATCGAGCACCACCGATTCGCCGCGGAGCGTGGGCCAGATCGCGGCGATCGCCGGGCGTTCGATTCCGGCCATGGTCCGCAGATGGATTTTCGCCATCGCCATCAGCGCGCCGGTATTGCCGGCCGACACCGCGACATCGGCCTCGCCCTTCTTGACCGCGTCGATGGCAAGCCACATCGATGACTTCCAGCGGCCCTGCCGCAGGGCCTGGCTGGGCTTGTCCTCCATCTTCACCGCAACATCGGTATGGATCACGCGCGATACTGCCTTCAGGCGCGGATGTGCCGACAGCACCGCCTCGATCTCGTTCGCCATGCCGAAAAACAGGAACTCAGTATCGGGATGACGCCCCTGCGCGAGCGCGGCGCCGGGAATAACCACAGCGGGGCCATGGTCGCCCCCCATGGCATCGAGCGCGATGCGGACCTTTGCTGGCATGAGCCGACCTTAGCGGAGCCCCGGGAACACAGGAAGGCGGCAAGAACAGGCGCGGACCATAGCCATTGGCGCGGCGGATACAACCACCCGGCCTATTTCCTTCCGGACGGGGGCTTTTTTGCCGGGTCTCGCAGCGCCTCAAGCGCGGAGAAAGGGCTGTCCGCAGGCTCGTGAGGTGCGCCGGACTCGAAGACAGCGCCCGCCTTGCGCGGATAGGGGTCGATGCCGAGCAGGAAATATTCGGTGGCAATTGCTCCAAGGTCCACAATGCCGTCGGGCAGGGGTTCAGGCGGTTCGGCATCGGTCATCCCGAACGAGGCCGCCCCTTCTTCGTTCCCGAGCGTTTCGGCTGGCCCCGGAGCGAATGTCACATCGATCGCCTCATGCAGATTCTGCTCGACCGGTTCGAGGGTTACTACGCAATTCTGACCGACAGTCGCAACAACTTCGCCGGTTACCTGAAGCCCGTTCACTCCGCGACGGCGCAAATCGAAGCTTGCTTCCAGCCGCGGCAGATCGCGCAGATTCGCGGTCCGCATCAGCGCAGCGCGCACTCCCGCATCGGCCTCGATGACGACGTGAAGTCCCTGTTCAGGCACCTCTGCAAGCGCGATGCGCCGGCTCCAGGACTGATCGCGATCGGTCATCGTCTTCCTCAACGCAGTCCGGCAGGATCCGGCCAGTCAAGCCGGCCGCCTGCAACCGCCGTGGCGGGCTGGCGCTCCAGTGCCTGCGCTGCCGCCTCGACATAATCCGCGAGCGAATCGATCGCCTCCCGGTCCTGATCCGCGAATACATTGCGGCGGAGCGCTCCCCGCAACGCCTCGCGGTCCGAGGCCTTCAGGGCGGAAATATAGGCTCGGTACCGTCCAAAAAAAGCTTCGCCAAGGCGCCGCATGTCCTTGGGAACCTTGAGATCGCTGACCCCCTGCTCCCGCAGATGGTCGTCCACGTCGCGGCAGAATCGATCGAAGGCTGCCTGCCCCGCGGCCCGGGAGGGCTCGTCGGCGCGCGCAAGCCGCTCGAAGACCAGCGCCAGATGCAGCATCAGGAGATCCAGCCGGCCGTTAACCGTATCCGCGACCCCGTAATCGCGGTAGAAGACAGGCGCGCGCGCCTGCGCCACGATGGCGCCATAGAGGGCCTCGATGGTGGAGGCTTGGGGAGTCCGGCGGAACATGTTTAGCATCGGTCCTGTTTTAGGGCCGGCCGGCAGGTATCGCCAGAGCGCCCATGGTGCAATGGGTTGCAATGGCAAGGCAATCGGGGGCTGATCGACCGGCATGACGTCCGAAAGCCGCATTTTGGGCTCTTCTCCCGCTCGCCGGCGTGGCGGCGCGGTCGCCTTTGCGCTGGCCTGCGCGCTTGCGGTGTCCGGCTGTGTGGTGACCGAACAGACGTTCCAGCGCGGCTATGTGGTGCCGGATGGAGCGCTGGAGCAGATTCCGCTGGGGTCGAGCCAGGAGCAGGTGCTGATCGTGCTCGGCACGCCCTCGACCGTCGCCACCGTCAGCGGCGAGGTCTTCTATTATATTTCGCAGCGCGCCGAGAAGGCCGCGGCGTTCATGCCGCAGAAGGTGGTCGATCAGCGCGTGATCGCGGTCTATTTCGACAAGGAACGCCGTGTGGCACGGCTTGCCGATTACGGCATCAAGGACGGCAAGGTGTTCGATTTCGTCAGCCGCACCACGCCGACCGGCGGCAACGAGATGTCGTACCTGACCTACATCTTCAAGATCGTCGGCATGGAAAACTGAGGCGCAGCCAGCGCGCGCACATCAAGCGATCCGGATACTCAGACGGCCGCCGCGTCGGAGGCGAACCGCGTTCCCGGACAAAAATGCGTTCACAAAAAGAGAGAGCCCCGCGCGATGGCGGGGCTCCCGTCGGTCCTGGCTCTGACTTCAGCTTCAATGCGCAAGGATTGCGAGCAGCAGCAGCGCCACGATGTTCGTGATCTTGATCATCGGGTTGACCGCCGGGCCGGCCGTATCCTTGTACGGATCGCCGACCGTGTCGCCGGTCACCGCGGCCTTGTGGGCTTCCGAACCCTTGCCGCCGAAATGACCGTCCTCGATGTACTTCTTGGCGTTGTCCCAGGCACCGCCGCCAGAGGTCATCGAGATCGCGACGAACAGTCCGGTCACGATCACGCCGAGCAGCATGGCGCCGACCGCCGAGAAGCCGGCCGACTTGCCGGCGGCTCCGCCGCCCGCGATGAAGTAGATCGCGAAATAGACGAAGATCGGCGACAGCACCGGCAGCAGCGACGGGATGATCATCTCCTTGATCGCAGCCTTCGTCAGCAGGTCGACGGCACGGCCGTAATCGGGCTTGCTGGTGCCCTTCATGATACCCGGGTTCTCGCGGAACTGCCGGCGCACCTCTTCCACGATGGAAGAGGCCGCGCGGCCGACCGCGGTCATGCCCATCGCGCCGAACAGATACGGCAGCAGCCCCCCGAACAGCAGGCCGACCACGACATACGGATTGTTCAGCGAGAAGTCCGGATTGACCCCGACGAAATACGGAGTCTTCGAGGCAATGAAGTATTTCAGGTCCTCGTTATAGGCCGCGAACAGCACCAGGGCGCCGAGACCGGCCGAGCCGATCGCGTAACCCTTGGTGACCGCCTTGGTGGTGTTGCCGACCGCGTCGAGCGCGTCGGTCGACTTGCGGACCTCCTTCGGCAGGCCGGCCATTTCCGCAATGCCGCCGGCATTGTCGGTGACCGGCCCGAAGGCATCGAGCGCGACGATCATGCCGGCAAGAGCCAGCATGGTGGTGGTCGCGATCGCGATCCCGAACAGGCCTGCAAGCCCATAGGTGATCAGGATGCCGGCGATGATGACGATCGCGGGAAGCGCGGTCGCTTCCATCGAGATGGCAAGACCCTGGATCACGTTGGTGCCGTGGCCGGTCACCGAGGCTTCGGCGATCGACTTCACCGGACGGAAGTTGGTGCCGGTGTAGTATTCGGTGATCCAGATGATCAGGCCGGTGACCGCAAGACCGACGATGCCGCACATGAACAGCGTCATGCCGGTGAAAGTCACGCCCCCGCCCGTCTTGTAAACGACGTTGAACCCGATCATCAGGTGCGTGACGATCGCGATGCCCACGAGCGACAGCACGCCGGTTGCGATCAGGCCCTTGTAAAGCGCGCCCATGATCGACTGGTTGGCGCCGAGCTTCACGAAGAAGGTGCCGGCGATCGAGGTGATGATGCAGACCGCGCCGATCGCGAGCGGATAGATCATCAGGCTGGACAGGGCCGGCTGGCCGGCAAAGAAGATCGCGGCAAGCACCATGGTCGCGACCGCGGTCACCGCGTAGGTCTCGAACAGGTCGGCCGCCATGCCGGCGCAGTCGCCGACATTGTCGCCCACATTGTCCGCAATGGTCGCCGGATTGCGCGGATCGTCCTCCGGGATTCCGGCCTCGACCTTGCCGACCAGGTCGCCGCCGACATCCGCGCCCTTGGTGAAGATGCCGCCTCCGAGTCGGGCGAAGATCGATATCAGAGACGCACCGAAGCCGAGCGCCACCAGCGCGTCCACCACGGTGCGGCTGTTCGGGGCAAGGCCGAGATGCACGGTCAGGATCATGTAGTAGACCGCGACGCCAAGAAGCGCGAGGCCCGCCACCAGCATGCCGGTAATGGCGCCGGCCTTGAATGCGATTTCGAGCCCGCCCGCGAGCGACTTCACCGCCGCCTGCGCAGTGCGCACGTTGGCGCGTACCGAAACGTTCATGCCGATGAAGCCGGCGGCGCCCGACAGGATCGCGCCGACCGCAAAGCCGATGGCGACCAGCCAGCCCAGCAACAGTCCGACGATCACGAAGATGACGACACCGACGATGCCGATGGTGGTGTATTGGCGTTTCAGATAGGCCTGCGCGCCCTCACGGACCGCGGCGGCGATCTCCTGCATCTTGGCCGAGCCGGCGTCGGCTTTCATGACCGACATGGTGGCCCAGGCGCCGTAAACCACGGCAAGCAAACCGCAGGCGATGATCACCCACAAAGCTGTCATTGAAGTCCCCGATGATGTGGAAGGAGCCGGGCGAGGCCGGCTCGCTGCTTGAGAACGGGCGCGCGGAATCGCCTCCGCCCGGCCTCAAAATCGCGCGGACATTGCCAAAAACGAATCTGCAAAGCAACCGGTCAAACAGCAGGGCCCGCCACGATTTTTGAGGGTTTTCCGGGGTCCTTTCGGTCGTTTGCCGCGACGGCCGGGCCCGAAGCCGCCACCCCGGCTGTTCGGCGTCTGCCGTGGCGGGGCCGGCCGGATACCGTTTACACCGCCCGGATCAGGGTGAGTGAGCCGGATTTGCTTTGTGGTCCCGGTGGTCAACCTTGGATCGGTCAGATGCGGCCGCGGGTTGCAGGCGAACGACTGGCCGCCCAGGGCGGTGAGGTAAGAACGGTGATGGTGCGGGCGAACCGGCGCATGGGCATGTCTTTGTGACATTGACCCGGCAGCGGGGAAGAACCATGCCCCCCGGACCAAGCCTCCCGCAAATCCGCGGAAATTGCAGCGTTGTCAGGCGGCCGGATTGCGGCGCTGTTGCAGCGACAGCCAGCCGAGCAGGATCGCCGCCGACAGCACGACCGGAAACACGATCTCGTTCACCGCGGCCCAGCCATAGGTCGCCAGCACCTTGCCGGATCCGAACGAGCCGATCGCCATCGACCCGAACACCAGAAAATCGTTGAAGCTCTGCACGCGGTTGCGCTCCTGCGGCCGATGCGTCTCGGTTACCAGCGTGGTCGCTCCGATGAAGGCGAAATTCCACCCGACCCCGAGCAGCGTCAGCCCGACCCAGAAATGCCAGAGCGTGATCCCGGCGATGCTGACCCCCGCGCTCGCGAGCAGCATGACGAAGCCTGCGGCGATCACGCGCGCCGGTCCGAAGCGGGCAATCAGCGAGCCGGTGAAAAAGCTCGGCACATACATGCCCAGCACATGCCATTGCAGGCCGAGCGCGGCATCGGCGACGCTGTGATTGCACTCGATCATGGCGAGCGGGGCTGCGGTCATCACCATGTTCATCATGGAATAGCTGGCGATGCCGCAGACCACGGCGACGATGAATTTCGGTTGCCGCGCGATCTCCGAAAGCGGACGCCCTGCATTCGCCTTCGTGACCGCCGGCGGCATCGGGATTCTGAGCAATGCCAGCATCAGGCCGGCCACCACCGCAATCGCCGCCTGTGCGAGATACGTTGCCGCAAACAGATAGGGCGGCAGGAGGTCCTTGGTCGCAATCACCACCTGCGGCCCGATGATGGCTGCGAAAATGCCGCCGATCAGCACCCAAGAAATGGCCTTCGGCCGGAACGCATCGCTTGCCGTATCGGCGGCGGCAAAGCGATAGGCCTGATGTGCCGCCGCATAGAGCCCGCAGAAGAAGGCGCCGAGATTGAACAGCGGGAACGAACCATACAGAACCGCGACGCAGCAGGTCAGCCCGGTCGCAACTCCGAAGACCGTGCCGATCTGAAACGCGGTGCGGCGGCCGTAGCGGCGGGCGAGCGCGCCGACCGGCAGCGTGCCGAGCCACAGGCCGATCACATAGATCGAGATCGGCAGCGTCGCCAGCGTCTTGACCGGCGCAAGCATGGCGCCCGCGATTGAACCGGTCGCAATCAGCACGGTGTTGTTGGCGCCCGCCAGTGCCTGACCGATCGCGAGCACGATCGCGTTGCGGCGCGCCAGCGCGTCGTCGATCAGATGGTGGCCCTCGGCGGCAACCGACATCGCAAAATTCCCCGGAACGCGCGCCTACATATCGGGCCGTCTGAATATTAACCAGCGCCAAATGGGCAGGTCAGAACTGCCATGCGCTCGCGTGGCGGATCGACAAGGCGCGCAGCGCCGCCATGTCCGGCGCGCCGAGCTGCCGCATCGCAACCGAGACCTCCTCGATCAGCATCGTGGTGACATAATCCGCCCCGTCTGCGCCGATGGCGCCGACACCATAGAGGAACGCCCTGCCCGCGAGCGCCGCCTGGGCGCCAAGCGCCACCGCGCGGACCACATCGAGGCCCGACCGAACCCCGCTGTCAAACAACACGGTTGCCTTGCTGCCGACCGCAGCGACGATGGCAGGAAGCATATCGATCGCGGCCGGTGCGCCCTCGAGTTGCCGTCCACCGTGGTTTGAAACCTGCACCCCGTCGAGCCCGATCGACACCGCCTTCTCGGCATCGGCGGGATGCATCACGCCCTTGATCACCATCGGGCCCTTCCAGGCATCGCGGTAGCGCTTGAGTTCCTCGAAGGTGAAGGCGCCGCCAACCTCGCGCTGCGCGAACCAGGCAATGTCGGCCTTGCTCGGATTGTCGCCGCAATAGGGAGACAGGCACGGAAAGCTCGGCTGTCCGTTGCGCAACAGCGCCGACACCCAGCCCGGCGAGATTGCGGCCTCCAGGATCGTGCGCAATGTCGGACGGAACGGCAGCGTCAGTCCGTTGCGCAATTCGCCAGGCCGCTTCGCCCGTCCCGGCGTATCGACGGTGACAACCAGCACATGCGCGCCGGCAGCCTGCGCGCGGCGCACCAGATCGAATCCAACCCTGTGATCGTCCTTTGCGAGCCGGTAGAGCTGGAACCAGATCACATCGGGTGCGAGTTCCGCGGCCTCCTCCAATGCGATGCCGCTGACGGTGCCGGCCGTGTATGGAATGCGGGCGCGTTGCGCGGCACGCGCCAGATGCCGCTCGGCGCCCGGCCAGAACACGCTCTGCAGACCCATCGGCGCAATGCCGAGTGGCGCGGAATAATGCCGGCCGAACAGCGTCACATCGGTTGCGACCGGACCTTTGTCGGCTCCGGTGCGGGGCACCATCTCGATCGCGTCAAGCGCACCGGCGTTGCGCCCCACGCCGAGATTCTCTCCCGCCCCGCCCGCGACGGTCTCGTAGCCGAGCGAGGGGACGCGCCGAGCGGCGGCTTTGCGCAAATCCTCGACGGTCGGAAAGCGGCGGCGCAACTGCGCCTCCCGCGAATGGCCGGACACGCCCCAGCCGGTGGGCGCAGCCTTGGCTGCGGTGCGGTCATGCATCGGTATGTCTCCCAAGCGCAGTATGCGCGCATTCAGAAATGGCTGAACGAACCGCGTGCGAATGTCAGCAATGCACCGTTGGGACTCATCACCCGTGGCGGCGATTGGCCTTCCACAATCTCACCGATTTCGGTGACCGCGATGGCGACCGCTTCGGCATGCTCCTTCAGCGCTGCCACCTTGTCCGATGGAACCGCGGCGAGGATTTCATAATCATCGCCGCCGGTGGCGATGGTTTCGATCAGTCCCGGCACCGCATCCAGCGCCGTCGCCGCCGCCTCGGACAGCGGGACATGGGCGGCCTCGATGCGCGCCGACACGCCGGAGACGGCGCAGAGCTTCGCCAGATCGCCGGACAATCCATCCGATACATCCATGGCGGCGGACGCGAATGCGCGCATCGCGTCCGCCACAGCCATGCGCGGCTGGGGCACACGATAGCGTCCGATAAGATGCGCCGCTTCATCCTCGCCCAGCGACCATTGCGCAACCAGAGCCGGGTTCTGCAGGAGCCGAAGCCCGAGCGCGGCGTCGCCGATCGTCCCGGTCACGACAATGCGGTCGCCGGGCTTCGCGCCGGCGCGCTTCACCATCGTGCCCCGCGGCAACGTGCCGAACGCGGTAACCCCAAGCCAAAGCGGTCCGGTCGTCCGCACGGTATCGCCGCCGTGAAGCGGGCAGTCGAACAGGTCGCAATCCGATTGCAGCCCGGAGGCAAAGGCCGACAGCCACGCCGCACCATACCCGTCCGGCAGCGCGAGGGTCAGAAGGCAGCCGGCGGGACGTGCACCCTTGGCGGCAAGATCGGAAAGATTGACCCGCAGCGCCTTGCGCGCGACCGTCTCCGGCGGATCATCGGGCAGGAAATGGACACCCGACACCACCGCATCAGTGGTCAGCACGAGATCGCATCCCTCGGGCGGCGTGTAGAAGGCGGCGTCGTCCGTGAGCGCGAGTGCGCCCGGCGCCGTGGCAAGCGGCCTGAAATAGCGTGCGATCAGATCGTCTTCGCCGGATGGCATGCGTACCGGTTTTCCGTTTTCCGTTCGACCTCGCAACGTGCGGACCCAGAGCCAGGAACACTGGATTCGCGCTGTCTTGGGAATGTGCGACGCGGTTACATCTCCTTGTGCCCGAACTCATCCGCGCGTGCGCCGCGCGCCAGCATGTCGAGCACCGCGTTGACCATACCGGTCTCGTCGCGGTCGACGAAGGCGTTCGCCACGTCGACATATTCCGACACGATCACGCGTGCCGGAATGTCCTTGCGGCTTTGCAATTCGAAGCAGCCGGCGCGCAGCACCGCGCGCAGCAGCGCCTCGATCCGCTTCAGCGGCCAGCCTTCGGCAAGCGCGGCATCGATTGCGGGGTCGAGCGCGCGCTGAGCGGCGACCACGCCGCGTACGATGTCGCGGAACAGCGCGGCATCCGCCGGCAGATACTTGTTGCCTTCCACCTCGCCGCCGAGCCAATGGCTCTCGAACTCGGCCAGTATCTCGTTGAGGTCGGTGCCGGCGATATCCATCTGGTACAGCGCCTGCACGGCCGCAAGTCTGGCCGCACCGCGCCGGTTCGCCTTGCGGTCGACGCGCTCGGACTTTGACGCGCCGGTCATCGCGATGGTTTCGATGCGGCGCGCTTGATCCGGATCAGAGCCAGCGCCGCACGCGCCGCCTCGCCGCCCTTGTCGCCTTCGGTGACCCGCGCGCGCGCGAAGGCCTGTGCCTCGTTATCGACGGTGAGGATACCGTTGCCGATCGGCATGTTGCGCGCGATCGAGACGTCCATCACGCCGCGGGCGGACTGCTCGGACACGATCTCGAAATGCAGCGTTTCGCCGCGGATCACGCAGCCCAATGCGACGGCGCCGTCGAAAGGCTGCTGCTTCGCCGTCGCGGCATCGAGCGCGATGGCAAGCGCGGTCGGGATTTCGAGCGCACCGGGCACGGTGATGCGATCGTGCGTGGCGCCTTCATCATGGAGTGCGCTGATCACGCCGGACAGAAGCGCATCGGCGATCTCCTCATAATAGCGAGCCTCGACGACCAGGATGCGCGCGCCCTTGAGACTCGCGCCCGCCAAGCTCGCTGCCGCCTCCTCGGGCTTGTTCTGCCGGGGCCCGGCCATTTTCGCATTCTCCGTTGCCGCGCCACTAACTACAGGAAGACCGCATCCGCAAGTGTCAGGCGGTCTCGTGTCAGGCGGTCTCGGCGAGGCGCGCGGCATAGCGTGCCATCAGGTCGATTTCGAGATGGACCGCCGCCTCGGGCTGCCACTCGTTCAGGGTCGTGACCTGCAGCGTATGCGGGATGACCAGGACGGAGAAATCCTCGCCATCGACCTCATTGACGGTGAGCGAAACGCCGTCGAGCGCGACCGAACCCTTCCTGGCGATAAAGCGCGACAATGGTCGCGTCGCGCGAAGCCGGAACCGCACCTGATCGGTCAGGTCCTCGCGCGAAATCACCCGGGCAATCCCGTCGACATGGCCGGTCACGATATGCCCGCCCAGTTCGTCGCCGATCTTCAGCGAGCGCTCGAGATTGATCCGTGTGCCTGCCGTCCAGTGGCGCACATTGGTAAGCCCGACCGTTTCGGCGGCGGCATCGACCGCGAACCAGCTGCGGCCGCCCGCCATTCCGGTTTCAACCGCGGTGAGGCAAATGCCGGCACAGGCGATCGAGGCCCCGATATCGATCGAGGCACGGTCGTAGCTGCAGGCAATGACGATGCGGCGCAGGCCATCCGCCCGCTCCTCCACGCGGCTGATTTCGCCGATATCGGTGACAATGCCGGTAAACATCTAGTGTCCCGAATCCGAACTCCGCTTCATGCTGCGGCTTGCTCGTGAGCGGACTTCGGATTCGAAGGACACCAGCAAACCTTTGATTCTAGTGTGGTTTGGTTCGGAATTCCGCTTGAAGAGCGTGCTGCAAGAATGAAAGCGGATTTCCGAACCACCACACTAGCGCCGCTCGTATCGGTCGAGCCTGTCGGCACCGATGATTTCGGTGTCAATCAACGGCAAGCCCCGGGATGCCGTTAGTGCCTCGCGCGCATGCCAGTCAAGCGCCTCCACGCCGCCCGGCCCGATCGGGACCGGTCCGTGCAGCAACACCGCTTCATCCACCAGATCGGCCCGCAGAAACGACGAGGCGACTTTCGGCCCACCCTCCACCATCAGCCGGGTGATCCCGCGCTCCGCCAGTGCGCGCAATATCGCGTTGAGGTCGAGCCCGCGCTCGCCCGCCGTGACACGCGTGACGATCACGCCCTTCTCGCCCAGCAACCGCTCCCTGTCTTCCGATGCATCCTCTGCACTGAAGACCCAGACCGGAATGTCCCGCGCGCCCGACACAAGCCGGGACTGCACCGGCAATCGCAGCGCCGGATCAAGTACCACCCGGACCGGCGACACTCGCAGCATTCCGGGCAGCCGGCATGTCAGCGCGGGATCGTCGGCCAGCACGGTGCCGATTCCGACCAGGATCGCATCACTCATCGCGCGCATCCGATGCACCTGCGCGCGCGTCTCCTCGCCCGTGATCGACACCGGCTTGCCATCTGCAGGCGCGGCCTTGCCGTCGGCCGATATCGCGAGCTTCAGCATCACATGCGGGCGGCCGTCGAGAATACGGTGAATGTGGCCGGCATGGTCGCGCCGGGCAGCGTCCGCACACAGCCCTTCCGTGACAGCAATCCCGGCCGCCTCCAGCCTTGCATAGCCCTCGCCCGCCACCCTGGGATTGGGATCGATCAGCGCGGAGACCACCCGCGCAATGCCGGCCGCAACGATCGCGTCGGTGCAAGGCGGAGTCTTGCCATGATGCGAACAGGGCTCCAGCGTGACATAGAGGGTAGCGCCGCGCGCCTCTTGGCCCGCGCGCCGGAGCGCTTCGGTCTCCGCATGCGGCCGACCGCCGGGTTGGGTCCAGCCGCGACCGAGCACGATACCGTCCTTCACCACCACCGCGCCGACCGCCGGATTGGGCCAGGTATTGCCGAGCCCGCGCCGCCCGAGCGTGAGCGCAAGCCGCAGGAAGCGCAGGTCGTCGCCTTCGACGCTCACGAACGATCCTTGGACATCGCTTCGATTGCAGTTCTCAATGACGGAAGGTCGGCCTGGACGACATCCCATATGATTGGACTTGAGACGGAGTGATATTCGTGACGCAGGATGTTTCCGATCGTCTCAATGTCACGCCACGGAATTTCCGGTCCGGTGCTTTTCAGCTCGGCCGGAATGCGCCGGCTGGCCTCCGAAATGATCTCGATGCCGCGCTCCCCGCCGCGGCGGAGCAGCCAATCCGATCCAAATTGTTCCAACGTCTTGCCTGCAGTCGCCTGCTCGATACCCGCGATTGCATCGAGAATGTCGTCAATTGCAGGCCCGGCTGCACGCTCCATCAGAACACGCGAATCGCGGACTTCTCAATTCTGTCGCGATGGCGGGGATGGAGACTATCCCGCGTCATCACGTCCACCTTTGTCGTGAGTTGGTCTTCCAGGAAATTCTTGAGACCGGCGAGGTCGACAAGCGAGAACTTCTTCGTTCGATCGTAGTCGATGAAGATATCGATATCGCTGCTACCATTCGTCTCGTCGCGGGCAGTCGAGCCAAACAAGCAGAGCGCAGTCGCGCCACGCGCGCGAAGCGCGGCAGCGTTCCCTTTCAGTCTCGCAATGGCCTCGCTGCGGATCATTCGCGCTTCATAGCACCGCCTGGGCGCGTCCATCAATCGGCTGGGCGAGCCTGACATTTTCTCTATTTTCTCGCGCCGCCGGCCTTGCCGTCATCCTCCCCCGCAAGTTCGGCGAGCGCGTCCTCGAAATCCTTCGGCTCGCGGAAATTGCGATAGACCGAGGCGAAGCGCACATAGGCGACATCGTCCAGTTCGCGCAGATGCGCCATCACCGCCTCGCCGATGGTGTCGGTGGTGATCTCGTTCTCGCCGAGGCTCTCCAATTCGCGCACGATTTTCGACACCATCTGCTCGAGCCGCTCGGGATCGACATTGCGCTTGCGCAGCGCGATCTGCAGCGAGCGCATCAGCTTGTCGCGGTCGAACGGGACGCGGCGGCCGTTGCGCTTGATCACCACAAGCTCGCGCAACTGCACGCGCTCGAACGTGGTGAAGCGGAACTGGCAGGTCAGGCATACACGGCGGCGGCGGATCGCATTCGAATCCTCAGTCGGACGCGAGTCCTTCACCTGGGTATCGAGACTGCCGCAACTCGGACAACGCATGACGCATTCGCCTATTGGTAAATCGGAAACCGCTGCACCAGCGCCTTTACCTTCTCACGGACCGCGGCCTCGACCAGCGAATCCTCGTCCGCCTTTTTCTGCGACAGCACGTCCAGCACCTCCGCGATCATCGCACCGACTTGCTGGAATTCGGAGACGCCGAAGCCGCGTGTGGTGCCGGCCGGCGTACCCAGCCGGATGCCCGACGTGATCGTCGGCTTTTCCGGATCGAACGGGATGCCGTTCTTGTTGCAGGTGATATGGGCGCGCCCGAGCGCCGCTTCCGACACCTTCCCGGTCAGGCGCTTGGGCCGCAGGTCGACCAGCATCAGATGGGTATCGGTACCGCCCGAGGTGATGTCGAAACCGGCTGACTTCAACGTCTCCGCGAGCGCCTTCGCGTTTTCCACGATGTTCTTCGCGTAGACCTTGAAGGATGGCCGCAAAGCCTCTCCGAACGCAACCGCTTTGGCCGCAATCACATGCATCAAGGGACCGCCCTGCAGGCCCGGGAATACCGCCGAATTGATCTTCCTGGCGATTTCCTCGTCGTTGGTCAGGACCACACCGCCGCGCGGACCGCGCAGTGTCTTGTGGGTCGTGGTGGTCACCACATGGGCATGCGGGAACGGCGACGGATGCACCCCGCCCGCAACCAGCCCGGCAAAATGCGCCATGTCGACGAACAGATAGGCGCCAACCTCGTCGGCGATCGCGCGGAAGGCCTTGAAGTCGATGATCCGCGGATAGGCCGAGCCGCCCGCGATGATCACCTTCGGCTTGTGCTCCTGCGCCAGCTTGCGCAATTCGTCCATGTCGATGCGATGATCGTCGGGCCGCACATTGTAGGCGACCGCGTTGAACCACTTGCCGGAATAATTGATTTTCATGCCGTGCGTGAGATGCCCGCCCGCGGCGAGGTTCAACCCGAGGAAGGTGTCGCCGGGATTCATCAGCGCAAAGAACACCGCCGCATTGGCCGAAGCGCCGGAATGCGGCTGTACATTGGCAAACGCGCAGCCGAACAGCCTGGTGATGCGGTCGATCGCGAGTTGCTCGGCGATATCGACGAACTGGCAGCCGCCGTAATAGCGTCGGCCCGGATAACCTTCGGCATATTTGTTGGTCAGCACCGAACCCTGCGCCTCGAGCACGGCGCGGCTGACGATATTCTCGGACGCGATCAGTTCGATCTCGTCACGCTGGCGGCCGAGTTCGTTCGCGATAGCCGCGGCGATTTCAGGGTCGCTCTCGCTCAGGGTTGCGGCGAACATATCGCTGCGCGCAGCGCCGGCCGCGGATCGGTCGGTTGCCGACATGGCGTGTCTCCTGGAAGCCCCGGAACCGGCGGACTAGCATGTCCGGTCCCGGAGCGCCAAGCGATAGATTTCCTCGGCCGATAAGCCGCAATATCTAGGCTCGCAGCGGCGCGACTGCGGCAAAAAAGGGTTTGATTTCCGGCGATCAGCGTCCGCTAGCGGGCAGTCACCATGGCACTGACGTGATCTGGTTGCAGATGTCCTCCAAAACACCTTTCAGTTTTGTAAATTCGCAGCTGGTTGCGCCGGTCGTGTGCATGGAGTGCGGAAACAACGCCTATTGTTTCCGGCGGATGCCGCAGGGATCAGCGGAGTTGCAGAGCTTCAAATGCGCCACTTGCGGACGGGAAACCACGGAACTGCGTGGCGAGGAGGCGAGCGATTACCAGGTAGAAAAAGATGCCGAAAGGATTGCCGGAGTTGGTGATGCGACTGAAGAAAAACTGGACCGAAGCCGAAGACGCCCTGCTTATCGCCGCTGGCTCCGAGACAAGTTTGCAAAGACTGACCGTGCGCCTGAAGCGAACCAGTGCAGCGATCAGAGCCCGGGCCGGACTGCTGCGCATCCCCGCGCCAAAGACTGATCCGAAAAAGAACCGATCCGCGCCAAGCACCTAGGGCCCCAAGCACCTGGGGCCCCAAGCACCTGGGGCCCCGAGCACGCGGCGCAGGACGCCGTGTGCTTGCTGCGGCTCGCCCTGTCCGCGCGGCATCTTGCCGACGTGCCGGGGCAGCGGTGGTGTCGCGTCGAATGATCGTCGCGGCCATCGCGATCGGATCGATCACCCCTCAATCGGAGCGGAGAAACCTTGGAGCCCGAGGAACGTTTCCCCTTTGGAATCAGGACAACGGATCGAAACCAGCCGGGACCAAAGCCACCGCGGGAGTCTGCATGAAACGGTTCACTCTGCTTGCCGTTGCCGGCGCAAGCGCCGCAGTCATTCTCATCCTCGGCTTTGGCTACATCTTGTTCGCCATGCTGACGCCGAACGCGCTGACCCCCGGCGGCATCGAGCCGGAGACCGCGGCCACACGGAATGACCCCAATCTCACGGTGGGCCGCGGAATGCAGGCGCAGCGCGAGGCGGAAAGCGCCGCCGGCAAAAGCGACCCGGTCTATGCGCAGCCGGGAGGCGGCCGCCGCGCTCGCAACATCAAGGATACGTCCCAGCCGCTCTCGATCTCCGCGGACCAGCGTCGCGAACTGTTCGATATCCTGGACCGCGGGTCGCCTCCGAAAACCGAGAAGGCCGATTTCGAACTGATGATCGGCGCCGCGGTACCCCGGCAGACCGATCTCGGCGTCCTGCCCGACACCGCAGCCAGACTGCTCGGCGGCTACTGGAATGACGGCGTTGTCGTCGTCGGAGATTCCGCGGTCATTGTCGACGACGATTCCCGCCGTGTGGTCGCCATCATTCCGAGAAGCTAGAATCGGCGCGCTACGGACGAATTGCCGCGGCAGGCGGAACTCCAGCTTTTGCCCGCCCTTTTAGGGTCATGGCAAAGTATGTCGCAGTTTGCACGGAGACCGATGGAAGTCTTCAGATCGAAGAGTTCAAGGCCCCCTCTGACGACAAGGCCCGCAAGCTTGCCCGCAAGCTCGGCGCCGAGATCCTGATTTCGAAGCGGCGTGCCCTGCCCATGCGCAGCGCCTCCAGCGATACGCAGCGCACGCCGCCTCGGCTGAACGCCGCGTCGTAACCGGACCGGTGAATACCCGTCCGAATCCCTCGCGGTGATGGCCAGCGACGCCGGTCAAAAGCTGGAGCGTGATCTGCCCAGCGCATGCGCCGATCGTTCGATCTGGAGCTGCTGCCGCGCATCGCTGATGGCGGCGTTGGCAAGCACCACCGGGTCATCGTTATCGCTGGAGCGGATCCTCAGGCGCGCGTGTCTGGCGGCCTTGATCTTCTCCTGCCGGCTCAGGGCCTGCTCTCCGAACAGATAGTTCCGCGCCCTGCGATACGCGATACGCTTTGGCTCCATCTTTGTCTCCCTGAAATCGTGCGAACTGAAATCCAGCGACCCATTCAGGACATTGCGGATGGATACGAGAAACAGTCTGTCCGGTGTCAGACGTTCTTTTTCGAGTCCTGCGTTTTGCGATCGTCGCAATTGTCGCAGCGAAAAAAGTTCCGCTATTCGGCATCCGCGATAGCGCTGTTTTTGAACCGATCGGCGTCCGCGTCAGCGAGCAAGACGGAAAACCCTAATTAATGCCGAGCAGCCGGCGGCGCTGGCGCGCCAGCACGCTGTAGCATTCGCAGGCCTTGTTTTCGAGACCGGCGCGGTCGATCACCTCAATGCTGCCGCGGGTGTAGCCGATGAGGCCCTCGGCCTGGAGCGCCTGTGCCACTTCGTTTACGGTCGAGCGCCGCACCGCGAGCATGTTGGCCAGATATTCCTGTGTCAGCGGAAGTGCGCCGTTTCCAACCCTGTCGTGCGACTGAAGCAGCCAGCGCGCGCATCGCGCCTCGACCTGATGCCTGGCATTGCACGCGGCGGTCTGCTGGAACTGGTTGATCAGCATCTCGTTGGCACGCGCGATCAACTTTCGAAACGGGTCATTGCCGTTGAACAGCAGCAGGAAGTCCGAAACGGAGATGCGGGTCGCCGTCAGCGGCATCTGGACCACGGCTCGGTTCGCCGAAAGACCGTCCACGAGCGCGGTAGATGTGCCGAACGTCCCCTCATTGCCGACCGTCGCGGATTCCACGGCAATACCGTCTCTCAGGACGATCAGGAGTGAAACCATTCCCGTATTGGGGAAGTAGATGTGTTCGACTGGCTGGTCGACCTCCTGAAGTTCGGTTCCGATCTCGGCGGCAAACGGCTTCATTCGTTCGCCAACGATGATCCGGTCGGCCCTCGGAAGGAAATCAAACAGCTTGTTCTGGAGATGAGGCAATGGGGACTCCTCCGCCAGCCAAGCATGCATCAGCCAGCAAAATCATGCGATCCGTCAGTCGCTGGCGGTGCGCCGCGGGTCAGCATTACGCCGAACAAGCCCGCTCAAATTTTGGTATTTCAATGTCACTCGACAGACAAGCACTATGTGGCTGTACTGGTTCCATTGCAAGCTTCGGGAAAGGGCCTCGGGCCCCAGGGGCAGGACCGGAAGGGTACGTCGGCCGACGCGATAGCGCGGTTTTTCACGGTCTCCAGCTTCCGGCCGCCAAGCTTCTAGCCGATGCGCTTGCGGAAGATATCCTCGCCATCTTCGTTGCGGACGATGATGGTGCCGAACCCGGCATAGTGGTCAAGCTGATGCCCGTTGCCGTTCAGTGCCCTGAGCGCCGCCTCCTGTCTGGCGGCCTGGTCGTTCGGAAGCTCTGCGCCCTGCGTGTCCCTGGCGCGCGTTCCGTCCTCGAGATCGAAATAGTATTTCGGCATTTGCGGGAAAATTCAGGACATCGCCGGTGGTTCCGGCGGGCTCCGAAAACGTTGCGCAACTGTCTTTCGGTCGTGCGATGAGAACCATCTGCTGCCAATGCCACGCCGCGAAAATCAAGCGCGCTGGTGTTGCGATGGATGTCCGGACCCCGTCGGAGCTAGCGGGATCCGGAATTTTCCAACCGTCGGCGCAGCTTGGCCAGCGCCAGCTTTTGCAGATCGCCGCGCGATGCGTGGGACGGGCCCATCACGATCACCTCGATGCCGGTCGCGGCATCAATTGCGGCGACCTTCACAACCGAGCCTATCACGGTGAACTCGAACAGAACCTCGCGGCCGCTCGTCATCAAGGTCACCGGCGGCGTGCTCACCCGCGCGTGACGCCACCCGTCGCGCCGATCCCGTCGCGCCCATAGATGTCGTCGCGGAATTGCACCACGCCGTCCGGCGTGGCCCAGGCGGTGACATAGACCCAGTAGAGCGGGACCGGCGACTTCAGCCGCGCGTCCTTGCGCTCGCCGGAGCGGATCGCGTCGTCGATCTGCTGGCGCGACCAGTTCGGCGTTCCGGCCAGCAGCCACGTGACCAGCTCGCGCACATTCTGCACCCGCACGCAGCCCGACGAATGAAAACGGAAGTCCTCGCCGAACAGATTGCGCGACGGCGTATCGTGCATGTAGACGCCGTGTGCGGACGGGAAATTGATGCGGATCGCGCCGAGCGAGTTCAGATCGCCCGGGTCCTGCTTGAACATGTAATTGACCGCTTCCTCCGAGTACCAGTTGATCTGGGTCGGCTGCAATTCGTTGCCACGCCCGTCCAGGATGCGGATGCGCTGCTTGGTCAGGTAATCCGGCTCCTCCTGCATTTTCGGGATCAGATCGCGCTTCACGATCGAAACCGGCACGGTCCAGAACGGGTTGAAATTGACCTCGACGATCTTGCTGTTGATATCGGGCGAGGCGCGGTCCGGCTTGCCGACCACCGCGGTGTGGCGGGTAATCGCGACGCCGTTTTCGATCGCCTCGATCTGCGCGGCGGGGATGTTGCACATCACGAATTTCGGACCGAGATTGCCGGAGAAGCTCCGCAGCCGAATCAGATTGGTGCGCAATTGTGCCAGCCGCTGCTCGGCCGGCACGTTCAGCGCGGACAGGGTGGCCTCGCGCGCCATGCCGTCGACGGTGAGCCCGTGACGGGCCTGGAAGCGCTTCACCCCGGCCTCGACGTAGGAATCGAACACGTCCGACACGCCGGCGCTGGTGGCAAGGTCGCCGCCCGCAATCAGCCGCTGGCGCAGCGCCATTACCGCCTTGCTGCGGTTGCCGACCCGCAGCCTCTCATTCTGGGGAACCTGCGGCCAGCCGCCCTGCGCCGCCATCTGTTCGTAGCGCGGGATCGCAGCCTCAGTGGTCTGCACCGTTGCCGGCGACAGCGTTGGCAGCGAGGTCTTCGGCATCTTCACCGAGCGGATGCCGGAATCGTAGGTCTGGCCGAAATCGCTTCGCCGGGTCTGCTCCATCAGAAGCTGCAGCATCTGATCCTGGGCCTGCGCCCGGCCGGCGGCCAGCGCCGCGCCGGCGCCGAGAGCGCCACGGCCGAGATGGCGCAGCAGGGAACGGCGGTTCCAGTGGCGCAGATATTCCGGGCGGTCGGTCATGCGGTGTCCGATACGGCCTCAAGTGGGTCCATTAAAGCGGCGGGCGCAGGATTGGCAATGGGTCGGGCGGAATTGGGGCGCGGCATGCGCCAAACCGCCCTTGCAATCGGGCTGAAGGCTGATGACCCTTCCCTATTCTGGAAATTCGCCCTGCCCGTCCTGGAGATTCGGATGTCCGTTCGCTGCCCGTGTTGCGGCTATCGCACGCTGACCGAGCCCGCGGCGTTCGAAATCTGCGCGGTGTGCTGCTGGGAGGACGACGGCCAGAGCGATGCAGACGCCGGCATCGTGCGCGGTGGCCCGAATGGTGCGCTGTCGCTGTCGGCCGCGCGGGAAAATTTCGCCCGCACCGGAGCGTGCGATCCGAACTTCGCTCCGCGGGTGCGCGCACCGAAGCCGGAGGAACTCTAGCGAGCCGACCGCCCTGCGCTCGCGCTCGCGGTTCAACGGCGAGCGGCGGATCGGCTGGCTCGGTTCGCAAGGCTGCGCCAAAAAGCCGAATCGGCGATGGCCGAAGAAAAAGCCCCGGCGTTTCCGCCGGGGCCAGGTCAGGTCGACACACGTTGGCTTGTTGACGTCTGCGGCTTATTGAAACCGCGGCCTCGTTGAAGCGCCGGGCGTGTTGAGGCCTCGGGCCTGTTGAAAGGCGCCGCCTGTCACAGCCGATACAGAATCTGGTCGGTCCAGAAGCGCTCCAGCCGGTGCAGCGACTTGTTGAGCGTGCCGAATTCCTCGGCAGCGATCCCGCCGACCTGTTCGACGGTCCGCACATGCTTCTGGTACAGGTTCTCGACGATGTCGCGGACCTCGCGGCCCTTGTCGGTCAGCTTGATGCGGACCGAGCGGCGATCCACCCGCGAGCGCTGATGATCGAGGAAGCCCATCTCGACCAGCTTCTTCAGATTGTAGGAGACGTTGGAGCCGAGATAATAGCCGCGCGTGCGCAATTCGCCCGCGGTCAGTTCCTTGTCGCCGATATTGTAGAGCAGCAGCGCCTGCACCGAATTGATGTCGGCGCGGCCACGCCGGTCGAATTCGTCCTTGATCACGTCGAGCAGGCGCCGATGCAGGCGCTCCACCAGGGTCAAGGCTTCGAGATAAAGCGGCCGGATGTGCTCGAAGCGCTGCGCGTTCTGCGCGGGTTGCTCCGCCGGTTTCATAACGGCTTTCATGTGACGCCTTCCTGTATCGTTTTTCGTATCTTGATGCGAGGCCCTGTTTCCCCGCTTAAGGACGTAAATTACGGGTGATGATCTAAAATCGGCTTAAACAACAGCATAAAGAGAAGGTTTATTTGGCCCGCGGACCGATCAATTAAGGCAGCAATTGCAACGCTTTTCGTAACGCGCGATTCACTCTTCGGCGCTTCGCGTTCCGGCATGTGCAACCCGCACACATTTCGCGCAGATGCGCGCGCCGAATGTCGCGCAACGGTTGCGATCGGCCCGCACTCAGATGAACGGCCGCTTGTGCTCACCCGGAAATTCGAAATTGGCGATCCGCGCCAATCCGTCGCGATCGAGTATCTCGAACGCCCTTCCCTTCCAGCGCATGGTGCGCGTCGCCGACAGCTTCTTCAGCGTCTTGTTGGCGTGCACGAGCGACATGCCGAGCGTGTCGGCGACATGCTGTTGCGTGAACGGAAACTGGATGGTGTTGCCCTTGGTCAGGGCGACCTCCTGCGCCCGCACGAACAGATGCAGGAACAGCCAGGCCATGCGCTCGATCGCGGTGCGCCGTCCGACACTGAGCAGGCTCTCGTCGAGAATCTGCTCCTCGCGCGCGGCAAGCCAGGTGACGTCATAGGCGAGCGCCGGAAATGTCGTGTACAGGTCCCAGAGCTTCTCGCGCGGGAAGATGCACAGCGTCATGTCGGTCAGCGCCTCGACCGAATGCTGCATCTCGTCGGCGACCGTGCCCTGCAGCCCGAGGAAATCCGAGGGAATGGCGAAATTCAGAATCTGGCGTCGCCCGTCCGGCAGCGTCTTGTGGCGAAACGCCCAGCCGACCAGCACGGTGTAGAGATAGGCGGAATTGGTGCCTTCGAGCAGGATGCTGGTGCCGGCCTCGATATTCAGTTCGCCGGACTTGAAGCTGCGCACGAAGTCGAGCTCCTGCGGCGTGAAGTCGCGCAGCACCTCCATCCGGCGCAGCGGACATTGCTCGCACGGCACCTGGCGGCCGGGAATGGCGATCGCGCGGGTGCCGGGCTTGTTGTGGGCGGCGGTGCGCTTTTTGGAGACGGGGGGCATTCAAAGGGTCGCACCGCTGGAGCCATCGGCCCGACCTAACGCGCGAGCGCGGATTTGGTTTCCCGTCATCGCGCATTGTGATCCGCGACGGAGGCGGCGCCGCACCCCGGTCCCCGGCCGAAGGAGGTCAAGACTCAAGGTATAAGCGTTCGGGCAACGCGGAATCCGAAGTCAGAGAAGCGGTGCGACGTGTCGCCGCTCACGCGAATCGCCGAGCGGAGGGCCATCGGATTGTTGACCCAGGACCCGCCGCGCATGACGCGCCGAGTGCAGTCGCCGCGGGTCCAGGCCGATCCGTCCGTGGGCACCCCTGAATAGTTTTCGTTCCGGCAATCCTCCGTCCATTCCCAGACATTGCCGTGGACCTGATAAAGCCCGAAGGAGTTCGGCTGGAACGAATCGACCGGCACCGTCCGCTGCCGGAAGACCCCCTTGCGACCCGCGCCGTATGTATAATCGCCGTTGTAGTTCGCCTGGTCGGTGGAGACGCTCGCGCCGAACGAAAACGGCGTCGTCGTTCCGGCACGCGCCGCATATTCCCATTCCGCCTCGGTCAGCAGCCGATAGCTCTTGCCGGTCCGGCGCGACAGCCACGCCACATAGGCCCTGGCGTCGTCCCAGTTGACATTGATGACCGGCTGTTTGCCGCGGCCCCAGTTCTCGTCTTTCGGACGGTAGCCGTTGCAGCCGCCATCCGCCACGCAGGCGTCCCATTCGTCGAAGGTAATCGCGAACTTGCCGGCCGCGAACGGACGCGCGAACGTCACGCGGCGCGGCGGGCCTTCTTCGCTCCCTCGCCCCTTCTCGCTCGCGGGCGAGCCCATGGTGAACGAGCCCGCCGGAATCGTCACCATTTCGGGGCAGGCGTCGCATTCCTTGAAACTGTCTTTCGGCTTGAGTGATCGCTCGCGCTCCGGTGACAGCGGCGTCACCCTGATCGTCGATTGCGGGAACACACCGACTGCAGGCTTCGGCGCGGTCTCCGGCGGCACCGCCGGCGCAACCGGCGGCGCGACGACGGCGACCTTCGGTTGGGCCTTGTTCCTGAGTTGCTCCTCCAGCGCATTCAGCCGCTCCTGCAGCTTCGCCACATCCGGCGCCGCCTGCGATGCGGCAGCATTGTCCGCGCGCCCCGCGAAATAGAAATCGCCCTTGATCGGCGACAGCGACACCCAGGGCTGCTGCGCATTGCCGGTCGCGCTCGCAACGGCAAGGCCGACTTCGTTGAAAGTGCGGAAGATGTCGAGGCCTGGTTTGCGGATCGCCTGCGCCAGCGCCCGCGTATAGGGGCTGTTGCCGTCATTGCCGTCGGCCGCGACACTGCCAGGCTGGGTTGCGAACGAGATCAGCGTGCCCTGCGGCGCCTGCATCTGCGCAAGGCCGGGCGCCGTGGTGCGCAGGCCGCGGCCGCCGAACGGGTTGTTGCGGCAGGCGTCGAGAATCACAAGGTTGAGCCGGGCGCCCGCACTCTCCATCTGGCGCAGCACGAGATTGGTATCGAGCATCTGGAAATCGACATCGGCTTCGCGCACCGGATTGGCGCCGGTCGGCACGAGATAATTGCTGCCGCGCACCTGCACCCCGTGGCCGGCGAAATAGAACAGCGCCACATCGGCGCCCTGCAAAGCCGTGCTGAAGTTGCGCACCGCCTGGCGGAAGCGCGTCTCGTCGAGGTCGAGTTGCGGCCCGTCGCCGACCAGCCTGAAGCCGAGCGCACGCAGGGTCTCCGCCATCAGCCGCGCATCGTTGCCCGGATTGTCGAGCTTGGCGATATGCGCATAGTCGGCATTGCCGATCACCAGCGCGACGCGCTTCTCGGCCAGCGCGGGCGTGGTGAGAAACACTGCGGCAAACGCGACGGCAATATGTCGAAGCAAATAGTGCCGAAGCAATGACGGCATGGCTCCCCTCCGCTGGCCTCGAACAATAGTGATAGCTCAATCCGGCATTGGTCGCAGCAATCCCGATTCGGGTTCAAAGGCTGCGAAAGTTATTTGATCGTGCGCCTCACTCCCCGCGCAGAAACCGGATGATGCCGGAGAAGTCGCGGCCGCCCTCGCCGCTGTCGACATAATGCTCGTAGATCGCGGCGGCCTGCGAAAGTTTCGGGTCTTTTGCCTGCGGGCTTCGCCCCGACCGAAAGAGGTCAAGAGGTTGAGAGTCAAGGAGTCGCAAGTGTTCGGGCAACCCGGAAGCCGAGAATGCTGGTGCGGTCCTCAGGGGCGAGATACATCCGACACGCAGAGCGAAGGCCTTTCGGAGGACCGTCCCAGGACCCGCCGCGGACGACGAAGCCACCGCAGAGGCCGCCAAACCAGACCGAACCATCCGTGGGCGCGCCTGAATAACTTGGCTTCCAGCAATCCTCCGTCCATTCCCAGACATTGCCATGCACCTGGTAAAGCCCGAACGCATTTGGTTGGAACGAATCGACCGGTACAGTGCGCTCCCGATTCTCACCTCTCCGCCCGCCGTCATAGGTAAAATTACCACCGTAGTTGGCCTGGCTGGTCGAGATCGAACTACCCCACCAGAACGGCGTGCTGGTCCCCGCTCGTGCTACATATTCCCACTCGGCCTCGCTCAGCAGCCGGTAGTCTTTGCCCGCGGTCTTCCGCGACAGATAGCGAATGTAGGCTTGGGCATCGTACCAGTTGACGTTGATGACCGGCTGTTTGCCGCGGCCCCAGCCCTCGTCTTTCGGTCGATGGAATTTGCACTCGCCGTCCGCCACGCAGGCATCCCATTCGTCGAATGTCACCGCAAACTTGCCCACCGCGAACGGCTTCGCCAAAGTCACCTGGCGTTGCGGACCTTCATCGCTTTCGCGTTCCTTCTCGCTTTCGGGCGACCCCATCGTGAACGAGCCCGCCGGCACCACGACCATGTCAGGGCAGGTGTTGCATTCCTTGAATGTGTCTTTCGGCTTGAGCGCGAACTCGCGCTCCAACGACAGCGGCGTAACGATTATCGTCGATGGCGGAAACACCCCGACCGCCGGCTTCGGTCTCCTGCGGCACGGCCGGCGCCACCGGCGGAACGACGACGGCGACCTTCGGCTCGGCCTTGTTGTTGATCTGATCTCTCAGCGTCTTCAGTTCTTCCTGCAGCTTTGCCACATCCGCATTGGGCACCTGCGGCACCGCGGCCGGGCGGCCCCTCAGATAGAATTCCCCGATCAGCGACAGCGACAGTTCCGGCAATTGCGCGCGTCGTGTCGCTTCAAAGACGTCCGCGCTGACACGGCGAAACACCGTGCCGATTTCTTCGGCGGCCTCGATATGCTTCAGGAAAGCTGCGGTGTAGGGCGAATTGCGCCCCGATCCGTCCGCGGCCACCGTGCCGGCCTGAGTCGAAAACGCGAGGATCATGCCTTGCGGGGAGTCGATCCTTGCAAGACCGCGGCCGATGGCTGCGCTGCGCGTCAGACCGATGCGCCGCTTGAGCTGCTCGGCCAGCGGATTGTCGCGGCAGGAATCGAGGACGAGAATGCGCAGGTTCCTCGCCTGCTGCACGTCGGCGACGATCTCATCCACACGCGCCATGCGCCGCAGATCGGCTTCGTCGGTGAGCCTCGCATCGACCGGCATCAGATAATTGACGCCGTTGAACTGCATCGCGTGACCGCTGAAGTAGAAGATCGCGACATCGGCATCGCGCGCTTCCCGCGCGAAGCGGATCGTCACCTCCTCCATGCCGGCCTTGTCGAGGTCGATACCCGTGATGGTTTCGAAGCCGGTGCGCCGCAAGGCTGCGCTCACGTCTTCCGCATCGTTCTTCGGGTTGGGCAGACGGTCGGCATGGCGATAGGCGCCGTTGCCGATGACCAGCGCGACGCGCCTTTCCGCAAGCGCGGGCGTGGCGAGAAACACTGCGGCAAGCGCGACCGCAATATGTCGAAGCAAATAGTGCCGAAGCAATGACGGCATGGCTCCCCTCCGCTGGCCCCGAACAATAGTGATAGCTCGATCCGGCATTGGTCGCAGCAATCTCGATTCGGGTTCAAAGGCTGCGAAAGTTATTTGATCGTGCGCCTCACTCCCCCCGCAGAAACCGGATGATGCCGGAGAAGTCGCGGCCGCCCTCGCCGCTCTCGACATAGCGCTCGTAGATCGCGGCGGCGCCCGCACCGAGCGGAGTTGCGGCCTTCGCCGCCTTCGCCGCCTCCTGCGACAGCTTGAGGTCCTTCAGCATCATGTGCGCGGTGAAGCCGGCCTGATAGTCGCGGTTGGCGGGCGAGGTCGGCACCGGGCCCGGCACCGGGCAATAGCTGGTCATCGACCAGCACTGGCCCGACGATTTCGACGAGATGTCGAACAGCTTCTGTGCATCGAGGCCGAGCTTCTCGGCCAGCACGAAGGCTTCCGACGTAGCGATCATCGAAATGCCGAGGATCATGTTGTTGCAGATTTTCGCGGCCTGGCCGTTGCCCGGCCCGCCGGCATGCACGATGGTCTTGCCCATGGATTCGAGCACGGGCTTGGCGAATTCGAAGGCTTCGTCGGTGCCGCCGACCATGAAGGTGAGCGTGGCGCCCTGCGCGCCGCCGACCCCGCCCGAGACCGGCGCGTCGACCATCGGCAGGCCCTTCGCTTCGGCCGCCGCCGCCACCTCGCGGGCGGTCTCGACATCGATGGTGGAGGAATCGATCAGCAGCGCGCCGGCCTTGGCATTCGCGATGATCCCGTCGGGTCCGAGATAGGTCTCGCGCGTCTCGGCGCCGGACGGCAGCATGGTGACCACGATGTCGGCATCGGACGCCGCCGCTGCGGGCTTGCCGGCCGCGATACCGCCGGCTGTGACGAACTTGCCGACGGCGTCCAGACTGATGTCGTAGCCATGGACGTCATGTCCGGCCTTGACCAGATTCTGCGCCATCGGTCCGCCCATGTTCCCGAGGCCGATAAAGGCTATCCGCGCCATGTCGAGCGATCCTCCGAAGCGAGCTTTTGCGTATCTATGAGCAAGACCTCAATGCGGATGCTCGCGCGCCGAATGCA